>CAZIIU010000001.1:0-126765 GCA_964539395.1 uncultured Bacteroidaceae bacterium
GCTGAAATTGTTAATACCAGTTCGTTTTCAAACTTTTATATGCGTTGGCCCTGGATAATTCCCCTCATTTTTTTTATTCTTAGAAATAATGATTATTTTTGCAAGCCCAAATCATGAGTGGATATTAGTTAAAGACTTAATAAATAGCAAAATGGCAAACCATTTATCAGCAAAGAAAAGAATCCGGCAGATCGAATCACGTCGCCTCAGAAACAAGTACCAGGCACGCACCATGCGAAACGCTGTTAAAAAACTGAGGGACACCACCGACAAAGCTGAAGCCGCTGAAATGTACTCGAAAGTTGTTTCTATGCTCGACAAACTGGCAAAAACCAGTGTGATTCACAGGAACAAAGCATCCAACCTGAAGTCGAAACTTTCCAGGCACGTAGAAAGCCTGTAACAAGGAATTCCACAATATAAGAATCAAACCTTCCGGTTTTTCCCGGAAGGTTTTTTTTTGCATGCAGACGAGATTACCCGGTTTGATCATATAAACAGGGAAAACAGCATGAACGAATATAATAACACCTCGATCAAAGATTGGTCGGTCGAGGATCGTCCCCGGGAAAAACTTCTCAATTCAGGTGTCCAGTCACTCTCCAATGCTGAACTGATCGCCCTGCTGATCGGAAGCGGAACAAGAGAAAACAATGCGGTCGAGCTTGCCAGAAACCTCCTGGCTTCAGTAAGCAATAACCTTTACGAACTAAGCAGGCTAGGACATGGCGACCTGGTAAAAATCAAAGGGATAGGAACTGCCAGGGCCATCACTCTGCTGGCAGCCATTGAACTTGGCTCCCGGAAAAGCAACTGCTATGCGGGGGGAAAAATAAGTATCAAAAACAGCCAGACAGCCTACGAACTGCTGTACCCACTTATAGGGGAACTTGAACATGAAGAATTCTGGATCATTATTCTGAACAGGGCGCATAAAGTGATTAAACCAGAAAAGATCAGCCAGGGTGGCCTCACCGGTACCGTGATCGATACCCGGATGATCCTGAAACATGCACTTGACAAAAAGGCTACTTCACTGATCATCTCCCACAACCACCCCTCCGGAAATAAAACTCCAAGTGATTCCGACATCAATATCACAAAAAAAATCAAAAACGCTGCCGAGATAATGGATATCAATGTGCTGGACCATATTATTGTAGCCGGACAAAATTATTTCAGCTTTGCCGATGAGGGTCTGATGGGCTGATCAGATGCTCCCAAAGCAATCATCAAACAGGCCCCACTGAATCCTTCTCGGCACACCGATCTAATAGTTGTTCAACGGTCAGTCCGGTTCCGGGATGCACCTTGTCAGGAGAAATATCAGCAAGCGGCACAAGAACAAACGCCCGCTCCTCCATCCTTGGGTGAGGAATTTTCAGTCCACCACTTTGAATCACGAGATCATCATAGAACAGCAGGTCGAGATCGATGATCCTGTCGGCATAACCTGCTGATACCTTCACTCTTCCCATTAATTGTTCAATCTCCTGCATTATTTCCAGTAAAATATGTGGCGGGTGTTTTGTCTCCAGTTCAAGGCACTGGTTGTAAAAAAAATTACCACTCTCATATCCCCATGGAGCACTCTCATAGATTCCGGAAACAGCCATGATCTTACCTGCCCTGTCACTGAGGTACTGCCGCGCTGTTACTAAATTTTCGTGCCTGTTCCCAAGATTGGTTCCCAGGCCCATCCATGCCCTGTGATTTGAACTGCTTTCCATTTTGTTACAACAAAAGTACCAACAATATCTGTTTGTTCGTCAAAATCGAGAAAACCATATGTACAACATGTTTTAATTCAATTTGATAATTATTAAATTAGGGCTGTCATTACCAGGAATTGCAGAATTAATAAACGAATTAAACAACAAAACAATGAATAGCTTTGTAAAGTATACCCTTGCAACGATGTCTGGGATCATTCTCCTTAATATCGTAGGTATGATCACCTTCCTAATCATTTTTGGAATAGCTGCAGCAACTGCAGAGAAAGTATCGGTTGACGAGAATTCCCTGCTTGTTGCCAAATTCGACAAGCCCATCATCGACCGGGCCAACAGCAATCCCCTTAGCCAGTTTTCCTTCGGAAGCTTTGACTTTGAAGGGACCCTCGGACTGGACCAGATCCTGAAAGATATTGAAAAGGCCAAAAGTGATGAGAATATTTCAGGCATCTTCCTTCGCCTTTCAGCTATACCAAGCAGCATGGCCACAGTGGAGGAGGTCAGGGATGCACTGCTAGATTTTAAAGAGAGCGGGAAACCCATTATCGCCCATGCCGATGCCTATACCCAGAAAACCTATTACCTTGCATCATCAGCAGATAAAATTTATCTGACTCCCACGGGTGATTTTGATTTCAAGGGACTTCAGGCAACTGTACTGCTCTTTCAAAGAGCACTCGATAAATTCGGGATCGATATGCAGGTGATCAGGCATGGGGCCTTCAAGAGCGCAGTTGAGCCCTTTCTCACAGATGAGATCAGCGATGCCAACCGGGAACAGCTCGATGTGATGCTCAGTTCCCTCTGGCAAAAAATGATTGATGAGATTTCCGTTGCACGCGGAGTACCGGCAGATGATCTGAACAGGTACGCGGATGAACTGTCCCTCGCATTCGATCACCAGGCACTCGAGAAAAACCTGATCGACGGACTAAAATATTATGATGAGGTACTGGATGAGCTGAGAGAACTCACTGAAACCGATGAAGATGACGATATCCCCTCAATTTCACTTAAAAAATACGCAGAAGTACCGGCTGAAAAAGAGAAAAAAGCTGCAAAAGACAGAATCGCTGTGGTATATGCAATGGGATCCGTGGTTACCGGAGAAGCAGAGGAGGGAACAATTGGATCCGACCGGATTGCCAGAGCAATCCGTGATGCACGTAAGGATGACAAGGTGAAAGCCATCGTCTTCAGGGTCAACTCAGGAGGAGGCAGCACACTTGCTTCAGAGATCATACATCGCGAAGTGAAACTGGCCGCGGAAACAAAACCGGTTGTGGCCTCGCTGGGAGACGTTGCAGCATCGGGTGGTTATTATATTGTTTGTCCGGCCGACACTATTGTTGCAAGTGAAACAACAATCACAGGTTCGATTGGTGTTTTCGGCCTGCTTCCCAATCTTAAGGAGATGATGAACGATAAGATCGGTATTACCACCGGTGTTGTCAAAACAAACAGGCACGCGGATATCGGCTCTCCCACAAGGCCCCTGACAGAAGATGAAAGAAAAACCATTCAGACATACGTCGATGAAGTTTACACTACCTTTGTCAACAATGTGGCCGAAGGAAGATCCATGAGCTACGATGAGGTCGATGCAATTGCTGGCGGACGGGTATGGTCGGGGGTCAATGCCATGGAGATTGGACTAATCGACGTGTATGGCGGACTGGAAAGGTCGATCGAAATAGCTGCGGAGATGGCCGGACTTGAAAACTACAGGTTAAAATCAATGCCGGTGCAGGAAGATCCGTTTACCATGCTAATGAAAGAGTTTACAGGAAACGCAAAAGCCAGGATCATGAAAAAGGAACTGGGAACCTACTATGAACTTTACAAAAAGGTCGAAGAGATTTCGCGAATGCACGGAATACAGGCAATGATTCCATACACCCTCGACATCCATTAATAACCAGACCTGCTAAGCAGGCCCGGTCAGATGCTGACCGGGCTTTTTTTTTATCCCTATTCAATTCATTTGTTTAAATTTGCACTCTTTCTGTGATCGCAGATGTTTAAAAGGAAGTATTCAATACAAACCATTCTTTTATCTCCTTTCAGCCTGTTATTCGGACTGGCAGTCTGGATCAGAAATATGCTGTTCGACTGGGATATCCTTCCTTCAGAAGAATTTGATCTGCCGGTAATCTCTGTCGGCAATATTACTGCCGGGGGTACCGGAAAAACTCCACATGTGGAGTACCTGGCAGAATTGCTGAAAGATGAATTTTTGATCGCATGCCTCAGCAGGGGATATAAACGTAAAACAAGACATTTTATCATTGCAGATACATCATCCTCAGCTAAATCAATCGGCGACGAACCCTGCCAGATGAAACAGAAATATCCGGAAATGATCGTTGCCGTCGACCGGTGCAGGGTTCATGGAATTAAAATGCTGCAGCAGCTTCCCCAATCCCCCGGGGTAATCCTCCTCGATGATGCATTCCAGCACCGTTATGTGAGGCCCGGAAAATCGATACTTCTTACAGATTATAATAAACTGATAACCGAAGATCTGTTGCTCCCTGCTGGTATGTTGCGCGAACCAGCTTCCTCCCGAAAGAGAGCTGATATCATTTTGGTAACCAAGACGCCCCGGAGACTCAAACCAATTGAGATGAGGAACATTGCTAAAAGTCTGATCACGGGTTTTCATCAACATCTCTTCTTCACTACCATCTCCTATGGAGAAATACAACCGGTCTTTCCCCTGAAGAAAAAGTACACAGCATCCTATTTCAGGGAAAAGAAGGTTCCCCTTATCCTGCTCACAGGCATCGCAGATCCCAGGCCCATCCGTACATTTGCACGCAGTATTTCAACCAGATTGCAGATGTTGACTTTTTCTGATCATCATTCCTATTCGGAAAAGGACATCCGGAAACTGCAGGAAAAAATCGAAACAGCAGGTCACTCGGAAACATTGATCCTAACCACCGAAAAAGATGCTGTGAGACTGCAAGGAATGAACATGAGTGGCACCCTTAAAAAATCCCTTTATTATGTTCCCATCCGTGTTGAGTTCATGGATGAGCACCAGAAAGGTGAATTCAATAATATTATACTGAACTATGTTAAAAGCAATCAACGAAACAATATCCTACATAAGGAGCAGGACCAGCCTTCAGCCTGAGACGGCGATTATCCTGGGAACGGGACTGGGCAGTATTGCCGATGAGGTGAAGGCAAAAACTATCATTCCTTATGAACGGATACCTAATTTTCCTGTATCGACCGTTGAGGGACATGACGGTAAATTAATCATAGGCACTTATGCCGGAAAGGAGATTGTGGTCCTGAAAGGAAGGTTTCACTTTTATGAGGGCTACACGATGGATGAGGTAACGTTCCCTGTACGTGTGCTTAAGTTCTTAGGCATTAAAACCCTGTTTATCTCCAATGCTGCCGGGGGAATGAACCCGGATTTCGAAGTCGGCGATGTGATGTTCATCAATGACCATATAAACCTGATGCCCAACCCCCTCATCGGTAGACATCATCCCGAATTCGGCGACCGGTTTCCTGATATGAGCAGCGTTTACAACGAACCACTGATTATTAAAGCCCTGAAATCAGCAACAAAAAATCAGCTCAGGTCGCATATAGGATGCTATGTTGCTGTTAGCGGACCAACCCTCGAAACACCAAAGGAATATGAGTATTTAAGGGTCATCGGAGGTGATGCGGTAGGAATGTCAACCGTGCCCGAAGCAATTGTAGCCCACCAGATGAAGATGAATATTCTTGCTGTTTCAGTAATCACCGATCTGGGCATACCGGGAAAAATCGAAAAAATCTCGCACAGAATTGTTCAGAAGGCTGCCTCCAAAGTAACACCAAAACTTACCAGGGTCATATCAGAAATTCTATCTGACCTATAATCGAAGAATGGTAAAAAGAGGCAACGGCGGGTTTCAAAAGGGCAGGGTGATCTCCTTATCAGCGGTGCACCTGGTTCACGATATCTACACCTCCTTCCTGGCTCAGCGATACTTAAGGGCACATGCCTTCCGTAAAATCTTTGTTTGCCGCTCGCCGGAAATGACAACATGCACAATATATATTCCGGGAAGTAAGCTCCTCCCCTCGTTGTCGTGCCCATACCAGTAAAAAGTGTCATTCGTCCCCTTTATTCCCCTTAAAATGATATCCCTTACACGCTGCCCGTCAATACCTGTAATAAAAACATCAACCAGCTTGCCTGGATCCCCGTCCGGCAGGCTGATTTCAAGGATATCTTCAAAACCATCGTTGTCAGGACTAAAAACTTCAGGATGGATCTGTAGTCCGGACCTGTATTGAACACTTGCGATCCTCTGGGAGTTTTCTCTCCCAGGGGTGCCATAATTCACCGAAGCTGCCGCCGAGGTCCAGCACTGTGATGCCAATTCACAAGCCCCGCAGTGGATTCTTTCCAGTGCAACACCCGTAAGAATCCCCACCATATCATGATGCATCGAATCGTGGTAACAAAACATATCCAACAGTTCTCCTCCCCGACCAGTTACTTGCAGACATGCCCCTTCATTTGAAAGTGCCCGCCATTCTTCAACCTCCACTACATTCACCCGTCGGTCAAGACCCCACTCTTCACGGAGTGCCCGGCTGTTCCGGGTAAAAACTACATACTCACCGGGAGCCAACAGGTGAGAATCACGGCTTAGCCCGGTCAATTTTTCATTCAATGAACCCGCTGTGGTAACCCGGAATCTCAGATCCTTGAGATCAAGGTATTCTTTGCCTGAATGAAACAATTCGAAATATTCCTCTCCCCCGGTAACAGGATCGTACATTACCTCATTGATCAGGGGAACGCCAGGCCGGGGAAGTACGGGGAATCTGAACTCCTCCAGTAGCGGCCCGGCTATGTTCCCGGCACAATCGCCAACCCCAGATACTTCCAATACGTAAACTACATCTCCTTCGAGCGGCTCATTCAGTCTGAGCTCAATAACAGCCCGGGCCGCCGGCAGCGGTCCTGATTCGGCTTCATAGGCTACAGTATCAACCCTGAACCTGTGTTCTCCACCAGGATTAAGCAAAACAGGCTCATCGAACGTCAGTAATACCGTTAAACTGTCAGGCAGACCAATATTCTTTATTTGGGGTGATACATAATCGGGCACTTCAGTTCGCAGACTATTTTCACTGCCAGGCGTTCCTCCCCGCCAACTGCCGGAGACCACCCAGTTCTCAAATCCGCCGCACAGGTTATCGGGATCCGGTCGCTCCAGCGACCATCCCCCATCAGACCGGTTGTTGTCGTAACGTTCCATCGACTCATACTCTACCATATGCACCATTCTTCCATACTGATCCAACAACTCAATTTTACCTCCTGAATTTGGCAGCGCGGTCGCAGAACCAATAATGGACTGTTGCGAAACTTCACCATACTTTCCCGCACCATCCAAATGGGTCAGCAACAGGTATCCACCGGATACTATCCCCGCGGTATCCAGTACATATTCGGTATTGTTGATCCTGAGCATCCAGCCGGTAACATCGATTGCCTCATGATACCGGTTGAGAATCTCTACATATTCACAGGGAGGAAGGTACACACATGGTTCCGGGTCGGGCATGATCTCAGTAATCACAATGTCCCCGAAGTCTGCCAGGTCCTGATAAAACAGCAGTACCGTATCCCCCAATACATTTCCTTCCAGGTCTGCAATATGTCTCACCCACAGGTATTGCTCCCGGCGGTTGGGAAAATCATTGCAAAAAATGAGCCGACAGGATTGTCCGGCTGAATTCACTGAATCGGGACGGATTCCCTCTTCCTGGCTGTCACCTGGAAATTGTTGCCACACAAAGGAAGAATCTTTAACAATCACCTCCTCGCTGAAAGTAATCTCTATTGCCTGCACACCGGATATGCCATGATGAAATACCATGGGAGAGACTGTATCCGCTGAAAAACACCCTTCAATTCGAATCCCATCTACCCATAGTTTCCGGTCCTGCAAAGAAGAGTAGGAGTACCTTACTCCCAGGTATTTGCCTGCAGGTTGTTCTGCTTCGTGCCCTTCGCCAATCAAAACGAGTGAGTCTCCAGAACCACCTGCATCACAGCTGAGCGACCAACTGCCCCCCGGATAGCGGATAATGCTGAATAACGGCTCTCCGGAGGTGCCGATCGCCGCCTGGTAACTCATGCCACCGCTGCAGACCTCGGTTACGTTCCCCCGGTACAATTGCCAAATCTTAACCATGTCGTCGGAACAGGCGTAGTTGACTCCGGCTATGAAAGCGCTGCAGTCCTTCTTTCCCGGCTCCAATTCCGAAATGGCATTAGCCAGGAGAAATAGCTGCCAGTTGTTGTTGCTGCTGGGATTGTATCCGTGTCTGACCCTGAACGAGACGGATATAGTATCTGAAAAGTCGGCATAACCAATTTCCCTGCCTAAGAAATCGACACCGGATGTTGCATTATCAAAGGAATGATGCAGGGAATAAAGTCCTTCCAGCGCACCTTCGGCGGAGATTTCCCAGCGATCCGGGGGCGACTGGGTCCAACCGTTCAGGGAGCCTTCCTCAAAATCGAAGGTTCCCTGGGCAACCAGTGCAACCCGGAACATTATAAAAACAACACTGAATAGCCTTTCGTTCATATATCCGGATTAAACCCAACGGCAAAGCGCCGCGAACATTCTTACATGATATACTGCAATCTTATAAAACGCAGCAGGAAGTATGCGTTAAAACCACTATAATTTTTTCATTGACGTTTCATTTTTGCTGAATATTTCCGATGTTTGCAGTTTAACATCAGGTACCGGCATTCAACGCCTTCTTTTTATCAGTTTATGTGTTGAAAGCCCAAAAAATCGTTAGTTATGAGAATAGCAATTGTGGGAACAAGTGGCGCAGTGGGACAGGAACTATTGAAAGTACTGGAAGAGAGAAACTTTCCGGCAGATGAGCTGTTGCTTTTCGGTTCAGCCAGGAGTACCGGTAGCATCTATAATTATAAGGCAAAACCGATTGAGGTGCGGGAGTTGAAGGAAAACGACGATTTCAGAGGGGTGGATATTGCATTGACCTCGGCAGGTGGCGCAACGTCGAAAAAGTATGCCGATACCATTACAAAACATGGTGCGGTGATGATCGACAACTCAAGTGCCTTCAGAATGGACGATGATGTTCCCCTGGTGGTGCCTGAGCTGAATGCAGGCGACTTGCACAATTTACCCAGAAACATAGTTGCCAACCCAAACTGCACAACGATACAAATGGTAGTCTGCCTGAAGCCGATCGAAGCGCTCTCACATGTGAAAAGGGTTCACGCGGCAACCTACCAGTCGGCCAGTGGTGCCGGTGCCGCAGCAATGCAGGAACTGGTGGATCAGATCAGACAAATTGCTGGTGGTGAAGAGGTAACGGTCGATAAGTTCCCCTACCAACTGATGCTGAACCTGATCCCCCAGGTGGATGTTTTCACAGACAACCTCTACACGAAAGAGGAGATGAAGATGTACAACGAATCAAGGAAAATCATGCATTCCGACATTGAAGTGAGCACTACCTGCGTTCGTGTACCTGTAATGCGAAATCATTCCGAGGCGCTTTGGATTGAAACCGAAGATGAGCTTACTGTTGAACAGGTGCGCGAGGCAATGAGGAAGGCGGATGGCATCACACTGGTTGATGAACCGGAAAACCAGGTCTACCCAATGCCGATTAATTGCGAAGGAAAGGATGATATCTTTGTCGGAAGGATCAGGAAGGACCTCACGAATCCTAAAAGCATTGCCCTCTGGTGTGTGGGCGATCAAATCAAAAAGGGAGCAGCGCTCAACGCAGTTCAGATTGCAGAGTACATGGTGAAGAATGGGCTTATCTAGTATAAAAGATCGTTATAGGGATATCGTTTTACGTGTATCTCTTTAACGGTCTGGTAGAGTACATCTTTCAGGTGGTCGATATTCTCCTTTTTTAGGGCAGAGATAAAAACCACGTTCCGATACTCACCTGTCCATCGTCGCCTGAGGTCTTCAAGGCTCAGGTTTTCCATTAATTTCGGTGTCAGGTCGTCCTCATCCTTCTTAACATAGGTAAAACGGTCAATCTTGTTAAAAACCATGATCACCGGTTTTTCTCCTGCTCCGAGTTCGTCGAGGGTACTTTCAACAACATGAATCTGCTCCTCGTAATTGGAATGGGAAACATCGATCACATGGACCAACACATCGGCTTCCCGTGTCTCATCGAGTGTCGATTTAAAGGATTCAACAAGGTGTGTAGGCAGCTTCCTTATAAAACCTACGGTATCGGAAACCAGGAAGGGCAGGTTTCCGATCACCACCTTTCGTACCGTGGTGTCCAGTGTGGCAAACAACTTATCTTCAGCGAAGACATCCGACTTACTTAGTTGGTTCATCAGTGTAGATTTTCCCACGTTGGTATATCCCACCAGCGCAACCTGTACCATTTTACCCCTGTTTTTCCGCTGGTTACTCATCTGACGGTCGATCTTCAACAATTGATCTTTCAGTCTGCTTATTTTATCACGAATGATCCTCCGGTCGGTCTCAATCTCCGTCTCACCGGGTCCGCGCAGCCCAATGCCTCCCCGCTGTCTTTCCAGGTGTGTCCACATCCGTGTAAGTCGGGGAAGCAGGTACTGGTATTGAGCCAGTTCCACCTGCACCTTGGCATGTGAAGTCTTGGCACGCTGAGCGAAGATATCGAGAATCAGGTTGGTTCGGTCAAGAATTCTCACCTTGAGTTCCCTCTCGATGTTTCTTAGTTGTGTAGGCTGAAGTTCATCATCGAATATGACAATGTCGATCTCATTCTCATGAACAAAGTCTGCCACCTCCTGCAGCTTACCTGAACCTATGAAAGTTTTTGGATTGGGTGTGTCAATGCGCTGGGTAAAAAAGCCTGCAGGTTTTGCTCCGGCTGTCTCAGCCAGGAATGCCAGTTCATCCAGATATTCACTTGTCTCCTCTTCCGTCTGGTCCTTTCCGATAACCCCAATAAGGACGGCCGATTCAGGTTGCGGTCTATGGTCCCAATAATCTCCCATTCAATACTTACTCCCACTGCTTGCTTGTCACTAACCTACTGGTGCCACTTTTTACAGGTGGTACAGCTTTTTAAATAACGTACCGCCTGCCGATGTCCAGAACAATATTCTGTACTACTGGTCTGGCATTCTCCACACTCTGTTTTACAAGTTCTGTTTCAGACGGGAATGGCAGGGATTCATTTTTAAGGAGGTCTCTTGTACCCGCCTCAACGGCTTCCGGGTTGCCTATCAGATCGTATGAAACATTCTCAAACCTGCTACCGGAGGTAAAAGGAACTTTAGCAAGGGATCCCCGGGGTTCACCGGCGATGGAGATGATCTCAACCTCTCCCCTAATTTCACAACTCTTTAATTTCTCTTTCTTCACCAGGGTGGCCATAACATCCTTATATATCTTGATATCATTGCCGGCGGTATCCTTCATCACGTTACCGGCATTGTCCAGTGCATAATCAAACTCCTTCGTACTTTTTCGCTTATAATCCTGTTTCGACTCCTTTTCAATATTGTCAGACACATTTATTGAAAGCACTCGCACAAACATCTCATAATCGTATTGAATATTCCGGTCGACATGTTTAAAATGATACTCGATCCACTGATTCCCCTCGAGGGTTCTTGTATCGAATGCAATAAGGTGCTCCAGGTCAATCTGGGGAATACCGATGTTCGGATCCCTGTTCTCCGGAACAACTATTACCCGGCTGATACCATTCATCCTTGCATCGTGGATCAATAGATCAATATCCGGGAAGTTATGCCCCCCATATTCATTGGCCCTGACCAATTGATTGTAGGCCTCCCTAAAATCAAGTTTTGAAAGCGCGTTGGTCATGAGTCTTTTACCGGTACTATAGAACTCTTCTGCCGCTTTACTTTTTGATGCAATGATCTTCGCATCATAGTCCACATTCTCGTAATTATAGGTTTTACCATCTACGGTTAGCGGGGTAACTGTGCGTACCTTGCTCTGGCGCTCCTTCAGACTTGCATACCGGGCGAAGAGTTCATCAAAATACCGTGGATTGTTCTCTTTCTCAAGGAAAGCAACCCTTTCAAGATCCCTCTCGTTGGCCAGCTTATAAGCCCTGTCCATTGCCTCTGCATCCTTTGAATTAGGTTTACGGATCAGTCTTTTTGTGGTTTTATGAATCACTTTGTCATAATTACCACGCTGCAGGTTCTTTGTCGTGGAAGCACAGGAAGATAGCAGAATGGCAGACAGAAATAGGGGTATAATTCTTTTCATAGGTTAAGGTTTTAGTCCGAAGCTAATTTATGAAATAATCTTTTACATCATGCAGAGGTTATAAACAACCTCAAATCCGAGGCAGAAAACCTGCCGCTCCTAATTTGCAAAGGCAGATAATCACCCCTTTATCTATGCAAAAAGGACCCTCATATGAAGGTCCAATTGCTATACTAATCTTACTGATTATCTTTACTGAAGCACAAAATTGATCGGGAAAGTGAACTGTACCTTAACAGCTTTTCCTCTTTGCCTTCCTGGAGTCCAGGGAGGTGATGACATCACAACTCTGATAGCCTCCCTGTCGAGCGCGGGATCGACACCTCTTAAAATAACAGCGTCGACAACCTTGCCCTGGGCATTTACAGCGAACGAAACGATTACTCTTCCGCTGATACCGTTTTCAGCTGCAATTTCAGGATATTTTAGATTGGAGGCAATGTAATTTCTAAACTCGACGGCCGGTTCACCCCCGTTAAACGTGGGCATGTCCTCTACAATATAGAAAATCTCCTCCTCATCTATTTGCTCCTCATCATCATCCAGCATTGTAAAATCATATTCCGTATCCTCATCTACTTCCATGTCAAAGTTAAAGTCGTCGATCTCAACATCATCTTCAACAATATCAAGCACCTCCGCAACTTTTGGTGTTTCCGGCTTGGGTTGCTCCTTTGGGGGTTCCCTCCTGGTGGCGATCATCTCATCTTCAAATTCAATCTGTCGCACCATTTCAGTATCATCATCCGTCTTCGGTTTTGTGGTCCATTCAAATCCTATCAGGATGATTGAAAGTGAAACTACAAGTCCTACCTGAATATAAATACTCTTTTTATTTTCCAGGTCCGCCTTTTTTGATTTCTTTAGTTCCATGTGATTGTGTTTTTGCGCCGTTAAAATTAACATTATTTTGATTGAAATTCAAATGCCTGCCATTCAATCCAAAAAAATCTCATTATAATCAGGCCATTTCAGTAACAACAGAACCCAGGGTGTCATTATTATTAACTGCTACAAAAATGATGCAAGACTAGAGAAAATTCCATAAAAAATTTGACAGTGAGGCATTTTACAATAAAAAAGTAATAATTTTGTGGTCGTTTCTGGCCGTTGGTTCATAAGAAACAGCTTTTTTGTTTTTTACTGGGGCATTAGCTCAGTTGGCTAGAGTGCTTGACTGGCAGTCAAGAGGTCATCGGTTCGACTCCGATATGCTCCACCAATGTTTACAAGGGTTTCAGAGATACAACTTCTGGAACCCTTTCTTTTTTGCCAGTTTTTTGCCAGCAATTTTCTTCCCACTCACCAGAATTTGAATCAAAAGAAAGGTGTTCGATACCACCAAACCCATCGTCATTCATATTCGGCGGAGAAGGGTATAATACCATGATTTGGGACTATAGCGTCTGATTTTGAGACGATACCGTTTGACTTTGTGGTTTTGATTGTCGTAACTTGCATATAATCAAACCCTCATAATCATGAAACGGATTGCATCAACACTTTTTTTGTTATTTGTGTTTTGTTATATCAACGGGCAGGATATAGTAATTCGGCAGCCCTTAGAAACGAATCTTAATAACTATAAAACAGAGACTACTGAAAATCTGAACGAAGATAGAAACATTAAATTTCATATTTTGTATTCAGCAACTCTAACAACCAATAGAAATTTAATTACCCCTCTTGGGTTAACATTAGCAGCTGGTAAGAAATGGGGAGGATACGTGAGTGGTGGATATAGTATCAGTGATGAGGCTTTTAATTTTTTGACAGTAGGTGCTTTAGCGAGAGTATTTCCAAATGTGAATATTTACGCTGGAGGGGGCATAACAGGTTGGACAAATAGACTTACACAGTATGGTAACTGTAGATGTAGTAATTTTGGATTAGAAACAGGTGCGATAGTTAATATTAGATTTCTATCTCTCATGGCGGGTTTAGGAAGTAGTTTTTTAGAAATAAAAACGTATGGTTTTGAAATTTCTGTTGGAGACATATTTTATGCCAAACTTGGACTAGGAATCAACTTTTAATCTCAACATCATGAAAAAAATAATCATTATTTTTCTTGCACTTGTATTGGTAGTTCCTTTGTTTTCCCAGGAAGGTTCGAACTTAATTAACAAAAATGAATCACAAAGAAATATTAACTACCATGTTTTATTTATGACGTATTTTAATTTAATAGAGGAGCCAAACGGGAGCATCGGAATAGAACTCGCAGTAGGCGGAAAATGGTGCGGATATGTTTCTGGCGGATATAGCATTTATTACAAAGAATTATCATTTCTTACTGCAGGGGTCATTGGACACTTAAAGGAATATAATGGTATCTATTTTGGGATAGGATTATTACCAAAGGCTCATGGTTATGCCTACACTTATTTTCCATATGGTATTGAGACAGGTCCAACCTTCACTTATAAATTCATATCCGTAATGACTGGATTAGGGCTTCCAATCATAGAAAAAGAAATTGGTTGGGGAACTGTTGACTATTCTTATTTCAGTCCTGAAACAATTTATGCGAAGCTTGGAATCGGAGTAAATTTCTAAAAAGGACAAGGGACAAAAAAGCCCCAATCCAATGATTGAAGCCCCCACTTTTTCCATTTACCTTTTTACTTCTGCCATGATGTTCCATTTGCGGGAAGAATGGAACATTCTAATATAGAGCTATCATTTAAAATGACATTTCTATTTTCTTCAAAATTTGCCAGCTTTTTTGCCAGCCAAACGGAAAACATGTGTAGTATATAGGAAAAACAACTGTACATTATTTTCATAATGTAGTGTAATAGAGTATAATGGAGTCAGGTGGAAAATCTTGTATTTTCACTGGCAGTCAAGAGGTCACCGGTTCGACTCCGGTATGCTCCACCTCCGCCCTCCGTAGCCTTGGCGAAGGAGGGCTTCTTCATTTTAAATAGTTGACTTCTTCGGACATTATTTTATTAGAGCTACGGTGGACGCGGTCCACTTCGCTGTGTGAATGCCTCAGTTACCATTTTCCTACGACGCCTTGAAACGGGGATGGTTACGTTTTCTGAAAGAACAATAGACCAGTCAGATTTTTTTCGGATAGATTTGACATAAGCTGTGTTGACCATATGGGTTTTGTGCACACGAAGAAAGCCCAGGTCATTCAAGAGATCCTCGAATTCTACAAGTGTTTTTGATACCAGGATTGATTCGTGGTTTTTAAAGTAAAGTCGGGTATAATTGCTTTCGGCTTGCAGCCTGACAATCGTATTTATCACGACAATTTCTGTTTTCCCATCGAGGTTTATTCCCAATCTTTGAAAAGCCCTGTCATTGGAGAGATTTTCGATGAGAATTTCCAACTGTAGAACTTTCCGCTCAATCTTAGAGCGGTTTGTGTATTGTGAAACAGCCTTTTTGAGTTCCCGGTAATCAATAGGTTTTAATAAATAGTCGACCGCAGAAAGCTTGATGGCTTTTATTGCATATGAATCATACGCTGTGATGAAAATTACGCCGAAATTCTTGCGATCCAGTCTTTCAAGTAGTTCAAAACTGGTTGAGTCTGATAATTTAATATCGAGGAGTAATAATTCAGGATTGTGTTTTTCAATGAGTTGTAAAGCTTCGTTGATGTCAGAGGCTTCTCCTACCAGTTCAATATTCGTGCAATGTTTTCTGAGGATACCGGAAAGGTTCTCCCGTGCAGACAATTCATCATCAACGATTAGTGCGCTTATATTTGTTGTAGTCATCATTTACTTTTCATCAGGTACAAGGATTTCAACGGTGGTTCCTTCAGGCTTTCCCTCTTTATTCACTTCATCGATTATATTGATTGAGTAACCGTTTAAGTCATGTTTATTCATGATATCAATTCTGGATTTAACGATATCGAGTCCCCTTTTGTCTTTATCAGTTATCTCATTTTTCTGCAATCCCCTGCCTACTCCATTGTCGGAAATCCTGAACAGGATCGAAGGTTGGCGGGACTGAACTTCTATGCGAAGTGTTTTTTCACCTACTTTGGGGTGCAGTCCATGAATGATTGCATTTTCGACTACAGGCTGAAGCAGCAGGGGAGGAATCATTGTGTTGTATTGATCAATAGCCGGATCAATAACGACAATTGCATTGAAATGAAAACGCATTTTTTCAAGGTCTGTATATATTTCCAGGGTTTCAAGTTCTTCTTGAACGGATATTTCCTCCCTCTCGGAGAACTGCAGAATTCTTCTAATTATTTTTGCAAATAGGAGCAGGTATTCGTTGGCCTCTTTCTGCTTATTTGTTTCGATTAGGTTTTGAATGGAGTTGAGGCAATTAAAAAGAAAATGCGGATTGAGTTGTGCTTTGATGGCTTTGTGTTCAAGGCTGGTTAGCCGGTGAAGCAATTCTTTCTTTTTTATTCTTCTAAAGATTATTATTCTGTATAAGATAAATGTGATTACGAAGCCAATGAGAACTCCTGGCAGTATTTGACCTGTTCTTGTCTCAAGAAAGGGTGTTTTCGGAGGGGGAGCTTGTTTGAGCGCAGCATTGATGGCTCCCTTTATTTGCTGGGCCGTTCCTATTGACCTGAATATTTTGCCCTGTTTGTCAATTACCAGGTACCTGGACGATTGTCGCATCCCATCTAACAAGAATTGTTCATTGAACCTAAACTGACCGTCTGCATAATACATCTGATGACCCAGAGCGGAATATCTTGAATTATCTGCTTTCCATTTATCAAAACTGGTTCCGGGACTTATTCTGAGTATAACGATATCCTTGTGGTTTTCTCCATATTTCTTGTATAATTCTTCGGCAAAATATGGTTCACGACTATAGTTACTATACAACATGAGGACTAACACTTTGCCTTTTGTCTTATTCCAGTCATATGGTTTCCCATTCATGCCGATCAGGTTCATTGTTGGACCTATACTACCAGGAATGATCTTCTCTCTTCTTCTCAGTAACTCATTTATGTAATCACGGGAATCCTGGTGATTGCAATTTTGGAGGTAGTCATTAACAATATAATCATCTGTGATATTTTCGGTATAGAAGATTCTTCCTGGAATTTGCTCGGCAATCATGTTTCCATAAGTTAAATAGAAAGGATAGCCTTCTAAAAGAAGCTTTACAAATTCGGTGTCAGGAAATCGTCCGGGAGGATAGAGCGGGAATCCCCCTGTACTTTGATATTTGAAAATATTGAATCTCAAATTTATATAGGTAGTTACAAGAGGATCATAAAACTGTAGGAACTTGTGATCAGGATAACGCGGCATTTCCGGCAAAAGAAGAACTTCTTCGTCAAGTGTGGGTTTTCGATTTTCGCGGTATTGGTCAGCAAAACCATTCCAAAACTCATAATATTTCACAATACCTAAAGCACTATTATATTCTGAATCCAGAAACGTGTAGAAATCCTTCGAAATATTATCCTTTTCTTGTTTGAGCATTGCATACCTTCTCTCGATTGAATTTTTCAGCGAAAAGTTGTTGCGAATCATGCCATTGGGTATCTTCTGATTAGGATGATAAATATGAAAACTGATATCCATTCCGGGCAATAGTCTCAGCTTATGGAATAATTCACTATCCTCAAATCCTCTTCCTGAAAAAGCAAATTCGTTGA
Source organism: uncultured Bacteroidaceae bacterium (assembly GCA_964539395.1). Lineage (GTDB taxonomy): Bacteria > Bacteroidota > Bacteroidia > Bacteroidales > M55B112. The sequence continues at coordinate 17,646 of CAZIIU010000001.1, forward strand.
GATTACTATCTCTGCAGATATATATGCTATCGCCTGGTTTTACATAGATCTGAAGATCTGGTGTAATCGCAGGACGTGATGTGAAGAAAAAGACATTATATAGCCTATTGTCTATAATGTCAAGTTCGATTGAAAACCGGCCGGTTGAGTCCCTGTTCGCTTCAATGTATTTAACATCTCCATTAAGTATACTTTGTTGGGTTGTCAGCATGACTTTACTACTTCCCCCGATATATTTACCACAAACCCAGGTCGGCATAGTAGAACCTGTATAGTATTTTAATTCAATGCTTCCTGAAATATCCACAATATCTGACCTGCTTTGATAGAGCTTCCCGGTTTGAATTTTATCCTGATCTCCAATGTAAGATGTATAATGGAGGTTTCTGAGTAAGCCAGAACTGTTGTCAATGGTGTAACGCCCAATCAGGATATAATATTTTTTTGGGAATGAATTGTCGGGTCTTCTGATGTGATTATCTACAATATATTCATATGTAGTTGATTCATTGTTCTTTTCAATCTGTTTAGTTTTTAGGACTTCGCCATTATTCCGTTTAGTGGAAGTCTTTTTTGTGCCAACGATTGTGTTCATCTCACTTAAAAAAGTTAAGCTCCGGAGTAATCGTTCTTCATTCAGAATTTGAACAATATGATCTTCTATTCTTTCGTCAACTGAGATTTTTCTAAGCGCCAAATAATTGATAAGTTCATTCTTTATCTGTTTCAAATTTAATACCCTTATCTTACCGGATGAAGGGTAATAGTCTATTTGATAGTTAACATCATTCAGAAAGCAATTTATCACATCCCGGTAATGTGTTCCATATGATGGATAACGAGGGTCATAATTAGAATAGTAATGATCTGCATCCGTCTTTGTGTCACTATAAACTACCCGGAAATTTACACGATAACAATTATCATTCCCAACCTCAATCACTTTGAAATATAATTTTAAAACTGAGTTTACTTCGGTATGAGATTTGGAATCTTCGATTTTGGGTGAGTTAGAAATGATCGACCCTTTTGGAAAACGGGTAATGTATTTTAGTTTTTCTTTTTTGACATAGACAAATTCATCACCAGGCTTGAGATTTACCTGATGAGTGGAGGTGCTTTTTTCCTGCGAATATGAACTGATAGTTCCGCAATACAGAAAAAGGATCGCTAATGTTATTTTCGCTGTTTTCATCATTGGGGTAGTAATTTAAATATAGACACAAATATTCGAACAATACTGAATTGAGGCAAGGATTAGTTATTGTGCGGTTATTTTGACCTATTAAAAGGTATTCAATCCCTTTTTTTGATCATAAAATGAGTTGCACAACTAGTTGAAACATGTAACCATATTCTTTTTGCCAGAAAGTTTCATATAACAGTTGGGATTATAACAATTAAAATTGCAAAAATGCATAGAAATAATTCGATATTAGTAGCATTTTTCACTACCTTTCTCGAAATATTTCTAACAATGAATGCGAAGGAATATATACATTACCTTTCCTCAGTGGAAGAATACTCCTTTTCACTTGAAGAAATTGCCCAAAATACTTCAGGGGTCGGGACCTCTCTGAAATTTGAATTACGCAGATTAGTTGAGAAAGGACAGATATTCAATCTGAGAAAGGGATTCTATTTGATCATTCCTCCCAGATACTCATCTGTTGAGAAATTGCCCGTGCAGCTATATGCCGAAAAGCTCTTCAAATACCTCAATCGAAAGTATTACATAGGTTTGCATACAGCCGCGAAGCATTATGGTGCAAGTCATCAACAATCACAGAAGGATTATTTCATCACTGAAGCTCCCAAACTAAATACGATTAAGAAAAAGAGTTATGATATTAAGTTCTTCACTACAAAAGACTGGCCTTCTAATAACATCTTGAAAAAAAAATCAGATGCCGGAATGTATAAGGTTTCTTCACCTGCACTCACTTTTGTTGACTTGATCCATCACCATAGAAAAATTGGCGGGCTGAATCGAATTTTGGCTTCATTGGAAGAACTGTCTGAAGAAATACATGAAGAAGAGTTACTCGAGCTAACTTCCTGGTACAATAACAGAAGTACTTTGCAAAGAGCAGGGTTTTTAATGGAAAAGTTATCAGTTGAAAGGACTTTATCAGACATTCTATATGACAAACTTGCACAACAAGCATATTATCCGGTATTGCTAAGCCCAATGAAAGATCAGAAGCCAGGACGTCCAAATAACAGATGGAAAATTGTAGTTAACAAGAAGCTCGAGAGCGACCTATGATTGAAAATCCATTCATAGCAAGATGGAAAGAGCATGCACCATGGAGAGAGTTTGCCCAGGTAGAACAAGACCTGATTATTAGCAGAGTCCTGGTTGAAATTTTTTCCGATGATTATTTAAAAGAACATCTGGCATTTCGAGGAGGAACAGCAATTCATAAACTTTACTTAAATCCTGCTCCACGATACTCTGAAGATATTGATCTGGTCCAAATCAAGTCAGGACCTATCAAGCCAATCATGGAGCGTATAAATGAAGTCATTAACTTTTTCGAAGAAGAAAGAAGAACGGATAACAGGGGTCACGGAATTAAAGCCTTATATCGATACAGTTCAGAGTACGAAGAAATACGGATGCGATTAAAACTTGAAATCAACTGTCAGGAACACTTCAATGTAATTGGGTGGGTTAATTTTCCTTTTGAGTTACGGAGCGGATGGTTTGACGGAAAATGTGAAATCCGGACTTACAGTATTAATGAGTTACTTGGGACTAAACTTCGGGCATTGTACCAAAGAAGCAAAGGTCGTGATTTATTTGATCTGGATTATGCCAGAAGAAATATGGATATCAATATTGACGAGATTATCATCTTCTTTAGAAAATATGCTGAATTCGCAACCCTAAAGAAAGCACCGAGTAAAAGGGAGTTTTTAGAAAACATTTCGGCGAAAGTAAATGATCCGGATTTTGCTGGAGATTTAGAAGCCATTTTAAGACCAGGTATCGAATACAATCAAAACGCAGCTTATGCGTGGCTGAAAGAAGAAATTATAGAGAGAATGTAAAACTCAATTATTCGTTAAGAATTGTATAATTAGGATCACTAAGTCATTCATCGGGTCCATTAAGGCATCATTTGAATTCATTAAGTCATTCATCAGGTCCATTAAGGCTTCTTTTGAATTCACTAAGTCATTAATCGGGTCCATTAAGGCTTCTTTTGAATTCATTAAGGCATTCATCGGGTCCATTAAGGCAACATTTGAATTCATTAAAGCATTCATCGGGTTATAAATTGCAGTTTTCATTGGACAGGTATGGCCCGGTGTGAAAGATGTGCTTTTGTATGTGTTTGAAATCCAATTAAAAAACAAGGGTGGTATAATGGGTTTTTCGAAAACTTTAATATATATTTGGATTGAATGGTGGCTTCAAAAAAAGTAGTTTATTAAGTTGCCCTTGATAACAACAATTAGTATAATCACAAAACAATCAGGAGATGAAAAAAGACCTTTTTCCAATGCAGTTTATAGTTGTATGTATTCTTGCATCCTTTGTAAGTTGTTCAACAGAAACAAAAACCCCTGAAAACCCAAACTTAACGTATAATGAGTACAAGCCGAACAATTCCGACATTGTTCTGAGCAGAGAAACCTATTATGAAAAACTTCAGGGTTTTTGGCTGGGAACCTGCATCGCAAATTGGACAGGTATAGTTACCGAAAATGATAAAGTCGGGAATACTGGTATTTTAAAAACAGGTGATTTTTATACACGTTAGGATTGGGGCAAACCTGACCTGCCAACCGCTTTTAGTGACGAACCCAGCACACTCTCCGAAACAATTGATTTCGTATATGCTGATACTGACAGCATTTGGGGTGCAGATGACGATACAGATATAGAGTACATGTACCAGGAACTTTTATTAAGAAATCAAACATCCAAGCTTACGGGTGAACAAATCAGGGATGGATGGTTGCGACACATTAAACATGAAGGAAATATCTATTTGTGGGTTTCAAATAAGCAGGCCTTCAATTTAATGAAAAAAGGTTTGGTTCCACCTGAGACGGGAGACCCAAAAAATAATCCTCTATACAATAGAATTGATGCTCAGTTAACAACAGAAATATTTGGACTGTATTCACCTACCCGCCCGGATATTGCCTTGAATATTGCTCTGTTACCTATCCAGACTACCGCAAGGGAGAATAGTCAATGGATTTCAGAGTTTTATGTAGCTGTGTTTTCATTGGCATCAGCAGTTGATGAAAACTTACCCATTAAAGAAAGAATATTCTGGATGGCTGAGCAAGCAAAAAGCCGCCTGCCTCAATCCTCTTATTCTTATAAAATGTATAATTACGTGAAATCTAAATATGATGAAGGCATACCTTGGGAACAGGCAAGGGATTCAGTTTATTACAGATATCAGGTTAATTCCATGGATGGTTACGATCTGACTTTCCAAACCCGGGACCTGCCATGTAATGGCTGTACTGCTGCAGGGATCAACTTCGCAGCAAGCCTGGTTAGTCTTTTTTATGGTGAAGGAGATATAATTGAAACAATTAAAATTGGAACATTGGCTGGATGGGATTCAGATAACCCAACTGCTACATGGGGTGGTTTGCTTGGTTTTATGATCGGTAAGAAAGGTGTTGAAGAGGCTTTTAACAAAGAATTCTCAAACCGTTATCATATCCACAGAACAAGAGTCGGATTTGAAAATGATGGAATTGATAACTTTCAGAATATGGCTTTAAAAGGTATCTGGATAATTGACAGGGTAGTGCAGGAAGAAATGAAGGGTGGTGTTGATTTAAAAAGAAATGTGTGGTACATACCAAAAAATATATAAATCGGTATGAAGTAGAATAAAAAGCCGATAACAGGGCATTGAGCCTAATAGCCTGCATTAACAGGTGATGTACGTCAATGCTTAAAGGATAAAAATGAAAATAAAGGGATTTCTAATACATAAAAAAATTATGAAAAAAGTAGTATTTCAAACAATCGCTGTTTTAGTACTTTTAGTTGCATGCCAAAATGAAAATGCAGAGAACAATACTTATTTAGATTATCCGGCAGAAACTCTTAAAGATAAAATAAGAGGTGGTTTATTGGGTCAGTTAATTGGAAATTTAAATGGATTGAAGCATGAATTTAAATACAATGACGAACCAGGCAATGTTACAGATTATGTTCCGTCACTTCCCCATGGAGCTTTTACTGATGATGACACAGATTTCGAATGGGGGTATATCTACCATATGCAACAGAAAAATGAACTATACCTGTCAGCTGAGGAGATTGCAGACTTATGGAAAAATAGTATCAATAAAAAAATATGGTGTTCAAACAAATATGCCCGGTACTTAATGGACCTGGGATTTACCCCTCCCCTTACCGGGAATAATATCCTGAATCCATGGGCCACTTTTAATATTTCTGGTCAGTTTTTATGCGAAACCTTTGGATTATTAGGTTCTGCAATGCCACAAACTGCAAGCAAAATAGGGTTAAACTACACACGGATTGCAATTGATGGTGAACCGGCTCAAACCACTCAACTTTTTTGCACAATGATAGCCAGTGCTTTTATAGAAAATGATATCAATAAGATACTTGCTGCAGGTAAAACAGCTTTGGATGAAAAAAGTGACATGGTTGAGGTAATGAATGATTTAGAAAAATGGCACCGGCAATACCCTAATGACTGGTGAATAACCAGGAAGCTGGTACAAGAAAAGTACACGCAGGATAATGGAAGTGTGCGCGATATAAACGGATATGAACTCAATGGAGCCGGAGTCATTGCTGCACTGCTTTACGGACAGGGAGATTTTATTAAAACCGCTGAGATTGCTTTCAGTTTTGGTTGGGATTGTGACAATAATGCTGCTACAGCTTGTACTATTTTAGGGACTATGAAAGGCTATAAATGGATTATGTCCCAGGGTTGGCAAATTGTTGATCGTTATAAAAACACCACTCGTGATGGCATGCCAATGGATGAAACCATTACCAGTTTTGCCGACAGGCTCATTCAGTTGTCAGAAAAAGTAATTGTAGATAATGGTGGAGAAAAAATAGTGGTCGAAGGACAGTCATATTATAGAATCCCACAGGAAAGCCCTGCTACAGTATATGCTTTAAAAACTGACGAGGATAAGAAGGAAAAACTCAGAATGGAATATGGACAGGAAATAAAAGAAAATATCCTAAACGCCGATGATAAACAGAATAAGGCAAAAGCAGCATACATGGCTGTTTGCCTGGAGATGGTTGATGAACTTAAAAATGCTGATAAAGAGAAATGGGAAGATGCAGTTTCTACATTAAATGAGCATTGGAAAGTTATGCAGAACATGTATCTGGCAGCACAATTTACTTCTATGATAGAACTACAGAATAAATTCGAAAAAGCCGGAATAATAATACCAACTACACGTGTTGATCATCGAAGACTTTGGGCTATTGAAGAACTTTGTTATGAACCAGAAATATTTACCCAGGATAGTTTGCCACAGATTTTTCAGTACACACAATAGAGCACTTAAAACGTACCGGGCCTGGACCTGTCTAAAACTACGGCATGCTCCAGGATGAAAACAGGTAGAAAAGTGTCTCCTATAATAAACGCAGGTAGGGCAAGTTCCCAGGATATATATGTTTTCTCCACCATTAGCGGCATAAATAACTGGTATATCGTAGATGACGTGGTGATGGGAGGACGATCTGAGGGTACACTGATCATATCGGATGAAGGAAATGCCATCTTTGAAGGTCGGGTTTCTCTGGAGAACAACGGCGGCTTTTCATCTGTACGCTACCGCACTGAAAAGATCTCTGCAGAAGGATACGCTGCCTTTATGGTCCGGGTCAAAGGCGACACCAGGAACTACCAGTTCAGGGTTCGGTCCCGCCCGAATGATTACCAGTCATACATATACGAATTTGAAACCAGTGGTGAGTGGCAGGTGATCCGCATTCCCTTCAGTAAGATGTATCCCGTTTTTCGGGGTATGCGACTGGACATGCCCAATTATCCGGGCAAACAGCTACAGGAATGCTCCTTCCTTATCTCCAACAGGAAGAACGAAGCCTTCCGGCTCAAAATCGACAGGATCTGGATGGCGTAACCACCCGTCACTCAGCAAATGAACTTTGCTAAATAACAGGCTCCCAGCCGGGCTCATAGGTTCTGCCCCACAGCTTCATGGCTGCTTCACTTTTCATTCTACCTGTAGAAGGATCAATGTCAAAACCGCTGTTGATGCGGTATGCCACATTGCAGTAATGCACCATAGACATGCTGACTGCTGCATCGGATATTGGAGCATTTAGTTTCTCCTTACCCCTGATGGCAGCGAAAAAGTTTTCAATATGCCGCGTGGTAGTGTCTCCTCCACCGCCAAGCGCTGTTCCTGCTTCATTGGAAGCAGAGGTACTTTCCTTAACCAGATTGCCTCCCAGGTCGTAGATCATGTGCCTCCCACGGTCCACAAAAACGCTGCCTTCACTGCCGTAAATGATCGTTCCCCTTCCACCTTTATAGATGTCGTAACCATTCCTGCTGTTGCCCGACCATTTAATGGACTTGTTTTCGCCGAATTTATAGACCGCATCCATCGTGTCGTACATTTCCCACCCATCGTCCGGAAACTGTCCTTTTGTTGCATTAATATCAACCCTGCTGGGGTAGCCAACCTGCAATGCCCAACGAGCGATATCCATTTCGTGCGTGCCGTTGTTACCGGCTTCCGCGGTTCCGTAATCCCAGCCATACCAGTGCCAGTTATAATTCCATGTCTCCTCCGTATATCCTCTCCTGGGTGCCGGTCCCTGGAACAGTTCCCAGTCGAGACCGCCCGGGACAGGTGCCGGTTTTTGTACCGGAACACGGCCTCTTTTATTGGTATAGAAAGCAATGGCTTTATACGGAACGCCTATTTCACCTGAATGAATCGCCTGCATCACCTCTATCGTCTGGACCGACGTACGCTGCTGATTACCCATTTGAACTACCTTGTTATATTTTTTTTGCGCCGCTACCAGCAGCTCATCCTCCTGCATGTTATGACTGGCGGGTTTTTCAACATAGACGTGTTTTCCCTCCTGTAAAGCCATGATGGAACCGGGGGTGTGCCAGTGGTCGGGTGTGGCATTGAATATTGCATCAACCTTCCTGTCGGCAAATACCTTCCTCAAATCCTTCTCCAATTCAGGTTTATAATCTATCTTGCCTTCAAACAATGCTGCAGCTTTCTCCAACTGGGAGGGCATAACATCACAGAGGTAGGAGAGCTTAATGTTGTTGTCTGTTTTTGAAATAGCTTGCGGGAAGGCTCCCAGCCTGCGTCCAAGCCCGATGATGGCAACATGGATACGGTCGTTTGCACCCGGGATGTTTTTATAACTCTTAGCTGAAATACTCATTCCACCTGCAACGATTCCAGCTGCAGCGGTTCCTGTTCTCCTGATAAATCTCCTTCTGTCTGTTTTCATGATAATAAAATGTTTATTGGTTGGAAGTGCTTATATTCCGACTTATAAAAAAATGAGAGCAATAGTATCAATCGCATTTTGTACTGAAATGATGAATAAGAAAAGTCAAATATAATAATTTTACACGATCATTTCGTTTTGATATGAGCGAAATGGCACAACGATTATCTCAGATATCTGCAGATATTTGAATTAACTAGCACGAGAGAGACCTTTAAGCAGAACATCCGACCCAGCTAAATCTTTGCCATTACCATGGTCATTGCGTGAAGGGTGATGGTAATTCCCAGGTAAATGTTTCTAGAGATGGCGGGTTTGAGGGAGAAGAGTTTGTAACGGATTGAGCCGGCATGACACGAGGTCAGACAGTCGCCGCAGAGTGTGCATGTAAGAGCCGGTTTCCGGTTGAGAATATCCACCTTTTTCAATGCGTCGTATTTACAGTGTGAAGTGCAACGCATGCAATTCGTACAGCTGTCGCTGATCACGAGCCTCATCGGATTGATATGTTTGGCAACGCTCACAACAGAACCGATCGGACACCAGGTAAGACAGTGCACCATCGTCCCCTTTTTCCGGGTATAGAAAAATATAATGAACAGTCCGGCTATTCCAAACCCGATAGCCACCAAGGTAGCTGTTATAATTTCAACCCTGAATATACGCAGTAAAATGGTTACACCGATGATGGTCATCAGCAAGGGGATCTTCAGTTTCCAGACCTTACCCAGTGTGCCCCGTCTTACCCTTTTCCTCCCGGCGGCCCATCCATCGATCGCCCCGAAATAGCAGAAGTGACTGCACCAGGCCGGTCCGGAAAGGAACACGGTGCTGAGAAAAAGGATGGTCATTACCGAAAGCTCTGCCCTGTAAACAGGACCGCCAAGGATCATCATCGGGATAGGAAGATGCAATTTACCGGTCATGAGAAACTTCTCCGAAACCGTAACGCCCAGGATCAGTTGGGAGAAAAAAATGATCGAGAAGGTGAGCCATGTAACCTGCCGCCAACGGGCCGACTTTGCCGGGTCGTACATGAACCAGGACACTATACCCCCGTATGCAGCAGCAAGGAACAACTCAATCCACCCTCCCCCCGGAACAAATCGTTCCAACACCAGCAAAGGGTTTTCCAACTTCACCTGCACAAATGCCAAGAGCAACGCTGTGGCCAGGAAAACCGAACCAGCAAGGATTGTTCTGCTTCTCATCTTCCATCAGGTTTACAACTGCTTAATGACCAATACTTCCAGGGAGTCATTTCCGGTATTCTCCCATTTACGGTTCAGTCCCTTGTCAACGAAAACACTGTCATCTTTGGCCAACTGCAGCTGCTTCTCACCTACAGTTAATTCTCCCTCTCCTTCAAGAACATAAAAAATTACGGTCAGGTGATTCACATGGTGGTCGATCATTTCGCCAGGAGCGAGTCTGATCCTAACGATCTCGACATGGGCACCGGTGTGGAGCTTCCACGCGTCAAAAGGGGCCTCATGCTTCTCGAGATGGTTATGGTTGCGGACCTCATGCATCTATTTTGATTTTATCATAGTAAGCAACATTTTAAACCTCTTTTCAGCGTCCAGAGCATGTGGCACATCGGCCGGCATAATAATGAATTCACCTGCACCTACAAGATACCTCTTCCTGTCTATAACCACCACCGCTTCACCATCTACCACCTGCACCATCGCATTAAACGGGGCAGTATGCTCACTAAGTCCCTGTCCCTGGTCGAAGGCAAATAATGTAACAGTACCTGCCTCTTTTTTTATCAATGTCTTACTTACGATCGCTTCATTTGAATAATCAATGAGTCCTGCAAGACCCGCCGTTTTTGCTGTATCGAAATCTGTTTTCATCATATATCTGTTTTTTCATGCCGCAGGGTCACCTTCCGGAATATATCCTTAGACAACAACCCCTTCAACAGCCGGTTTCATTTATGCTACAAAGGTACAATTCGGACGGGACCATTTGGTAACAATTGTTACAACGGGGTCCGGTCAGGAAAAGGGGGAGAGACGTTCAGTGCAGGTTGCCGATAAAGAACATACGATTCAGACTAATCCGGCTGAAAGAGACGTCTTTGCAGCTGCATCTACTCACATTCCTTCAGGCTAAAACAGCGCAGCAGTTCCCGAACCTCCTGAACACCCTCAATATAATACTTTGCAGTGGTAGTTTTGGCACCCACCTTCACCGTATAAGCCTTCTCCGGCATCGCCTCGAAGGTATATTCATCGGTCCAGTCGTCACCCACAGCAAAGATAAAATCGTAATCTGTATTGCCGATCTTCTGTAGCGCGGCCCTGCCCTTGTTGATCCCTGAATACTTTATCTCCAACACTTTGTCACCATCCATGATCTCCAGATTCAGGTTGGATGTGAGCGTTCTCAATTCTTCCTTCAACTCCCATGCCCGCTGGATCCCAAGGTCCGGATCGGCCTTCCGGTAATGCCAAACCAGGGAAAAGTTCTTATGCTCGATAAAGGAGCGCGGTGTCTGGTCAACATAGTATTCCAGCAAGGGTTGAACCGACTCTTTCCAGTAGTTGTCTATTTGCTCAAGCATGTGCCACTCTCCCCCCGGATTCTTGATCCATACACCATGCTCGGCTATAAAATGAATGTTCCAGCCATTGTCGAACCATCGTCCAAGCGTCTCTTTGTCCCTTCCGCTTATAATTGTAACTGTATTCTTTGGGTCATCAGTCAGCTTCTTCAGGATACCGAAGAGCTCCAGGTCGGGTTTGGCATCTTCCGGATTCTTCTGAAATCCTGACAGGGTTCCGTCATAATCAAGGAAAAGAATCCTGTTACTGGCATCATCGTAGGCTTTAACAACTTTTTTTACATGGCCGGAGCTGATCTTACGTGTAAGCGATGTCTTTTGTGATTCTATAACACCCGCCAGGCTGTTAATGAATTCATTGGCCCAACGCTCTATGGTATAGCGCTCCAGCCTTTTCTGCATCACCTTCATTCTTCTCGACTGCTCCTCCTGGGGCATCTGGAGGGCCTCCTTGATGGCAATCACCACTTCGCCCAGGTTGTTGGGATTGACGATCAATGCTTCATGCAACTCCTTCGATGCACCGGTCATCTCACTGAGTATAAGTACCCCGTTCCCATCAAAACGAGAAGCAACAAACTCCTTGGCCACCATATTCATTCCATCGCGAAGGGGCAGTATGAGTGCGATATCAGCCATGGTATACATATCGATCAGCTCATCGATGCAGAATTCCCGGTTGAGGTACCTTACCGGCATCCATTTAATGGTTCCGAAATTACCATTGATCCGACCGACCAACTCATCCACTTCACGTTTCAGAGATTCATAGTATGGACTTTTTTCCCCCGAGATAAGTGCCAAAAGGATAAAACTCACCTTTTCCAGGTACTGGGGATTCTCCTCAAGGAACAGCTCAAAGGCACGAAGCCTGGCCGGAATCCCTTTGGTATAGTTAAGCTTATCAATAGAAAGGATAATCTTTTCATTGCGCTCATTATTGCTGAGGTGCTCCATCCATTTCCCGGCGTCAGAACCGGCAGGTTCCTTTGCACGGACATATTCATCCGCCTTTAATTTAAAGCGTTCAGCATTAATGCCCTTCGGGAATGCGTCCACTTTTAAGGTTCTCTCCTCAATGCGGATACGGTTGAAAACGGTTTCGTAACCGAAAAGCCGTCGTACACAGCTTAAAAAGTGCCTGACATAATCATACGTTTGAAAACCTACCAGGTCGGCGCCGAGCATACCTTCGAGAATCTTTTCCCGCCAGGGGAGAAGCCGGAATATCTCGAACGAAGGAAATGGAATGTGAATAAAAATACCGATATTCAGTTTCGGCATACGTTCCTTAATCATGTCCGGGAGCAACATCAGGTGAAAATCGTGAATCCAGATCGTGTCACCCTCATCAGCCAATTGCAGGATTTTCTCAGCGTAGAGCTGATTGATCTTTACATAGGCATTCCACTGGTGGTCCTGGTACTCGGTGTATTGGATGAAGTAGTGGAAAAGAGGCCAGATAGTGTTCCTGGAAAAACCATGCAGGTAGTCTTTATAATCGTCCAAATCAGGGAATATGGGAATGCACCGGTAATCCAATAACTTCCCTTCAAGTTCCTGCGCCTCTTTCTTGTCAGGATCCGTCTCCTCAAGGCCCGTAAGACCAATCCATCTCGTCTGAAACCGTTTATAAAAATCCTTCAGTCCGGATACCGTAAGCTCATCAGATGGTTCCACTTCAAAATGATTGCCGGCCCTGGTAATATTAACGGGTAATTGATTGGATGCAAGAAATAGTTTTTTCATCTATATTCTTTAATTAAATGCTTCACGTATAATTTACACTACTCATTCAGACAACCGGGATCCCGCCCGGCAGGACTGTACTCCCATTATAATGCTTCTATGTGCAGCAGGAACAGAACCAAATGGGATTACTGTTGTCTTCTATTAACACCATATTAATAAACTGGTTCATATCCGGTTTTCCGGTGCACAGGAATCTCAATATACTAACTTTTTTGCAGGAAACAGAAGAAGTTCACAGATATTTTATCGGCCAGAAAAGGAAAATTGTTTTGACTGCCTCAGGAAAAATAGATACCTTGAAGGCTAAAATATAAAACAATCTGTCGTGCAGCTAAAATTTGTTCAGGACAGGATGTTCAACTATGAACCTTGAAAATTATTTGATATGCCGGAATTTGATGCAGTAGTATTCGATCTCGACGGAGTGATCACCAAAACAGCCCTGGTGCACGGATCTGCCTGGAAAAAGATGTTTGATGAATACCTCAGGTCACGCGAGGAGCGGTTTGGTGAACCCTTCAGGGAGTTCACACATACCGACGATTACCTCCCCTTTGTCGATGGGAAACCCCGTTATAAGGGGGTCGATTCGTTCCTTAAGTCACGCGGCATCGATATCCCATTCGGTGATCCGTCCGACGATTCGGAAAAAGAGACTGTCTGTGCCCTTGGGAACCGAAAAAACCTGCTGTTCAATTCTGTGCTGGAGGAGGATGGTGTTGAGGTGTATGAATCAACCGTGGACCTGATCAGGGAACTCAAAGCTGCCGGTGTGCGAATCGGCGTTGCTTCATCGAGCAAAAACTGTAAACCGGTGTTGGAAACGGCCAACCTGCTCCACTATTTTGAAACACGGATCGATGGTGTGGTCTCCGCAGAGATCGGATTGCAGGGGAAACCGGAACCGGATATCTTTACCACGGCGTGCGACCGGCTGGGCGTGGAGTACCACCGTGCCATCGTGGTAGAGGATGCAGTATCGGGCGTTCAGGCAGGAAGAAAAGGAAACTTCGGTTTAACCATAGGTGTTGCCCGAGAGGAAAATATACGTGAGCTGCAGATGAACGGTGGCGACATTGTGGTGGAGGACCTGGGTGAGCTTACCCTGGAGGATTTGAACAACTGGTTTAAAACCGGCATTGAGGAAGATTCTTTCCATCTCAATTATTACGATTACGACCAGGAAAAGGAACGGTCGAGAGAGGCCCTGCTGGCAGTCGGGAACGGCTATTTTGGAACACGCGGTGCCCTGGAGGAGAGTGAAGCCAACGAGGTAAATTACCCGGGAACATATATGTCCGGACTGTTTAACAGGCGTACATCACGGGTAGGCGACAGGGACATTGAGAACGAGGATTTTGTCAATATAACCAACTGGCTGCCCATGAGTTTTCGCATCAATGGGGGTGATTGGTTTGAGTTTAAACCCGATCCTTCTTTCCGAATCGAAAGGATTCACCGGCGCCTGGATATGCGGAAGGGTACATTGACTAGGGAACTGGAAGTGTCGGATCGTGAGAACAGGCGAACACTGATCAGGTCCACCCGCTTTGCCGGCATGCACGATCCGCATCTGGCCGCAATCAGCTATAGCATAACACCCCTGAACTACTCCGAGCCAATTGAGATCCAGTCAATGATCTCGGCCGACCATATCAACGCCGGCGTGGAACGCTACAGCGAACTGGAGCAGGAGCACCTGGAACCGGTAAGTGAAAATGCGAAGGACGGCATCCTGCAACTCCTGGTTAAGACAAATCAGTCGGACATCCGGATCGCCATGGCGGCCAAACACCGGGTGAACCGGATCCATATCGGCAGTCAGATCAGGACCGGCAGGGCAAAAATATCCGAACTCTTTAAACTGGAGGCCAGGGAGGGCGAAGAGATCAACCTTGAAAAGATGGTAACTCTGTGGACCACCTTACAAAACGACTCGGAGGAGCCGATCCGCGATGCGGTGCGGGCCATCAACAACGTTGAAGGATTTTACGATGAATTGAAAAAGTCATCCGAAGCGTGGAAAGCAATCTGGGACCGTATCGATATAAAAATAACGGGGGATCGCAATGCGCAACGGCTGCTGCACCTTCACCAGTACCATCTGATGGTGACCGCCTCACCACATCATGCGGAACTCGATACGGGAATTCCTCCACGGGGACTGCACGGTGAGGCTTACCGCGGACATATTTTCTGGGATGAGCTGTATATACTTCCATTGTACAATATTCATTACCCGGAAGTGACTAAATCAACACTTTTATACCGCTACAACAGGCTGGATGAAGCCAGGAAATATGCAAAGGAACATGGATACGAGGGAGCAATGTTCCCATGGCAAAGCGGAAGCGATGGTCGGGAGGAGACTCAGGTGGTTCACCTGAACCCGCTTTCAGGAGAGTGGGGCGATGACTACAGCTCTTTACAACGGCACGTCTCCCTGGCAATCGCTTACAATTTATGGAACTATTACCACTGCTCGGGCGACCGGGAGTTTATGATTGCCTTCGGGAATGAGCTGTTCTTCGATATTTGCAAATTCTGGATCAGCAAAACCAGGAAGGGTAAAGATGGAAGGTACCATATTGATAAGGTGATGGGACCGGATGAGTTTCATGAGAAGATGCCCGGAAGCGATGAAGGTGGACTTACCGATAATGCCTATACCAATATCATGGTGAGCTGGATGCTGAGCAGGGCAGAGGAACTGATAAAGAATTTCAAGGATAATGGTATTGATAAAGTATTTGAAATGCTTGACATATCCGCAGATGATTTTGAAAAATGGAAGGATGTGGAGCATAAACTCACACTGCATATCAACAGCGATGGAATCATTGAACATTTCAGGGGGTACTTCGATCTCGAAGAACTCGACTGGGATGCCTACAGGGAGAAGTACGGGGATATTCACCGGCTCGACAGAATCCTGAAGGCAGAGGGGAAATCACCGGATGCCTACAAACTTTCAAAGCAGGCCGACCTGCTGATGGCCTTTTATAACCTGGGCAATGAAGAGGTAACCCGCATGCTTGTAAACATGGGTTATGATGTGCCGGATGACTATATCAAAAAGAATTTCGACTACTACATTCAGCGAACCTCTCACGGATCAACCCTGAGCAGGCTGGTGCATGCGCGTCTGGCTTATAAGGCCGGGCAGACCGATACAGCATGGAAGCTCTACATGGAGTCGCTGGAAAGCGATCTGAATGATATCCAGGGGGGTACCACAGGTGAGGGGATTCATTGCGGTGTGATGGGCGGAACGGTTTATGATACACTGGTGGCATTTGCCGGACTGGATCTTTCGGGAGAGGTGCCGGTGCTCAATCCAAAGCTGCCTGCAGGATGGAAAAGCATGGAATTCCAATTTGGTTTCCGGGGCGACCGGTGTCTTGTAACTATTTCAGGTTCTGATGGTAAAATAATTGTTACTGAGTCTGAAAAAACCAAAATAAAACTACATATTTGTGGCAACGATCTGGAATTAGTTCCAGGTCAGGTATCAGTTACAAACTGCAGGTAAAAAAAACTGTTTATGTTAGGAGATGTTCTGTTGATCAATGATATGCATAAAGATGCTGCAGCAGAGATTTGCGATAAGGTGCTTGCGGATCTTAAAAATAAAGATGAAGAGCGATACAGGTACGTTGTTGGTATTTCGGGGGAGAGCGGATCGGGAAAGTCTGAACTGTCACACGCCCTTGGAAAGGCACTGAAGGCACATCACATCCGGGTGAAGGTGGTTCACACAGACAATTACTACAAAATTCAGCCCCTGCTGCGTGAAGAGTGGAGACGGAACAAGGGTTTTGACAAGATCGGTCTTGAAGAATACGACTGGGTGAAGATCAGGAAAACCATCCGTGATTTCAAGGAGGAGCAGGAGTGCATGATGCCGTGTGTGGACCTGATTCCGGAACAGGTTGATAAGCTGATCGTTGATTTTGAGAAAATTGACCTGTTAATTATGGATGGGCTATATGCCATCAATGCGCCCGATGTGGATATGCGGATCTTTATTGACCTGACCTACCATGAGACCAAGATCAACCAGATCATACGGATGAAAGAGGCACTGACAGACTTCAGGCTGAACATCCTGAACTGTGAACACAAGGCGGTTAGATCGCTGCGGCCACTGGCAGATTACATCGTAAACAAATCTTATGAACTGAAACGTCCCCATGAAGTGGAAGATGTGACTGTAGGGGAAACTAACTGATGTTTTGGGACGGTCCAGCCGTGCATCTTGCCGGGACCGGTCGCTTACCTTATCTCAAATTGATTCAGTGTAAAGGATCACTTCCATTGTAACTGTTACCACCAACTGCTCCCTGATGAAACCCGCATTACCTCTGAATTTATCTTACATTGTGGTCTTTTTTCCCATAAAGGCACAATTATTGTAACACTAAGGTCGGGTATTACGTATGAATATACAATTTAAAAAAAAACGCTATGAAAAATAAATTTTTAAATCCAACAGCCTGTCTGCTGCTATTGTCAATTGGCATTCTCTTTGCCGTTACTTCATGTGAAAAGGATCCGGAGGCTATGGATCTGCCTCCCGCCGAATCCATTGTTATTGATTGGAGTCAGTTTCCTGATAATTCTACCAAAAGCCTGGCCGCTGATGATCTGGGCTATGGAAATTTTCTGTTCTCCTGGGGAACGGTGGTAATATGGAATACAGTTGTTGCCGCAAATATTGCTATCCCTACATTGGCTTATCTTGAAGCATTAGAAAATCATACCCCGGTGTATCTGGGTGACAATACATGGGAATGGAGCTATAGTGTTACGATCAATCAGCGCACGATAGTCGCACGTCTTACAGGTGCCAGGATCGACAATGAAACTTTCTCAATGGAGATGACGCTTTCAGAAGCCAGGAATTTTGATGACTTCAAATGGTTTGAAGGGATCATCAGGTACGATCATACCGAAGCCAACTGGACCATCAGTCATAGTCCTGAGAACCCGGTCGAATACCTGGAGATAGCCTATGAAAAGAACTTTGAAACAGGTGAGAGAAATATCACCTATACTGTGGTTGATCCGGATAACAACCTCTATAACGGCTATATTGATTATGGAATAGACCCGGACCTTGAGTTTGATGCACATTATACCGTTTCACAAGGTGACAGCACAACAAACATAGAATGGGATATCGCAACTGAAAAGGGACGTGTTAAGGCGCAGCATCACTTTGGTGACGAGAACTGGCACTGTTGGAATACCATGCTGCAGGATATTGAATGTCCCGCTTCGAAATAATATTCCTTTAGACCCGGTTAGAGTAAAAAAAAAACCTGCAGGCCCTCTGCAGGTTTTTTTTTGTAACTGTTCCGGTGATTCTTAAAGTTTTAAGGCTGCAATAAACTTATCAATAACTTCTGTAAGGTCGGGCTTACCAATCTCCTGCAATTCATAATACACCCTGGTATTGGGTTTCCTGATGTTTATGATTCTGTTCAGATCGATCGGTGTTCCAATCACAACGCTATCGCAATCTGTTGCATTAATGGTTGCCTCCAAATCCTTCAATTGTTGCTTCCCGTAGCCCATTGCCGGAAGCAGTGTTCCAATCCCCGGATAGATCCTGAAAGTTTCAGTTAGTTTTCCAACGGTGAAAGGTCTGGGGTCGACAAGTTCGGCCGCTCCAAACTTTTTTGCAGCAACACTCCCTGCCCCGATTTTCATCTCTCCATGGGTTAAGGTAGGACCGTCTTCAACCACCAACACTTTCTTTCCCTTTATCACAGCCGGATCATCGACTTTGATGGGAGATGCCCCGTCAATAACGGTAGCACCTGGATTGACTGCTTCTATACTTTCCCTGACGATCTGAATGCTTTCCGGAGATGCACTATCCATTTTATTGATCACCACTACATCGGCAATTCGCAGGGTAACTTCTCCAGGATAATAGGAGCGTTCATGCCCTGGCCTGTGAGGATCTGCAACAGTAACTGTAAGGTCGGGCCGGTAGAATGGAAAATCATTGTTTCCGCCATCCCAGAGAATCACATCACATCCATCCGGGTCATTTTCAGCGGCCCTGAGTATTGCTTCGTAATCAACACCAGCATATATCACATTTCCCCTGACTACATGCGGTTCATATTCCTCCATCTCTTCAATCGTGCACATGTGAGTTGAAAGGTCCTTCAATGTTGCAAAGCGCTGTACTTTTTGTGCCACGAGGTCACCATAAGGCATGGGGTGGCGAACTGCAACAACTTTCAGTCCCCTGTCCATTAACAGTTCTATAATTCGCCTGGAAGTCTGGCTCTTACCACACCCTGTCCTGACGGCACCTACAGCAATTACCGGCCTGACGCTCTTTATCATCGTATTCTTTGTGCCAAGGAGTTCAAAACTTGCACCTGCAGCATTCACCACGGCACTGATGTTCATCACTTTTTGATAGGGAAGATCGCTGTACGAAAATATACATGTATCGACACTCAACTTCTTTATCAATTCCGACAATTCTTCCTCGGGATAAATAGGAATTCCTTCCGGATACAGTGAACCGGCAAGCTCTGCCGGATATTTTCTTCCGTCGATATCAGGAATCTGAGCCGCAGTAAAAGCAACTACTTTACATTCTTCATTGTCCCTGAAACAGGTATTGAAATTGTGAAAATCCCTTCCGGCAGCACCAATAATAATTACTCTTTTTCTCGACATATTTAATAAATTTGAGTGTTTTGATGGAGGTAAATTTAGCGAAATGACAGGTTGTCCCCTGATTTTATGCTGAATAAAAGGTTTATTGATAATTACCAAAAAATCAGTATATTAAAAGTGCTATATTTCAGGAGTGAATATGTTTAATAATACTTTTTTATATTTTGGGAGATTCAGTAGCAATATGGCATTAATATTGACACTTTGAATTAACTGTCCTCCCTTTTAAAGAGCAGTGTTTAATGAATTTTCTGGCGCATACGTACCTGTCAGGTTGCAAGGAGGAGATTATCGTGGGTAATTTCATGGGCGACTATGTGAAAGGCAGAAACTATGTTCATTTACCGGAATTGGTGAGAAAGGGAATCATGATACACCGCGATATTGACACCTACACTGATGCACATCCGATTACGAGGAGGAGCCGCTTGCGTTTGGTAGAGCGCTATCACAAGTATGCCGGGGTTATAGTCGACATTTTTTACGATCATTTCCTTGCAAGCAAATGGGAATATTATTGTGGTACTCCCTTGGAGGAATATGTCGACAGGACCTATGACCTGTTAAAGCGCAATTATAAGAATCTTCCCCAGGGAATTAAGGTTTGGTTCCCTACGTTCCTTGAGAACAACTGGATGTTGGCCTACAAAACTGTTGATGGAATTGAACTGGTTCTTGACCGCATGTCGGCAAATACAAGTCTACCCGATCATACAGCTTTTGCCATCGAAAGGATGCGTGAGAGGTACGGGGAGTTTGAGCGCGATTTCCAGGAGTTCTTCCCGGGGATCATCGATTTTATTGAAGAGAAGTACAGGATCGATATCCGGATACAGAGCAAGCGCTCAGGTGATTGTCAGGCAGACTGAAGATCTTTTCCGGAGAGAGATTGTCCCGACAGCCTGTTAACCCTCATCAGCTTCTTGTACTCTTTTTCATAAAAGAACTCCTTTTTACCAAATGCAGGACGGAGATCAGTAAGCCATAATGCATCCGGATTATATTCAGCAAAGAAGGGTTTTCCGACCCATTCAGGCACCCTTCCCTGAATAAAACTCAGGACATACACTTTTTCACCGTTGATCTCTGCAGTACCGTTGATGTGAACTTTTCCGGGACCGGCCGACATAGAAGGACCCCGTACCGTTCTGCAGATACCGGATACCTGCCGGTAGGCTTTTGTGAAAATATCATGGGCAGATTGCATATTTACCCCGAAATAATCCTGCGCCCCTGTATTTCTTGCCATAAACATATAGTAGGGAATCATACCCATTTCAACCTGCTTCCTCCACATCTTAGCCCATATTTCCGGCTTGTCATTGATGTGTTTGATCAAAGGTGATTGTGTTCTGATCTGTGCCCCGGATTGATGGATCACATCAACAGCTTCTCTAACAGCATCTGTTTTAAGCTCGTTATAATGGTTAATATGGGCCATCAGTGCCAGGTGAATTCCCTTATCAGACACACTTTTAAACAGATCTAAGATCTCATTTGAGTCGGTATCGGTAAGAAACCTGTATGGCCAGAATGAGAGAGCCTTCGTTCCTATACGTATCGTTTTGATATGGGGAAGGTCCGCCTTCAGTATGGCACCAATATACCGCTTTAAAATGGCTGCCTTCATAACCATTGGATCACCGCCTGTAAAGAGTATATCGGTGATTTCAGGACTCTGGCGAAGGTACTCAATGAGCAGATCGGTCTGCTTCATCCCAAACCTAATATCGCCCATGCCCGTAAACTGGGGCCATCTGAAACAAAAAGTGCAATATGCATGACAAGTCTGTCCCTGAGATGGAAAAAACAACATTGTTTCCCTGTACTTATGTTGGATGCCCAGCAATCTTTCTCCATCGAGAATGGGAACATTGTGTTCAAGCTGACCCGCTGGGTGGGGATTCATCCTGAACCGGAGATCATTGACATACAGAGCTGTCTCCTGACTAGAAGCTTTTCGGGAAATCATTTCCGAGAGTGTTGCAAAGTCCTTCTCCGGAAGCATCTCTTTTTGCGGAAAATTGAGAATGAATAGCGGGTCTGTTTCGAAATGGTTCCAGTCAATCAACTCATCAATAACATAGTTGCTTGTTTTGAAAGGAAGTACACGTGACACCACCTTTATAGCATTCTTCTGATCATCATTAAGACTGGAAATCTGTGGTATTTTCCAAATATTTCTGCTGTTATATGCTTTGTATACCTTCATAATCCCTCCAACTTTATCAGATTCCGGGCTGCAAAGGTACAAAAAATGGCTGTTAATAAAAATAAAGCTTCCGTACACCGGGGAACTCCCGGTGTGACAGCATTTCTTAATTACTGTTTGGAAATAATCATTGCCAGTAATATTCCTTCCCGGGAATACACCGGTACAGAGATAAAATTGGACATCCCGGCATGAAATAATACAGCTCCTGCAGGGATCAAAAATCTATCGAATCAACTTTACATTCACCGCGGCCAGCCCCTTCTGTCCCTTTTCAGTCTCAAAACTTACACGGTCGCCCTCTTTAATATCCTCAAGTGTGTTATTTATATGGACAAAAATGCTCTCCTTCGTGTCTATATCCCTGATAAACCCAAACCCTTTTGAGTCATTGAAATTGGTAACAACTCCGGTTTTTTCCTTGTTACGCGCTGTACCTTCACTCTTCGGAACACTCACCTCAATATCCTCGATCTTCATCTCCTCCTTTTCTGCCGGATCCTGGGGCTCTGATGTTATGTTACCATACTCATCTACATACGCGATCATATCGTCCAGACCACTTTTAGAATCCGTATCCTTCCTTGCCAGCTTTTTGGCCATTTTATCCTTACGCTTCTTCTCTTTCTTCTTTCTAACGTCTTTTTTATTAAATGATTCTGATGATTTCCCCATTAATTACCTATTAATTATTTTTCTTAGTTTACACCTATCCCGACTATACGCAATGCTAGTCGATTACCCTGACATTCACGGCAAACATTCCTTTTTCACCCTCCTTTACCTCAAATTCAACCTCCTGATCGGGTTGCAAATCTGCACGGGAATCGGCAAGCCCTGTCCTGTGAACAAAAATATCCTTGCCACTCTGGGTTTCGATGAAACCAAAACCTTTCACTCCATCATACCATTTTAATTTTCCATTTTCCATTTTTGATACTGTTTATTGTTTAACTGTCTTATCGGATTAAAAAAATGGCAATGTGGAACTGATTACCGCAACGGAAATAAGTTAATGATTGCACAAATTCTTTGACCAAATAATGTTGCGAAGGTAATTCTTTTTCATAGCATTACCTCATCTGTTTGAATTTTAACGACTTTTTTATGGTAAAGGTGATACATTAAGTGACCAATCCTCTATCATATGAAAAATTCCGATAATCCGGGAATCAGTTCTCCTTCTTCAGGTATTCCTCCAGAAACTTCTCGTCCAATTCCTTGGAATCTCCATATTTCGTTCTGAGTTCGGCCAGTTGTGCATGCAAATCGCGTCTTATTGTGACATACGACATATCATCATACACATTTTTCAGCTCCAGTGGATCATTCTTACGATCGTAAAGTTCCCACTCATCCACATCATAATAGAAGTGAACCAGCTTATAATCCCTGGTAACGATGCCATAATGTCGCTTAACCATATGAACACTGGGGTACTCATAGTAATGATAATATACGGCATCACGGGTCCACTTCAAAACATCTCCCTTCAACAGGGGCATCAGGCTTTCTCCCTGCATATCTTCAGGCGCTTCAATTCCTGCAATATCAAGAAAGGTCTGTGCAAAATCGAGGTTCTGAACCATCTCATCAGATACTGATCCTGGCTCAATCACACCCGGCCATTTGATCAGCAGTGGAGTTTTGAATGACTCGTCATAGATAAACCGCTTGTCGAACCAGCCATGCTCACCCAGGTAAAATCCCTGGTCGGAAGTGTACACCACCACCGTATTATCTGCAAGCCCCTTCTCCTCCAGGTAATCCAGAACCCGGCCAACACCTTCGTCAACCGCAGCAACAGATCCCAGGTAATCCTGCATATAGCGCTGATAGCGCCAACGCATCAAATCCTCCTGCGTCATGTTCTTATAATTCTTCCTGAACTCCTCAACCATTGGTTCGTACGCCGCATCCCAGGCAGCACGTTGCTCGTCGTTCTGACGACCTACTTTACCTTTGTATGCCGCCTTATCCCAATTCCAGGTCTCTTCTATCCCCAGTTCGTCCATCACTTTCGGTGGGATCTTTGAATCCCCGGCCCAGTTCATATGCTTAAGCAGATTCATTTCTGCCTCTTTTGCAGCGGTCCCCCTGCCTTCGTAATCATCGAACAGCGTTGGAGGTTCAGGAAAGGTTTTTTTGATATACTCTTTATAATGACGTTCTGCCGGCAACCACTCCCTGTGGGGCGCCTTGTGCAGGTACATCAACAGAAAAGGTTTGCCCTCAACCATCTCGTTTTCAAACCAATCAATTGTCATATCAGTAATAATATCGGTGGTATACCCCTCCAGTTGAATCTTCCCTTCGTACTTGGTTATGAAATCGGGATTATAATAGTATCCTTGTCCGGGAAGAATTTTAAACTGGTCGAATCCTTTCGGGTTGTTCCCAAAATGCAACTTGCCAAAGATTGCCGTCTGGTACCCATGTTGTTGCATTATCTGCGGGAAAGTTACATTTGTAGTGTCAAATGGTTTGTAATTGTCGATCTTTCCGTTGAGATGACAGTGTTTTCCTGTGAGGATCACAGCCCTGGAAGGTGCACAGATCGAGTTTGTTACACAGGCATTGCTAAACAGTATCCCCTCCTTAGCGATTCTGTCAATATTGGGCGTCTGCATCAAATGATCGCTGTAGGCACTGATCGCCTGGTAAGCATGGTCGTCCGACATGATAAACAAGATATTCGGCCGTTGGCTTTCTTCCTTCGGTCCACAAGAATTCAGCGTTAAAACTGCAATGATTACTAGGACGATCTGACTAACGTTTTTCATAAGTAGGTTTTATTAGGTTAATAATCTGGCGTAAAATACAACATTCACAGTAATTCACAAAAAGAAATACCTTTATTATTCTGACAATGCCCTTATTGCATTCCTCAATCATGGAGTCTCAATATGCAGATCAAAT
The DNA here is from genome assembly GCA_964539395.1 of uncultured Bacteroidaceae bacterium. Classification (GTDB taxonomy): domain Bacteria; phylum Bacteroidota; class Bacteroidia; order Bacteroidales; genus M55B112. The sequence goes on from CAZIIU010000001.1 coordinate 42,318, forward strand.
GAGAGAAAACCTATAATTAGAGAAACCCTATCAAATAGCAGGAACCAGTAATACCCTGTTATAACCGAACCCGAGTTCCTCCAACTCCTCCTCCTCCTCATAACCGGAAGTGCCTATAAAAGACAGGAAAGTAATTTTCCATTCACCGTCTACCTTTTCCATAAACCTTACCTGCCTGCTTTTGATCTCTATCACCCTGTCTGGCAGGTTATAGGTCCATTTTTCTGTACATAAGACATATGCAGATTCATCATACATCCTGATCCTGTAATCATCTTTGGTTACATTGATATGTGTATCGGTCTGCACATGTGGATTTCCCTCGATCAATTCCTGTCTGAAAAATGATTCGATTTCATCCCAACCCTCCAAAAATACATGATCATCAGCACCGGTGGTAAGCCTGAAATTCAAACTGTCCTGGACATAAAAACTCTTCACCTTTTCGAAATTGAAATCAAGGTAAGCATCAGTTTCTGCATTGATTACATCAATAATAGCCTGTTTTTCAGATTCCTGGTTGACAGAACTGTCACATGAAACCAGGTAAATAAAACAGATTGTAAAGAATAGTATTCCTGGAGTTTTCATAGCAAAAGGTTTTAGTCAGAAAAGGCGTAAATAACAGAATCTGTTACCTCAATTTGCAAGGTAAGGATTTGATAAGAGAATGTCAATTTTAAAGGTTCGATTTACCACCAAAAATCATGCAGAATAGTAGCAACATCTTTCTTTAATCGGATGGAGACAATACGTCCCCGCTTATCACATAAATATGTAATTCAGGAGGAACCGAACGATGTAAGCCATCCGACTGTAGCGATTCTGCGTGAAACATCCTTTTCAATTCACCCTCAACAAATAATAAATTCGCTGTTGAATAATATCGGTTGGTCCTTCCACTGCAATATCTCTTTAAAAGAAAAAGGGGTTCTTAAAAGAATTTATTTTAACTTCACCACATTTCAAATGTACCGGGCGAAGATGAACAAACCTGTTATAACGATCCTTTTTCTGAGCATATTTCAAGTATTTGTTCAATCGGGTATGGCTCAACCTCAGGCTGAGAGGGGTATTTTAAACCTAAAGGAGCAGGAACTGAATCAGACCCTATCCCTGAACGGTGAATGGGAGTTCTACTGGAAGGTTTTGTTGATGGCAGATCCGGAAAAAAAAGATACAATTTCTCCGGTATTTGTCAGGGTACCATCGTACTGGACCAGTTACAAAGATTCGATCAGTAATGTTTCACGTTTCGGCTACGGAAGCTACAGGCTCAGGGTACTGCTCCCAGCCTTACCGGGTGATTCACTGAGTCTGAAGATACCCGTTTTTGACACATCCTATGAGCTGTATCTGGATGGCCGTCTGATCTTCGCCAATGGAGAGGTCGGTTCGTCAAAGACGCTGTCCGAACCCGGATACCTGCCTTACATCCATAGCTTTCCCGCAGGACAGGATACCCTGGAAATTATAGTCCACGTGTCCAATTACTTTCACCGCGCAGGCGGATTCTGGCTGGATATGCAATTGGGCAAAAAAGAGACAGTTCTGAAACAAAACGAAAAGCGAAAGATTATTGCCTACGCCCTAACAGGCATACTTTTTGGGGCATTCCTTCTGTTTTTCAGCTTCTATCTCCTTGATCGCAGCAATCTTTCATTTTTATTCTTTTCTATTTCAGCATTAGGGTTTTTATTAAGGCTTCTATATACCGATCTGTTTCCAGGGTTCTACCTTTTTGAAACATCCTGGCTCTGGATCGTACGACTGGAATATGCAGGAACATTTTGCGGACTTGCATTTGGCATATTGTACCTGGACCAATTTTACCCCTCATCCATAATGAGGAAAGCATCGTATATTAATGCATCCATTTTTATGCTGCTTATACTCTTTGTGCTTTTTTCAAAACCATATATTTTCGGATACTCGATCTATGTGGTGTTCATAGCCGGACCACTGTTCCTTACCTACTTCCTGTACCGCAGTTTTCTTAAAATGATACATGGAAATATACGCGATGGGGTTCTTTTTATCTCCATCATCCTGGTTTTACTTGCCTCCATCAATGATACACTGGTATCACAATCGTTGAGCCCGTTTAAATTCGAGTACCTGGTCTCCTATACATTTCTACTATTCATCGCCGTGCAGGTCCTTCTTCTGATCACCACCTGGATCAATAACTATAGGGAAAAAACACACATGTATAACGAACTGCAACATGTCAATGAAAACCTTGAATCCATTGTCCAAATTCGGACCAACGAGCTGACACAAACCAACCAGGAGCTTGAAAAAACCCTCTCCATTAAAAACAGGATTTATTCCATCATTGCACATGACCTAAAAAGTCCGGTTGCCACCCTTGCCCAATACGCCGACCTGATTGCGGAAAGGTCGGCCAATGATGAAAACAGAAAGATTGTTCATGAACTCCAAAAACTCTCCTACTCATCTATTGATCTGATTGAAAATATGTTGCAGTGGGGACTGCAGCAGGATAAACACATTCAGTACAATCCCGATATGGTGCCCGTCAGCACAGTCGTACATGAGGTAATGAAACTGACTGAAATAGCAGCCAGCGATAAAAAGATCAGCATGAAGGTGAATATTGAAAATGAACTCGCCGTATACTGCGATCAATCCGTTCTAAATATCTCACTCAGGAACCTCCTGACAAATGCCATAAAGTTTACACCCGATAATGGAAGAATAACCATTGATGCTTTTTCCGATCGTGAAAAGGTAGTACTAAAAGTGACTGATACCGGTGTGGGGATGGATGCTGAACAAGTCGAGAAGATCCTTTCCGATATGGCCAGTCCGACAAGAGGAACTGCCGGAGAAAGAGGAACGGGAATCGGACTGCTTGTGGTAAAAGACCTGGTTAAGCTGAACAAGGGAGCCTTCTCTATAGAAAGCAAACCGGGCAGAGGAACATTTGTAATGCTTACCCTGCCCGGAAAACCATGAAATTAAAACTGCATTTCAGCCGTTGCTAAAAGCTGAAATGACTTGAAAAAACCACTAAAATCCCGTTCAAAACTGAATGTTTTATCGTGCGGCACTTAAAAGAGGTTAAGAAAAACAATGAACGGTTTTCTTATTGAAAATTACATATTCAAAACAGTGAACCCAAATAAATAAGTGTGATATATTTCACTCACCCTTGTGCAGTTTGTCACTATTTTCTACTTTTAAGAAATGCTTGTAATGCCCCGGGAGCCGGACCAGGATGCACTGATCTCCTGCCAGCTGATGATCAGTGCCCACCCGGAACAGCCAAACAATGAAGCTATGCTGTGTCTGGGTCAGGATGAGCAGGAAACTCAGAAACAGTGATATAAAAACAATGGAAAAGAAAACCGGTTTAAACTGCAATGATTGCATGGTAGCCTCATGTGCCATTGATGCTCTCTCAGAGGATGAACTGAAGTCGATTGAGGGTAAAAGGTACCAAACCAGCTATAAGAAAGGTGAGATTATAAGAAAGCAGGGGACACCGCTCGATTCGGTGATCTATCTGAGAGCAGGATATATAAAGGAATTTCTCTGCTACGAAAGCAGGGCCGACCAGGTAATACAACTGATCAAACCCCGCTCCTATATCGGCCTGCAAAGCCTCTATACACATACAACCAGCGTTTACAGTTACCAGGCCACCACCGATGCCGAGGTTTGCTTCATCGAAAAGTCAATCTTCAGCGATATTATTTCCAGCAACGGTAATTTTGCCCGTGAAATTTTGATCTCCCTCAGCCATGAATCAAGCAGCAACAATAAACGGTTCCTCAGCCTGAACCAGACACAGAGTTTCGGTAAGGTGGCCGGACTGGTCATTTATCTCTCGGAAGAGATTTATGAAACACCGGATTTTGAACTGCAGCTGAACAGGGCAGAAATGGGTCAGATGATAGCATCCACCCGGGAAAGCGTTACGCGTGCCCTGAAATGGTTTCACAACCAGGGGATCATCCATATGGAAAAGAACAGGATCAGGATCGAACAGGTGAAACGGCTGTCGGAAATTGCCAAAAGAGGCTGAGTAGTTCGAAAGTTTATATCTTTGTGCAAATAATAGAAGAAATAATGCAATTCATAAAGACGGGACACGAAAAGGAGTATGATTACAGGATCATCATCGGAAATCAACACACAGACTATACACACTATGTTCAGGATCAAGAGAAACACATCTTTATAAAAAAAAGGATCGAAGCCGGTAAAAAGGTCACAGTAATACACGACGGAGATGTCATTTTGTTCCTCCAGATGCTTACCCAAAAGAACAACATGGGTCCCTATACTGCGCTCGAAACATCACGTTTGGCAGCGAATGCCCTCTACAGTCAACTGAAGGACCATGACGCTGACCGTGTTATACTGGTCAACGGCGGAGTCTCTTCGGAAGAGATAATCGCATACGCAGAAAGCCTCTGCCTGACCAATTACCAGTTCAAAAAATATTTCACAAAAAACGAGAACGACAATTACACCTTGCAGGAAACCGCCTTTGTCTCAGGTACTGTTTCTGAACGTGATCTACTCTTTCTGAACGCTTCCCTGGAGGGGACGCTTTTCTCGAGGGACCTGGTCAACGAACCCCTCTCCTACCTCACCGCTGAAAAGCTTGCCGAAGAGATTTCAAACAAAGGCAGGGAATTTGGATACACCGTGGAGGTATTCAACAAGAAAAAGATCGAAGCGCTCCGAATGGGCGGACTACTTGCAGTGAATAAAGGTAGTGTCGATCCTCCGACCTTTTCCATCCTGGAATGGAAACCAGCCAGTTGTGTCAATAAAAAACCTTATGTACTGGTGGGCAAAGGGGTTGTATATGATACCGGCGGATTAAGTCTCAAGCCAACCATCGATTCGATGGATTATATGAAGTGCGATATGAGCGGTGCGGCAGCAGTGGCAGGTACCTTTCTCGCCATAGCAAAAGCAGGTCTCCCCGTGCATGTCATCGGACTGGTGCCCGCCACAGACAACCGCCCCGACGGGAACGCCTATGTGCCGGGGGATGTCGTAAAGATGTACGACGGGAGTACCGTGGAAGTGCTGAATACCGACGCCGAGGGAAGAATGATCCTCGCCGATGCACTGAGCTACGCCAGAAAATACGATCCCGAACTCGTAATCGAACTTTCAACACTTACCGGCGCGGCTCATGCCGCAATTGGTAAATACGCGATCGTGGGTATGGGAAACGCTGATCAAAAACAGATGAACGATCTGAAAGAATCGGGATTCAAAACGTTTGAACGGATCGCGGAGTTTCCCTTTTGGGATGATTTCTCAGAGTTGCTTAAATCGGATATCGCCGACCAGAAGAATATCGGCGGTAAATATGCCGGCGCAATCACTGCCGGAAAATTCCTTGAAAAATTTACCGGCTATCCCTTCATTCACCTCGATATTGCCGGACCCTCCTTTAATAAAACCGAAGACAGCTACCGCAACAAGGGTGGCAGTGGTGTGGGCGTCAGACTGCTGTTCGACTATTTTAAACAAATAACATTGCAACAGAACCCATGAGCAAAAAGATAACAATCGGAATCTCCCACGGCGATATCAACGGAATCAGCTACGAAGTAATACTTAAATCGCTGGAAGATAGTCGTGTATTGGAAATTTGCACCCCTGTAATCTATGGCTCCCCGAAAGTCGCAGCCTACCACAAAAAGGCAATCGGCATGGAGGAGATGAACCTGAATAATATAAGGCACGCGGCTGAAGCCGCCGGCAACAGGATCAATATCATTAACTGCATCGATGACAGTATCAGGGTTGAGTTGGGAAAATCGACGAAACAGGCAGGTGAATCTTCATTCACCGCACTGAAAACGGCAGTAAATGACCTTAAAAATGAAGCTATCGACGCCCTTGTAACCGGACCGATCAATAAACAGAATATCCAGAGCGATAATTTCCGCTACAGCGGTCATACCGAATACCTGATGGACATGTTTGGCGTTGATGATGTCCTTATGCTGATGGTAAGCAATTACATGAGAGTGGGAGTTGTTACCAGCCATGTTCCAATTGCCGACCTGGCATCCCTGATTACCAAAGAAAATGTACTGTCGAAGATACGCATCCTGAACCAGTCGCTGCAAAAGGATTTCAATATCCGCAAACCGAAAATTGCCGTCCTGGGACTTAATCCCCATGCCGGCGATGAAGGACTCATCGGCATCGAAGAGCAGGAGTCGATCATCCCTGCCATAGAAGAGACCAAAAGGCAAAATACTCTTGTTTTCGGCCCTTTTCCGGCAGATGGATTCTTCGGATCCGGTGCGTTCAGAAAATTTGACGGTATTCTCGCCATGTACCACGACCAGGGACTAATACCTTTTAAAACAATATCGCAGGATGAAGGAGTTAACTTTACCGCCGGTCTCCCGGTGGTACGCACCAGTCCTGCCCACGGAACTGCCTTCGAACTGGCTGGTAAAGGGGAAGCATCACACACCTCCTTCAGGAATGCGCTCTACCTGGCCACTGATATCATCAGGAACCGGGAGTTCTATGATGAGATCAATGCCAATCCACTCCCATCGACATACACTGGATCTGATAAGGACGATGATATCAATGAACTCGAGGACTAAATATCCGCCCGCCAAATCCATTGTATTCAGGCGATGGAGCAACAGGGGTCATGCAGTACTCCTCACCCTCCACAGGGTTGTCCGCATTGCCACGCTCTCCGTAGCCTACAACCTGTTGCATATCCAGCCGGTGCTGGCCCAGGCCGACTCGCTCTCCCCGGTTATGTTTTTCAACCTGGAAGAGGTAGAGACAGTTAGTATTCAGGAGGCGGAGATTTACTCCCCACTCCTGCGGCAGCTGACCCTGGTAAGGCAGGAGCAGATTAAAGCGGTCTCCCCGCAACCCCTTGCAGCTTTGCTCGGTTACTACCCCGGGGTCGATATCCGGTCGAGAGGAGCAAATGGGATACAATCAGACTTAAATATACAGGGCGGTTCATTCGACCAGTCGCTTGTGCTCCTCAATGGTATTGATATGAGCGATCCGCAGACCGGCCATTTCAGCCTCGACCTCCCGCTACAGCTCTCCCAGATTAACCAGGTGGAGATATTGAAGGGACCCGCTTCCAAAAAGCACGGGTTGAATGCATACAGCGGTGCCATTCATCTGTCTACCCTTCCCAGCGATTCACTGGATATCCGGGGAGAAGCGTCCACCGGACAGTTCAATACACGGAACGCTGCTGCCGAGCTTCACCTTCCCGCGGGAAAAACAGGTAACCTGCTTGTGGCTTCCTATGCAGGCAGCGACGGTTACCAGGAGAATACCGATTACCGGAACGCCAGCCTGTTTCTTCACTCCACGTATAAAAACAGACGGTTGAGCAGCGACCTGATGGTTGGATGGAACCGAAAAGCATTCGGTGCAAACTCCTTCTATACACCCAGGTTTCCCGAGCAATATGAGGAGACAGGCACCTGGCTGGCCGCACTGAAGGTTGAAAATGCAAACCCATCCTTCAAAGTGTTCAGTCACCTCTACTGGCGACGGCACCTCGACCATTTCATGCTCTTCAGGAGCGATCCTGCCCTGTATGAAAACCACCACCGAACGGATGGTACCGGATTCGTTGCCGGGACAAAAATAAGAAGCAAAGCGGGCCTCTCTTCATTCAGGGCAGAGTTCCGTGACGAACGGATACACAGTACCACCCTTGGGGAGAAAACCGACGATCCAGTGAGAATCGGGGGCTACCAGGAGCGGTACTACGACCTTTTTAAAAGCCGCGGACATTTTAGCCTCTCGGTCGATCACCACATCCAGCTGAACAGGCTCTACCTTGGTGCAGGCATGCTGCTACATGCAATGAACACCCGGCAGGCAGGAATCTATCCCGGCGCCGAACTCGCCCTCCTGCTGCAAGAAAAAATGAACCTTTTTGTATCCGTGAACCGCTCCATGAGGCTTCCGACATTTACCGACCTCTATTATGAAGGTCCGCAGAACAGGGGTAATACCCAGCTGCTACCCGAAAAGGCCACCACAGTGGAATCGGGACTGAAATACCGGTCGGACTGGTTCAGGGCCGAAATGGCACTCTTCTACAGGAAGGGTGAGGAGATAATCGACTGGATATGGACCGACAGTATCTGGCAGACGCGCAACCTCACCGAGCTGAACACATACGGCGGCGAAACCAGCCTTCAGATAATACCGGCTTCCATCAACCGTGGCTCAGCTGGCCCAATGCTCCACGCGATCAGACAGATCAGGATTGCCTACAGCTATACCGAACTCAGCAAAGCGAACAACGCACATGTCTCCAATTACGCGCTGGATAACCTGAAACATAAATTCATTGTTGATCTCGGACTGCAACTACCTGCAGGGGTGTACTTCGACGGGAAGGTGCTGTGGCACGACCGCAACGGTTCGTACCTGCACTATGAAACCCCGCAGTCGGTACCGTACGAAACAGCCTATGAACCCTACTGGCTCATCGACATCAACGTGGGTATCAGGCTGGAAAGGATCACTCTGTTTTTACAAGCCACCAATCTCCTGAACAGCACATACAGGGACATCGGTAGCGTGGTAATGCCGGGAAGGTGGCTCATGACAGGGATCAAATACAGATAATCCCGGCCTTTGGCTCAGGCAGGCACTAACCGATCAGGGCCTTGTAGTCTTCAGCCGATAAAAGCCCTTCGGCCTCTGAAGCATCAGCAATCCTGATTTTTATCATCCAACCTTCGCCATACGGATCTTTGTTCACCACCTCAGGATCGGCTTCCAGATTTTCGTTAACCTCGATCACTTCCCCGCCGATGGGCATGAACAGGTCCGACACCGTTTTCACCGCCTCGATTGAACCGAAAGTATCCCCCTGCGACAGGCTCTCCCCTTCCGTTTCAATTTCGATAAACACCACATCGCCCAACTCACCCTGTGCAAATTCTGTTACTCCGACAGTTGCTGTATCTCCTTCTATCAGAACCCATTCATGGTCCTTTGTATACTTCAGATTTGATGGAACATTCATAATTAATCGTTATTAAAATGGTTGTAGTAAATGTAGTGGTTTTTTCGTGTCGAAAAAAATTGTACGTAACATATTGCTGCTCATTTCAACTGAGGGCTCTATTTAAGCGCCGGTTCACTCCTTTCCACTGCTGATCGCCCTTTTTCAATGCAGATCACTCCTTTCCTCTGCTGATCGCTCCTTTTCACTGCAGCTCACACCTTTCCTCTGCTGATCGCCCTTTTTCACTGCAGATCACTCCTTTCCTCTGCTGATCGCTCCTTTTCACTGCAGATCACTCCTTTCCTCTGCTGATCGCTCCTTTTCACTGCTGATCGCTCCTTTTCACTGCTGATCGCCCTTTTCACTGCTGATCGCCCTTTTCACTGCTGATCGCCCTTTTTTAGTGCAGTTCACACCTTTTCACTGCTGATCGCTGTTCGGTAGAAGCATTCAATGTGTACCTGGCAATGAAACATCTCATTTTTTCTTTCCTTCCAATACCTTCTCTGCCGCCTTCCTTCCACGCTCCACCATCTCCTCCGCCTTGAAGAAATCGAAGATCCCGCAGGAATCTCCCGATACCTCGATGTAGATATCGGGCTTGTGGATCTCAAGTGACAGTTGCGCCATGTGGTGGGTCATCAATGTGATGGTCCTGTTGATCAGGTCGATGTACCCCAGTTTCCCCTCACTTAGTTCATTCATTATCTTCGCATTTTTTCCCCCACTTTCAGACTCCTTTTTTAATTCGTGTTTTATTCCAAGGTAATTGTAAAGTCCTTTTAACTGTCTTTGCAGAAAATACTGTTCATCTTCCTTGTCCTGTTTTGTCTCATTCTTTCTTACAACCACCTCATCACCATTCACATCCACAGCCACCAGCAGGGTGTCCCGCTTTTTTTCTGCATGCTTTATCGGGATATTGTCCATCACACCGCCATCCACCAGGAGACCAACCTCCGTCTTTACTGGAGTCAGTACACCCGGTATGGCTATCGATGCGCGTATCGCCTCATAAACACTACCCTTTCTGAACACCACCTCCTTTTTATTCAGCAGGTCGACCGCAACCGCCGCGTATGGAATATCCAGCTCCTCGATCTTCCGGTCCTCGACAAACTCCTTCATCCGGTTGAGCACCTTGTCGCCCTTCAGCAACCCCTGTTTGCTGAGAGTGAAATCCATCAGCCTGAACACCTTCATTTTATCGAGGGTAAAAAGCCAATCTTTGAACTCTTTCAGCTTCCCCATGGCATAAACCGCTCCCACAACGGCCCCCATCGATGTACCGGTAACCTCCGAAATTTCAAAGCCCCTGCTTTCAAGCACCTCGATCACGCCAATATGTGCCATCCCCCGGGCACCACCACCCGACAGTACCAATGAGACCTTCTTTTTCATGCTATTTCAGAATACTAAAAAATGCATCAGAATCAGACCTATAGGTTAAATTCTGCTCTCCTGTTTCTTCCCAAAATATCTTTCGTAATTTAATGATGCTGCTCCTACGCTAAAATCATGTCCTGTAAAAAATGTCTCTCCGTAATAATTATTTCGTTTATGGATAGAATAATCTTCAGTTTGCGGGTATCCGGAGACAGTAAACAGCAAAACTGCAGAGGATACAATCAACATTCCTGTTTGTCATTCTTCAAAAATATTGTAAATGGTTGGATTAAGCATTATTGCATTCATATTCGGAAATCCTAATAAAATCTGTATCGTAAACACAAAGTACCGTAGTTATTGTATTCTGTTTTTACAAGGTCAAAGAAAGGAGTCCAATCCAGCCCAAGAGAAACTGGTTTTTCAAACCGGTGTTCGATGCCGATCTCTCCAAGAACTGCAACACCGAAACCATTATGATCGCTGCGGGTTTGATCCCAGTATCTAAATCCTACGCCAGGACCAGCATATATTACCCACTTTTCTTCCAGGACAGGCCATTGAAAATCATAGCAATTGTCGAATAAAAAATAGTCGATACCCCATCCGATATTGCTGTGTATGCGGCCTGAATTCACCGGGAAAGTCATATCGACCGAAGCAACATACCCCAACCGTATGCCCAGTTCATACTTGCTTGTCTGCGCCTTAACGGATAAAGCAAAGAACCCGGTGGTGAGGAGAATAAATAACGCTCTTTTCATAGGTTGAAATTCTGTTGATTAATCATTTAATAAAGTATGTGCCAAAAACGATTCTAATATACTAAGCAGAACCCTGAAAGGCAATAGTCCATACGATAATAAATTCTTAATCCCCAAATAAAACCGCATTAATAAACAACCCACTTTTCAGCTTTCCTGCAGGATAATAATGTTTGTGCCAAATGATGAATAGAAGTGTTAAATGTACATATAGATGAACCTGTCGAATTCCAATTGTATAGATGCAGGACCAGGCCTCACAGGTAATATCAGCGTTGGTTGACTCAGCAGAAACCTATCCTAAAACATTAAAAACAATGAAAACATTATTTACCACCATTGCAACTTCTTCACTTTTCGGACCGTTGCCTGCTCAATTGCCGGAAGCACTTAATACCAATCGGTTATACGTAGTGAATCCGTCATTGTGATTGCAGAAACTCCCCTAAGCCTGAAAGTCAGCATCCTGCAGAGCAGATAAGAGGGAACAGCAGACAGGGATGGAAAATAAGGTATAGAAAAACCAGTTAACTGAAAAGATGCTTTTATTTGTTCAACTGTAGGTGACCGGGAATATTGATTGCAGTTTACCTGGAATACAATATTATCCTCAATCTGATCTGCCAGTCATGCGTATAGTCTGAGTGTCGGCAATGACAGTGCTACCTTCCAAATTCCAACCCGACCCCGGCGCTGAGGTATTGCTGGTTTTCGACGGATGCATTCTTGAAAACAAAGTTGTAGTTTACATATAAAACTGCATCCACCCTGGGTGTCAGTTTGTATTTAATTCCAACCTCGGGCAGAAGTCCCAGGTTCCAGCTATACTCATTCTGGTACCTGTAAAGCCCCATGTCAGTAAGCATCTGGAATGAATAGACACCTAGTCCCAGCTTTCCGTAAAAATCGAAACCGTCAGATTTTACCTCGTTATTACGATCTGTCTCATATCCGGCTACAGCCATTATCGGAACGCTGTTGATATACCGGAACTGTTTTCCGTATAGTGTTGAACCATTATCGGTATATAACTGTTCTTCAATCTCCTGGTAAAATACTTGAAATGCGGCTTTGACGCCCAGACTAATCTTCTCAGTTAAATACTGTCTCCATTCTGCACCTATTCCCCGAAAAGCCGGAAGCTCAATATAATCAGCGGTATTTCCAAGAGGATATGCTGCATTGTAGCCTATGAGAATGCCGCTGCTTTTAAATGCCAGCGGTTCATTAATATCCTGTCCCGTAGATGGTATTACCAGGAAAAAACCAAGGGCAAACATGATCCACGATTTTGCAATATTTTTGTTTATAAGTAACATAATTTCTGTTTTTACTGTTTCAATTAATATTTTACAGGTAGGGGGATTGATCAAATGCCTGCTCAATACCCTCTTCGATTCGTTCCAGGTAGTTGGGTAGTGTACCCTCTGCAAGGCCATTAAAAACTGCCATCCAACGTACCTGATAATCTACTTCTCCGTTTGCATTGTCAATGGAATAGGGATCATTCGGATCGACCATATTAATAATAACTGTTCCAACCGTATGTGAATAAGTAACCGGATATCCCCAGGGGTAATGGTACCTCCAATAGTAACCAGGATAATAAAAATCGATACCATAAAACCAGTCCCAGTACCTGTATCCATAATAGTAATAATCATAATAATAGGAATACTGATCTACTGTTGACCTGGATACGAGCAGAACAACCGCCTGCTCCATTTTATCTGCATCCGCTGTATCTGATTGTGATAGTCGGGTGTAACCTGAAAGCTCCATCTGTTCTTCGATCTCGCTCAGAATAGCAGCATCAATTTCCTGTTCTGTCTCATTGCTAATACCCTCTGATTCACCTACGATAGTAATAGAATCGGGCATCAGGTAATACATGTTTTGAGAGAAATTGTAGTTCTTATCATACTGGGTTTCAACAATGTCATATTCATCTATTTCGTCCGGACCTTCCGGATAACATGAATTTAACAAGAGTAAACCCGCAAATAGCGTAAACCATAGTTGAGTTTTGCACTTCATAAGCTCCTTGTTTTTAGTTAATCATCTGTTTCTTCATCACCATGTCGTTTACAACTCCCTGAAAATCCAATCAAAGGAATTCCAATTACAACAAGTATTGTATTTCAAGATTGATACCATCAAGGATAAACAACCTTATCATTCAGACTTTTATGTTGATGTCCAGGCTGTTGCAGATATTATTACTGACCAATCAACAGGAGTATTGTTTGGAAATAGAGAGAATCGTATGTAATAATATACACGCTTTCTATAAAAGTGTCTTCAGCTTTCGATCCTCTGCCCCAGGAGTTTTATTGCATCCTGCACGATGGACATATGATCAAAAGCCAGCAGCTCATTTTCCCAGCCTTCCACGATCTCTACAGAGGCAGCATCGTCTCCTGCCTGAAGCTTTGACAGGTTGGCCTCAGCGAGAAATGCAAAGGTGACCGTTCTGCCCCTTGGGTCCCTACCCGGAGTTGCGTAGGCCCCGATCAACCTGAGGTTCTTTAACTCAAGCCCGGTCTCTTCCATTGCCTCCCTCTTACAGGCATCCTCGACATTTTCGTCCTCTTCAACGAAACCGCCCGGAAGTGCCCAGGATCCCTTAAAGGGCGGATTGCCCCGGCGAATCAATACGACAGCGTTTCCCTTAAAAACGACGCAATCGGTTGTTAATGCACAGTTATATCTCATTGCAAATCATTATAAAAATGTTGGTGCCTTTTTTATGAACCGACAATAAAACTATGTCAGATATTTGAAACTATGATCGGAAAAGATCCTCATCATTGTATCTTTTCATCTAGCGATTCCCGTATCTCAAACAGATCCTTTTCGCCACTGAGCGACAGGTCCGGATAGACAAGATCCAGGTTCTTAATTTTATCCAGGATTATTCCACTAACGAGATAACGCATGAACCATTTCTTGTCGGCAGGTATTATGTGCCATGGTGCATGACCGGTCACTGTCTGATTAATGGCTTGTTCGTAGGCATCAAGGTACTTTGGACGCAGTTTCTGCTCCTCTATATCCTTTTCAGAGAATTTCCAATGTTTGTCCTCGCGTCTTAATCGCTTGAGGAACCGCCTGCTCTGTTCTGCTTCGGATACATTCAGGAAAAACTTGAGGATGATTGTTCCGTTTTCTGAAAGCATTTGTTCAAAATCATTGATCTGTCTGAATCGTTGCGACCAGAAGCTTGCTGTAATATCCTGTATACTGTCGATTCCCGGAAGTTTCTGTTCCAGGATATATTCCGGATGTACCCTGGCAGCAGTTACATCTTCATAGTGGGAACGGTGGAATACACTGATCATGCCTCGCTCCGGCATATACTTTTGGATCCTCCAGAGAAAGTCGTGTTGCTGTTCCTCCCCGGATGGGGGAAGAAAATCGACAAACCGGATTCCCTGTGGTCTTACCCTTCCAAGCAGATGCTTCACAGTGCTGTCCTTGCCAGCGGCATCCAATGCCTGGAAAACCAGCAGCATGGAAAAGCGGCCGAACGCGTAGAATTTGTCCTGCAGATCGACGATCTCCTTCCGGTTCTTCTTCATCAGTCTTTTGCCCTCTTTCTTTGAAATCCCGGGCTCAGCAAAATTGGGATCCCGTTCACTTAACCTGATCGGATCGCCAGGTTCAACCATATAATTATTGTGTTTCATAATCATCAATATAACAAGATTTTAATTCTATAACAAGAAAAACAGGGAATTGTACCTTAACTCCTGTTGTATCCAAACAACCGGGGTTCCAATAAAACTGGTAAACCAGACGGATTTTTTTGTCACAAAAGTGTCTTCTTCCATTGCAGGGCAGGATTGCAATGTCATCCTGAATCCGCTCCATATTGAATCCGGGATCGAAAGAATCTATGATTAGATCAGGCTATCTGCGGATGAACCTCTAAAACGCAGGCAGACAGGATTGGTGCTATCAATCGTGTACCTGTAGGACCAAAACATTTCTACCACCACTTTTTTTCGTATATATCTTTTCTACTAAGACTGCCTTCTGGTATATCGAAGAATCAGCACTCCCAGCCACAAAGCATGAACCAGAGATGCAACGCAGGCGATTGAGAGGGAACAGGGCGTTTTTATAATCTGTGTAATCCAATATGGTGGAAAAAACCATGAAAAGAAAGTGAACCATGGGGGTGCAAGTTAACTTCCCAGACACTTGTCCTTTGGCCGGGACTATATCTCAAGGTAAGCTCCATCTTCAATACTCTTTGACAACACCTTTACAAACCTAACCATAGGTGCACCATCAATTACATCGTGGTCTAAAAGAATACTGGCATTCAATACCTCTCTAATGCTTATTTCATTGTGCACCACCAGAGGCTTCATTACAACTGAGCCTATACCAAAGGATACCGGGTGAATAGTATTGTGAATAAACCAACCATTTACACGTCCCATCATCCCAACAGAAGTTACTGATACGGTTCCCATCATTCTGAAAAGGAATTTAGGTTTCCTAAGAATTATCCTCCATGTCAATCGTCTTAAAAAACCAGGCATGAAGTAATATGCCCGCTCGTATAGCTTAGGCTTTCTATTCAGGACAATATCTTTTCCGGAGATTGTAAGCTTTTTAGCTTCTTCTATTTCCAAAGTCAATTCAGAAATGGATTTTTGGTTCACCGCCTCTATAACAACCGGTTTAGGCACTTTATTGCCATTAATTGTTTTCTCAACCAAAAATGATACACGAATTTCATCAAAAGCCATTAAAACTCTTTTAGCCTTTCTAAAGGCTGCAACTTCAGGATGCGATGCTATTGTGTTAGCAATAACTTTTAATAGCCAGGCATTGAATGACACCTTTAATCCCTTCCGCCTCAACTCCCTTATTTTTCCTCTTGCATCGGTTACGTCGAACTCCAGCAGAGCCAAAACATGATTTTTTCGTTTGCCAACTGAATAAACGTCGAAGGTTGCTAACCGTGACTCAGGGATTTCAATCTTGTTGTAATTATATGCCATTCATTTTGGAATTAGGCTCTTAAATTACAACATTTATTAGTTCTACTTTGACAGATTAATAAAAACCCGTGAAAACATTAAATGAATAGTTAAGAATATTGAAGCTTTGCACAATACTTCCGTTGTTTAATGTGGTTCACAATTCATCAATTGAGTTCTCTAAGTCATCAATCGGGTTGGAAAAGTCATCCGAAATCAACCTTGAAGCCGGCATTGTCGCGGATACAGGAATCAAAGCGTGAATGTCAGACTGAACCCAACGTTGAAGCCGGCATTATCGCTGATGCAGCTATCAAAGCCCGAATGTCAGACTGAACCCAACGTTGAAGCCGGCATTGTCGCGGATGCAGCTATCAAAGCGTGAATGTCAGACTGAACCCAACGTTATAATTGGCATTGTCGTAGCTGTTCGAGATGTAGGGGCGGTTGACCCGCTGGTCGTAGAAAGCGCGCATGGTGAACTTTTCGCTCAGCATATAATCTGCAGTAGCCTTGATACTCAGGATCTCCTGTCCGGCGGTGATCTCGCTGCCCGAGACATCCTCAAGCTTCCTGATAACTGTCTGGTTGTTCCGGAAGGAGAAATCGACCCGCACATTCAGGTCGCTGCTAATCTCGTTGTTGTTGATGATCAATGGAACGGAGTTGAACCTGTAGCCTGCGCCGAACACCACTTCATTCGACCTCACCTCGTTCACCTGGGTATTGGACATGTTGAGCCCGACGGTTCGCGATTTTTTCACTTCAAACCGGGTAGTGAGGCTATTTTTCCAGTCCATATTGATATTGAACAGGGGACTGAATTGCTCACTGATAGAAACGGTATTGATATTTTGCTCCACCATGAAGTTTCCCTGCAAATCATATGCAATCGGAACCCCCAGGGAATTATCGACCACGTAATAGGGGTTCGAGACGTAGGAGCCGATGCTGTAGGTCGAACGGTATGAGTGATTAAGTGTAATAGAGTTAAGGTATTTCTGAATAAACTCGATGTTCCTGAGTCCGTCGTATACAATGGACCAGTTAGGCATGATGTTGAGTATCCCCTGCACAGCTTTAAGTGGAACCTTATCGGCCGACTGGTACCCATATGCCGCGAGAAACGCCGGAATCAGTACATCCTGCGAGGTGGGACCATACCCTACAGAGTACCCGGCCGAGTCGGGCAGAAACGTTCCTGTACGGGCAAAATACTCGTTCCCCAGCCTTTTCGATATCACTTTCCTGGCATCGTTTTTCAGGTAATTAAATGATATAGACGAATCCACCGTGCTGGTCAGAGGCTCAAAGGCGGTCCCCCAGGAGAGGAAGGTCATGCTGAAGTTACCCGATTGTACCCTGCCACGCTCATCGGGAGGCGGCAGGTTGCCACTGCCGTCTGATGTAAACAATTCTGTTTCATTTTCCGACTTGCTCATATTTCCAGTCAGGTCAATCCGCAGACCGGTGAACGGTTCAATGTTAGCACGGAAGTTAAAGCGTTCCGACAGGTTCATGTTGAACGGATCATTCAGTGCCTGATCGTAGGTAAGCAAGCCGTTGTAGAATGCATTTTCTGCGAAATCGCTTCGGTACCAGCCGGAGATATATTCCCACCCGGGTGTTAGCATATTATTGACCTTCTGCATGCCCAGAAGCCTGGTTTCAGGCAGGTAGCCAGGCAACATTGAGCCCCCGCTCCTGCTGTAAGTAAGGTTGATGGTCCGAACCGCCATGATCATTCTGATGCTGTTCTCGACAATAAAGATTACAGGATCCTCACCCAACTCAATCGTTCCCGTAATTACCAGGCTGGCATTGCTCATGGTTACCGGGCTGATTACCTTTATGCGCCTGTCGGATAGAATCTCATGGTCGACCTCCACCTTCTGTCCGTTCTCATCGAACACCTCCACCCTGATCTTCTCTGTTTTCAGGTTATGGGTTACAAACCTGCCCGAGTTTTCTCTGAAATAGAGGTTTGTCTGCTCGAAGGTTTTATTCCTGGTCCGTATTTCACCAGGTTTAGGAGTCTGACGGCCCCGTGTGCTTCTCCTATACTTATCGTTAATACTTTTTAGGTATCCGGATTTATTATACAGGTTCACCAGGTTCATCTGTCCGTTTAGCTGGATGGTATAGGAATTCTTGATTGTGTTTCCGAGTTCGATTGTTCCCAGTTCAGGATCGTCGGGGATCTCAGGACCCGCATCCCAGCCGTATGTTCCGGTGTAACGTCCATTCAGTGTGGTCCAGTCGAGCAGTGGAATCTTGTTGATCGGGAAGGTATAGTTCAGGTTAAACTGGTGGAAATAGCTGGTGGTCCGGCCCATGGCTTTGATGTTCTGCCACAGCGAGTCGCGGTATGCCTCGAAGTAGTCTGTTTCACGGTAATACCTTCCTTCCGGCTCGTCGATCCGCGCAATATTGGAAGCCGAAAAGTCAAATTTCAGGTTCCTGGTAATATCAAAGGTAATATCATAGTCACGGTTCCAGTAAAAGTCTTTTTTGAAAGTTGGCTGCACAAAAAAATCGGGGTTGTTGATGTTTCGGATCTGCTTCTCCATATATTTCCGGTCAAGATCGGTACGGAAAGAGAGCCGGGATGGCAGGTAGTAGAAGTTAAAATCCTTGATCAGCCTCAGCCACTTGTGGTTAAAAAATTTAATGTTGTTAAATGGCTGCACGTTCCTGGGCCTGCTGTTGTAGTTATAGCCCAGGTTGGCCCTTACCTTCTGGGTATTATAGTATTGCAGGTTAGGGTTGGTGCTGCTCATCTCGTTAAGTGAAACACTGGTGGACCAGTTGGAGATCGAGTAAATTTTGGGCGTTCCACTGCCCTGGGGGTTGACCCTGAGGTTGGTAAGCGCAAAAGATTTTCGTTCAACCACATCCTGCGAATACCGCTTGATGGAGTCGCGCTCGGCCTCATCCCGTGCATTGTCTATCGCCTCTTTCAGCGGGATATCGGGATCGAGCGGATTGTATTCCGGATTAACGATCGATTTTGAATACCCGATAAAGAGCGGAATGGAAACCCCGGCCTCCTCTTTAAAAACCTTTCCCATCTCGAAATTCGACGACAGGTCATACTGCAGGATCTGTTCGCGGGATCGCTCGTTCACCTTTTGTTCGATGCTTCCAAAGCCGGGGGTACTGGCAGATACGGCCAGTGTAACATTCCCGAAATCTGCAAGTCGTGCCGATGCCCTGCCGGTGGCCGCCCATCCGCCTTTCTCATTGAAATCGGTAAGCCGCAGTTCATTCAGCCAGATCTCGCCCGATTTAGGTAATCCGTCGTCAAGGTAAATATTACTTCCCCGGGCGGGGTTCCTTACCCCGATCAGGATAGTGCGAATACTGCTTAAATTCGGGTTCCCGGATACGGAGACTTTATTGCCATTTTCATCAACCATCGAATAAACCGAGGTAATGCTCAGATTGCTGTTCGGATCGGCAAGCTCCCTGTTTCTGTCCTGTTTTACTTGTGTAAACAGGGAGAGGTCAATTTCAAACTTATTCTCCTCCGGCCATACGATCCGGCGGTCGGCCTCACTGTCGTTGTTATACCTTCCGTGCGGCGTTAGCACCAATGGTACCTCATACTCATAATAGTTGTTCTTGTAGTCGGACCCGATCCTGATAAATGCGGTCAACTCCCTGTCGCGCAGATTTCCGTCGATCAGTGCCTCAGCGTGGGCCTCCATCTGGATCTTCTTATACTGGCGCATATCCAATTCGGTATTCTTGTATGCTGCCCTTGCGTCGCCATCGCCCAGTTCCAGGACCTTCAGCACGATTGACTGCTCGTTCAGCTGCCTGAGTTGCGGCTGTGTAGGATCAATCTGGCGGTTAAAGCCAGGTGGCAGCGTATAGTTTACCGGCTCCTTTCCGGCGTTCTCTTCGATATTCACTGCTGCGATCGAAAGCACCCCCTGGGGTGGCTCAATACCGGTCCAGTCCTCTCCCCCCTGCAGGAAGGGCTGACTGTACCTGCGCCATTCGCTCCTGATCAGCTCAAGCCTGGCAAAGCGCAGAAACACCGTATCCTGAAAACCGGTAAGGAACATCCGCATGAACCTGATCGTCTTGAAATCTGAGATTCCTCCAACCACATGTGTATAGTCATCGATAGGGACCCTGAACTGGTACCACGCCACCTCATCGGTTTTACCGTTTTCATACTCCGCCCGGTCGACCACCTTATCGACGATATAGTTACGTCCTACTTCAAACTCCGACGGGCTCATATCGATGCGGTATTCATAATATGCTTCAGTCTCACTGAGCGTATTGTCGCGGTTGATGTCCTCTATATCGGGAAGCGTAGTTCCTGTTGTTGCATAAGACTCAGGATTTTCGAGGTCACTCGGGGAGTTTCCCTCCGGGTTGTTGAAGTGCTTATAGCGGTCGAGTATATCGAGTTGCTGTACATCATAGTCGCTCCCACGGTAATAGTGGTAATTATCGGAGGAGGGATCGTCAAGGATCGCGTTATATGCCTGTTCGTTAAGCTGACCACCAGCAAAAAGGTTTTCAATACGTTGGAGGAAATCGTCCGACTGTGAAGCGAAGAAGGAACGCTCTTCATCATTGCCCAGACCATCAAGTCCCACATCCTGGTAAATCCTGGAGGCCGGGTCACTGTTAAAGGCGTTTACCAGCGACTGCACCCTGGGCACCCTTCCCCAGACGGTTGTATCCACCTTGGTAACAGTCGCCGTAGAGGGCAGTCCATTCTCAAACATCTTGCGCGAGTCTTTCAGGATATCCTCAGATACGTCGCCAAGGTTGAAAACCAGTTCACCGCCAGGGTTTCCTTCCATCCCGGCATAGGGATCCATGAGCCAGAATTCGATGAACTGCACGTTGGCAGCTTCAAAATCACTCGAATAGATGGATCGCATGATCCCTCCCCATCGTTGTTGTGGATCAAGCAACCTACCATTGGCATCGATCCGCTCATAATCGAAGTTATAGGGTCCGCGTTCCCGAGGGTAAAAGGAGAGGTTTAACACCGATATATTTGTTGGAACACCGTGGGGGTTCTCCTTTTCAGGAAAGATATCCTGCTCAAATACCTGGTAGACATATGGATTAGAGAGGTAATCGGGATTCTCCTTGATATGCTGCGGGGTAAGGGAGTTTCCCCTGTGAAAGAGCGGGTCGATCTGGAACCAGGCAAACTTAGCCCTCCCGTAGCCATATTGCCGGTTGTTGTGCAGTTCGGCCTCAGGGAAATATTCGCTGGGGGTGCTGGCAAGGTGCCAGGCAGAAAAATGTTTCAGATCGATGGAGGTCTCACTGCCTTCAAAGTCGTCGATATATGCATTCCCCTCCTTCTGAATGGCCCTGGAGTGACCAGGAATGAGCTGGGCAAACTCACCCACAATGGTGAGCTGGGAAGGTGCTTTTGTCTCGATAAACGGAAGCTTATCGACCAGTGTAGTAATCAGGGGTGCCGGCTTTGAATAGGAGGTATTCATTCCCCAGATGGTATTGGAGATCGGCTCATTACCGATATTGACCTTCTGGGTATGAGGTCTTTCGCTGAGATGCAGAATGGTTGCCCCGACATTAAAATTGTCGGAAATGGTATAGTCGAAATGCGACCCCACCATACTTTTGGTCTGGAAATTAAAGAGCGACTGATTCTCAAGTGCGATCTTTACCGGAGTTCCTGATTCCAGGATCCCCTGGTTAATGATTGTGACGCGACCCAGGGTATAATCGACCGTATAATCCTGACCTTCCATAAGTTCCCTGCCACCTGCGGTTACCTTTACCGATCCCTCGGGAACATTCATGGCGTTCAGCATAATCTCTGAGCTGGAGCTGGATGAGTAGGTCCCTGCAAGGAGAAATTTATTTTTCTCCGCGATCTGCTGTGCCTTCGTCTTGGTACTGTCGTACAACTCGTTAAACAGATAATTGTTAACAGCAATATCAGCTATTTCAGGGGGAAGGCTGTCGCGCAGTATCTTTTCCAGGTCTGCACCGAAAGGCTCGAGAAGGGGGAAGATCACCCTTCCGCTACCGGGCAGGATAGTAATACCCCTCAAAAAGTCGAACACCCCGTCGGGGTAGGGATCACGTTGGGAGTTCATGTTATCAAGGTTGAGCAGAGATAGCAGCGTGGTTTTGTTGAGCGTCCCTTCGGGAATGTAATTGATGTTGTTCCCTGTTTTATCATCGCGGTATAGCACATTGAGGGTAAATTCATCCTCCTGGATCTGGAAAGCGCCAATGGCATATACGTTCTTCATCATCAGGTCCCACGTATAACTCCTTGGGGTAAAATTGGTTGGTTTCAGGAGCTTCAGGATCAATGTCTGCGGGGCACTAACACCGGAAGAAACCGAGAGCTCACCAACCTGGTAAGTCTGACCCCGATAGGTATACTCATAGGCAACGGCAAGCACCTCATCGGTATTCAGTGCGGAGTTAAGTGAAATGAACCCGAGTTTTTCATTAAAATCATATTCACGTGACGAGAGTTGTCGCGCATTTTCGATTTTTTCAAAATCGGATCCCAGGCTGAGTCCTGCCGAAGTTAGGGCGCTTGTTGCATTTTTCATTTCCCTCAGTGCACTGTAGGTAGTGATAAGCTCTTCGTAGGCGCTGTTCAGGCTGTTTCTGGGAAATCTATTCCCCGGTGAAGCTGAGCTTGTAAACTGTCCGCTGTATGGATCGGGCTCTCCCAGGTCAGTGATTGCCACAATATTCCTGGATTGCTCGAAATTGGTGGTTTTATTGGTGACCCATACCTCGATCTTTGTGATGGTGACATCCGAGGTAACGACAGGCAGCCGTTTCATCGCATCGTTATAAGTGTCGCGGAAATAATCGGACAGGAAGAAGTGTTTATTCACATCGTAATCGTCTGCAGTAACCTCAAACTCACTGGTCTGGGCACCTCCCGATGCTTCAATTACCTGTGACTCACCGCGCTGTTGTGAGAATACACTGGTCATGCGCAGTTTACCAAATTGCATCTCTGTTTTAAGTCCGAACAGGCTCATGCTTCCATTGATCAATGATCCGGGCAGCGGGAGGCTGACGTTTCCGGCTTCGATCTTCTTAATGATCTCATCTTCATCACCGGCATACTCCAGCTTGGTCTTCTGGTCGAAATCGAAGGTCGCCTCCGTATTGTAGCTAAAATCCATGGTTAGCTTATCCCCTATGGACCCTGAGACATTCATAATTATCTTTTCGTCGAACTGAAAGGAGGGGGTTCTCCTGAGACGCTCTGAGATATTGGGGTTATCGACCACTGAATAATTGAATCCGAAAATAAGCTCGGCACTTCCGCTCGGCACAATATTTATTATATTGGACCCGAAAACCTTATCGAACGCCTCTCCTCCAAGGCTGATCGATGGGATAAAAGAGGGCTGATCATTCTCTATGCCACCGGATTTAAGCCTCCAGTAGTCCTGAACATCCTTTTTAAACCGGTAGCTCCTGAATTCATCGGATGACATCACTGCAGGGGGGCGGTAGTTCCAGGTACCTATCTGCTCCCTGAAAATATAGGAATTGGTCTCCGGGTCATATATGACTTCAGCATTGACATTTGATGGGTTGTTAAGGTAGAGCGGAGATGAATTGGAATGTGAAAAGGGGTAGTTATTCCTGATATTTAACGGATACGGAAGGGTTGTATCGGGCTGTGAAAACAGTAAATCGGTTTGCGTTGAATATGTTCCATGCATAGCTAATGCCCCCGGACAGACTGTTCCGGCAGCAATAAATACCAGCAATAGCAGAGCGATATGATCTGGCCTGGGCTTCAAAAATACACAGCGGTTCAGGTTTTACATTAATTTCAGGGCTGCCTTAACAACTTCCTCAACACTCATCTTTCCACCTGCCATGATCTTATAAATGCTTTTTTCGACAGTCTTTCGTGGAAATCCGAGTGCTACTAATGCTGATAACGCTTCTTCTTTAACAGTATTGTCCCGGGGTTGGAATAATTCATCGGATTCTGAGGCTTTACCTACCTTATCGCGTAAATCGACGATGATCCTCTGTGCCGACTTGGCGCCAATGCCTTTTATGTTTTGCAGAGCAGCGACATTCCCGCCCAGGATGGATTTTTTAACCTCCAGTGCTGTCATTGACGAGAGGATCAGTCGCGCGGTGTTTGCCCCGACACCTGAAACCGAGATAAGCAACCTGAACATCTCTCTCTCTTCTTTTTCGGCAAAACCATAAAACAGCTGGGCATCCTCCCGCACCAGGTGATGCAAAAAGATTCTTGCTGTTCTGTTATCGCCAATTTTAGAAAAAGTATTTACCGAGATGTGAACCTGGTAAGCAACAGATCCTGTCATGATAACCAGTTGTGCCGGGGATTTTTCTATGATTTCACCTTCTATAAACTCATACATGGTTTTTACCTTATTGAGATTGCTAAGTTATTAAAAGGATTCGATAATACTTGGGGGGTTAAAAGAACTACAATTTCTTCTTAACCTCTGTCTCTTCATATGCTTCAATCATATCTCCCACCTTGATATCGTTGTAGTTGGAGATGTTCAACCCACATTCGAGTCCGCTTACCACCTCCTTTGCATCATCCTTAAATCTTTTGAGAGACCCCAGTTCGCCTGTATATACAACGATACCATCGCGAATCAGCCTCACCCTGGAACTCCTCCTGATCTTGCCCTCTCTAACAATACATCCGGCGATAGTCCCCACCTTCGTAATCTTAAATACTTCGAGGACCTCCAGAGTAGCGGTTATTTCCTCCCTGATTTCGGGAGAGAGCATTCCCTCCATAGCGGCTTTTACCTCTTCGATGGCATCGTATATAATGGAGTATAGCCGGATGTCGATCTGTTCCTTCTCGGCCAGGCGGCGGGCGCTCAATGACGGCCTGACCTGGAAACCGATTACAATGGCATTTGAGGCAGCTGCCAACAGGATATCGGATTCTGATATCTGTCCGACTGCCTGGTGTTTGATATTTACCTGTATCTCACCGGTACTCAGCTTAAGAAGTGAATCGGCAAGTGCCTCAACCGATCCGTCGACGTCGCCTTTTACGATCACATTCAGCTCCTGGAAGTTACCAATGGCGATTCTTCTGCCGATTTCATCGAGGGTAATATGCTTCCTGGTACGCAGATCCTGTTCGCGTTGCAATTGCTCCCGCTTGTTGGTAATCTCCTTTGCCTCTTTATCACTACCCATTACATTGAAGCGGTCGCCCGCCTGTGGTGAACCATTCAGACCCAGGATCATCACCGGAGTAGACGGACCGGCTTTTTCAATCTTATTTCCCCTTTCATTAAACATTGCCTTTACGTGACCGTAATAGTGTCCGGCAATCACAACATCTCCAATATTCAGGGTTCCTTTTTCCACAAGCATTGTGGCAATATTCCCTCTTCCCTTGTCGAGTGTGGATTCAATGATGGTACCTACAGCCTTTCTGTTGGGATTTGCCTTCAATTCGAGCAGTTCAGCTTCAAGCAGTACCTTTTCCAGCAGTTCATCAATCTTGATCCCGTTCAATGCAGAAATCTCCTGCGACTGGTATTTGCCTCCCCAGTCCTCCACAAGATAGTTCATATTGGCCAGTTCCTCCTTAATCTTTTCAGGATTTGCTGTTGGCCTGTCAATTTTATTGATCGCAAAGACGATCGGTACACCGGCAGCAGCGGCATGGTTAATCGCTTCAACTGTCTGAGGTTTAACACCGTCATCGGCAGCAACCACGATTATGGCCACATCGGTAATCTGGGCTCCCCTAGCACGCATGGCGGTGAAGGCCTCATGTCCGGGTGTATCAAGGAAAGTAATCTTTCGTCCGTCCTCCAGTTTCACACTGTAGGCCCCTATATGCTGGGTGATCCCCCCGGCTTCACCGGCCACAACATTTGCACTCCTGACATAATCGAGGAGTTTTGTTTTTCCGTGGTCGACATGACCCATCACAGTAACAATGGGTGGACGTTGCTCAAGGTTCTTCTCCTCATCATCCTCTTCCGATATGATATCCATCACATCGGCACTGATAAACTCCACGACAAAGCCATACTCATCGGCAAGCAGCGCCATTGTTTCTGCATCAAGTCTTTGATTGATCGACACAAAAAGTCCGAGGCTCATACAAGTTTGGATCACCTCCGTGGGAGAAACATTCATCATGGAAGCAAGCTCACTCACAGAGACGAATTCTGTTACTTTCAGAACCTTACGATCCAGTTCGTGCTGCTCTTCCTCCTGCAATAACCGTTGATGGATCGAATCACGCTTTTCCCTGCGGTATTTCGAAGTTTTGGTTTTACTGCCTTTGGTTGTAAGTTTTGCAAGCGTATCCTTGATCTGCTGCTGCACATCTTCATCGCTCACTTCAGGTCGCAGGGGACGCTTCTTCCGTTTGTCTCCCGACCGCGACTCTTTTTTCCTGGTTACCGCTTCTTCGTCATCCAGATCTACACGGGAGATATCCTTCCTGATGCGCTTGCGTTTTTTACGGGAATCCGCATCAGAATCAGAGCTGGAGGCAACGGGTTTCTTCTTTTTTGGTTGTTTCTTGTCAGGCAGGTCGATCTTCCCAACAACGCTGAGCCCTTTCAGCTTTTCGAACTGCGTAGGAATATGTTCTTCTGTTTTCCCACCAGCCTTAGGTGCAGACTCTTCCTTTTCCTGCTTTTCTTTGGCTGCAGGAGGCTCCTGGTCTGCCTTTTCAGCTGGTTTGTCCGGTACAGGTTCGGTTTTTGGTTTATCATCCTTCTCCTCTAAACTTTCTTCTTTCGTCTTCTTCGGACGGGTTTTCTGGTTCATTGAATCCAAGTCGATCTTTCCGACAACCCTCGGACCTGCTGTAGCTTCATCCTCCTTAACCGGTTTTTCGATCTCAGGCTGCTCTTCGACCTCAGGCTGTTCTTCAATATCGGGCTGCTCTTTTGTATCGGGTTGCTCTTCTGTATCGGGCTGGTCTTCTGTATCTTCCTCAATAATCTCCTGCTCCCCGGGTGCCGCTTTCTTTTTCTCAGGTGTCTCCGGAGATGATGAAGGCTCATCTTCCTCTTCAGCTTTAGCTGCTCCTTCATCTGCCTTACCTGTGGACACAGTCTTACCCGGATCCTCATCGGTTCCAGGTTTTTTGGTTGTAGTCTTATCAGTAATCAGCAATTCAGGCTCATCTGCGGATGCATCCCTGTCATTCTCCTCCACCGGCTCTTCAGTGGTTTTTTTATCCCTGAAAGCCTTCATTGTCAGCTTCTCCGCATCCTTCTTCACACTCAGATCCGAGCTGTACTCATCAACCAGGAGGTCGTATAACCCGGCATCCAGTTTCGTGTTGGGATTCGGGTCGATCTGGTGGCCCTTCTTGTTCAGAAATTCCACGATCGTAGCGATCCCAACATTAAACTCTCTCGCTGCCTTGCTTAATCTAGTTGCCTTTTTTTCTGTCATACAACAATTATCAATTATACAACAGCTCAATCAAGCTGTTTCTATTCAAATTCCTCATTCAGGACCTTCATAACCTCACGGATGGTCTCCTCCTCAAGATCTGTCCGTTTAACAAGGTCCTCAACAGTGAGGCTTAAGACCGATTTGGCAGTATCGCAACCTATTGCCTTCAGTTCATCCAATACCCAACCTTCAATTTCATCGGCAAATTCTTCCAGGTTCACATCCTCGTCATCATCCTCATTCATTTCACGGTAAACATCAATTTCATAACCGGTAAGCTGACTTGCCAGCTTGATGTTCAATCCACCCTTTCCGATAGCCAGGGAGACCTCCTTGGGCTGAAGGTAAACCTCCGCCTTTTTCTCCTCGTCATTCAGTTTGATAGATGCGATCTTAGCCGGACTCAATGCCCTGGATATAAATAAACTCAAATTATTTGTAAAGTTAATTACATCAATATTCTCATTTCTCAGTTCCCTGACTATCCCGTGGATCCTGGATCCTTTCATCCCAACACAGGCTCCAACAGGATCAATCCGTTCGTCATACGACTCAACTGCTACCTTGGCCCGCTCCCCTGGTACCCTTACAATTTTTTTAATGGTGATCAGTCCGTCAAAAATTTCGGGCACCTCCAGTTCAAACAACCGTTCCAGGAACATGGGTGAAGTTCTTGAGAGGATGATCAACGGGTTTGCATTTCTCATCTCTACGGCTATTACAACGGCGCGCATTGTATCTCCCTTCCTGAAATAGTCGGACGGGATCTGTTCCGCTTTGGGCAGTATCAGTTCATTGCCTTCATCATCAAGCACCAGTATTTCCCTTTTCCAAATCTGGTAAACCTCGCCGGTAACGATCTCACCGGTTCGATCCTTGTATTTCATATACACTGAACTCTTCTCCAGTTCAAGGATCCTGGAAGAGAGATTTTGCCTGAGCGAAAGAATCGCCCTGCGTCCGAAATCCTTCATCTTCACTTCATCGGAAACCTCCTCCCCTACTTCGTAATCCTCATCAATGAGTTTCGCCTGCGATAAGCTGATCTGAAGATTCGGGTCCTCAACTTCACCATCTTCCACAACCTCCCTGTTTCTCCAAATCTCAAAATCTCCCTTATCAATGTTTATTATAATGTCGAAATTCTCATCAGATCCGTAGTTTTTCTGCAGCATGTTCCTGAAAACATCCTCCAGCACACTCATCATGGTCACCCGGTCGATGTTCTTGAGCTCCTTGAATTCCGAAAACGTATCAAATAAATTCAGATTTTCCATAGTATGCCATCAAACTTTAAAACTCTATTACAACTTTAGTTGATTTAATATCACTTAATGCAAACGTTTTTTCTGCCTGAACGGTTTTCTTCTTCCTCTGGCTTCCCCCGGAAACCAGTTTTACTGCTACCTCCAATGTGATGCTATCGTCATCCATCCCGGTAAGCCGCCCTTTTTTCTTCTTCCCGTCGTTGAAGACCACCTCTACTGCACGACCAATATTCTTCTCATATTGTTGCTTCATCACAAGCGGAGATTCCAGTCCGGGTGACGAAACCTCAAGGCTGAAATTCTCATCAATCTGCTCAAGTTGTGACGCAAGCCAACGCGAAAGTTCTGCACATTCGCTCACCTTCACCCCCTCCATTGAATCAATCAGTACACGGACCTCATTTGATTTTCCGATACTGACATCCACCAGGAATAGCCCCGATCCCCTGATCCTGCTGTTTACAAGTTCATTTATTTTGCTCTCCGGAATCATATTGCCAACAAAATAGGGGACAAATGTCCCCTATTCTAATCTACCTCGTTTCAAACAATATGCAAAAGTACAAATAATCGTTCAATTACCAAAAATCAGAATTTTTTTTCAGGGGTCGACATGTATTAACTCCGGGAGGGGGTATCCATGTCTTGTTGCATCTTGCAAAATACCAGTGATACATCATCGCTCCTCAGATGTTTACTTATCTTTGGGACCTCCATGTATTGGTTATATCCTGCTGCGACGGTATACTTTGATCCTATTTATTACCGGAGCAATTCAAGCCTGTTTGAATCGAGCTTAAGAAAAATAAAGAGGAACATGGTAAAAGCGAGGAGCGAGGATCCTCCGTAAGAGATAAAGGGAAGTGGTAATCCGATTATTGGCAACAGACCAATGGTCATTCCAATATTCAATGCGAAGTGTATTAAGATGATAGAGATCAGGCCATATCCAAATGCCCTGCTAAAGTGAGAACGTTGCCTTTCTGCAAGGAAAATCAGCCTTATGATAAGAAATACGTATAGCGCAATGATAAAAGTGGTACCAAGAAATCCCCATTCCTCACCGATCGTGCAAAAGATGAAATCCGTACTTTGTTCAGGGACAAATTGTAGTTTTGTTTGTGTGCCTTGCAGATACCCCTTACCTGAAAACCCTCCTGATCCGATAGCTATTTTTGACTGGTTGAGATTATAGCCAACTCCCTGGGGATCGTCCTCCAGTCCAAGTGTCACATAGATTCTTTGGCGCTGATGTTCCTTGAGAATATTATTGGTAGCGTAATCGACCGAGGTTACAAAAAGAACGGAAACAAACAACCCGGTCAGTATCTTGTAGAATACCGGTTTTCGGCTTCTGATCGTAATAATCAATGTAATAAACGAGACAGTCACAACACTTATAAATGCGATCAGGTTGATTGACATTCCCTTTTCCAGGTAATGGTTGAGAGCATAGAGCATACCAAATAACAGTAAGCCCGGTAAAAAGATACCAATAAAAACCGTCCTGAAGTTTGATTTGATCATGAACAGCAGCAGGGAAACCAGCCATATTCCCAGTAAAAGGATACTGTTGTCGATAAGTAGTGTTAACAGGAACAGCAGGATCAGGCTGGCGGCGAGGATCATTGTATTTTGAGAGAAACCCTCCCTGTACAATACCAGGATTAAAGCAAAAAAGACCAGGGTTGTACCAAGATCGGGTTGAAACATGATCAAAAGGGCCGGGGTAAAAATAATGATCCCGCTAAGAAGCAGGGATCTCAAACCCTTTTGTATGTGAAATCCATGCGTGGTAATCAACCTTGCAAGAGCAAGTGAAGTAAATGGTTTTGCGAATTCTGCAGGTTGCAGGTGGAGACCACCAAGATCGAACCATGAACGGGCATTATTGATCTCACGGCCAAAAAGAAGTACTGAAATCAGCATGATAACTGTAAAACCATACAGTGGATAAGCAAAAAAGAGAAAGAATTTTGAATCCAGGAGAAAGATGATTACAACAAGGACAATTGACAAACCAAGCCAGATTAGTTGTTTACCATAACGTTCGGAAAGGTCAAAGAATGTACCATCTCCGCTCATGTAATTGGCAGAGAAGATACTTAACAGACCAATAATGACCAGTAGCAACCAGATCAATATGGTAAACCAGTCAACATTTGCTATAATTCTACTGCGCCTGGTGATCATTCTGTTTCTTCTTCGTTTTCTATTGTGTTACCTCTTAAAATATACTGTTCAAGCCAGCTTCTTATCACCTCCCCTGTAAGATATTTCTCAATCATCAGGCTGGCGATGGGTGCTGCCCACGTTCCTCCAAATCCTTCATTTTCAACATATACTGCCAGTGCAATCTCCGGGTTATCTTTTGGAGCAAAGGCAATAAAAATGGAATGATCCTCACCGTGAGGATTTTGGGCGGTTCCGGTTTTTCCACACACAGTAATACCGGGGATCTTTGCAATTCGTGCCGTAGATCCGGGACCACCATTCACTGCGAGATCCATCCCATCGACCACCGGGGTATAATGGACAGAGTCGATTGTGGTGAAGTGTTTTTCCATGAACCGCCTGTCAATCTTATCCGATTTTTCTGTTTTTTTCACAATGTGGGGAGTGTAATACCAGCCCCTGTTGGCAATGGTAGCGGTCATATTGGCCATTTGCAGGGGTGTTATCAGCAATTCGCCTTGTCCGATCGCCATTGAAATGATCGTAAGGAAGTTCCATCGTCCTTTTGTATAGAACCGGTCGTAATAGTTAGCTGTGGGTATGTTCCCTTTAATCTCATTTGCAAAGTCTGACCCCAGCTTTTCTCCGAAGCCAAATGAGGTTACATGGTCGCGCCAGTGATTAAATGACTCTTCCGTGTTTTCGTATGCCGGGTTTTCCATGATCCTGCGAAATACGTTACAAAAATAGGTGTTGCAGGAATTCTGTATAGCACCAACAAGTTCAAGCGGGGCTTCATGTGTATGGCACCCCACATGGATGCCACGGTAATAATATCCATAATCGCAATAGAAGGAGGTTTGGGTTTTTAACACACCCTCCTGCAGTCCTACAAGAGCATTGATTGTTTTAAAGGTTGATCCGGGCGGATACTGGGCCATAAGTGCCCTGTTGAAAAGTGGGTTAAGGGTATCCGCGGACAGTTTCCTTATTGATTCTCCCAGGTTTCTTCCAATCAACATATTAGGGTCCACTGTAGGCGAACTTACCATTGTCAGGACCTCACCTGACGAAGGTTCAATCGCAACAATGCTTCCTACAAACTTTTGCATGAGCATTTCCCCATATTCCTGTAAAGTTGCGTCAATAGACAGTGTGATATTATGACCGACCTTGACAGGCCTGTCGTACCTGCCGTCCTCAAAAGATCCGAAAATCCTGTTATGAACATCTTTCAGGTATATTTTTAATCCCTTTTCCCCCCTCAATACCTCTTCATAAGTCTTTTCAATGCCAAGGATTCCGATGTAATCTCCCATGGCATAATAGCTGTTTTTTTCGAGAATGCTCCTGTCTACCTCACCAATATATCCAAGAATATGGGAAGCAATCGGCCTGCTGTATTTCCTGAGGGTTCTCGACTGAAGACTGAATCCGGGATACTTGTACATTTTTTCCTGCAGGATGGCGGCAGTTTCATAATTCACCTGTTTCATAAACACTGAGCTTGCCCTGTAGGAGTAACTTTTTGCCCGCTCGAGCCTCTCTTCAAGGTTTTCTGAAGTGATCCCGAGTACAGAACAGAATTCGGTTGTGTCAAACTCCCTAAGGTTAAATGGAACCACAACAATATCGTATGCCGCCTGGTTTGAAACCATCAACTCACCATTTCTGTCAAAGATAAGTCCCCTGGCAGGATACAATACAACATGGCTTTGTGAATTGTTCTCTGCAGATATCTTGTAGGAGGTGTCAACTACCTGCAGAAAGAAAAGCCTTACTATGAAGGTTATTCCAAGCAGGATTGTAAAGGTGATAAATACATATCTTCTGTTGTCGTAAAGGTTCATGTGTAGAGATCCCTTTCTTAACGGATTGATTCCCTGCCGGTAAAATTAAACAATTACTTTGTCTCTCTGTCAATGAAAAAACTATTCTTCATGAAAAATTATTATAACCTGATCGGCAACCTTGAAAGATTGCATTACTGGCAAGAGATTAAACCATTCCTCCGGCTGAATGATAAAAAATACAGCTATTTCCTAAGTATAAAAAACTGACTAAGAATGATGATTGAAGCAGTTAAAAGTGTACTGAGAAAAACCCGAAGGAAGGTACTGAAAAATTCCTGGAAGTGAAAAACCTCTGCATAGAAAAGTACCATGTGGTGAAAGAAAGTCAGGATTACCGTATAAGAAACAAACCAGCTTAGTCCGTAATGGTATACAGATGGGGTTGTATCAGGTTCATACCCGTCTCTTGGAGCTAATATACTCAGAATCCAGGGTCTTAAAAAGGCTATGAAGACACAGGCTGCAGTATGCATACCAAGAGTATTTGCAAACAGATCAACACTTAACCCGAGACTGAATCCTGCTACCAGTAGCAACCACCTGGGAGTTTCGAATGGGAGTATCAGGATGAAGATGATGTAAAAATAGGGATTCAGGTATCCCCCCAGCATGATGTTATTCAGGACCAGCACCTGAATCAGGATAACGGCTATAAAGCGGATGATATTTTTCAGAAACAGTTTCAGCATTAGTTCAGCTCCGATTCAAGTTCAAGTTGTTCTTCCTGCAGATCATTGGATATGATATTGATGTGAAACAATCGTTGATAATCGGTGCCCAGTTCCACGTCAATCTGGTAAAAGTTACCTTCTTTTAGATGGAGGCTTTTTATAGTGCCGACAAACAGTCCTTCGGGAAAAACTGCTGAAAAACCACTTGTCACAATAGTATCACCTGGTTCCGGCCGGGCATGATATGGGATCTCATTCAGGGTTGCCTGCCTGTGGTCCTTTCCCTCCCATTGCAATATACCGGTGAAATTATCCTTTTTTATTTTGGTGCTTAGTCTGAAATTGCGATTGATGACAGGCAGAACTGTTGAAAAATTTGAAGAACTGGCAAGTACGATCCCGACAATCCCCTCTTCACCGATCACTGCCATATCTTCTGCGATGCCCTGTCTGCTTCCCTTATTGATCGTCAGGTAATTAAACTGTTTGTGATGGGTGCCTTGCACAATGCGGGCAGGTATAAACGTGTAAGGGATGTCGCTGCTGTCAATTTTTACGCTATCGGGATCGGGACATACCGCGGTTAAGAGTTCAATCCTGTTTCTGAGCGATGCGTTTTCTTTGACCAGTGCCTCATTATTCTCCTTCAGCTGAAAGTATTCCCTGCCTCCCTCAATCCGTTCATATATTCTGCCGGATATCTCCCTGTTTATATTAACAAGAACGGAATGCTGGTATGCATTGTGATTGCTGAGAAGCAGCAGTGCCAGGACCTCCAGAAAAATGAAGACCAGGACATAGTGGTACTTTTTAAGCAGCCATAGAAATGCTCTCATTATCGATACCTCAATTCTATTTCATCAAGAAGGGAAATTTGCCAATATTTTTAAGTGCGATCCCGGTTCCCCTTGCTACGGATTGTAATGGATCTTCCGCAATATGGAAAGGAATAGATATCTTATCGCTCAGTCTTTTGTCCAGTCCACGGAGAAGAGCTCCCCCACCTGTCAGATAGATGCCTCTTGCAACGATGTCGGCATAAAGCTCGGGAGGCGTCTGTTCAAGAACGGATAATATTGCTGTTTCAACTTTAGAAAGTGACTTATCCAGGCAGTGGGCTATTTCCTGGTAGGAGATAGGAATTTCAATGGGCATGGCAGTCATAAGGTTGGGGCCTCTTACATTAAAATCGGCAGGAGGATCTGCCAGCTCCGGAAGTGCCGAACCAACTTGAATCTTGATCTCTTCAGCCGTCCTTTCCCCGATTTTAATATTGTGCTGATGGCGCATATAGGTTTGTATATCATTTGTAAAGCCATCCCCAGCGATCCTGATCGATTGGTTGCATACAATTCCCCCCAATGCGATTACAGCTATTTCAGTTGTTCCTCCTCCAATATCGACAACCATGCAGCCATCTGGTGTCTCTACATCCAATCCGATCCCTATTGCTGCGGCCATTGGTTCATAGATCATATAAACATCCCGTCCCCCTGCATGCTCGGACGAATCCCGTACTGCCCTGATCTCCACCTCGGTGCTTCCTGAAGGGATACATACCACCATTTTCAGCGAGAGGGAAAACAGCTTCTTTTTCTGGTTGATCATTTTTATCATTCCCCTGATCATCTGCTCAGCTGCATGAAAATCTGCAATGACACCATCCCTCAGTGGCCGGATCGTTTTAATGTTTTCATGGGTTTTGCCGTGCATCTGCCGTGCTTTTTCCCCAATGGCAATTAGCTTGCCCGTATGCTGGTCAATAGCTACGATGGAGGGCTCATTCACAACAACTTTGTCGTTGTGGATAATAATTGTATTTGCTGTACCGAGGTCTATCGCAAGCTCCTGCTGAAATGAAAAGAATCCCATTTGTTTATGTCTGCTGTTAATGTTTAAAATGCCTGTAACCGGTAACGACCATGCTCATGCCGTTTTGGTCGCAATAGTCGATTGAATCCTGGTCTTTAATGGAGCCTCCCGGCTGGATGACCGATGTAATACCTGCTTTGTTTGCGATCTCAACGCAATCAGGGAATGGAAAGAATGCATCTGAGGCCATCACTGCACCATGAAGGTCGAATTTGAAGTGTCTGGCTTTGGCAATTGCCTGTTCCAGGGCATCCACCCTTGAAGTTTGTCCGACACCGGATGCGAGCATCTGTTTCCCTTTTGCCAGAACTATCGCATTGGATTTTGTATGTTTTACCAGCTTGTTGGCAAACAGAAGGTCCTCTATCCCGGCTTCATCAGGGTGAATTTTTGTAACAGGTCTTAGATCATTCGCTCCTTCGGTTTTAGTATCCCTGTCCTGCCCGATATAACCATTCAGTACAGTGCGAATATTTGTCGCCTGCATTGTATTGTCTTTAAGTACAAGGATGATCCTGTTCTTCTTTGTTTTCAACAGATCCAAGGCATCATCGACATATCCGGGTGCGATACATACTTCGAAAAACAGGTTGTTCATCTCTGCAGCAGTTGCTGCATCAATGGTCCTGTTGGTTATAAGTACCCCTCCAAAGGCAGATACGGGATCGCCGGCTAAAGCATCAGTCCAGGCCTGT
This sequence comes from uncultured Bacteroidaceae bacterium, assembly GCA_964539395.1. Lineage (GTDB taxonomy): Bacteria > Bacteroidota > Bacteroidia > Bacteroidales > M55B112. The sequence goes on from CAZIIU010000001.1 coordinate 78,478, forward strand.
TTCAGGCTATCACGCGACGCAATTCCACAGGCATTGTTGTGCTTGAGTATGGCGAACGTAGTTTCAGTAAAATCATTGATCAATCCCACTGCGGCATCAATGTCCAGAAGGTTGTTATAAGAGATCTCCTTCCCATGGAGCTGCTCGAACATATCGTTGAATCTTCCATAGAAAAAGCCGGTCTGATGAGGATTTTCACCATAGCGAAGTTTTCGGGATTCATTGACACTTACTTTGAGCGAATGGCCTGAACCGGCATCGAAATAGCTGAATATCCTGCTGTCGTAATGGGAGCTGATGTTAAACGCTTCACGGGCGAAATCCTTTCTCTCCTCAAAATTAGTTTCCCCGCCCTTCTCTTCCAGCAGGGAGTAAAGGTTTTCGTACTGGTTCCCCGAGGAAACTACCAGTACATCGTTATAGTTCTTTGCTGCAGCCCTAATGAGGGAAATACCTCCTATGTCAATCTTTTCAATGATTTCTGCATCGGAGGCCCCGGATCTGACTGTCTCTTCAAACGGATAGAGATTTACGATGACAAGGTCTATTTCGGGAATGTCGTAACTTTCAATGTTCTTCAGGTCATCACTGTTTTCCCTGCGGGAAAGAATTCCTCCAAAAACTTTGGGATGAAGTGTTTTTACCCGGCCTCCCAGTATAGACGGATAGCCGGTAAGATTTTCAACGGATACAACCTCAACACCCATTTTTTCAATAAACTGACGGGTTCCTCCTGTAGAGTATATTTTTACATTCAGATCGTCTAACTTTTTTATGATCTTCTCGAGGTTGTCCTTGTAAAAAACCGAGATCAAAGCGGATCGGATTCTTTTGTTCGTGTTCATAAACTGTTCAATAAGGAATCAATTGTACAAATTTGCAGGTGTGAATCTACCTAAAATTAACTTGATCCGCAAGAATCACCAATCAGTAGAGAAAACTTAAAAGGATTGTTTTATCTTGCATCAAATTTGATGCAAAAATAGCAACCTTTTTTTCGAGTTCCTAACTTTGAGCTTATGATTATTTTCAGGTTGTTCTGGGAAAGTATGATGATGGCAATTCAGACTTTCAGGAGCAACAAACTTCGTTCTGCCCTTACACTGCTCGGCATTACCATTGGCATATTTGCTATTATCTCAGTGTTTACTGCTGTTGATTCTCTTGAAATGAATATCAGGGAAAGTGTTTCAGCGCTGGGAGATGATGTGGTATATATACAAAAATGGCCCTGGGGACCGGAGGATGGGGCTGAGGAGTATACATGGTGGAAGTATCTGAACCGGCCGTTGGTTTCATTATCGGAGAACGACTATATCAGGCGGCATTCCAAGCTTGCCTCAGCTTCATGTTTTGTTGCTACAACGCGGCGTACAATCCGCTACCAGACTAACAATGCGACCGGTATAACTATCATGGGGGCTTCCGATGTATTTCAGAATATAAGGTCGTTCGAAATTGAGCATGGCAGGTATTTTTCACCTTTTGAGATTGAAGGCGGACGTAACATAGCAGTATTGGGTTCAGAGCTGGCCACTGATCTTTTTGAAGATGATGATCCCATCGGCAGAGAGATCAGGATCGGGGGTTTTAAAGTTGTAGTGATTGGTGTAACACGCAAGGAGGGTAAAGGAATCTTTGACGACAATAACCTTGATGAACTTGTTCTGCTTCCTCTGAATTTCATGCGTAATATGGTTGATATAAGGCGTGAAAGTGCCAATCCGCAAATATGGGTGCAGGCAAAACCCGGCGTCTCCGTTGAAGAATTGTCGGATGAACTTACCTCCCTCATCAGGTCGGTACGCAGGTTAAAGCCGATGGATGATAATAATTTCGCATTAAATCAGACCAGCCTGATCACCAACCAACTCGACCAGATTTTCAAGGTGATCAATGCAGCAGGGTTCTTTATCGGGATTTTTTCCATACTGGTAGGGGGTTTTGGAATTGCAAACATCATGTTCGTTTCTGTGAAGGAACGGACAAATATTATTGGTATTGAAAAGGCGGTTGGTGCAAAAAATTATTTCATATTAATGGAGTTCCTGATTGAGTCGGTGATCCTTTCTCTGACAGGTGGTGTGGCCGGCCTTCTTATTATTCTGTTGTTAACGGTAGTGATCAATCTCACAGGTGATTTTACCTTGTATCTTACCTGGGGGAATGTCATATTGGGTTTGGGGATCTCATCAGTGATAGGGATTGTCAGCGGATTTGCTCCTGCGCTTAAGGCCGCCAGGATGAATCCGGTAGAGGCGATCAATACTACATTTTAGAACTTCAGATGATGAACACATCGTACAGTATCCTGCCCATCAGGAAATAGATGAAGAGTCCCATAATATCATTTGTGGTTGTTATAAAGGGACCCGTAGCCAATGCAGGATCCAGCCTTAAGCGGTTGAGCATTAATGGAATCAATGTCCCAAAAATAGCCGCAAAAATAATCACCACAAAGAGTGAGACACTTACCGTGTAAGTAAGTGCAAGTCCTTCGGACATGACCAGGTTGAAAATCAACAGTAGGACCGCCAGGATGATCCCGTTCAGAAGGGCGACAAGGAATTCTTTCACCAGTTTTTTAAAGGTGCTTTCAAGTCCGAGACTGTTGCTCGCCAATGCCTGCACAATTATTGCGGAAGACTGGATACCTACATTACCGGCCATAGCAGCGATCAGCGGAATGAAGAATGCCATCTCGGGATTCAGCTTAATATCATCCTCAAAATTTGAGATCAGTGCAGCGACAAGCACTCCGCCTATCAAACCGATGATCAGCCAGGGTAGCCGGGCACGTGAAAGTCTTAAGGGTGAATCGGTAGTTTCCACATCTGAAGAAATACCCGAGGCCATCTGGTAGTCTTTTTCAGCTTCATCCCTTATAACATCCACAATATCATCAATGGTGATTCTTCCCAGCAACCTGCCAATGCTGTCAACCACCGGTAAAACAACCAGGTCGTATTTCTCCATGATCTGTGCTACCTCCTCAGAGGGAGTATCGGTTCTCACTGTTACCACATCCTTTTCATAAATGTCTTTTATAATTGTACTTCCCGAGGCCATAATCATTGCCTTGAGTGAAACGATCCCCTGGAAAATATTATCATCGTTTACCACGTACACGTAATAGAGTTCGTCGACCTCCTCTACCTGCTTTCTCATCTCCTTCAGACATGTTGTAAGGCTCCAGTTTGTATTAACCTTTACAAGCTCCTTGGCCATCAGTCCACCCGCTGTATTTTCATCGTACGACAGCAGGTCAACAATATCACCTGCCTGTTCAATATCTTTAAGGTGCCTGAGAACCTCCTGTTTTACTGATTCATCCAGGTCTGCAATTACATCTGCGGCATCATCGGAATCCATATGATGGATAAACTGACTGGCAATTTCTTCAGCCGGAAGGGCCTTTAAAAACCGTTCCCTGTCATCCTCCTCAAGTTCTACCAGAACATCTGAAGCTACTTCAGGTTTGAGAATCATATAGAGGTACTTTGCCTCTTCCAGGCTAAGCTCTTCGTATATCTCAGCAATATCTGCAGGGTGCAGTTCGCTCATCATGGAAAGGGCAGCTTTCTCATCCCTGGCTTCGATAATCGCTCTCAGCTCATTGATATACTCTCTGGTCAATTCCAGTTTCATGGTTCTGCATTATTCTGACGGGATCGCATCCCTGATTCAACTAAGTTTGTTAATTGCACAAATTCATTCACCCCCAGTTGCTCCGGTCTTTTTGAAAGCAATTCATTTTCATTCCTCAAAGGTAGCAAATTTGTCTTTAATGAGTTGCGAATCGTTTTCCTGCGCTGATTAAAAGTTGCTTTAACAACCTTGAAAAACAATGGTTCACTGCATTCCAGCTGTATTGTACTGTTTCTTGTCAGGGTTATTACCGTTGAGGTTACCTTCGGTGGAGGAAAGAATGACCCCGGTTTGACTGTGAACCTGGGTTTCACCGAGTAATAGGCTTGAAGCAGCACAGAAAGAATGCCATAGGTTTTTGATCCCGGAGGGGAAGCGATCCTGTCGGCAACCTCCTTCTGAATCATGCATACAACTGATCTTACATGTTCCCTGTGATTGAGCACCCTGAAAAAAATCTGGCTTGAGATATTGTACGGAAAGTTGCCAATGATATGGAGGTTTTTTTGATAAAAGACTCTCTCGTCCATTTCAAGAAAGTCTTCGATTAAAAGGTTATCCTCCAGCTGAGGATATTTTTTCAACAGGTACGCTGCCGACTCACGGTCGATTTCAACAGGAATAAGTTTCTTATAGTCTTTATTAAGGAGAAGACCTGTGAGGATTCCCCTTCCCGGGCCTATCTCCATTACCACTTCTTTCCCCGACCCGGGGAGCAGTTCAATGATCCTTCCGGCAATTGACGGATCTGTAAGGAAATGCTGACCAAGATGCTTTTTTGGGTGTACCATGAAGATAAAGATGGGATTTCTTTTCCGGCGCAATTTATAAATATTAAATTTGAAATTAACTGAAATAGCGTTTATGAAGTACGACTTTGATAAAATCATTGAGCGACGGGGAACCGATTCTGTGAAGTATGATATTCTGCAGTCGCTTTACGGAACAGAAGATATTATACCGATGTGGGTGGCCGATATGGATTTCGAGGTACCGGATTTCATCAGGAAGGCTGTGATAGAAAGGGCCAGGCATGAAGTATACGGTTATACTTTCAGGCCCAAACGTTTTTACGAAACAATTGCCGGCTGGCTTTTATCCATGCATGGCTGGAAAGTGAGCCCGGCTCATATAGATTTCAGTCCTGGTGTTGTACCTGCTCTGGTCCTGGCAGTATTGGGTTTTACTGAGCCGGGCGACAAGGTTCTGGTGCAATCACCCGTCTATTTTCCATTTTTTTCATCCATTGAGAATCACGGCAGGATGTTGGTGAATAATCAGCTGAGTGATGAACAGGGAAACTACAGCATTGATTTCGGGGATCTTGAGAGGAGTTTCGCCTCAGGGGTTAAGATGATGATGTTTTGTCATCCCCACAACCCGGTAGGAAGGGCATGGACCAGACAGGAACTGACCAGGCTGGCTGAACTTGCAGTTAAATACGATGTATTGATCCTCAGTGATGAAATCCATTCTGACCTGATGCTGTTTGGTCGTCGGCATATACCCCTGGCCAGTCTGGGCAGCGAAATTGCTGCAAGGACCATCACATGTATTGCACCCAGCAAGACATTTAATCTGGCCGGACTTCACACTTCAGCGTTGGTCATTGAAAACCCGGAACTGAAAAAAAGGTATGAAAAGGTTTTAGAGGACATCCATGTGGGCGGTGGCAACCTATTTGGTTTTGTCGCACTTGAAGCTGCCTACAAACATGGCGAAGAGTGGCTTGGGCAGTTGATTGCCTATCTGGAAAAGAACTACATATATATGAAAGAGTTGATGGAACATGAGTTACCTTTCATCCGCGTTTCCCCACTGGAGGCCACCTACCTTGCCTGGCTCAACTTTGAGTCGTTGGGTTTGGATGATAAGGAATTGATGAAGTTCATGATCAGGAAAGCAAAGATCGGTCTCGTGGATGGTCCGAGATTCGGTGCAGGGGGAAGTAAATACATGCGCATTAATATTGCAACCCCTCAATCTCTGCTTAGAATTGCACTGCAGCAGTTGTCACATGCCATTAAAGAGGGTTTCCCGGAAAAGTTTTAAATTTAGGTTTTGTTTCATTGATGAAAGGTGAAAAATCCATATTGATCCCCGCATTGGTTTATACAGCTCTGTTACTGTTAATGCTTTTGCTGGTCTTTTTATTCCGGCACTCCGTGGTCCTGCACCTGATGTTGGTTTCAGGATTGCTTATAACCGTTCTTGCTGGTTTGGTTGGGTTCATAGTGTATATATATTATCCCCTCGCCTCACTGAAGGAACGAATAAAACTTCTTTCGGGGGGTGAACCTTTGCCCAGAGGGAAGGGGTTTATGCGATTTGAATTCGGGGAGATGAACAAGGCGATAGACCAGCATGCACAACGGTTGCAGGAAGTAACAGAGGTTGCACATGAACTGGCGGATGGAAAGGCTGAAAAGGATTTCGAAACAACAGGGGAACAGGATGAACTTGGCAGAGCAATTATTCGACTGAAAAAGAGTATTCTCCATTCAAAAAAAGATGAACAGGAGAGAAGAAGGATTGACGAGCAGCAATACTGGACATCCCGCGGATTGGCCAGGTTTGGAGAATTACTTCGGGATTTTGATCATCAGAAGCTACAGGCTTCAGAAGTATTTATCATGGAGTTAGTGAAGTATACAGGCCTTGAGATCGGGGGACTATTTCTGGCGGAAAAAGACGAACAAGGTGGGTTGGTCCTGAATCTTACGGGTGCTTATGCTTTTGACCGGATTAAGCAGTTAAAAAAAACGTTTGCTCCCGGGGAGGGGCTGGTGGGCCGTTGTGCCATTGAAAAACAGACCATACTTATCACAGATGTTCCTCCGGACTACCTTTGCATACGTTCAGGATTGGGAGAAAACAGTCCATCTACGATCCTTCTGGTTCCCATCATGTATAACGAGGATGTGTTAGGTGTGATTGAGCTTGCCTCTTTTATTGAGATGGAGGATTATAAAGTAAGTTTCCTGGAATCATTGGGAAGAAGTGCCGCGCCAGTACTCGCCAGATTTTTAATGCCCGGAAAATAACCAGGTTTTATCGGGATTTTCTGATTTTGCCCCATGAGAGAATGATAACCCCAAGGATTGTAATAATACCACCAAACACTTGCAGCCAAGTTGGCAGTATGGAAAGGTAGATCATCGAACCTATCAATACAAAAAGTCCGCGTGTTGCCTGGATGATCATGGTGCGTGATGCCTCAATGTATTTAAGTGATGAATACTGTGCCAATCCGGTCAAAAAGGGTCCGAGGATCGACCCCGCAACGGCATTGAAGATGGCTACTCCGGGAACAACCAGGCTCTCCTGCCTCACAAGCACAGCGATAATAGCAAAAGTAAAAAGAAATACAACCCTGTTAAAGGTAAGTATCGCGGGATGAATTTTCTTTATATTCTTCTTGGCGAAAATAATGCTGGTTGAAAGGAAGAGTGAAGAGACCAGAATCCAGCCGCTGCCGTTTCCGAAAAATTGTGCAACGGTCAGATTACGTGTATAGGTGATCATTATCACACCACCAATAGTCAGGATAATACCGATAGCTTCAAATGTATTGAACCGCTCCCCGAGGTAGCGGATTCCGAATAGTGTGACGAAAATGGGTGTGGCGTTGGAAAGGAATGAAACGATTGCAGGGTTTTCTGCCAAGTGGATGGCGAGGAAAAGTGTAAGTGCAGAGCCCAACTCAAGAAACCCGATAACGAGAAGGTTGGTCCGGGATCTGCGTTCGAGTTGTGGAATCTTTCGGATAAGTCCGGTAGAGAACATATACGTAGACGTCCATATCAATGCAAAGGAAAACCAGTAAAACTGAAACTGGAAAAAATTCATCCCAAGCATTGCAGCTTTTGAGAATACATATACGTTGGCCATTCCCAGTGTTGCCAGAAAGGCAAGCCCGATGCCTTTTACAGCCGGATTTAAGTTGATCAGGAATTTCACCATTTAAAATGACCGAAAAGAGTTCCGGATTTACAACACTTTCATCGCCGGATTGTTCGCCGGATCACTTCAGCCGTTCCCTGATCATTTTTGTCTCCGTTTCAAAACCCGGCTTCTCCAGCAGGGCAAACATATTTCTCTTGTAGGCTTCTACGCCGGGCTGATCGAAGGGATTCACCCCAAGCAAATATCCGCTGATCCCGCACGCCAGCTCAAAAAAGTATATGAGCTGACCCAGGTAATGTGCATTTAGGGAGGGTATCTCGATCCTGATGTTTGGAACGTCTCCGTCGATATGTGCAAGTGTCGTTCCCAACTCCGCCATTTTATTGACCTCATCAATTTTTTTCCCGGCAATGAAATTCAATCCGTCGAGATCCTCTTTATCGAAAGGAATATTCACGCAATGATCTGTTTCCTTTACCGAAATAACTGTTTCAAAAAGGATCCGTTCACCTTCCTGGATATATTGTCCCATGGAATGAAGGTCAGAGGAGTTATCGACCGCGGCAGGGAAAATCCCCTTTCCCTCCTTACCCTCGCTTTCGCCATAAAGCTGCTTCCACCACTCGGAAAAATAGTGAAGCTTACTGTGGTAATTGACCAGTATCTCGATTTTTTTACCTTTCCTGTAGAGTGCATTCCTTGTTGCGGCATACAGCACCGCCGGATTTTCATGAAGGGTTGTGTGTTCAAGACACTCCCTTTCCATTTCTTTGGCACCTTCAACCAGATGCCGGATATTGAAACCTGCCGCAGCAAGAGGGAGTAGTCCGACAGGTGTAAGCACTGAAAACCTTCCTCCAACATCATCGGGAATGACAAATGTTTCATACCCTTCCAGATCGGCCAGATTTCTTAGCGCCCCTTTGCTTTTATCGGTAATGGCAACGATCCGGGCGACGGCCTCATTTTTACCTACTTTTTTTACAAGGTGCTCCCTCAGTATCCTGAAGGCAAGAGCAGGTTCGGTGGTAGTTCCCGACTTGGATATAACTACAATGGAGTAGCTGTATTGGTCGAGCATCTCGGTAAGTTCATGCATATAATCCTCACTGATATGATGCCCGGAGAATATCATCAGCGGGTTCTCTTTTTTCTTTTTAAGCATTTCAAAACTGCCCGATAGTGCATCGTTTACTGCTTTTGCTCCAAGGTAGGAGCCACCGATACCAATTACGACCAGGATCTCCGACCTGCTTTTCAACCGTTCAGCACATTTTTCTATCCTGCCCAATTCCTCACCAGTGATAGACGAAGGCAGGTTCAGCCAGCCGAGGTAGTTGTTTCCCTTTCCACTGCCATTTTTTAACATTTTTAATTGGACAAAAGCTTCGCTTTGCACTTCGGATATCTTTGATTCGGAAATAGATCCCAAAGCATTTTTTACATCAAGTTTGATCATTGATTGTATATAGTTTATTGGTACATAAAGTAATTGCAAACCCAAATAAAAAGAGGCGCACAAAGTTAGAAAACTTTACAATACAGAGCATCCTGAATGGGTACTTTCTAAGGCTGTTGATATTTTACCATAGAATTTCCTGGTGTGAACTTTTGAGATTCCTGTTATAACCTGCAATATTCGGGTAAGTATAGGTTGTTTGTCCATTTAGTACACCTCTTCAACAAAAGTCTGCTCTGTGATTGGGGGCCGTATATAGCCCTCCTTGTTAATTGGCGGCAATTTGATTTTCTTATGCTTCACCTCCTTGTAGGGGATCAATGAGAGCAGGTGATGAATGCAATTGAGCCTTGCCCTTCTCTTGTCATCAGAATTGACAACATACCACGGGGCGATTTTAGTGTCAGTATAGGCAAACATTTCATCCTTGGCTTTTGAATACTCAACCCAGCGGGTTCTTGATTCGAGATCCATCGGACTGAATTTCCAGCGCTTCAAAGGATCTTTGATTCTTTCACGGAAACGTTTTTCCTGCTCCTCATCACTCACTGAGAACCAGTATTTGATCAGAATTATTCCGGAATGGATCAGCATCTCTTCAAATCTCGGGCAACTCCTGAGGAAGTCCCAGTATTCCTCATCGCTACAGAAGCCCATGACCCGCTCTACTCCTGCCCTGTTGTACCAGCTTCTGTCGAACAGCACCATCTCTCCTGCTGCAGGCAGGTTGGCCACGTACCGCTGGAAATACCACTGTGTTTTCTCCTTTTCTGTAGGAATACCCAGGGCAACGACACGGCAGATACGGGGATTCAGCCTTTGCAAAATCCGTTTAATTACACCGCCCTTCCCTGCTGCATCACGCCCCTCAAATACAACAACAACCCGAAGGCTCTCCTTTTTTACCCATTCGTGCATTTTAACTAGTTCGAGCTGCAGTTTTTCAAGTTCTGCAAAATAATACTTCTTCTTTAGTCTGCCGGTTTTTGTCTCCTGATGTTTAATTCTGGTTGCTGATTCCTTGTCTGACATTTAAGATACCGTTTTTCAGTTAGGTTGATTATGAATTAATCCACTTTACTGTTGAGCAAGCATATCTCTTTCACGGATTCGCTGCTGAAGAAGAGCACTGTATTCCCTGGAAGCTCTGTTTTTATATTTTCCCCAGGCATCTCCTGCAGTCTCATAAGCCAGGTCGAGTTCGCCAAGAATTTCATAAACAATCGCCAGGTTGTGTGAAGCACGCCCCTTGGTTTTCCTGTGACCGTGTTCAATTGCCAACCGGAACGCTGCAATAGCCGCCTCCCAGTTATTGACCTCCATCATCCTGGCTCCCTCTGCCATTTTTGGATCACGTTTGGAGCGTTTGTAATAATCGCGTTTAGCCCTGATCCAAAAAGGAGAAATGCGTTTTCCATAGATAGTGCCGGCAACATATCCGGCCTGTTTCATTGCATCATCATCGTTCAGTGCATTCAGCACCAGCAGTCCCGGATCTCCATCTGATGGCGGCCGGTTTTTACTGAACCCGTGAAAAAACTGGTATTCGTCAATTATTTGCCTTGTCCCAGGATCGTATAACCTGAATCCCACCTTTACCTCCGCGACATTACTGTTGTATTGCCTGCTGAAAATTTCCAGTGCAAGCAGGGCATCCACACGATGTTCACGGCATATCCTGTCAACCTCGATCCAATGCATTGGCTCAGGAAATTCGATGGCCAACCCCTTTCTCTTTTCTATAATTCCAGTTAAAACGGGACTGACCTTAGCCTGGGTTTTCAATTGATCAAAAACCCCCTCGATACAGGGTTTTGACAAACGGTCGGCTTTGCCTGAAATAGCTGACATTAGTCCCTTTTCCAGGACATTCACCACCTCGTTTTCTGAATGGCTTCTGTCGATGATTGCAATAGATTCAATATTCGGCGGCAGATTAACTGCTGCCGGGACCTTGATGTCGAAATAGATGGAAGGTGCACCCACTAAAAGAAAAAGTCCGATGAAAAAGATTGCTCTGTACACCTTTCTTAAAACAGGATTGTATCTCATTTTTTGATGTTTAATTTGTAAACAGATGACTGCAGCTCAATTTTACTATACCTGTATCGTTAATTACCATGTCTTGTTTGTATATATCATGCAATTTATATTATTTTTCCAACCTAAAACAATTCATACCATATTATTGTAATATAACCTGGTTATTATCGGTTTATTCGACAAGTACTCGGTTGTAAATAAATTATTTATACAATGAAAGCAGTATACATTGATGCCTATGGAGGAGTTGAAAAACTGGTTTATGGTGATCTTCCTGATCCGGTGCCAGGTAAACGTGAAGTTCTGATCCGCGTGGCCGCTGCTTCAGTAAACCCGGTCGATTGGAAAATACGTGAAGGAAGGTTGAATATAGTAACGGGAAAAAGCTTTCCAATGATCATGGGAGTTGAATTATCCGGACATGTTGTTTCTGTTGGGAAGGATATCAGAGATCTTCAGCCCGGTGACCGCGTATTTGCCGGATTAAGTCATAAAGGGGGTGCCTGTGCTGAACTGGTAGCGGTTGATCGCAGGAAGGTAAGCAGGATACCTGATGAATTACCTTTAGTAGAGGCGTCGACGCTGGCTGTGGCAGGGGTAACCGCATTGCAGGCTATGACCCTGCATTACAGGCTCAAAGCAGGTGACGAGGTGTTGATCAACGGTGCTTCCGGAGGTTTGGGAACTTATGCCATACAGATTGCAAAGGTGCTGGGAGCAAGGGTTACAGCTGTTTGTAGTGAAAGAAATACTGAGCTGGTCGAAAGCCTGGGAGCAGATGATGTGATTGATTACAACAGGGAGGATTTCCGGTATAGGAAAAATGCTTTTGACTTGATCATTGACGCTGCTTCGAACACTTCATTTTCAGATACCAGGCTGTGTCTGAAGCGAGGCGGTACACTGATTAAACTGAATCTTTCGGTTGGATCCATTCTTATGGGATTATGGTCGAGAATCTTTACGGGCAGAAAAATGAAGGTGATTTTGTTGAAAAACCATCCGGAGGATGTGCAATGGATGGTACACCGGATCACTGAAGGAAAGATCAGGGTTGTTCTTGACAGAACCTATCCGCTCAAAGAGGCAGGGAAAGCCCATGAGTATAGTCAGAGCAGACGTGCCCGGGGTAAGATCGTAGTTATTGTTGATGAGGCTGCGAGCAGGAAAGAAGAGTTATCGGACTAGTGGAATGCCGGTTGGCTGCCTTTTAATCTCAGGCACAGGGTCTTTAGCCTGGTTCTTTACAGTGAATCTGAGTATGCCCCCTCGTTTTCCAGGAACTGTATATGATGATCAGGAGCTGTGACAGACGTTTGTTGCGGGGTGATGTTATACGGGGATGTTGTTGGTCTGGTCTTTTTAAACTATACTGGCGGGGAGAGGGGTTTTAAATACAGCCGTTACACTCCTGGAAGAACCGGTAAGTCCGGATGAAAACCCGTCTTCTACAGAAGTAAAAAGTCTGTAAATAAACAATTTATAATTATGAAAAAGCTGATTCTGTTACTGGCGGCAGCCGTTCTGCTGACGCAGGTAATTGCCCGGGAATGCCCGAATCTTTCGGGGATACCTGAGGGTTTTACGGCATTGTTCAACTGCAGGGATTTTACCCGTTGGAAAGTCCCGGAAGGTGATAATGGTCATTGGAAAATCATCGATGGCGTCATCGATTATGATGCGGAGAGTGAAGCCGATGATAAGAATTTATGGTCTAAGGAATCATTTGGTGACTTTATACTTTTCGTGGACTGGAGAATCAAGGCTACACCCTATAAAAACCAGGGAGTGCCGATCATTTTGCCGGATGGAAGTCATAAACAGGATGAAAAGGGTCCCATAGCCCTTCAGCATCACGGTACAAGAAAGGATGGAACGTGGGTGAGTCCTCCATCGCTGGTGCAATTCAGAAATATTTTAATAAAGGAACTGTAGTTTTTTCTCTTCAATGAGTCAATCTTTAACTGTTTTTAAACCGTATCAAATGCTCTTATCATAATGGCAGGTTGTGGACAGTTGTGAAACCACTCAAAAGTTACTACATCAAATATCAATAAGCCAGGAAAGCATCGGTACCGGAAAAGGGACTACCTCTCCGTCTACAATAAGGCCCCCCAAACCAAACTGGAATGCCCCGCCTTTGTTTCTGTCGAAGCGAAGCCCTGGCACGAGTACCGCCACCACTCCATCTTTGGCATAAATGAATGAATCTCCAACAAAAGATACCCTTTCACCGAGCCTGGCATATGCACCGACTGATATGAGTAGATCTGACCAGGTTCCCGGATCTTCACCTTCAGAGATATTAAGCTTTAAAAAACCTCCTGAAAAATTCAGGTTTATACGCTGGTTCCCTATTGTTATGGCACCGTAAGGAAGTAATCCATATGAGCCGAGGGAGGCCCAGCTACCTGTTCCGGCCATGATACCTGCTCCAACACTTATATTATCTATAACCCGCACAGAATATCTTGCCGTGGCAACAATAGGGACTCCTATCCAGGAACTCATCCCGCCAATGGTGAGGTTATTAATCACTGCCACCTGGTATTCAGCTCCGGGGAGTTGAATCATTGCATAACTGTCTCCTTTTTTTAAAGGTAAAGCATTGGCAGACAGAAAATACCGGGACGCGATAGCTTTAGATCCCCGGTATTTCCCGGAAATTAACTCAGCATCCTTTAATTCTCTGATTGATCGGATCTCATGCTTCGGAATATAGATTTCCCCGACATTGTCAGTTCTTATCAGAATCTCTCTTGCATCTTCCTGGATGATGTATCCGGAATATTCCGTACCATCATTCTTTGTGACCAGTGAGCGGACCCTCTCATCGACCTGGGCATTCAGCAAGATACTGATAATAAGAAGAAAAGTTGTAAATGCGATCTGGTATTTTCCCTGTGGTTTCATTGTTGATTTTCTTTAGTTAAATAACAAAACAAATCTACTGCCGTAAAAGTTTCACCTGGTTTACAATGAATAAAACAATTGCAAAAATAACTTAATTTTGATCATATGTCAATAGATCGCCCCCATATGCTTATCCCGGAAAACAAACTTTATAGCTGCTGATTGAATAATAGGGAAAGTATTTGGCAATGTATGCCAATTATTTTTATCTTGGCAGTTAAATATGTTTGACTAAGCCATGGTAAAAGAGATCAACAATATAGTTAGGGTACTATATGTCGATGACGTACAAGCTAATTTGATGCTTTTTGAGGCTTCATTCGGAGATTATTATGAGGTTGTACTTGCAGATTCAGGAAAGAAAGCCCTGGATATTCTGAAGAGCAGGGAGATTCATGTTTTGGTGTCGGACCAGCACATGCCTGGTATGACCGGTAATGAATTACTGGAGATTGTTGCGGAAGCCTATCCGGATGTGATGCGTTTCATGATCACTGCCTATACAGACTATGATGTAGTGGTTGATGTAATTAACAGGGGTGACCCGTATGGCTTTTTCAACAAACCCTACAACAAGGATGATGTCAGGAAGGCGATTGACCGCTCAATGGAGGTAAGGAACCTGAGAATACACAACCGTGAAATGTTAAAGAAGCTGGAAAAGGCCAATGAAATGATGCGTGGTCTCGATAGATCGAAAACAAAATTTCTTGTATCAGTGACCGATGAGATCAGGGTTCCTATTAACAAAATCATGACTACGGTGCACATGATAAAGGATAAAATTGATTCCCGTGAGCTTGCCGACTTATTGAACCTCCTGGATTCCTCGGTCAGAAAACTTGAGGGATTCTCTGATTCCACGCGACACCTTGCAAGGCTGTATGATCCGGAGTTTAAACTGGAAAAGAAAAGTGTATCACTGAAGGAGCTCATTGACATCGGGATCATCGAAAAGGGGAATGTCATAACCAGTAAAGAGATTAAGATTGAGTTCGATGCTGCCTCTGCTGATTGTAGTGTTTCAGGAGAGTTTGATTTGTTGCAATCTGCTTTTTCATCATTGCTCGAATTTGTATTTGACCGTACAGCCCCGGGGACGGAGATTGTTATAAGCATTAATGAAAGTCCGGATAATATAATTCTAAGTGTATGGTGCAAAGGATGCACCTTTTCTGAAAAAGAGAAGGAGGAATTGCTTACACTTTCATCCGACTTTGAATCTAATGCAGAAAAGGATTTCAGGATGGAACTTTTTTTGGCTGGTGAGATGATGAACGCACATGAAGGAAAGCTGAAGTATACCGTGAAGGATAAGGGGTCAGAAATCTCTCTTGTTTTTAAGAAATAACTTTGTCAGGAGCCTTATACATTATATTCCATGACAGAATCTATGTTACAATCACTCATGAAATTGTTTGCCTTACTGGCGACAATCAATGTGAATGCAACCAGAATCTTCTCGCGGAATTTTGTCGAAGCATACTTAAAAAGTCAGTTTAGTTCTAAACTGGTCGAAAAGTCGGTCATGCAATTCGATCAGCAGATGGAAGAGCTTGCTCCAATCCGGACACACGACCACAGAAAGCGGATCACTTTATTATCGGTCAAGATCCTGATGATCTGTAATAGAATTAACGATGAGCTGCCACTGAAGAGTAAATTCCTGATTCTTATCAGTATCATACACTTCCTCAAGCATTTTGAGGCACACAGTGAATCGAAGGAAGAGTTTAGTGAAACAGTCCTTGATGCAGTTAACACAATTTCTGAGACTCTGATGTTCGATGAAAAAGAGTTCAGAAATTGCAAGTCATTTATTACAGAAAAATTCTACAAAGTACCTGACCGGTCAGCGTTGCTGGTTGTAAGTGGGTTGGAAACTTTTCAGCTCTCAGATATAAGGCACCTGAAGAAAACAGGACTGAAAGGTCAATTCTTTTTTTTAAAAATTGCACAGGCCGATCTGTTTATTTTCTATTATGTCGGACATGAAGTACCGGAACTTAATGGAAAAAACATCTTTCCAAACCACATCTATGTGTTTCCAAAAGGGTCTTCGCTTAGATCCGAGTATTTTCAGCCACTGTATTACAGCGAGATAATATCGGCTTTTCACCAGGATGATGACTTTCCGGATATTACCTTTCGTGCAAAAGGTATTGACTTCACGTACCCGGAATCCAATAATGGGGTTCACGAGATAAGCCTTCAATTTGAAGCCGGAGAGATGATTGGTATCATGGGTGGAAGCGGTACGGGAAAATCTACCCTGATGCGGGTATTAAACGGTATGATTATACCAGACAAGGGGGTCATTGATATTAATGGAAAAAACCTTGACTTTGTCAATGAATATCAGGCGGGTATCATGGGCTTTGTGCCCCAGGATGATTTATTGATAGAAGAGTTAACGGTTTATCAGAACCTCTACTATAATGCAAAATTATGCCTTGGGAACCTGGATGAATCAGAGATCAGTAAACGAATTGAAACTATTCTGAACAGTCTTGACCTCTTTTATATCAAGGATTTGAAAGTAGGCAGTCCGCTAAAAAAATTCATAAGCGGTGGACAGAGAAAAAGACTGAATATCGCCCTGGAGCTGATCCGGGAACCTTATATTTTGTTTGTTGACGAACCCACTTCGGGACTCTCCTCCACCGACTCGGAGAATGTGCTTTCCCTGTTAAAGAAGCAGGCGCTGTCGGGAAAAATAATTGTGATCAATATCCACCAGCCCTCATCAGATATATTCAAGCTATTCGACAAGACCATCATCATGGACAAAGAGGGATATCCTGTATATTATGGCAATCCTCTCGATTCGATAACTTACCTGAAGAGTGTGACAAAACGCGCCGATGCATCAGAGATCCAGTGTGAAACCTGCGGTAATGTGCAGACCGACGATATTTTAAAGATCCTTGAAGCAAAAAAAGTGAATGAGTTTGGAGAATTTACTACCGAGCGGCTCTTCAGTCCCCGGGACTGGCACCGCCTGTTCAGGGAAAAACAAAATGAAAGGTTGCCGGATGAGCCTGAAGAGAAAAAAATGCCGGAGCTCAACTACAGGGTGCCCTCTAAGTTGAGGCAATTCCGAATCTATAGCAGCAGGAATTTTTTTACCAAACTGGCAGACCAGCAATTTGTGATCCTTGCACTTTCCATTACACCAGTCCTTGCCCTGATCCTTGGATTTTTTACTAAACACCTGGGAGGAATTGAAGATGGAAAACCTGTTTACCTGTTAAGCCTGAACGATAATCTTCCAGCCTATCTGTTCATGTGTGTCATCGTATCTCTATTTGTCGGATTGATCATTTCCGCTGAAGAGATAATCAGGGACCGTAAAATAAGGGTTCGGGAGGCATTCCTGCATCTGAACAAGTATTCCTATTTTAACTCCAAGATATTCATCCTGTTTGTTTTGTCTGCTTTTCAGATGGTTGTATTTATAATGCTGGGAAACACCATTCTTGAGATCAGAGGGTTGAATTTCAATTACTGGCTAATTCTGTTTTCGACTTCCTGTTTTGCTGTTATGCTTGGATTGAACATCTCTGCCGGACTGAAAACCGTAATATCAATTTATATCCTGATCCCATTTATCCTTGTACCTCTTATACTGTTGTCGGGAGTAATTGTGAAATACGACAAGCTGCATCCCAGTCTGGCAGGTATAGAATATGTGCCTGTTGTCGGAGACCTGATGGCATCACGCTGGGCCTATGAAGCACTGGTAGTTACTCAATTCAAAAACAATGACTTTGAAAAGCATTTTTTTGATGTGGAGAAGGAACAAGCCAACATTCTCTACAATATAAACTATCTCATCCCAGAGTTATTAAACCGAGTCGAAGATCTGAAGATGGCCAGTCTGAATGGCGATGAAAAAGCAACCAGAAGTCTGGTTAAGCTTCTGGAAAATAGTTTTTCCGGGATCAGAAACATACCGGATGAACTGAATAAAATTGAGCCGGATGATCATATGATAAAGTTAATGCGGAATTATCTTTTGCATTGGAAGGAATATCTTGGGAAAGAACTGGTTGAAGTTTCCGCGAAAAAGGAGATGCTTATAGTAAACCTTGCAGCTTCATTGTCAGGGAAAACAAAACTTGCACAACTAAAATACGACCACCACAATGAATCGGTTGCTGATCTTGTGCTTAACAGGAATGAGATGAAAAAGATCGTGGTGCACAACAGCCGGCATGTCCGCAAAGACACTCCCGTTTTTAATGTGCCTCGTTCCCTGGCAGGCAGGGCACACTTCTTCGCCTCCACTAAAGTGGTTGGTCCGTATGAGATCGAAACAATCTGGTTTAATATATTGGTGCTGTGGTTAATGACCCTATTTTTGTATATTGCACTTGTAAATGACTGGCTGAGAAAACTGATAGCCCTGTTTAACAAACAAAAAAGTAAACGACAATAGAGACCTTGTTTTTCAAGTAAAAGTAAGTATACGAACAAATAACATGACGGTATGATTCAAACTAGAGAAATAAAATTACTAATGCTCAGTTTTTGCTGCTTTCTGGTCATCTTTGGCTGCCAGAACCGAAGCAAAAAGAGAGATGACAGCTTCAAATTCTCAGAAGAGATGAAGATGTCGGATATTGAAGTGACAAAATCTTTTATTTATTTGTTTCCCTCACCTGGTGAGGTGCTGGACCTCTTTTATGAAGCAGAACTTAAATATTTTGAAAATTTGCTTCACGATCCTGGTGATGCTGACAGCTACCTTACAGTTAAGGAAAAAGGATTGAACCTGGGTGTTTACCTCACGGATATGGCCTATTCGGCTCTGTTTTCCCGGAACTCTGAGGCGGCTGACTATTTGGATGTTGTACGAAAACTAAGCGGCGATTTAAATGTATCTTCCGATGCTTTTGAGTCGTTGATTGAAAGAGCCCGGGAAAATTTGGGACAGCGGGATTCATTGATTCAAATCAGCAATGAAGTTTTCCTTAATATGGTCGAGTACCTTGAAAGTGCCGGACAAGAGAATATAGTAGCCATCATATCAAGCGGTGCCTATATAGAGGCAATGTACCTGGCACTTGGTTCGGTGGATACATACAATGAGGATGACCCGATCATCAGGCAAATATCTGAAATGAAATATCCCCTTGAAAACCTGATGGGTCATGCTGAATCCGTATCGGAAGATCCCAATGTGCAGAGCATACTGGAATTCATCAGGGAGTTGGAAGAACTATTCGGTGAACTCGAAACTGCTTCAGGGAAAGCTGTTGTAAATGAACCCGGTACTATCTCTTTTTCAAGCGGCTCGATCCCTGAGCTTACCAGGGAAAACTTCGACGAGATGAAACAAAAGGTCGCGCTGATCAGGGAGAATATTACAGATAACAAATAAGTAACCAGATGACTATGAAAAAAGCAATAATAATAATATTGGGCCTCCTGCTGTTTGTACCTGTGCTTACGGCACAAAGAAATTCATGCAAGAAATTTCACCTCTATTCTGATTGCAATGTCAATCCCGGACCGAAATTCAAATTTGATGGTCAGTCGCGCAGCAATATTATCGGAGTTGGAGATCAAATGATTTACAGCCTGGTATTATATGGAGAAAGACAATATAAGGTCAACTTCTGCACTTCAGATTATTTTGAACCGATTCACGTGAAATTACTGAATGCTGAAACAGATGAGATCATTTATGATAATGAGGTTGACGACTACCTGGCATTACTTACACTGAATATAGAAAAGACCCAACGCCTGAAGGTATTTGTTGAGATACTGGCAGAGGAAATGTCTGAAGCGGACAAGCTTGAATATTTTGGTTGTCTTGGAATGATGATCCAGTCCAAAAAAACCGATTAAAACCACTTAACCGGTTTCACTTATCCGTTGAAGCCTTTCTATATCAATTACTTCTATGCTCTTTCCATGGATCTGAATCAGGTTGTCTTCGCTGAATTTACGAAGTAGTCTTACCACAGTTTCTGCACTCATACCGGACAACTCTGCGATATCTTTCCTTGATAGTGGAAGGTCAAACCTGCTCTGCTTAAATACGCGTTCAGACAGGCACAACAGAATATCTGCAAGCCGGCCATAAGCCTGCTTGTAGGTCAGACAAAAGAATCTGCCATTAAGCTGCACACTATTTGAACTGAGAATACTGATAATCTCCCTTGCAAAGGCATTGTTTTGCTCAAGTACTTTCCTGAAGATTTTAACATCTATCTGCCTGATCACAGTATCGACATAAACCTTGGCTGAATAGGGGAAGGTGGTAAGCTCGTCTGAAGCAGCCGACAGGCCAATGAACGACCCTCCCGGAACCAGCCTGAGCAGAAGGGCATTCTTCCCGTTATCAATAAACACTTTGGCCAAGCCCTCCTCCACATACATGATCTGTGAAACAAATCCTCCCTGCTTACAAATCATTTCACCCTTTGTATACCTGATCCTGACAGAGTTTTCATCAAACAATTGTTGCTCATCCCTTGCCAGTTTTTCCAGACACCTGCAATCATATGAGCTGATCGTGCATCCTGAAAATTGTCTGTTCTCTTCCATACAGTAATAGGCTAACTTATACAAATATACAAATAATCATTAAATAAATTGATACAGGTCAATTATTAATCTGTGTTAAATCACTGATATTTAATATTTAAAACAATTGGGAACTATAGGAAGAGTCGGCAAAAACTGCAAAATTAGCCAAATGAATTATTGTTATTCAAAAAACAATAAATGCAGAAGCTATGAGGATTGAAAAGAAATTGAATTCAGGCTGCTTGTTGGTTGCACTTTTTGCCGTAACAATCTCTTTCAGCTGCACACAACACAAGATTCCGGACTACAGTGATGTGGCTTCATGTGTTGGTTGCCATACCGACGAAGGACACCTGAAAGCTGTTCAGACAGATGAAGAGGTGGTCCCTGTAGGAGGATGTGGCGGAGAGGCACCCACACCAGAACCTTTTGAAAGAGTATATCTTGGTGGTGAAGGTTATAAGACATTTAGGTCCGATTATAATCACGGAAGTCTGGAGTGTACCTTCTGTCATGGCGGAATTAACGGAACACATGAAAAGGAGTTGGCCCATTCAGGGAATTTTATAAAGCATCCTTCCACAATGTATGAGCAAAAATGCGGAACTTGTCATACAGAAATTGCTAAGAACTTCAATACCAGCCTTCACCAGGGTACCGGTCAGAAAAGAAAAGTAGCCATGAGAATGGGGTTTGCAGGACCGGAGGAATTCGACCAGCTGCCGCCACATCAGATTGAGGGATACAACTCCAACTGCGCCACCTGTCATGGCACATGCGGTAACTGTCATGTCAACAAACCCCCGATCGGTGGTGGCGGACTTGCAAACGGACATGCCTTTACAAAGAACCCGAGCATGTTGGGCACCTGCGTATCCTGTCATACTTCAAGAGGTGGTCATGCCTACCTGGGTGAAGGACGGGGTATGGAAGCTGATGTGCACCTGACACAAGCCGGGTATGAATGTATGGACTGCCATACCGGTATGGAACTGCACGGAAACGGCGACAGTACGGTTACGCACAGGTATGCATATTCGGAGCTGCCCAGTTGCGATAATTGTCATGCCGATGATATCACAAAATCGAATAATATTTACCATTCAGAACATATAGATGACTTTAATTGCCATGTATGCCACTCACAGGATTACAACAACTGTGGCAGTTGCCATATTCATGGTGAAGGAGCGAGATATCCTGCTTACCTCGATTTCAAGATAGCAAAGAACCCGATCCCTGAAACAAAAAACTTTGAATTTGCACTGGTAAGGCGTACACTGGCTGCCCCCGACAACTGGAAAGAATACGGGGTTGATGAATACCCGGCATTCGATACACATCCAACCTACAACTATACCACACCTCATAATATTTTAAAGATCACATCCAGAACGGATGTTGATGAGGGAGAAGGTTGTTCTTCAAAATGTCATATCCGTACTGAAGGAGATGTTATTTACAACAAGGAACTATACCTGTTTGAATCCGATCTTCTCGATTGGGAGATTGGAGCAACAGCGCACATTACCGTTGATGGTGCGTTGCCAGCCTGGTGGTTCAATTGAATTTTAAGCTAACAATCATTATCTAGTAATTAACTGTTAAATATCAGTACATCGTTGACATAAAATATCAGCACATCGTTGACAGTCAAACTGTCATGCAAGAGCGAAAAGATTCTTTTAAAACCCCTCAATGGGATATTAAGAGGGGATTTCAAAAGAATCAGCATATATGTAAATGTGTCACTGTAAACAAGGTGCTGATATTTTGCTTAATTAAAATCATGTAAACGAGCTGCTGATATATTACAATTAACCATAAAAATTAAAACAATGAAACAAATCAAATTATGGACACTTGCCGTATTCACAATCTCGCTACTGCTGGTTTCCTGCGGAAAAACCGTTGACGAATCACAGGTGCTGGTAGATTACATGGAATCGGCCGACAGCCCGCTTGACGTTACCTCCATCAATAAGATCATAAATGCTACAACCCTGCAGAACCAGATTCTTACCTCTAATCCTTATATCATTGATATCCGGGGTGAAGAATACAGCACCATTGGTCATATAGAGGTAGCAGTGCAGGTACCGGAAAAGGATGTCATCTCACACCTGGAGAATACAGATTTGTCAGCTTACGACGACCAGGTTGTAATAGTTTGCTACAGCGGTCAGACAGCCGCTTATGTTGTTACACTGGCCAATATGGCAGGACACTCAACCGTATCACTAGGATTTGGTATGAGCTCCTGGAACGCTGCCACCGCAGGTCCATGGAACAACAATGCTAAAAACACATATGCAGCATTACTGGAGACAACTGCCAATCCAAAGGCTGAAGAGGGCGAATTGCCGGTTTGGGAAACAGGATTTGAAGAGGCGGAGGACATTCTGGCTGCACGCATTGACGAGGTAAATAAAGCTGGTTTTGCAGCTGCCAAAATTACAGCTAAAGAGGTCTGGGATGATCCCGACAAATACTACATTGTTAATTATTGGCCCGAAGATCGTTATAATTTGGGACATATTCCGGGTGCAATCCAGTATACACCCAATGAGAGCATGCTGTCCGATGCCTATCTTAAGACTCTGCCAACAGATAAAACAATCGTGGTATATTGCTATACCGGTCAGGGCAGTGCCTTTCTGTCTGCATACCTGAGGGTGCTCGGATATGATGCAAAATCGTTGTTGTTCGGCATTAACGGCATGGCTACTACCTGGGCTGCCGACAATGGTCTGACAAGCTGGGATGAAAGTAAAATTGCAGATAACCCGCTTGTTACAGAATAGAGTTTGGATCTGTTAAAAACAGGGGTTGTCTCTGACAGGACAACCCTTTTTTTATAGCATATAGCCCCTCCTGAACTATGTTGTTTCTATAACAGATGTCTTTGAAAATAGCCAGTTCTTTTCGTTTGATGAACCATATAACGGCTGGTTCACAAATTTTCGATTCATAGCGTCAACCCGGTTTTTTAACGGTCCTGGCGCTGATTACAATAAGGTTACTGATAAAATACTGCCCCGCGAAGTTCAATAAGTATGAAAAACAGCCCACTTTTGCCCTGCCTTTCAGCCGCTATACTGTACAATCTTCTTCGCCATCCCTTTAAATATAAAAAAATGAAAGGGTATCAGCATGTACCAGTAGATCCTTCCCCACAATCCTTTCGGCCTGAAAGTGGCCGATTGCTGAAGCACCGGGGAAGGACTCTCTATTAGCCGAAATTCGAGCCACGCTTCGCCGGGCACTTTCATCTCTGCAAACAACAAGAGCCTTCCATTTTGTTTATCAGCCATAAGTACACGCCAGAAATCGAGTGCGTCACCGGGATGGATTACGGAAAGGTTTGTCCGTCCCCTTCTAAGTCCGACACCACCATTCAGCTTATCCATGAATCCGCGAAACCTCCAAAGCCGATTGGCATAATACCACCCGCGTGCACCTCCGATGCTCCAGATATTATCCAATACCTCCCGGCCGGGTCTTGTGAAAGGTATCTTCTGTACGTTCCTAAAACAACCATAGGAGGGGACCTCCATAAATGCGTTCAGGTCAATATTTCTGCCTCCGGACACCATCGCATCTTTCCAACTCGACAGGACCAGGTTTTGTTCCATACGCTGAAAAGCAAGGGAGATGGATTCTTTATAACTGATCAGCTCTGCATCAACAATATCCCTGATCCGGTCTTCCTGACATACCATTTCAATTTTCATGCTGTTAACCAGATTTACAGCAAGGTTATACGAAGTTGAAGTGATAAAATAAAGCCAGTAGGAGGAGAGCCTGGGGGTCATCACCGGAAGGATATAAATATACCTTTTTAGGCCCCTTACCTCAGAAAACTTTAACAACATCTGTTTATAGGTGAGCACCTCCCTTCCACCGATATCAAATACCTGGTTGAAGGCCTCCGGTCGGTCTATTACCCCGGTCAGATAATCAATCACATTGCGCACAGCAATCGGCTGACATTTGGTGTTGAGCCATTTGGGAGTGACCATTACGGGCAACTTCTCCACCAGGTCACGCATTATCTCAAAAGAGGCACTTCCTGAGCCTACAATGATTCCCGCACGAAGAATGGTGACAGGAGTACGGCCCGATTTCAATATATCTTCCACCTTTTTTCGAGAAGCGAGATGCGTACTTAACTCTTCTGAATTGCTTAGTCCGCCAAGATAAATGATCTGTCTCAGGCTTGTTTTATCAGCAAAACCGACAAAATTATTCGCAGACTCCTCTTCGATCGATTGAAATCCTTTCCGGGTGGCCCCCATGGAGTGTACAAGATAAAAAGCGATATCCAAATCGCTTGGTAGCGCTGCAAGCTTTTCAGGTTCAAGCAGATCGCCTTCCTGCACTGTATGGTTCTTCAAATAAAGCAATTCGTCGGGCACCCGGGATTTGTCCCGAACTATAGAGACAACCTCATGTCCCTCTTCAAGCAATGCAGGCAACAATCTTTTTCCAATATAACCTGTTAAACCGGTGAGTAATATTCTCAACTTAACCTGCCTTTTTTCTTGTAAATATCGCTATCACAGCTGATGTAACGACTCCCATCACCAGTGTGCCAGCCAGTCCGGTTAAAATGTAATGCCTGAGACTGAAGTAACTTTCAGCATTCTCCCTGGTCATCTTTCCCGTCTCAACCACATGTTCAATCATATTAGCAAAATAATCAGGCGTAATAACAGTCGAGATGATCCACTGTGTCACCGGGCTCACAAGCGTTACAATGGCAGTAATAATAAGCCCTGTAAAAAACCCCTGTCTCCAGCTCATGGCACCTCCGTAATCCTTCCTCCTCTTATCAAGCAAAGCAAAAATGTAAATCAGGATTGCCGGAACAGCAAAAAAATTGGTAAACAGTGCATGTTTGTCGATATGTGATCCATGCAATCCGGCCAGCTTTTCCAAAAACATCCACAGCAGTTGTACCACGATAAATATAACTGCCCATTTAATCTCAATCTTAATGTTTTTCATTATGGCAAGGTTTAGTTTTCATTTAATGCATCATGAAAGGCTGCTGCGTCAACAACCAGTCAATTAACAATTCATGGCAATAAATGGTTCAATATCATCCTGAATATGATAGGATTGCATAGCTCTGTACCATAACCCACCGAAGTTTCATCCCAAATATATAGACGCTTCCATAGATTTTTTGTAATTTGGTTCGTAGAATTGAAGCTAAGCCTCTCACCAAACACCACAGGTGTTTTAACGTAATATAATTTGTAAAAACTGAAACCTCTGTACATGTCTGATAAAGACCAGTTCGTTCATTTTGGATTCGATATCGGTTCTATCTCCATTAATACGGTGGTTATGGACAATGAACGAACCATCCTCGAAAACCGGTACGACCTCTGTCATGGCAAACCTTTTGAACTGTTCCTGAAAGTGTTAACCGAACTGGATCAGAAGTATTCCTCCAACCGTGTCCGTCTTATCGGCCTAACGGGTACCGGGGGAAAGCTCCTGCAGACGCTGATCGGCGGACATTACATCAATGAGGTGGTTGCACAGTCGGCAGCCACAGCTGCCCTTTACCCGCAGGCACGAACCATCATCGAGATGGGTGGAGAAGACTCCAAACTCATCATCATGGAAAACGGTGAAGCAACTGCTGCTTCAGAACCTGGCTCTTCCAGGCTTTCAGATTTTGAGATGAACACCCTTTGTGCCGCCGGAACAGGCTCCTTCCTCGATCAGCAGGCCAAGCGGATAGGTGTCTCCATAGAAAATGAATTTGGCGAATTGGCCCTCAAATCCGAAAATCCCCCACGCATTGCCGGCCGCTGCAGCGTATTCGCAAAGAGCGACATGATTCACCTTCAGCAGATCGCCACACCGGTACACGATATAGTTGCCGGACTATGCTTTGCCGTGGCCCGCAATTTCATCAGCTCCCTCGGACGCGGCAAGACAATCCACTTTCCGGTGGTCTTCCAGGGTGGTGTTGCCGCCAACGCCGGCATGGTCCGCGCCTTCAAAGAGCTGCTTAATACCGGTGAAAATGACCTGATCATTCCCGAATACCATGCATCCATGGGTGCCATCGGTGCCCTTTATAGCCTCATGGACCAGTCGTCCCTGAAAGAGTGCGAATATTGCGGCACCGAAAAACTTTCCGCCTACCTCGCCGGTGAAAAATCGAGGGGTAAGAGTTGGAAACCGCTCCACACCCCCAATGCTGTCTACAACAAAGAGGTATTCCAGATCCCCGACGGCACGGATCCGTACCCGGTCTATCTCGGTCTTGATGTAGGATCGCTCAGTACCAACGTGGTACTTATCGATGAACAAAACCGCGTGGTTGCGCGCCGCTACCTTCCCACCGCCAGCAAACCGCTTGACGCGATCCGCCGTGGCATGCAGGAGATCTATGAGGAGGTGGGTGATCGCGTGGTTGTAAAGGCAGCAGGCACCACCGGATCGGGCCGTTACCTGACCGGTGATTTCATAGGAGCCGACCTCATCCGCAACGAGATCACAGCCCAGGCCACCGCCGCCATTCCCTTCGATCCCGAAGTCGATACCATCTTCGAGATCGGCGGACAGGATTCGAAATACATCAGCATCGACCATGGTGTAGTGGTCGATTTCGAGATGAACAAGGTATGTGCCGCGGGAACTGGATCGTTCCTTGAAGAGCAGGCTGAAAAGCTGGAGATCAGTATCATCGAAGAGTTCGGGAATTTGGCACTGAAAGCGAAGAATCCAGCCGGACTGGGCGACCGGTGTACGGTATTTATGGAGTCGGACCTCAACTCCTTCCAACAGAGAGGAGTAGAGACCGATAACCTGGTTGGAGGTCTTGCCTACTCCATCGTGCACAATTATATCCAAAAAGTGGTTCGGAAGAAACGGATCGGCAACCACATTCTCTTCCAGGGTGGCGTAACGAACAACCGCGCCGTGGTGGCCGCCTTCGAACAGGTAACCGGCAAAAAGATACATATCCCGCCACATTTCGATGTGACCGGCGCTATTGGTGCTGCGATACTGGCGCGCGATCATGTAAAGGAAAACAACCTGAAGCCCCGGTTCAAGGGATTCGATATAAGCAGGATTCCCTACACAGTGGATAAGTTTACCTGCAAAAGCTGCTCCAACCAGTGTGAAATCCGCCGCATTTGGATCGAAGGGGAGAAAAAACCGCTTTTCTTCGGTGGCCGCTGCGAGAAATATGAGCGCGACGAACGCAAAGGAATAGGAAAAGATATCCCCAACTACTTCGAAGAACGGCTCGCAATGCTGCTCGAAGATTTTCAGAACACGCCGCGACAAGAGGGTAAGACGGTGATAGGTATCCCGCGCGGATTGATGGCTTTCTACCAGCAATTCCCGTTTTGGCGTACTTTCTTTGAAACACTTGGCTTCCAGGTGGTGGTTTCCGAAAAGACCGATAACGGCATCATCAAAAAGGGCCTTAGCAAGATCGTGGCCGAAACATGCTTTCCGGTAGAGGTGATACACGGACATATCTACGAACTGCTCGAAGATAAGGGTGTCGATTATGTCTTCACACCCTTTATGATCAACTCCAGGGCTGAGAAGGACAACCCCACCAACAACTGCAACTGTCCGTGGGTTCAGACCTACCCCTTTATGGTGCAGGCATCCATGGAGAAAAGCAGGCGCTCCAAACTACTTATGCCGGCGCTCAACTTCCGCTACTTTGGGAAAGTCACCGCACAGGAGCTGTACGACGGGATCGGGAAAAAATTCAGGCTCACGAAAAAACAGATCACCAAGGCAATGTACCTGGCCGACCAGAAACAGGTACAGTTCGAAGAGAAGATTGCACAACGCGGACGCGAGGTGCTGTCGTCCCTTCCGGACGGCAAAGAGTGCCTGGTGATTATGGGAAGACCCTATAACACGGGCGATCCCGCGCTCAACCTGAGCATGGTGGACAAGCTGATCAATCTGGATGTAGTGCCTATACCGATGGACTATCTCCCGCTGAGGGAAGAGAAGATCACAGACGACTATAACATGATGTACTGGCCGAACGGACAAAAGATCCTCGCTGCTGCACGCATCGTTGCACGCGATGAGCGGCTACATGCCATTTACATGGGCAACTTCAGGTGTGGGCCGGACTCTTTCCTTTCGCATTTTGTTACCGAGGAGATGGCGGGAAAGCCTTGTATGGAGATCGAGATTGATGAGCATAGCGCCGATGCAGGGATGATAACCCGGTATGAAGCATTCCTCGACAGCCTGCACGGGTCGCGGGCAACCACGAAAAGGAAGACAAGGGTCCACCGCCCGAAAAAGTCAACAGCCACACCCCTTGAGGATCGCACGCTCTGGTTCCCCTATATGAATGATGCTTCACATGTGGTTGCAGCTACCTGCCGAAGTTTCGGCATCAACTCAGAATCGCTTCCGATGCAGAACAATGAGGACCTTGAAATCGCACGTAAGCACACCTCGGGGCGTGAGTGTTTCCCGATGATCGCCACCACGGGCAGCTTTCTTAAGAAACTGATGGAGCCGGCTACCGATCCGGCAAAAACAAGCTTCTTTATGCCCGACCACAACGGTCCCTGCAGGTTCGGACAATACAACAAATTCCAGCGGGTGCTATTCGACAGGCTCGGGTACG
The DNA here is from genome assembly GCA_964539395.1 of uncultured Bacteroidaceae bacterium. Taxonomy (GTDB): domain Bacteria; phylum Bacteroidota; class Bacteroidia; order Bacteroidales; genus M55B112. The sequence goes on from CAZIIU010000001.1 coordinate 107,637, forward strand.
AAAAAGCTGAGATCATCTCCCCCAGCAACGATAACTCCTACGAGGATATCTCGGCGGGTCATGGCACCAAGTTCCGTTTCAACTGCTGGAAAGGTTTCGTGGCCGTTGATCTGCTGCGGAAATTCAAGCAGGAACACAAACCCTATGAGCTGGTGCCCGGAAATACCGAAATGGTGTACAGGCGCGGTCTCGACGAGATCGTGAAGTGCATGGAGAACGATGCAAAAGAGCTGCCTGCGGTAGTTGAACGAATCGGCCGCTCCTTCAATGAAATCCCCATCTCCAACGGAATGCGCAAACCGGTGGTCGCCGTTATGGGTGAGATTTTCATGCGCGACAACCCCTTCTGCAGTGCCTTTTTGGTCGACCGGCTGGAAAAATTCGGCGCAGAAACCTGGATCGCCGGGTTTGCCGAATGGCTCACCTACTCCACCATCAGGTACACGCGCGACAGCCGATGGAAGAGAGACTACAAAGGAATCCTGCAGTCGAAGCTACAGGAGTACATGCAGAACCAGTCGGCATGGAAGATTACCAAACCAGTTCACCGGATGTTCGACAACAACCTGGAGGTCACCGTACGCGAAATGCTCGAAGCCTGCGGACCCTATATTCACAGGCACTACGACGGAGACCCGGCTCCCAACCTCGGCACATCATCCATTTTGGCCCAACGGGGTATCTCCGGGATCGCAAATATTGAACCGTTCACATGCATGCCGGGAACGGTGGTATCGTCGGTTGGTGGCAGCTTCCGGCAGGATCATAACAACATCCCGATGGTGATGATCTCATACGACGGACAGGAGGATGCTTCAATCGAACTTCACCTGCAGGCCTTTATGCACCAGGCATACCAGTATGCCGGTCAGCATGGACTCATGGATAAAAGCAGGGCGGTTCACCAGGCTGTGAAGGAGAAGATACGAAATGAATGATCTGGGCAACCAACGCGCACCGAAGGATTGCCAGGATTATTCGCGCTGTGAAGGCAGGATTATTCACGCTGTGAAGGCAGGATTATTCACGCTGTGAAGTGCAGGATTATTCGCGCTGTGAAGTGCAGGATATAAATATGCATTCTCATTACTATTTTTTGGCAAGAATCAGGTAAGAAAAATTATACAGAATTATTTTCTGTTTTTATCGATTAATTGTAATTTAGTCTGCCTAAAAATAACAGGTTTCAATTCATGTCTGGAAACAGGCAGGGCCTGAGTAGTAACAAAAACAGCTTATTGAATATGAAAAAGAATATCGCAATCGGAATTCTGCTGTTACTTGTATTCGGACTCACAGAGGTAGCCGGACAAAGGGTCCCCAGGTTTGTTAACAAACGGATCAAATCGACAGAGAAATCGACCGAAGAGAAAATAGGCAAAGAGGTTGATAAGGCAATCGGAAAACTTCTTGGAATAGATGAAGGCCCGGCTAAAGATACTGCTCAGGCCGTTGAAACTCCCTCCTCCTCCTCAACCACACGTTCCCCCGGTACAGCGATTGGACAAAGGGCTATGCTGAATGCTATGGGATTGTCGGCCGGAACAGCCAATGTAAAACCGGTGTATGAATTCGACGGCTATGTAGAGATGCTAATCACAGATTATAAAGAGGGGAAGGAGGAACAAAAAGTTACCTATACAACCTTTATCGACTCAAAAACACTCGATTACGGACTTGAGTTCAGTGAGCCCGGTAGTGAAGGGACCTCGACCATCATTTTCGACACCGAGAACAGTCTTATGCTAACACTGGCGGAGGATGGCGGCGAAAAAAACGGTTTTGCCGTCAGCTTCACACCCGACCAGGCAGAGGCAATATCTGATGATTTTTCTGAGGAATCAAATAATTCAGAGTTGGTGGATGAAAATGTGGAAACAGAAGTATATGATCCCTATAAATCATACAAAACCGGCAAAACAAAAAAGATTCTCGGGTACAATTGTGAAGAATATGTAATCGAAGATGATAATGTGGTTTCTACCATGTGGATCACTGACGATCTTAACAAGGATATGAGAAATTCCTACATGCAAAACTCAACTTTTGCGGGAATGTTTATCTATGCCTATTATACAAGTGGAACAGTGATGGAGTATATTACAGAATACAGGAACAGCAACGAGAAATCTGTGATGAGGGTAACAGGAATCGACATGAACAAGCGCAGCTCCATCAGTACCCAGGGTTATAACATCATCAGTATGGGGACAAACATGGGTGAAGATTCCGGTGATGATACACAGAAAAACGAGTAGAGCAAGGAAAATGCATGATGGACCTGGTCCGATTCATTACTAATGAATTTCTATACCTTAAAAAGGAGGAAGCGGGATCAATCATTGGTCTCGATCAGGAGAGGTTCAATGCAATATTAAATCTCGCCTTTTCACGGGAAATGCCGGTCTGCTGGCGATCAGCCTGGTTGATGGACTATCTCTCTGAACTCCATCCCTGGCTCGCTGAAAAACACATTGAAAAGATCTGGTCAGAGATGCCGGCCGGTCACCCGGATGGGGTAACACGAAGCTGCCTGCGCCTGCTCTGCAGGTATGATATCCCGGAGGAGTGCCAGGGGATCGCGGCCGATCTCTGTCTCAGCTGGCTGGAACAGGCGGCAGTGCCGGTTGCCATCAAAGCCTACAGTATGGAACTGCTGCTTAAGCTTGTCGGTCTCTACCCGGAACTGGCCAATGAATTTATTGCCATCATAGAGGCCCAGGCACCAAATAACTCTGCCGGATTCAAGGCCAGGGCGGTTGCTGTAGTAAGCAAGATGAGAAAGCTTATGAAGCATTAATTACTTCCGACCGAGCATTTTACCTAAGTGTCAAACCAAAAATACTCAGGGTATAAATGTACCCGATCTCTGATTCATCCTCTACAAAGCGGCTGTTCCGGGATACTAAGGGGCCGGGGTCCGTGCCATAAAGAAAATCGGATGCAACGAGCTGTCACAATCGGCACCGCCTCTTCAACATAAAAGGAATCAGCACCTGTCAGGTCAGCTTCCAGCCTTCCCTGTACTGGTGTTTGATCATCTCTTCTGCAAAGGGTTTCGCCTTTACGGTTTCATGCTCCGTATTGAAGCGCGGGTGCCCCTGTTCCACGGTGAAGGAATCCGACTGCACGATCCGAACCTCATCGTTGTCGGAGATATTGGTAATCTTCATTGCCTCACCGTCCCACAGCAACTCACGCTTAAGATCCTGCAGGCGTACCGCCAGGTTGCCCATAACGACCATCTCGTTGAGCGGACCTGAATAGTTGAAATTCGAACTTGCCTGTAGCCTGTTTTCCGGACTCTCCCTGCAGGCCCTGATCCAGTCCATCTGATGTGTTGTCTCTATCCTGCGCAAGACCTTCGGGGCCTTGTATTCATTCGTTGCCTCCTTACCGCCGATCCAGAGTCTCGGATTTCTGCCATAGGTGCCACATGTGATCGTACCATATTCACCCTTAAAAATAGTGCCTCCACCGTTGTCTCCCATCATCTCTCCATCCTTAAGTTCCGGTATTCTTTCCGGCATCATACCTCCGTCATACCAGGTAACATGCAGATCCGGCATCGCCAGCTTCGGCAGGTTGTTCCTGGCCGGAAACCTGTAATGAATCACCTCTGCCTGTGGTGGACTTTCAGTATTGAACTGAGAAGAGCTTGCCTGAACGGCAATCGGGTGACCAAGTTTTAATCCCATAAAAACCGGATCGAGTATATGGCACGCCATATCACCGAGTGCACCTGTACCAAAATCCCACCATCCACGCCAATTCCAGGGAGTATAAACCTCATGGTACGGACGCATCGGTGCCGGACCGACAAACAGGTCCCAGTCGAGCGTCTTCGGAACTTTCATCTTCTCTGTCGGACGTTCCAGTCCCTGGGGCCAGATTGGTCTGTTGGTCCAGGCATGCACCCGCTTTACTTCACCAATAGCGCCATCCCACAACCATTCACAAATAGTGCGAACCCCTTCTCCGGAGTTACCCTGATTTCCCATCTGGGTAGCGACCCCTGCCTCCTCAGCCTTCAACCGCAGCATCCTCGATTCATAAACAGCGTGCGTAAGAGGTTTTTCAACATAAACATGCTTTCCGAGCGACATAGCTGCCATCGCGGTGATCGCATGAGTATGATCCGGTGTCGCAATCATCACTGCATCTATCGACTTGCCCAATTCATCGAACATTACCCGAAAATCCTTGTATCTTCTGGCATTCGGGTATTTGTCAAATATCTCCTTTGCATAATTCCAGTCTACATCGCACAGCGCTATGATATTGTGTGAACTCATTTTGTTGATATTGTTCCCTCCCATACCGCCAATACCAATACCTGCAATGTTCAACTTATCGCTCGGGGCCATACGTCCCCGGGCACTGATGATCCCGCCGGGAAGAATGGTAAGTCCGGCCAAAGCTGCCGCAGAAGTGGCAACAAACTTTCGCCTGGAGACTCTGTTCTGAATTTCTTGTTGCTTCATAATGATTTGCGCTTAAGATTAATTGGATTTCCTTTAAGTCAGGAAAGGTAGTCAATCTAAGTGTAATTTCCATAAAAATTGTGCTCTCCATTGCCGGGCTTCACTATCTTTGCTCCAAAATTTGGGTCGACCCAAAAAACTTCCCGTAAAAGCGGGATTCTGAAGAATGGCCACCGAAGATGAAAAATATCTCCGAGATTTGATCGCGGAAGGGGAACACCAGCAGCAGGATTTCAAATTTGAGATCAGTGATGCAAGAAAAATCGCCAAAACTTTGGTCGCCTTTGCCAATACCGATGGTGGCAGATTACTGATCGGGGTGAAAGATAATGGACGGATCTCCGGTATTCGGTCGGAAGAAGAGTACTATATGATCGAGGCTGCAGCTTCCCTTTATTGCAAACCTGAGATCCCCTTTATCAGCTTTCACCGCTTAGCAGAAGGGAAGAATATACTGGAGGTAATCATCAAACCTTCTGACCAGAAACCCCACTATGCCCGAGACGAGGAGAACAGGTGGCGCTCCTACCACCGGGTGAACGACAATAATTACCTTACGGGATACATTCAGCTGCAGGTATGGAAACGCGAACAGCGGGAACGTGGGACTTTTATTGAATACTCGGAAAAGGAAAAAAAAGTGCTCAATGTATTACGTAGTAAAGAACTCACGGAGATAAAGGAAATAGAAGAAAAAACTGCGATCAGAAAACGCATCCTGCAACAGATCCTGATTAACCTGGTATCATTGAATGCCGTTAAAATGGTGTTCATGGATGAAAATACTTATTTCAGGATCAGCAACGAAGTGCTGCCCTGAGAGAGCCATGCTATCGGTAAACCAGCCGCCGTTCAGTCCACTATGCATTTATTTGTTCCAGAAGCGATCCCATAATCTTACTTCCACCAGGCGCCGTTCAGAATACCCCGGCAGATATTTGCTCCAGAAGCGATCCCATAATCTTACTTCCATCGGCCTCCCTCCTGAATTCCGATACGGCACGCTCCGGCTGTGGGATCATTCCGAACACATTTTTATTTCGGTTGCAGACACCTGCTATGTTATCCTTCGAACCGGTGTAATTTACCGATTCCGTGATCCTCCCATCATAGTCACAATACCTGAAAAGAATTTGTCCGTCAAGCCGCATCTGTGCAAGTATTGATTCATCGACCATGTACCTCCCAAAACCTGTAGCAATAGGGTTGCGGAAAACAATATCATTCTGAAGTCCCTTAGTCATCGCACTCCCCTGGTTCTCCGGCTTAATAAACACCTGTCGGCAAATATACCTCCCGTTCATGTTTGAGTGCAGCTTACCGGGCAATAATCCTGCCTCACAAAGCAGCTGAAAGCCATTTCCAAAACCGATCACAAAACCACCCTTTGCCACATATGCATTCAGGTACCTGAGCGCAGGGGAAACGTCCAGACATTGCTGAAGTGTCTTATTCTGCCGGCATGGAAATCCTCCCCCGATAAAAAGTGCCCCAATATCATCATATGAATCCTCCCTGTACCAAATCTCACGCACATCCTGCTCAAAAAAATTTTGAAGCACATGCATCAACTCGGCATCTCCATGTCCTCCCGGAAATTTAAGCACTCCTAACTTCATCGCATTTGAATGTTGTAACCGCCAAAGTTATGGATAAAAGTGAACCCTCCAAACACAGACTTAGTTCTTAAACATTTCGGAGATCCGTTCACAGGCCCCGGGTACGCTCCGCATCGAATTATGCGCTTTGAGGTTATGCGATTATTGATTAGATTTACAAATGCAATGAATGTAATGGCACTAAACGATACAGGTATACAGGACAAGGATATCAGGAGCTTTCAGAATGCTATCAGGGATTGCTCGGCATACAATTTTAATGAGTACTCTCTTAATTCCCTAAAAAGAAGATTATTCAGGGTGCTGGAACAGTACGGCACCGATATAAAAACCCTGACTTCAATTATTCGCAAAGATCCCCAGGCACTCGAAGAGGTGGTAAAAAAACTAACAGTGAGTACCACTGAACTATTCAGGGATTCCCAGGTCTGGAAGGATCTGATGAATGAATTACGATCCAGCTTCATGGAACGGGCAATGATACGTATCTGGCACCCGGGTTGCTCAACCGGACAAGAGGTCTATTCAATGATGATTCTCCTCGACCAGCTGGGAATGCTCGAAAAAGCAGAGATATTAGCCAGCGATATCAATACCGATGTATTGGAATCCGCAAAAACGGGCACTTACAGTCTGCGATTCAACAGGGAATACCTGGAAAATTTCAACAGGGCATTATCCGTTGAAGGACCAAAAGGCACAGGACCCTTCGGAGCTTATGAAAAATACTTCACACTCAATGAACGGGACGACACTCTAACAATGAAAAGTTTTCTCCGGAATAAACCCCAATATAAAAAAATTGACCTGGTTCAAAATGACAACATCTTTCAACAGGATTTTGATATGATTATTTGCAGAAACGTCATAATCTATTTCAATCAAGACCTGCAAAACAAAGTGTTGAGGCTATTTCACAGGAATCTCAGGAAAGAAGGTCTGCTTCTGCTTGGGAAGCATGAATCCATCATCGGTTCCTGCAGCAATCTTTTTTCAAAAAAGGGACACCTGTATGTCAGGCAGTCTCTGAACAATAACCGGGCACGCGCAATATGAGCATTCTGAACAATATATCGGTCCGCCGGAATTTCCTGGTTCTTGCTATGCTGATTGTCCTCTTTGGCCTGGCCTCCGGACTGACGCTCCTTCATACTCTGAACTCTATATCTGCATACCGTGAGCTCGACAGAAAATTAGACAATTACTTTAATACGCTGCATACTGTTGATCATCATATACAAAACATCGGGCTCGCCTATGCCGACTCAACAAAAGATGCAGCATTCATCATTGAAAGGATGGAGAGAGATATAAAAAGTTTCTCCTCCCAGCTCTCCGAATTCCGTCAGGACCCGCTTATCGCCGGCGATACAGTAATCAACAAAGTGATCACTGACATGCAAAAGAACATTAACATGCTGTATCGAAGGATCGAAAAAGCGGTTCAGGAAAAGGTGCGGGTAAACCCTGTAATCGAATACAACAAACTACACAAGGAGTATATCGATCCGGTGATCAGTGCCCGCATCACCATCAGGGACAGAATCTACGAAACATCCTTTGACAAACAGCGCCGCTACTCAACCAACTTATTCCTGCTAATGTTCCTGATTATCCTGGTTATTGCCCTGATAGTTGTTTTCATAACCATCAACAACAGCCTGAACTCCCAACGTCTGTTCGATTTTGTAAGCGAGCTGGGAAAAGGTGCCCGCCCGGCAAGACTCATTCTTCCTGCCGGTCATGAGCATAGTGAGATCGCCGGCCAGCTGAACCGTTATCTCGACAGGCAGGATGAAAAGATCTCATTCCTGAAAACAATCGGGGAGGAGCACGAAACAGTCACATATGAACCGGAAAAAGATGATATCCTCGGGAATGAGATCAGGATCATGGCAGAACGCCTCCGGAATAGTCAGGCCGAGGAAAAGAGAAGGCAGTTAGAGGACCGGCGGTCCAACTGGATCTCGGAAGGGATCGCCCAGTTTGCAGACATCCTCAGGTCTGAGAGGGAAAATGTAAAAGAGCTCTCCTTCCTTGTCATACAGAAACTGGTCACCTATCTCAATGTGGAGATGGGAACGATTTTTCTGACAATAAAAGGCAATAAAGAACAGAAGATGCTAGAAACCATCGCTGCTTATGCATACAACCGCAGAAAGTACATTAATAAGAGATTCTTATTTGGAGAGGGTCTCCCCGGTACCTGTGCCCTCGAAAAGGAGAAGATCTACATCAATGAGGTGCCTGAAGGGTACAGCGATATCATCTCCGGTGTGGGTCAGACAAAACCACGGTATGTACTGCTTGTACCGCTGAAAATCCAGGAGGAGATATTCGGGATCATCGAACTTGCCTCTTTCAGGGGACTGGAGGAGTACGAACTCGGTTTTGTATGCCAGCTGGCTGAAAGCATCGCTTCCACACTGGAGTCGGTCAGATCCAACGAGGAAAATTCCGCCCTCCTCAACCAATCCCGGAAACACCTGGAGGAACTCTCGGAGAATGAGCATTATTTAACAGATCAGTTAAGACAATTGGAACAGACACAGGAGGAATCTCACAAAAAAGAGTCTGAACTCACCAGTACGCTCACAGCCATAAACGAAGCTTCTCTCCTGGCAGAGTTTAATCTTTACGGCAGGTTTATCCATATCAACGAAAGATTCCTGGAACTGATGGAATCGCCCCGGGAAACCATTCTTGGGAAACACCACAACGAGTTCGCAGTAGTCGATAAGTATTCTCCCGGATACCGGAAACTATGGGAGGATCTACGGAGTGGCAAGAGTATAGTAAGGGAAGAACTTATGAAGATGTTTTCGGGTAAGGAAGTTTGGTTCCAACAGACCTTCACTCCAATCAGGAATCAGGAAGGAAAGGTTTATAAAATTCTGAACATAGCCTTAAATATTTCCCATACGAAACAGCAACAATCCAACCTCGAGAAACAATCGGCAGAGATCATCCGGCAGAACCTGGAGATGGAAAGCCTGAATGAAGCGGTCAACAGTTCCATCATTAAGTGTGACCTCGACGGTGAAGGAATTATCCTGGATGCCAATAAGAACTTCGAGATTGCTACAGGACTTCACAGGAAGGAGATTCTCGGAAGAAACTACCGCCTCTTCCTCAAGGATATGGAAAAGGAGCAGTTTGAAAAGATTTTTCATGAGGCACTCAAGGGTAAAACATACGAGGGTGCCACCAGGCGAACAAAACCTACCGGCGAGGAGGTGTGGCTCATGTCAACATTTTCGCCTGTCAGGGATGAATCCGGCACCATTTACAAGATCTATTTCCTGGCCCTCGATATCACAGAGAAAAAGCTGAAATACCAGCTGCTGGAAGAGGCTAACAGGGAAATCGAACGTTTGCGAAATAAGTCGGTGTGATTATTTGCAAGTGGATATAAAGAATGAAGCATAAAAACAGAATACAGGTTTTCAACTGGACGGCCCTGGGATTGGTGATATCAGGAACTGTTGCAATGGTGATCATTGCCGGTGGAGGGATTAAAATTAGTACACGCAATATCCTTCTGCTGCTCGGCTGGATTTGGGTCGTTGTACCGGCCTTCTGGCTCTTCTTTGCTGCAACCCTCAAATCCCTTCAAGAGAATACTGGCAGCACACCTGGTGATGCACCTCTGCTGAAAACACCCCTGGTAAAAAAGAGTCCTGGCAAAAAGGAGCAATTTGATATCCAGGGGATCGCCAACAAGATCGTCAGGCGCGTCTCACCCGGTGATGACCCGGGGGAATGGGGAAACAATCTGCTAACGCTGCTAACCGGAGAGCTGGAGATCATGTCGGGTGTGTTTTATTATAAAAATGAGAACCAACAATATGAATCACTCTCCACCTATGCCTATCCGCATACCAACGAACCCTACATTTTTTCTGAAGGAGAAGGACTTACCGGACAAGCGGTTAAAAACCGGCAGGTCATCGTCTACCGTGAAATACCGGACGATTATTTAAAGGTCTTTTCCGGTCTTGGTTCTGGCACTCCCTCCTACCTGGCAATTATGCCTGTTGTATCAGGAGATACCCCGGTTGCTGCACTGGAGATTACCGGCTTCAGATGGGTTGAGGAAAACCTGGAGCAGTTTTTACAAATCATAGCCCGCGGACTGGCAGAAAAGTTGTCAGAAGAATCTAAAGGCAACAATATAGGTAACACCGGCGGTGCTTCCGCAGAAAACAGAGATAAACAATGAGGTTGGATGGGATCAAAAAGACAGAAGTTGTGACCAATAATACTATCGGTTTGGTCACCGTTGCCGGTCTCATTGTTGTTATTACCGGACTGCTGGCAGCCGGATACTCCTCTGGTTCCGGGTTCTCTTTCTCTGCACTGGCAGAATTTCATCGCGGCAGGATCGCTATGTTTATCTTTGACGGACTCCCGGTCTATATCCTGGTGATACTGCTGGTGGCAAAACGGAATATGCAAAAAACGATCGCCGGCGCCTTTAAAGAGCTCGAGCGGTCAAAACAGATCCTCGATCAGAATTCAAAATTTGCCCGTATTCTGTCTGAGGGGGATGAACCGGAGACCCATCCCGAAATGCTCGACACAGAGCTGGGCAAGGCATTGAAGCTTATCCATCTGAATATCAGCAGCAATCGACGGAAGGAGCGTGAAATAACATGGATCACCGAAGGCAAAGAGATGATATCGAGGATACTTCGACTGCATAATGCCATCGATGAGCTCTCTTACCAGGTACTAAGAAGCCTGAGCAAATATATCAGTGCTGTCCAGGGAGCTGTTTATCTTTTCGATGAGGAGCCGGGAACGCTCAGAAATATAGCAGTGATGGCCTATAACCGCAGGAAATATGTCAACCAGCTCTTCCGCATTGGCGAAGGACTTGTCGGACAATGTGCCTACGAGATGGATTATATTCACCGGACAGAGATCCCCGACGACTATATCACCATCACCTCCGGTATTCTGGGCGATCAGAAACCCAAAAGCATCCTCCTTATACCACTGATCACCGATGGCAGGCTCCAGGGAATCATTGAATTTGCTTTCCTGGAGGTAAAGATACCAAAGCTCACTATCCAGTTCATGCTCGAACTGGGAGAGATTATCGCAAGAACATTCTTTAACCTGCGGGTTAATGAAACGACCAAAAAACTCCTGGAAGAGTCACGCAAAATGACCGAAGAATTACAGGAAAATGAGCTGGTACTGCAGGAAAACGCGGAGGAGATGCAGGCCACCCAGGAGCAGTTGCAACATGCAAATACTGAACTGCAAAAGAAAATCAAAGAGGAGAAGCTGGCACAAGACAGGCTCCACTGGCTGCTGGCAAATGCATCGGAGATCATCTCCATCTACGATGACAGCTACCGGCTGAAATATATCAGTCCATCTGTAGAACATATCCTGGGCTATGGTCCTGACGAAATGGTGAAGGGTAAGGATTTTGAAAGGATCGACCAAAAGAATATCAATGCCATCCGCAAAGCCTTCGACCAACTTATCAGGCATCCCGCTCAGACCGTCAGCATCGAATATTCATTCGTACGCAAGGACGGTCAACGGGTCTCCCTGAAAACCACCGCCAGGAACCTTCTCAACGACCCCTCCATCGGCGGATTCCTGTTCAATACACGCGATATCACCGAATCGAAACTTATCGAGAAGGAGCAGCGCCTGAAATCGCGGATGCAATCGCTCTCTGAGAATTCTCTCGATCTGATCCTCAGGATCAGCAGCAACGGGATAGTCCACTATGCCAACCCGATAGTGGAAGATTACTCGGGGATCGCACCTGCTTCCATGGTGAACAGGCCCCTCAGCGATCTGCCTCTGCCCAAAGCCCTTGCTGAAATTCTAAAGGAGGGACTTTACAAAGTCCTGCAAAACCCAACTAAGATGATCATTGAAAAGACTGTTCCCATAACCCTCGGAGACACAGAAGGAGAGCGGGTACTGAACATCAATCTGATTCCGGAATTTCAGGAGGGAGAGCTGGAAACTGTCCTCTTCGTCGGACACGACATTACCGAGGCTAAAAGGATCGAACGAGAGATCAATTTCACCAACAGGAAAATGCAGGACAGTATCAACTACGCCGAGCGGATTCAGTCCTCCCTCCTGCCTTCTGATGCTGCGGTAAAAAAGGCGTTCCCCCAGAGCTTCATATTCTACCAGCCACGTGATGTAATATCTGGTGATATTCCCTGGTTCCATGAAACAGAAGAAGCCTGGTTTATCGCAGCAATCGACTGCACCGGTCACGGGGTTCCCGGTGCACTGCTCTCCTTTATAAGCTTCTTCCTGCTGAACAATATAACAACCCTTCATTCCGGTCGTTCAGCCGGGGAAATAACTGATGAACTGCACAGGGAAATGCGGCGAACACTCAAACAGGACCTGAAGGATCCGGAAACACGCGACGGAATGGATCTTGCCCTCTGCAAGATCTGGAAAAACCATAAAAAACTTGAGTTTGCAGGTGCACACCGGCCAATGTACCTGCTCAGGGAAGGTGAGGTTACAGTGTACAAGGGCGACAGGAAAGCTGTCGGCGGGCTGGTAAACCAGAAGAAGCCGGAGAGCAGTTTTACTACAATTGAGGTGAATTTGAGGAGAGGTGACAGGCTTTTTATTTTTTCCGACGGACTTACCGATCAGCTTGGCGGTCCAAACGGACTTAAATACTCACAGGCAAAGGTCAGGGACATCCTTTTGGAGAATCCGGGATTTACCATCGAGCAGTTTCATAAACACTTCCGAGACGATTTCAACAGGTGGAAAGGAGAAGGAAAACAGATCGATGATGTGCTGATGATAGGGATCGAACTTTAATGCAGCTGCCTGCATCTTTTTTAGCTAAATAATAACCACATACCGGGATAATAAGTATATTTATGACCATAAAGAGGGCGATCATGCATCAACTTAAAGGCTACTTCGGTATCATAACTGAGCAATACAGCCACCTGCTCGCCAGGGAAATCATTATCGCTTACGACGGTGATGTAACCCACCAGATCATGAAAGCTTTCACTTCGCTTATTGAAGAAAAGCTGGAAAATGAGCGGGAAGATGAAACTATTATCCGTAAGCTGTACCATATCCTGGTCGAATGCCTTCAGAACATCAACAGGCACGCCGAAGGACTCTTCGAGGATGGAATTGAAAGCGATTATCCAGGCCGTGGCGCTCTGTTGGTTAGCAGGACAGAAGAATACTACCGTGTGATCACGGCCAACATTATACAAAAGACAAGGGTGGAAGGATTAAGCAGTTTTCTCGGGAAAATTAACATCCTGTCCGATGAGGACCTGATTGAAATGTACAAGGAGAAATTGATGGACGGAAAACTCTCCGCGAAGGGCGGTGCCGGACTAGGCTTTATCGACATACGGAGAAAGGCAGGCAACAAAATGGAATTTCGCTTTATAGAAAATGACGAAGAGACCTCTTTTTTCCTGTTTAATGTGAAAATCTCAAGATAGAAGATATGGCAGCTTTATTTATAGAACCTGACGAAGATACTCCACTGGTGAACCTCAACAGGGAAGAAGGGGTATTCGAGATATCAGGCAAGTCCATGCCGGAAGACGTAGTCTTCTTTTACCAGCCTGTTCTCGACTGGATGCATCAGTATGCCAAAGATCCGCTCGAAAAAACCGTATTCGATTTTAAACTGATCTATTTCAATACTGCCTCTTCAAAGCTAATTCTCGATCTGCTCATGATCCTGGAAGAGATCCGGGAGAAAGGTCGGAATGTACTGGTGCGATGGCACTCCCTCGTAACAGATGAGGATATGCAGGAGGCCGGCGAGGAGTATGCCGATATGTCAGACCTGAAATTTGAACACCTTACATACGGAAAGTAATTCTTAGATCCGCATGAGTGAAGAGATTCTGCGAGCATTGATGGAATTGTTCGCCATTATCATCAAACAGGATGGCGGACTTACGGAAGAGGAAAAAACATATGTCCGGCGGTTCCTCGTTCACCAGATCGGTGTGGAATCGGCCGAGGAGTACTTCAGGATTTTTCTTGATACGGCCACAGACGACGAACCGGACGATTCAGAAGAACCGGGAAAAAAGCTGACCTCCGTGCTCGACTCGGTCAGGATACTTAAGATCGGCAAGAAAATCAGCAAAACCCTGAACCAGCAGCAAAAGGTGGTGGTGGTGGTCAGATCGCTCGAGCTCGTATATACCGAATATAAACTCACCGACCAGCGGCTGGGCATCATCAAAACGCTGGCCGATGTTTTCAGAATCAGCAAGGAGGAGTACGAAAGCATCGTGCGATTCGTCACCTCCGGCCCCGACAATGCGCATTCAGATGAAAATATTGTTGCGGTAATTCCCGCCACGGACCCCTCCTCCTCCCCCCGGGACAAGGATAAAAAGCGGACCGACCATGAAATCAAAGTGCTTCGCGTTCCCTCGGTAGAGCTCTACTTCATCCTCTACCGCGGCTCCCTGGAGGTCCTGCTGAACGGTCACCCCCTGAAAACCGGAACGATCTATATCCTGGCCAATGGCAGCAGCATCCGGTTTCCCGTCGGACAACCGGTCTACTACAGCGATATCACCTCGAGGTTTCTTTCTGAGCGTAGCACGGAAAAGATACTCCTCCGGGCGAGCGATCTCCATTATACCTTTCCTGACAATGTTACGGGACTGAAAAAGATCAGTTTTACTGCTGAACAGGGGAACATGATCGGGATCATGGGGGCCAGCGGCTCGGGGAAAACCACGCTGCTGAATACCTTGTCGGGGATGTACGCCCCCACCTCCGGTACAGTGACAATTAACGGGATCGACCTGTTTGAAAATGACGGACAACTGCAGGGGGTGATGGGGTATGTGCCGCAGGATGACCTGCTGGTGGAGGAGCTGACCGTTTTTGAGAACCTCTGGTTCAGTGCCAGGTTTTGTTTCAGGGAGCTGACCGGCGAGGCAATTCACAGCCTGGTGAACAGCACCCTGGAGAGCCTGGGGTTGCTCGAGAAAAAAGATTTGAAGGTGGGATCGGCGATGAACAAGACCATCTCGGGCGGACAGAGAAAACGGCTGAATATCGCCCTTGAGCTGATCCGCGAGCCGCCGATTATGTTTCTCGACGAGCCCACCTCGGGACTCTCTTCGCGCGATTCCGAGAATGTGATGGACCTGCTCCGGGAGCTCACCATCAGGGGGAAGCTGATCTTCATCGTGATCCACCAGCCCTCCTCCGAGCTCTACAAGATGTTCGACAGGGTGATCGTTTTGGATGAGGGCGGACAGATGGTCTATTATGGCAACCCGGTGGAGGCGGTGATCCATTTCAAGAAGATCGATAACCAGGTGAACTATGGCATCGGGGAGTGCCCGGTTTGCGGGAACGTGAACCCTGAGCTGATCTTCAACATCATCGAGGCGCGGCAGGTGGATGAATTTGGCAACTATACCGGTCAGCGCAAGATCAGTCCGGCCAGGTGGCGCTCCTACTTTGAAGCGGGCAGTCCGCCGGAAAATCCTGTTGAGACCGGTGGGCAGCTGCCGGTGAAGCTGCAGATTCCCGGTTGGGCCGGACAGTTCCTCAACTACCTGAAAAGGGATTTCCGGTCGAAGATCAGCAACCGGCAGTATATCAGCCTGGTGCTGGGTGTCGCACCCCTGCTGGCGATCATCCTCTCCTATATTATCAGGTATATTGCCGACCCGACCAGCAGAACCTACATTTTCAGGGAGAACGAGAATATCCCCATCTATATTTTCATGGCGATAATTGTAGCGTTGTTCCTCGGGCTGATCATGAGTGCGGAGGAGATCTTCCGCGACCGCCTGATCCTGAAACGCGAAAAGTTCCTGCATCTGAACCGCTCCTCCTACCTGGTGGCAAAGATCATTAATATCATGCTGATGTCTGCTGTGCAGACCATCCTCTTTGTACTAATTGCCAACAGCGTGCTCGAAATAAAAGCGATGTACTTCCATTACTGGCTCGTACTCTTTTCGGTGGCAGTATGTGCCAACCTGATCGGACTGATCATCTCCTCAGCATTCAATTCGGCCGTAACGATCTACATTCTGATTCCCCTGGTGATGATACCTATGATGGTGCTGAGCGGTGCCATGTTTAGTTTCGAAAAACTTAACCGCAGCATCACCAGCGTGAATAAGGTGCCCTTGATTGCCGAGGTGATACCAACAAAATGGGCATACGAGGCACTGATGGTGAAGCAGTTCCGGGACAACAGGTTTCAACAGAACTTTTTTGAGATCGACCGGGAGATCAGCCGTACAAATTTTAAATCGGCCTGGTACATTCCTGAGCTGGAAAACCGGTTGGCCAGGATCAATGAAGCGTACAATGAAACCGGCAGGGCAGAACGGGAGTCAGGGGCGCTGATGCTGCTGCGCAACGAGATCCTGCGGGAGCAGGACAGCCTGGAGCGCTTTGCGTTCACCCGGGAAATGTTCGAACCGGAAAGGTACAGCAATGAATTTTCTTCGGAGATCAACCTTTTTCTGACGGAGCTCAACAACTTTTACCTGAAGCAGTATATGGTGAACAACAGGATCAAGCAGGGGCAGCTGAACCAGATTATGAAGGAGCGCAAGGAGCTGTACTATGAGATGCTGAACAGGCACCACAATGAGAGTGTGGCGGACCGGGTGAAGAAGATCTATGAGAAGAACAAGATCGTGGAGTCGGATGGAAGGCTGTACCAGCAAAGCGATCCAATCTACCTTTTGCCCGAGACGACCCGTTCGCATTTTTATGCCCCGGTGAAAATTCTCTTTGGAAAATACTTCGACACCTACTGGTTCAATATTGTCGTGATCTGGCTGGGCAGCCTGATTCTTTACTTCGTGCTTTACTTCGACCTGCTGCGCAGACTGCTCAATGCTCCGCTGATCAATAAGGGCAGGCGATAGATACCAATCCCGGCCCCTGCGTGTTACACGACCCGGCAACCAGCAACTCCATGTTAATGCCTTGTAGCCGGTTCCTGAATAGAGGGAGTGGGTCAGTGTAGGATATATTTGTATGGTTGTTTAATAAAAATCCCTAAATTTGAACTAAACATATACAATCAATGATGATGCGATACATATCTCTGCTCCTGATACTGTTGCTACTCGCTTCGTGCGGGAACCGCAAAAAGGAGGATCTTTATGTTGCTCCTGAGGAGATCTTTCCCGACGAACTGATTGCTTCCCGGGAGGCAATGGATGAGATGATAGAAAACATCGCCTCCCCGATCGAGGTAGCAGCCCTTCTGAACGACCTGCAGGTACCTTTTTCAAGCAGCTACCTGGCAGACCCCGACAAGATGTCGGTTTACGCCACAAGCTACGAGATGGCCTACCACCTGGGGGCACTCAGCTCCGATCTCGGGTACCTGAACATCTACAACAAAACAGGCACAGCAATCAACTACCTGAGTACCATTAATAAGCTTACGGAGGCGCTGGATGTCGGACAGTTTTTTGATTTCATCAGGATGAAGCGGCTGGCAACCGGTGCCGGCAAGCTCGATTCGCTGCTATTTATTTCGATGAACAGTTTTAACCGAATGGATGAACACCTGCGGCTGACCGACAGGAGCAACCTTAGTACGCTGATGGTTGCCGGTGTATGGATCGAAGGACTTTACCTGGCAACACAGGTGTATGACAGGTCGAAGGTGGAAGAGCTTCGGGATGTGATCGCGGAGCAAAAGCTGATCCTGGGCAACCTGCTGATCATTATGAACAGGTACAGGTCAGATGATTATTTCATGGAACTGCTTAAGGATTACACAACACTGAAAAAACTATTCGATGAAGTGAAGATCACCTATGAGATCGGCGAGCCGGAAACGGTCGAGGTCGACGGGATGCTGATGGTTGTGCAGAATGAGACCAGCACCATTGAAATGCAGGATAAAACCCTTTCGGCAATTATCAGGGCAACAAAGGAGATCCGGAACAAACACCTTAACATCTGACACCATGAGAGCACTTTACAACATCATCATACCGGTGCTGCTCATTTCAATGGCAGCTTTTATACCACAGGATAAATCGGACGAAATCATGGACTGCGCCTCCAGGGCTGGTAAATCGGCCGTTTATCTGCGCGATTTCCAGGTGAAGCTTCCTGCAGGAAGTGCAGGGGAAAAGCCCCCGATGTACCAGCAAGCCATAATACTTCGTGGTAACAACATCTACCGGTTCAACCTATGTAACAAACAGGGCGAAGCGGTGATCCGCATCTTCGACAGCAGCCGGATGCTGGTAACTTCATTCGATGCCGCCAGCGGGAAGGAGTATAACCCGGTACAGTTTCTTTGCCGGAAAACCGGTCCGTATAACATCGTAATCACTTTCAAGGACGCCAAAGCAGGCGAGGCGATCGGCATCATGAGTCACGTTACCGTCTCTGAAAGCCGCAGAAGCAGGTAGTGAGGTTAAAAATTCCAGAAGGTTTTTCATTGAAGAACAGGTCAGACTGTTTCCAGGTTACCGGCGGTGCTGAATACTGGTATTAATGCCCCCCCATAAAAACTCCTATTCTCCGGCGCTGCAGGATACTCCAGATAACCATCCATTTATATTTAAATCCGGGCTTCAGTCCGAGAAGGTATTGGTGCCGGCAAACTTTCATCCTGAAGGTCTCCCGCTCCGGTCCCAGGATCCTTTCGTGGCAACTCGCTGCAAGCCTTTGCACAGCCTTATCTTTTGAGATCACCTCCCGGTAGGGTTCGGGCACCTGCGCTGCAAACCAGCGTTCAGCCAGCAAAAGGGCGATCCCTGCCATCCGCTCTAAACCGAGGGATCGCATTTTATCGAGGACCGCGGTATGGTCGAGCTCCCACCGCTGCAGCGCCTCTGCCACGTCGCGCAGCCAGAACAGCCGGAAAAACTGGTGCAGGCAGCCGTGGTACACCAGGTAGATAAAGGTGGTAGCACGGTCGAACACCACAATCTCTTCGTTGTGAAGCTTCACCTTCTCCGTTGCATCGCGGATCGCCGGTTCGTCGGCCTGCCGCAGCAGCTC
>CAZIIU010000002.1:0-1406 GCA_964539395.1 uncultured Bacteroidaceae bacterium
ACTATTTATTTTTGAAATTACAAAATAGAATTGAATCTTGCAGCTTTATAGGTAATAAGCTGATAGTTTCTTATTGTAAAGCATGTCAGAAATAAAAACAGTCTGGGAGCACGGCTCCATGTCAACCACCCTCGAAACCCTGCCACCGCAGGAGCTTATCGAACATATCGGGTCGACCTACCTGGGTACGCCCGGCGGATTGCAGTACCACCATTCCACCGGGATCGATAAACTGAAAAACATAAAAAACTGCTACTTCGTTTTTCTTCGGAGATCAGGTAAGATGCTGGGTTCTATCGGTTATGCACTTCGTGATACGCATGCCGGGGAGGTGACGTATAAATGCTGGCTGGTGCGATACTTTTCGATCAGGGCCCCGCTTCGTTCCGATAAGGTTAGCATAAGGCAGCGGAACAGGAGGCCGGTGAAGGACCGCTCCGCTTCACTGATCAAGGTCGCAGCCAACTTTTTTCACGAAAATCCCGAACGGCTGATTGATCCCGACACTACCCAAATGCCACAGGCGATACTCTACAGTCTTGTGGAGAAGAAAAATGAGCGATCGAGGAATTTTGCCGGGATCGGCGGATATGAAAAGACCGGCGATGTAGTCTCCTTTATGTTCAGCCGACTGAAACAGCGGAAAAGGGCAGGGGTTGAGCAACTCTGCCAGAGCGATATCCCGGAAATGCGTTCCCTCCTGCGGAAATTTTACAGCGACCATGCCTTCTATCTCGACGACAACCTGTTTCTGAACGACGATTACTATGTGCTTCGGGAAGATGGAGTAATTGTTGCGGGACTACAGGCCAATGAGGAGATGTGGGAGATAAAAACCATTGGCAATGCCACGCTCGACCGCCTCATACAATTTCTTACACGTATCCCGTTCATTGGCAAGAGATTCAGGTATGCGCAGATGCGCTTCCTGGGGGTTGAAGGGTTTTTCTTCAGGGAGGGCAGGGGCGATGCGGTATACACCCTGCTCGAAGGGGTGCTCGCACTTAAGGATCACTACCTCGCCCTGATGATCATGGATACCCGGTCGCATGTATACCTCAATTTCAAGCAAAGGAAAAAACTCGGACCGGTGAATTCGGCCCTTGGGTCCTTTGAGGCTGACTTCTACACCCGGTTTTACTCCTTCCCCGAGGAGGAGAAGAAGAGGGTTTCTGCTATGGCGGCCTATATCAGCATTTTCGATAACACTTAGTTGCCGTTCTTATTGTCCGATATTTGCGCTGCAGTAAAATAAATCCTCGAATACTTCACTATACTGCGGTTAGAAAATTTTACATGCTCTAATCTCGATTTTCGTGCTTCAGCCTGCGGTCCACCGCCTGCTGTCCATTGCCTTCAGCCTGCGGTCTACTGCCTTCAGCCTAATGTCCATTGCCTTCAGCCTG
>CAZIIU010000002.1:1506-27777 GCA_964539395.1 uncultured Bacteroidaceae bacterium
TGCCTTCAGCCTGCGGTCTACTGCCTTCAGCCTAATGTCCATTGCCTTCAGCCTGCGGTCCACAGGCTGCAGCCTCCGGTCGCCAGTTCACAGTCCACAGCCTTCAGCCTTCAGACTTCAGCCTTCAGCCTGTATTTTCCTCCTTGTTCCCCAGCGCCCTTTTAATTATCTTCGCAGCTTAAACCGATAACCATGATGATCGAAACAGCCATTCCCGGATTTACCATCCGGCATGCTGAAGAGACCGACGTTCCATTGATCCTCGATCTGATCAAAGGGATCGCTGCCTATGAAAAGTTGTCCCACGAAGTGGTGGCTACAGAGGCCCTGCTGAAGGAAAATTTGTTCGGCGATAAGAGGTTCGCCGAAGTTGTGCTGGGGTACGAGAAGGATACACCGGTCGGGTTTGCCCTCTTCTTTCATAACTTCTCTACCTTCACGGGCAGGCCGGGTATTTACCTCGAAGACCTGTTTGTATACGACCAATACAGGGGTAGGGGATACGGTAAGGTACTGCTTCTTTACCTGGCTAAGATTGCACATGAACGGAACTGTTCACGTTTCGAATGGGCAGTGCTCGACTGGAACACACCGGCGATCGACTTCTATAACTCCCTGGGAGCAAAACAGATGAAGGAATGGATCATCACACGGGTGGCCGGAGGGGATTTAGTCCGGCTGGCCGGAATGTTCTGACCGCCGGGAAGAATATGAACCATCCCTTTGCGTGGTATATACCGGGTGATTTGCACAAAAGTATTTGGAATCGGAGAACACGGAGTATCAATTCCGGAAAAAAATGTTATTTTTCCGCTATTAATTATCACGCAGATCAATGGCCATTACCCTTCGCATCGTTCAGTCGCGCACTGAACTGAAGAAATTTATTCACCTTCCGGCGAAAATTCATAAAGGACACAGGAATTGGATTCCTCCATTATACAGTGACGACCGGGTCTTCTTCGACAGCCGTAAAAACAGGTCATTCAGTTATTGCGACACCATCCTTCTGCTCGCCTACCGGGAGAAGAAACTGGTGGGCCGAATCATGGGTATCATTCACAGTATCTATAATGAGGAGAAGGGAGAGAATAATGCCAGGTTCAATTTCCTGGAGGCACCCGACGACAGGGAAGTTATAGAAATACTGATTCATGCGGTGTCTGACTGGGCCGCAGAAAGAGGAATGGACAAGCTGATCGGGCCACTCGCCTTTTCCGACAAGGATCCACAGGGATATCTTATCAAGGGCTTCGATGCACCATCGGTTATCGCATCACACTGCAACTACGAGTATCTCACCCGTTATCTCACAGAACTCGGATTTGAAAAGGAGCTCGACCTGGTGGTATACAAGGTGCCTGTGCCGGAGACCACACCAGCGGTATATCTGCAAATGGCTGAGAGGGCATTGAACAATAATGGCGAACTGAAACTGGTTGAGTTCAGGAGGCGGCGGGAGCTAAGGCCCTATATACGTCCAATCCTCACCCTTGTTAATGAGACCTTCACGAGCATATATGGATTCACACCATTTACACCCGAGGAGATGGACGATTTTGCAAACCGCTATATACTTGTCCTCGATCCACGATTTATCAAGGTGATCATCAATGATAAAAAGGAAACCGTGGCTTTTGTCATCGGGATGCCTGATATCAGCAGGGGAATTAAAATGTCGCGCGGATACCTTTATCCCATTGGCTTTATCCCGGTGTTGCTTTCAGGAAGGGGTTCCGGCCAGCTCAACCTGTTACTGGGTGCTATCCGTCCCGATTACCAAAACAGGGGACTGAACGCCGTTCTTGGGAGCGCGATGCTCGAATCGGCACGCAAGGCCAAAAAAACCCATATGGACAGTCACCTCGAAATGGAAACCAATTCAAAAGTCCGTGCAGAAATGGAGTATATGGGCGGTGAAGTCTACAAAAGGTTCAGGATCTTCCAGAAATCCCTTAAATAGCAGGTCCCGGATTGTCCATGGATCACCCATCCACACAATCCCCCGGATTGTCCATGGATCACCTAACCACACAATCCCCCGTATCTCATTTTCCTGTTAAACAACTGATAAAAGTCCACCGAACAGTTGGCTGAAAAAATAAATCCTTCTATATTTGTGCCTCAAACCAGAAAACATGAGAATTACACAGTTTAATATGGTATCCGCATCGACCCCCGGGTCGTCGGCACCGCGCGTGAAATAAACCGCGTAACCATTTTTTTCCAATCACATATCCTGTAATTCTCAAATCATGTTAAAACATAGTGTACAATCATTAAGAAGAAACCTCTTCTCGCGTGAACTCTGGTCGGATATTAAAGAGTCGATTCGCGGTTCGGAGAAGGATTTCACCACGATACCGGTCAGCAAGTCCATCCTCCTTCTGAGCATCCCCATGGTCCTTGAGATGGTCATGGAATCAGTCTTTGCCCTTGTCGATATCTATTTTGTATCCCGTCTTGGTGCGCAGGAGGTGGCCGTTGTCGGAATCACGGAGTCGTTAATCACAGTGATCTATGCCATCGGTATGGGTTTGGGTGTCGGAACAACGGCACTGGTTTCACGGCGTATCGGGGAACGCAACCCCAGGGGTGCTGCCCAGGCAGCGGTGCAGGCGATCATTACCACTGCAGCAATTTCATTGGTGTTCGGTATTATCGGTATTATTTAGGCAAAGGACCTTTTACGTTTTATGGGTGCCTCGGAAGACACAATTGAAATGGGTTACCATTATCCTATGATCATGCTGGGGGGGAATGCCGTGATTATGCTGCTGTTTGTGATCAATGCCGTCTTTCGCAGCTCAGGTGATGCAGCCATCTCCATGCGGGTACTCTGGATTGCCAACCTGCTGAATATCATCCTCGACCCACTACTGATCTTCGGTTGGGGACCGTTCCCGGAGCTCGGGCTGAAGGGTGCCGCGATAGCAACCAATATCGGGCGGGGGATCGCGGTGATCTACCAGCTCTACCTTTTAATGAGAGGGAAGTACCGTGTAAAGGTAAAGCTTGAGGATATCGGTCTGCGAGTAAAAACAATTCTAAAGCTGGTCCGCCTGTCACTTGGTGCCATCGGACAAAACATCATATCGCACTCCTCATGGATTTTCCTGATATGGGTAATAGCGAACCTGGGGGAAGAGGTGATTGCAGGCTATACCATTGCCATCAGGATCATTATTTTCGTTCTGCTCCCGGCCTGGGGTATGGCCAATGCTGCAGCAACACTCGTAGGTCAAAACCTTGGGGCGGTACAACCCGGCAGGGCGGAACGTTCAGCATGGATTGTCGGAGGTGTGAACATGGTACTCCTGGGTCTGATATCGGTGGTTTTTATTGCTGTACCCCATATCTTTATCAATATGTTCATTGATGCCGCGACTGACCCGGAAGTCTGGCGAACCGGGATTATCTGTCTCCGTGTAGTGAGCTTTGGTTTCATGATCTATGCTCTCGGTATGGTGATGGTACAGGCAATTAATGGGGCAGGTGATACCGCAACACCCATTGTGCTGAATGTTATTGCCTTCTGGATCATCGAGATACCACTGGCATGGGTGCTGACCAATGTTGCCGGGATGGGGGTGATCGGTGTATGTTATGCCATTCTTGTGGCGGAGTCGGCACTGGCTGTTATGGCGATGGTGATCTTTAAGCGGGGCAAATGGAAAATGAAGCAGGTATAATACTGCGGTCCCCTCCGGAATAACTGGCAGTTAATAACAGAATCTGACATTTTTTATGCGGTTTGCTGAATTTTTAAGGAAAGAAACTGGTGACATCGATTTTTTTTCAAGGGTTTCGAGATTGATGACAGACCTGTGATAAAGGCCACGGTATACTTTAATGGTTGTCTGCTCAGATGCCCCTGATGTCACGATCCCGGGAGCATTCCCGCCAATCTCCCGCGAAGCATATCGTTGAATTAGAATGTTGAAAAGTTATTATTTTTTGCAGAATGACCGGCATCATTTTTGCATGCTTTATTTTTTCTGATTTTTAACTTAACAAATACAATTATGCACCTTAGAACAATTATTTTAATGACAACAGCCTTTGTGCTATTCACAGGATGCACGGCAGTGAACAAAACCATGCGTGAACCGAACGTATTGCTTGAGCTTGAGATGGACGATTTCACACTTTCGGAGCAGGTTACCGCAGAAGCCACTTCGACAAAGATAATCGGTATCGACTGGCAGCGACTGTTAAAGCAGGAAACTGGGTATGTACAAGGGGGCGGGTCCATTATGATCAATCTTGCAAGCATCCCGGTGTTGGGTACCTATGTGATCGATCAGACCGCCAATTTCGCACTGTATGAGATGATGATGGCTAATCCGAACTATGATGTGGTGCTCTACCCCCAATATGAGACAACCGTTGAGCGACCTCTGCTGGGATTGGGTTTTATTATGAAGACTACCACGGTAAAGGCCACTGCAAGACTGGGAAAACTGAAGTCGGAATAAGGTTTGGGCAGGACCTGTTTTTCCTGCCGGTACCTGATCATGGAAGTGCCGGGTTTGCCGCGAATACTGTCATTATGAAATCCACGTCGGTATTATATTAAGGTTCAGCAATTTGATTGAAGTGTATAATCCCCGTAGATGTAAAAAGGGACCGTTCTATTGCTGCATATGAAACGGTCCCTGCTGGATTTGACTTGTTTCCAGGACTATTCCTGTGCGGGGTAAAACCTGACAGGAACAATGACTTTGGCACGGACGGACTCTCCCTGCTGCATGGCAGGATTCCAGGAAGGCATCTTTTTAATTACATTCATGGCTGCATCATTAAATATCTCGTTAGAGGATTGGGTCACATGAATGTCGGTCGGTTTTCCATCCACGGTTATGGTAAAACCGACCATTACTTCGCCTGCAGTTTGACTCTTGAGGGCCTTTTTAGGATAAGATAGATTGTTGCTGATAAAATCTCTGAGTGCACTTTTTCCTCCGGGGAAGGAGGGAATGTTCTCAATCACCCTGAACTTTTCTCCACCAGATATTTGCCTGCCCTCGTGGAACCCCACTCCCTGCTTTTTCAGGATGAATATCCTTTCTGACTGCTCCTGTTTTTCGCTTTTTCCGGAATCTTCAATTACCTCTTCGGTTTCGATGATGATCTTTTTAACTCTGGTGCCGCCTGTATTATCCAATGAGTCTTTTTCACCATTCGGCGCATGCTTCCTGATTTTGATAAACTGAACCTCTTCCTGCTTCCCCCCGCTAGCTGATCCTCTCATCTTGCTGAGCTCGTCCATCTCTTCTTTGAGTTGATCTGACCGTAGCCTGTATTCTCTTACCTTCTCATTATGCTTGTCAAGCTTTTCTTTTTCCTTGTCAAGCTTTTCTTTTTCCTTGTCAAGCTTTTCTTTTTCCCTGCCAAGCTTTTCTTTTTCCCTGCCAAGCTTTTCTTTTTCCCTGCCAAGCTTTTCTTTTTCCCTGCCAAGCTTTTCATAGAGCAATTCCATCTCCTCCATTTCTTCGAAAGAGAGGCTGTCACCCGGATGGATCGGTCTGCCATTTAAAAAGACCATGGGCGGAGTGCCATCATCCTTTTTGATGACTTCTATTTCTTTGGTAATGGTTGAAGCAGCGCTGTCAGCATATTCTGTCCAATCGATCTTTTCACCTGGTATAAACACCTTCATATTTGAATTATCCTGCTTGCCCGTCCTGATTATTATCTCCTCTTCAAATTCGATTTTGTCGGGTTCGTCGTAGTTAATCGTATAGGCGGCCGGAATGAGAATCACGGACTTTCCTGAGATTTCTGACGCCGGTTTCAGAACAGTTTTGTATCCGACATATGAAATTGCAATGTCAGGATTACCTTCTGCTTCCAGCGTAAACCTGCCATCCGGACCGGCAACTGTTCCATTGGTTGTTCCCGCGATGATCACAGCTGCACCTTTTGCAGGTGTGGCTGTATTTTCAAGGTATACCTTACCGCTGACCTTTTTTAGCTGTTGGTTTGCTGCAGTTATTACAAGGGTGCATGCGAGAATAACAGGTACAATAAATATGTACTTGAGGTTCCCGTTTTTCGAAACTTTATTTTTTTTCATCATGATGAATCGTTTTTTTGTAAGTGAATGATTAAACCTGTGGCCGAGTCTGAAAACATTCCCACCGAGGGCATGGTTCAGCAGCAGCGCCTTGTATTGAGCATGGTTCACGCCTTGCCGGAGCACGTAACGATCGGCCAGATGCTCATGATTCTCTTTAATCATCCTGGAAATAAGCCATGAAAACGGATTGAACCACGTAAGTGCAAGGCTGAGTTCCGATATCAGCAGATCGGCAATATGCAGCTGCCGGATGTGTGCACGTTCATGGATCAGTATAGGTTTCAACTCATCGGGGTCGGTGTATTTTTTAGGAAGGAAAATATTAGGATATATCGTAAATACCTTTTGACTGTTTGTTAAAAAAAGATTCTTTTTGTCAGTATCCCTGACTCCCTTTCTTCTGAGTTTAAAAAAGGAAATCAGGTTGATAATTATGAATGCAAGGATTCCTGCGATGTAGACGATTTCCCAGGCGGGCAAAGGAGATGCAGAGGCGGCATGGTTAGTTGTGGCTTCTATGGTTGTAGTACCAGGTATGCCGGGATCTATCAGGAAAACAGGGTCCATTCTGGCAGCCAACCGGGGTTTTGGTATTGAAAAGAATGGAAAAATCCAGGAAAGCAAAATGCCTGTGATCAGATAGATTCGCTTTATAACCAGGTTTGAATCGTACCTCATTAGGAGGAGATAGGGAAGGGTTACAAGGCCGATTGCCGTTGCTACCTTCATTAGATGGATGAATAGATCACTCATTTCTGCGATTTTTTTCGGTCCGTTTTTCTATCCTCTTTCAGGTCATCCTTAACCTCCTGAATCATCTCCCTTAATTCGCGCATCGAAATGTCATTTTCTGTTGCAAAAAATGAGGCCAGGTTGGTAAAGGAACCCTCGAAATATTTGTTCATGAATCTGCTGAGGGAATGGCGCATGTAATCTTCTTTCTTAATCTTAGGTGAGTATAGATAGGTTGTGCCGACGGCCCTGTGTTTTACAAACCCCTTTTTTTCCAGGACCCGGATAACTGTCGATACAGTGGTGTAGGGTGTGTCGGGTTCTTCAAGCCGGCTGATCACATCGCGCACAGTGGCCTCCTCAAGTTCCCAGAGGATCAGCATTACCTCTTCTTCTGCCTTTGTCAGTTTTTGCATATTACAATTCTTTATTAATTCATTTTTACAAATCCTGCCTTAATTGTTTCCCAGCTTTATTTGTTCATTTGCCTTATTTGTTCTCCTTTCTCATCTGATGTCCCTTCTTAATGTTTTAACAATTCCGGCGCTCCACCCTGTTTAGAAACGTTGAATGATCGGTATTTCAATGATGAGGACTTCATAATAACTGAATCCCGCTACAAATATAAACTAAATATTACGTTAATCAACTATAAAAACAGTAGAATAACGTAAAAAATAGTTAAAAATGTATATCATATGTTAAATCATGAGAATTGACCTGCTTAGCTGTTCGCGTTATAGCCTGTAGATAAACTGCTCCTTTGGTATACTTTTAAAGGCTTTTTGCCCTATCGGGTGTATAAAACCGTAATATGATCATGCCTTTGATCCTTAATTACAATTTGAGAGGACAGTGATATTATTCAATCTTTGCTGAACAGGATTATCAGTCGCACATCCTCTTCGGTATACTGACCGTTCAGTGTAGCGGGCCGCCAGTCGGGCCCTTGAGAGATGACCCTGATTGCCTCTTTTTCGAATGCTTCATTACCGGGGGCGAGGATCACCTGTATGTTTTGGGGCCGGCCGTCGGGGGAAACTGAAAATTTCAATACAACAACCTCTTTCCCATATTCTTCCGTCAGCACCGGGTATACCAGAGCTGAATCGATGTAGCTCATGAAATCGGCAAGTCCGTTTACTGGAGCAGCACCTTCAAATCTCCCGGTTTTGGATGTGATTGTTTCCTCGGCTCCGGCAGCGCTAGTTTTATCTTTCTGATTTTGGGAGCAATGCCATATTAATACGACATCATCACGGGAGATCCCTTCAGCTGTGAGTGCTGACTCCCTCTGCTGGTCCGTCGCTGCGTAAACCTCTTCAGCTTCTGTGCGGGGAAAGCCTGTCTGCAGTGTTTCTTGCATTATCTTCCCGTCATTGATTGCAAAACTTTCATCCAGAACAGCGACAGTTCCATTGACAAGATCCTTTTGATTTACATTCGCCCGGGGTGGCGTCTGTTCCGGTTCAAATGCTGCATCCCTGGTCATTGCTTTTTTTGACGGCTCCGCTTTCTTCTCCTGTTCATTTAACCCATCAGCCATCGCCTTCCCCGGATCTTTCGCACTCTTGGTAACCGGCTCAGCCTGCTTCTGCACCGATTTATCCTCGGGCCCGGTTTGCTTCATCGCCTTCCCCGGATCTTTCGCACTCTTGGTAACCGGCTCAGCCTGCTTCTGCACCGATTTATCCTCGGGCCCGGTTTGCTTCATCGCCTTCCCCGGATCTTTCGCGCTCTTGGTAGCCGGCTCAGCCTGCTTCTGCACCGATTTATCTGATGGCCCGGATTGAGACTTTGGTACTTTTCCAGCTGGTTCAGGATGCTCGTATACGTCTTCCGCCGTCACCTTCCCCTGTTTCTTTTCCAATTCGTCCGATTGTTTTTCCAGCTCATACACGTCTTCCTTTTCCGGTTCTTCCGGTGCGACCAGGATCTCCTGGAAGGGGGCTGGTTGCTCCTTTGCCGCTTCCCGCATTTCCGGAACCGTTTCATACGATTCCAGTCCATTATCGTTTAAACGGAAAAAGATCGTTGTTACGATCATGAGTGAAGCAATTGCGGCAGCAGCACTGTACCAGGCGATCCTCCGGTTGCGGTCCTGCCGGGTTTCCTTATTTGTGTTTCTATTGTTTTCTCTTGCAATCAACTTCCTGATTTTTGCGGTGACAGATTGCATATCCTGCATTGCTTCTTCGCGCGACACCCTGGAAAATCCTTCAGCAGCGTCGGACTCAAAAGAATCCCTCTGCATCCCGCGTTCAAATGCATTGCGCTCCTTTTCCGGTAACTTCCCTTCCGAATAGTCGTAGAAGTCCGACACTTTATTGATGCGATATTTATTCCTTTTTGCCATGTTTACTCTCTATGCAGATCTTCAGGTTGCGCTTACCGTTTTGTATGAAGCTCTTTACCTTCTTCTCCTCCAGTTGCAGCAGGGAAGCGATCTCCCTGTACGACCTGTTTTCAAAGTAGAACAGCCAAATACTCTCCTGCTGCTGCCCTTTCAGCTCTTTAATGCAATCCTGCAGTGTTTTGTTCAGCGACTGTTCCTCTTCATCTATGGGATGCATCTGTTCGACTGATTCCATAAAAATATCCTGCTCATTTTGCCAGGACTCCTTTCGCCTGTTCTCGCTCTTCTCCGACCTGATTTTCATTAGGCAGTGGTTTTTGGTGAGTACATACAACCATCCCCTGAACTGCTCCACCTCATGTTTTGGAAGCGCGGTGATCAGTGTCTCGAAAATGGCGGTCACCCCGTCCTTAGCATCCTCCCTGTTTTCAAGGTACTTCAGACATACACCATATACCAGGTGCATATAGCGTTCATACAATATACCCAGATGCTCCAGGTTACCCGACACCTTAAATATCTCAACGAGTTCCTCATCCGTCTGTTCGTGATTCTTTTTTCGGGATTCATTCAGGGCCATGAAACGCTTGTATTTATGGCATTTTCTTGCTACTGCCAATGCAATTTACACAGAAATATTCAAAAAAATTATGGAAACCTTAAAATGACCGCATCCTATGGTTGAAAGCGTCGAATTCACGGTACATAAACATTAAAACTTTAATTATCATGAAAACAATAGCATCATTTTTCTCAGTTCTGTTTTTATCGGTTCTTTTTATGGCGGTCGGTTATCCCAGGGTGATAACCGGTTCCGTTGTTGATGAAAACGGGTATGACCTGATCGGTGTCACTGTAACTGAAAAGGGTACTTCGAACAGTACAGTTACCGACAGGTATGGAAAATTTTCGATCACAGTTGGCAGTGTATCCCCGATACTGGTATTTTCCTGTGTAGGTATGGTGACCCAGGAAGTGTTGATAGAGGCAAATAGCACCGTCAGAGTAAAGATGAAACCTTCATTTACTGCCATGGAAGTGGTTGATGTATCCTCTGGTTCTGTCACCCGGCACGATTTAAAACATAATGTTGCAGAAGTGCATGTCAGCCCCGCCCTGTCGCACCCAAAAGGCAGAAAGTCGATGTATTACGCTGCGGCATCTCCTTATTCGGGACACTATGTCGGGGATTGGAATACAGAGGGGTATGCAACAATCCACGAAAACGGGTTTAAGGATGTGCTTCACAGCCCGCTCTCAACCTTTTCGATTGATGTCGATCGCGCCAGCTACGCGAATGTGCGCAGGTTTATAAATATGGGACAAAAGCCGCCAGTTGATGCTGTGAGAATCGAGGAGTTGATCAACTATTTTTCATATGATTATCCGCAGCCCGTTGGCGATCATCCGTTTACCGTAACAACCGGGTTTTCAACATGTCCGTGGAACAGCGACCACCAGCTGCTGCATATCGGATTACAGGGCAGGGCCATTGAAAAAGAGAACCTTCCCCCGTCTAACCTGGTGTTCCTGATCGACGTCTCCGGCTCGATGAACTCCCACAACAAGCTTCCTCTCCTCAAATCATCGTTCAGGTTACTGGTGAACGAGATGCGCCCGGAGGATCGCGTGGCGATGGTTGTTTACGCCGGAGCGGCAGGCGTGGTGCTTGAATCGACACCGGGAAGTGAGAAGGAGAAGATTCTTGCTGCGTTGAACAACTTACAGGCAGGAGGGTCAACTGCTGGGGGAGCCGGCATAAAACTGGCTTACAAGATTGCTGAACAGAATTTCCTGGAGGGGGGAAACAACAGGATCATTCTCGCTACCGATGGTGATTTCAATATCGGTCAGTCGAGCGACGCTGAGATGGAGCGGTTGATAGAAAAGGAGCGGGAGAAGGGGATCTTTATTACTGTGCTCGGGTTCGGAATGGGGAACTACAAGGACAGCAAGATGGAGACGATTGCAGACAAAGGAAATGGAAACTATGCCTATATCGATAATGTTCAGGAAGCCAACAAGATGCTTGTAAGTGAGTTTGGAGGAACGCTCTTTACTATTGCAAAGGATGTGAAGTTCCAGATCGAGTTCAACCCTGTCCATGTGAAAGGTTACAGGTTGGTTGGTTATGAAAACAGATTGCTGAATGATGAGGATTTCAACGACGATGCCAAGGATGCTGGTGAGATGGGTTCCGGGCATACTGTAACGGCACTCTATGAGATCATCCCTGCAGGAGCGGAAGGTAGCGTGGTCGAAATTGATCCTCTGAAATATCAACCTTCAGGAGATATGAAAAAGAGACAGGGGCATCCTGACGGACAACAGGGGATAATGCCTGACAAGATCGAAGCCCGTAAGAAAGGTAAATACCGTGACCTTACAGGCGAGCTGATGACAATCAAGCTGAGGTACAAACAGCCGGATGGAGCGAAAAGCGTGTTGTATGAACAGCCCGTTCCGGCCCGTACAGAAACGTTTGAAAAGAGTTCCGACAATTTCAGGTTTGCTGCTGCAGTGGCGATGTACGGAATGATCCTTAGGGATTCTGAATACCTTGAGCAGGGTACAATCGATGATGTATTAAAGATGGCACGTAAAGCCAGGGGAACGGATAGTGAAGGTTACCGGGGTGAATTTATCAGGCTTGCAGAAACCAGTGCTTCTTTGCTGACCATGAGCAGTCAGGAGTAAAGGAAGCCCGCCCCTGCCAGGGGGCGGGCTTTATTTTTGGTATTGATTATAACAGGTTACTCTCCTTTTTATCCCTTTTTTCTTCCGCTTTTCTCTGTTCTTTTTCCTGCTTATTGTAATACTTGCTTACAAGTGCTGCACCTATGATCCCGGCCTCATTCAGCAGGGTGGCAGGAACAACTTTTGCCCGGGTTTTCAGATGTGGAACAAAGGCATCATCCTTCTTACTCGCGCCCCCTCCAATGATGATCAGATCGGGCCAGAGCAGATCTTCCATCCGGTTTAGATATTCATTGAACCTGCCTGCCCAATCCTCCCATGACAGTTCATTGGCTTTGCGGGCTGCATCTGAAGCATAAAGTTCAGCATCCTCACCGTGCAGAAGGATATGTCCCATTTCCATGTTGGGCAGTAAGTTGCCGTTTGAAAAAACCACCGTTCCCAATCCCGTACCAACGGTAACAAGAAGAGCCACACCAAGGTACCCTTTTCCCGATCCGAAATTCATCTCCGCCATTCCGGCAGCATCGGCATCATTTACCACATGGACCTTACAGCCAGTCTTTTCGCTGAACAAGGTATTTAGGTCTGTATCGATCCAGCTGTCATCCAGGTTGGCAGCTGTTCTTGCAATACCATGCTGGATCACACCTGGAAACCCCACACCAATTGGGCCCTTCCATTCAAAGTGGTTAACAATTTTTTTGATCACCTTTGCAACTGCCACGGGCGTTGCTGGTTGTGGAGTGGGAATGCGGTATCTTTCTGTGAGCAGCTTTCCTTTTTTTGTATGGACAACGGCTCCTTTCACTCCCGAACCGCCAATGTCTATTCCCAGGATCTTTTTTAGTTTCACAAATTTCTGGTTTTAATATTGCGTTAAATATAAATATACGTTTGAATTAATCCAATTATTGCCTTTCTAACAAAAGCTTATATTTTTTCCGGTTCTGATACACACTATTTAAAGACCATCCTGTATTTCATTTTTTCCTCTACGGCCACCCTGCTGAACGGATCATCGTGATATTTGAAATTTATGTACAGCTCAGTCTGGTTTCCGTAGTATGGCGAGGCCGGTACACCTGAGGTACCGGTTGGTATTACCGTTTTGGATTTGTCCCAATCGGCCGTGGGATAGATATGGCGCTGTGAGGCGCCGTGGGTGACCTGGTAGCTTTCTCCGAGAGAATAGCTAAAGGGTGCTACTGTATGAAAACTACCTCCGACTGAATACGGTCCGAGGTTTGGATCGAACAGCTTTTTTACTATGTCTACCCCACCCATTGGATGCTCAATGGTAAGGGTATGTACATCCCCGTACATCCAGGAATGAATATCGTCACCGGCTGCTGAGGTGAGGGTATCGACGGCAGCAGAGAAAGCCTTTAGAATATTGTCGCTGAATGCTTCAGTAGCATCCGGTGTTGTAACATCATCGCACCAGGCCGATTCCATGGTTTCAGCCAGTGCATAAATATGATATCTTGCAATAATATTGTTTCCCATGATTTGAGGGAACAACTCTTCACCCAGATCATCCTTATAGATCACCTTAATCAGCTCTGTGAACATCTGTTCGAAGATTAAGGGAGCGGCAAGTGCTTTATCCATCTGGTAATCCCATGTCCTGAGTACTTCAAGTACCTCCTCATCAGTACCTTTAACTTTACCGGTAAGGACATCAAGATATACCGGGGTGAGCCTCCTGGCAAAAGCTGAAAGCTGATCGGAGTGCATTTTTTTAAAGCTCTCAATTGAGTGCTTCTCTTTCTCTTCCAGCATCTCCCTGATCCGGTCGATCCTGTTAGGCAGGGCGAACCATGTGCCGATATAATGCGGGTACCCGCTGTTTACCGTTTTATTGTTGGCGCTGGATACCATCCCGCTCTCAGGATTATAGGAGTATGGGAGGTTCTCGAAGGGTACAATGCCTTCCCAATCGTAAAGTGTCGTATCACCCTGGTAGACCATCACGTGGTCGCCCTTCCTCAGCGGCACACCACCGGCAGCCTGAAGTCCTATATTGCCTTTCCTGTCGGCATAAACTATATTCTGACTAACTGCAATAAATGATGATGCAGCATCCCTGAACTCCTCCCAGTTTGAAGCACGGTTAAACAGGTGTACAGATCGCAATTCATTGCTGTAGTCGGTACCTATCCAACGGGCTGAGATCGATTGATCTTTCACTTTCTTAAACGTACTCACTATGGGTCCCCGGTGTGTGAACCGATTGATCCTGGTAATCGGTTCATTCTCTCCCTTAACATTGATAACCTCCTCTTCGATGCGCATATCCACCCACCTTCCGTTCAGGCGGTATTGGTTGGAGTCCTGTGGATTGACAGTCTCGAGGTAAAAGTCGAGGTTATCTACCGACAGATTGGTCATTCCCCAAGCGATATCTTCGTTATGACCAACAATTACATAGGGTTGACCGGGTAGTACCACACCGGTAACATTCAGTTTACCTTCTACAACCTGGTGCATCTGATACCAGATACCTGGTGACATAAACCCGAGGTGCATGTCATTAGCCAGCAGCGGCATGCCATTTTCACTTCTTTCTCCCGAAACAGCCCAGTTGTTGGAAGCTTCGAAAACCTGCAGGCCCAGTTTATCGATCGCTACAACAGCCTCTTCAAGTATTGTATTCATGACTAATTCAGGGTGTTTCCGGATATACTCCGGGAATACATACCTGGTCCTGAAATCCTTGTTCCATGGTAACAACTCTTCAACCATTGCAGCGTCCACAACTTGTGAAATTTTATAAATCGCCATGTCAGATGACCACCCCGATGTAAGGTCCCACGCCATATACCCGATCAGGTTAGTGGTATGAACCATGGTCCATTCTTCAGGTTTGTAGCCTAGCAGACTGAACTCAAAGGAGAGCTTTTTCCTGTTTTTCCTGATAAACTGGTTGACCCCATCAGAATATGCCTGCAGGCATCTGATGATTTCGGGATCGGTTTTTTCCAGGACATCTGCCGATTTCCTGGAGAAGTCAAACGCCCTGAACATCTGATCGGCAGTGATCATATCGGAACCGAAAATCTCAGAAAGCCTTCCGGTGGTGATCCTGCGCATCAGATCCATTTGCCAGAGCCGGTCTTGTGCGGTCAGATAACCGACTACCCTGTAGAGATCCTCCTCAGTCTTCGCGTAGATATGCGGAATAGCCAGTGAGTCGCGAATTACAGTAACCTCGGCGGTTAGATTCTCAAGTGAAATGTCTTTTGAATAATCCGGGACCGCCCTTTGCCTGATGTGGTTGAGCATGAGCAGACCAGCAATAGTTCCTGCACCAATGATGATAATGACGGATAGTAAAATTCGACGAAGGGTTTTCATGTGTATAAAATTTAACTAATTGAGATATAATAGTATTAATATCGTTCTTACCAGAAGAGAGTTATTCCTCCTCCCTCGTCGGACTTATGAGCTCGACTCGTTCCGGTTGTTGCCTCGCAGCGATAATAAGATCAAAAGTGCCTGTAAAACCGAACGTAGTGAGCTCCCTGCCTGTCCCAAACCACCGGGAAACACCTCTGTAAACATATTATTATATGAGCAGACCTTATCTTCGATCAATTGCTACTCTACAATTCATTGGTTTCACCAAGGTCAACGCCAGGAAGATTTAGGTTCATATCTGTTTGTCTTTCTTTTTGCAATATCTGTACCCAGTGAGGAGGTTCATAAAACCCGGTTTATTGTTGTTTCAGTTTAAAACTCATGATTACCGGATGATGATCAGACCAGGCAAAATCAAGGTTGATACCTGCGACAGAAATAAGTTCCGTATTAGGTGAGAGAAGAAAAAAGTCGATTACAGTTGTTGGTGTCTTCCCCCTCGTATAAGGTGTCATTACCCTCCGGTTTGTGGGTGTTGAAGGATCATATGCCCAGGTCCATGCATCCTCCGGGTAACCGCCTTTAATAAAGGAAAGGTTTTCTTCGTCGAAAATATCATCAGGAAATGCGGGTTTAAAACCTGGCGGACACTGGTTCCAGTCACCACCGGCAATCACATGGTTACCCGATGCATATTCCGATTCCAGAAACCCTTCCAGGTATTCCATCTGCTGTTTTCTGAGCGACCCATCATCATATGCTGAGTTATGCGTATTAATTATTACAAGTTCATTGCCATTTTGCAACGGATACCTGTTAACGAGAAAACACCTGTCGAGCATAAACAGGTTTGTCGGCCAGGCATAATTCCCCGGAAAGCTGTGGCGTACCACCTCTTCAGGCTGATGCAGGGATAGTGTCTGCAATCCCGATACAACCTTACCCATCGGGTTCGAAAGAGGCAGGGGCACAAATGCCACATCATAATTCTTTCCGAAGGATGTGTGATAATCAGGAAAGGATGTTGCGATCTGATTATACATATTGATCCGGTAGCTTCTTTTGGATTTTTTGTCTACCTCCTGAAGCAGGAAAAAATCAAAACCTTCGATTTTTTTCAAATTCTGCATAATCTGTTCCAGGTTTCTCTGCACCTCCTCTCTCTCAGGCCTCACCTTTTTACCCCCATCATAGAAAAAATCCATGCTGCTGTCGAGCCCGGCATACCCGATGTTCCAAACAAGTATAGTGAAAATTGAATCGGACAGGTTTACCTGATGCTCGGATGTGTATTTTACCTCTTCAGCAGGAGGTTTGTAATCATCGATCGTTGCGTAGATAAGAAAGACAATAAAAATTCCCGCCAAGAAGGTCATGAGCCAAAGCAGGTACTTTAAAATTCGCATTTTTAGATATTTGCATATAAAAGTAAGTAAAGTAACTAAATAATCATAGCGGGTAAGTTAAAAGGTATGAGCCATCCTGTTGAATTCAGGTTTCCCGTAGCAATATATTCACACTGCTAAGTGAAAGCTGATTTCAACCAGTTTGTGAGTTTAAGGTTTCCCGGATCAATCTCTTACCTGGATCATTGTTAGAAATCAGGCTAATTGGCATGAGAGTTTGAAAAAAGTTATTCCCGCTGTATGGATGAGCAGAAATTATTTCTAAATTGAGCGACAAACTAAAACATGAATTGATGAAAAAGCTGACCTGGATGTTCATCGCATCTGTTATATCACTGGTACTCTGTGCCCAGGAGCCGGATGCTCTCATTGAAAAGAAGGCTGAAGAGGTGAAAACAGGATGGACCTTTGGCGGTGTACCTGTCGTTGCTTACAATGCTGATGTGGGTTTCCAATACGGAGCGCTGGTGAACCTCTATAATTTCGGAGACGGTTCCCGTTACCCGATGTATGATCAGTCGATATACCTGGAGTGGTCGCGGACAACAAAAGGAAGCGGTATCAACCAGATTACCTGGGATACCGACCGGCTGATCCCGGGGATCAGGTCATTTTTTGAGGCCAGCCTGTTGACAGAGCAGGCGCTCGATTTCTACGGTTTCAACGGCTACCAGTCGAAGTATGTTGCAGGTTATGATTCAGATCCGGATGATGACCTTTCTGACCGCCTCTTCTACCGGCATTCCAGGCAACTGCTCAGAATAAAGGCCGATTTCCAGGGTGAGATCATCGGACAAAAATTCAGGTGGCTGGGAGGTGTTGGTTATTATGGTAATAACATCGATGAAGTGGATGTGGATAAGCTGAATGAAGATAAGACAGAGGATCTTCTTTCGACCAACAGCCTGTATAATAAATACATTGAATGGGGCATTATAAAGGATGACCAGAAAAACGGGGGATCGCACACGCTGCTGAAGGGGGGACTGATCTACGATACACGCGATAATGAGCCCAATCCGTTTAGTGGTATCTGGACTGAAATGCAGCTGCATTATGCACCTTCACTCCTAAGCAATACGAAGTATGGTTACGGACGGTTTGTCTTTACGCACAGGCAGTATTTTACCATCATACCGGACTGGATGAATTTTGCCGGTAGGGTGTCCTACCAGGGGAAACTCTTTGGGGAAATGCCTTTTTATATGATGCCTTACCTGTTCAATACCGCACCAAAACTGACTACCGATGGGGTGGGCGGATCGAAGACCGTAAGAGGAGTGCTGCGAAACCGGGTTGTTGGCGAGGGATTTGCATACGGCAACCTTGAACTTCGCGGAAAGATACTGAGAACTAAATTTCTGAAACAGAATTTCTATGTCGCCCTTTCAGCATTTCTCGATGGCGGAATGGTAACACAGAAGTATGATTTGCCGGCCAACCTGCTGACAGAATTTCCGGAAGCTGCAATGCATATTGATCCCGATGCAAAAGAGGTACCGCACCTTGGCTATGGTGGAGGGATACATTTTGTGCTGAACCAGAATTTTATTGTAACGGTCGACTACGGACTGGCAGCAAAGGCTGCAGATGGCAGCTCAGGATTATACATTAACCTGAATTTCCTCTATTAGCATAAAATCTATATATCATACAATAGAATTCTGCTTGTCCGGGACTTCCCTTTTAAGCTGTATCTGTTAAATATCAGTACATCGTTTACATAAAATATCAGCACATCGTTGACAGTCAAACTGTCATGCAAGAGCGAAAAGATTCTTTTAAAACCCCTCAATGGGATATTAAGAGGGGATTTCAAAAGAATCAGCATATATGTAAATGTGTCACTGTAAACAAGGTGCTGATATTTTGCTCAATTAAAAACATGTAAACGAGCTGCTGATATATTACATGTATCCTCTACCCGAATGAAAGAGAAGTTTTGAATCTATGTTTGCAGTTGTGCGTGTTATAAGTGGTCATGGAGGCTACAGCCCTGTTTGTCCAGTTCCAGCAGTTCCTGTCTATTCAGACTTTTTCATCTATTGTCCTGGATCGCTTAATGCTCGGGAAATCTGTGTAAACATCCGATCCACGCCATGTTAAGAGCATTACTTTGAGCCAGATGTACCGTGTACAGAAGAAAAATGTATGATTCAATGTATACCTACAGGGTGATCAATGAAAAATAATTTGATTTCCTGATTCAGGGATACAGAAAAAGTCATTCAGGAGTGAGCGCAGGAGCAGACTTCCGCTTTTGTTATTGAAAGTCGCCTGACCTGGTTGTTGTGAAGTTGTGGACTAAATGATAAAACGGTGTAAGTGTTTTTAGCGCAACATTCCGATTTCCTCTTCAAATCTCTTTACGAATTCCACCATGTAGAGATGCCGCTCCAACGCCAGCTGTCTGCCGGTGGTAGTATTCATCATATCCTTTAGCAGAAAAAGCTTGTCATAAAAATGATTTAGTGTCGGAACAGGGGCAGTTCTCTCGTTCGCTGTTGTTTTTTGCCGGTTTCGGGGGATCGCAGGATCGTAAAGCGGCCGGTTCTTATAACCGCCGTAGCTGAATGCACGGCTGATTCCGACTGCACCTATTGCATCGAGCCTGTCGGCATCCTGGACGATCTGAAACTCGATGGTGCCGACCTCCTTCAGCTCCTTCCGCTTCCGGAAAGAGATGTTGTTGATAATCTGGCGGATATGATCCGCCTTCCCGCGGTTTAACCGCTTATTTACAAGAAAATCGAATGCCATATTCCCGCCATCAGTCTCTGCACCTTCATGAAACTTTGTATCTCCAATGTCATGTAAAACAGCAGCCAGTTCAATTACCTCAGTGTCACCTGCGCCTTCCTGCTGGTGAATATATTGCGACATCCTAAGCACCCGCTCAGTATGAAGCCAGTCATGCCCGCTGTCGAACGATCCGAGTTTCGTTTTCGCAAATTCTATAGCTTGATGAAGTAAATCCATGTGTTCCGATTGAATACCCAAGTTAAAAAAAACTGCCCGGTTAATGTCAGACAGTTTACAATTATTCAGCAGGATGGGGTAACCTGTACTGATCCGATCAAATCCCATTCAATTAATTCAACCCAACATCCCCTGCTCAATTCAATCAACTCAACCCAACATCCCCTGCTCAATTCAATCAACTCAACCCAATATCCCCGGCTCAATTCAATCAATTTAACCCAACATCCCCTGCTCAATTCAATCAATTCAACCCAATATCCCCGGCTCAATTCAATCAATTTAACCCAACATCCCCTGCTCAATTCAATCAATTCAACCCAATATCCCCGGCTCAATTCAATCAATTTAACCCAACATCCCCGGTTCAATTCAATCAATTCAACACCTGTTAGCGATATTCTCCTGTGCTATTTATACAATCCCGGTAAAGCCCATAAATGCCAAAGCCATCAGTCCGGCCACTATAAAGGCAATGGGTACCCCCTTCATCTGTTTTGGCACGTTCATCAGGTCCAACTGCTCCCTGATTCCTGAGAAGGTGATCAGCGCCAGTCCGAAACCAATAGCGTTACCAATGGCGAAAACAACGCTCTCCAGCAGATTAAAATCCTTCTGAACTGCCAGTACGGCTACACCCAAGACCGCGCAATTGGTAGTTATCAGCGGCAGGAAAATTCCAAGTGCCTGGTAGAGTGGGGGACTGATCTTTTTCAGCATAATCTCTACCATCTGAACCAGTGAGGCGATCACAAGAATAAAAGTGATTGTACGCAGGTATGTGAGATCAAAGGGTATGAGAACATATTGAAATATCAGGTAGGTTACAATGGTGGCGATAACCATTACGAACGTAACCGCCCCTGTCATTCCGAGGGCAGTATCCACCTTGCTGGAAACACCGATAAAGGGACAGATTCCCAGGAACTGGTTCAGTACGATATTGCTGACAAATACAGCGGCGATAATGATCAGTATATATTCCATATTCAGGCTGTTTTTTCTTTCAGTTTATTGGCGAGAACAATCAGGTATCCTAAGGCAATAAAGGCGCCCGGGGGAAGTATGAACAGAAGCATCCCGTCGCCCTCCAGGAACGATAATCCAAAGATTGCCCCGCTACCGAGAATTTCCCGAACAGCTCCCAGGGCAGTCAAGGCCACTGCAAAACCGGCTCCCATACCTAGTCCGTCGATCACCGATGTTACAATATTGTTTTTGGAAGCGAATGCCTCTGCACGACCCAGCACCAGGCAGTTCACAACGATAAGCGGAATGAATAGTCCGAGCGCATCGAACAGCGCCGGCACATAGGCTTTCATCACCATCTCAACCACCGTTACAAAGGTAGCGATGATCACGATAAAGGCGGGGATTCGCACCTTGTCGGGGATCTGACTCTTTATAAGCGACACTACCAGGTTCGACATCACTAGCACGAAGGTAGTTGCCAGTCCCATCCCCAGTCCGTTGATTGCCGAGGTGGTCACACCAAGCGTAGGACAGAGTCCGAGAAACATCACGAAAACGGGGTTTTCCTTGAGCAGTCCCTTACTGAAATTTTTCCACTGGCTCATAGTTCGGTTGTTTAATCATTATTATTATTTCCTGATACGATCATGAAGGCATCGTATGCCCGCTGTACCGCTTCACAATATGCCCTCGAGGAGATGGTTGTTGCTGCTATGGCATCCACATCGCCCCGATCCTTTTTCACCATCAGCTTAAACTCCTCAGGATGTTTGCCCATGAACTGCACATGGAAATCGGATTTCCCCTGCTCCATCTTATCGCCAAGTCCGGGTGTCTCACTGTGATTAACCACTGCCACATCTATGATGGTGCCGTCCGGTTCAAAACCTACCATCAATTTGAAATGTCCACTGAACCCATTGTTGGTAAAAGCCTCTACAGCTGTTGCAACCAGCACTCCGTTCATTTTTGCATGGTAGAGCACCAGGGAGTCGCCATCCAACTCTATCTTTTGAAACTCTGCAGAGGGTGTGTTGTCAAATCCGGGTACCACCGCTTTAATAGCTTCATTCTTCTTCTCCAGTTCTGCAAGCCTGATTGGCTCTTTTGTCACCTCGTACACCCCGCCAAGCAACGCTGCTGCAACCAGTGCTACAACGGAAAGTGTTGTAACCATACTCACGAAAGTTGACTCTCGCTTAGCCATGCTGCACCTCCTTTCCAAAACGTTTCGGTTTGAAATATTTATTAAGAAGTGGTACAAATGCATTCATGATAAGGATTGCGAACTGGACCCCTTCAGGGTATGCCCCGAAAACCCTGATTACCACGGTGAGTATACCGATCAGTACACCATAGATAATCATTCCTTTTTTTGTCATGGGCGATGTAACATAGTCCGTGGCCATATAGATGGCCCCGAGCATAAGACCGCCGGTAAGCAGGTGAAAAAGCGGATCCGCAAAGCTTCCGGGATCGACAAGCCAGAGGATTCCTGTAAAGAGAGCCACAGACCCCAGCACGGATAACGGAATGTGCCAGGTTATAATCTTTTTCAGGAGCATGTAGACCAGTCCGAGCATCAGCGCCAAAGCAGCTACCTCACCGGCAGA
Source organism: uncultured Bacteroidaceae bacterium (assembly GCA_964539395.1). Taxonomy (GTDB): domain Bacteria; phylum Bacteroidota; class Bacteroidia; order Bacteroidales; genus M55B112. Next base: position 23,707 of record CAZIIU010000002.1, read on the forward strand.
TCCCATCATTCTGCCGAGCAGGAGGTCCATATAGCCGGGTACCTCCTGCATCATTTCAGCAGCGGTGTTGTCGGCCAGTCCCTCTTTCATAATACCCAGGGGGGTTGCTCCCGTTGCAGCGTCGGTATATTTCAGCCACTGTCCGGGCTCCGGGTAACTGGTCATTGCCACAGGGAAAGAGATAAAGAGGAACACCCTCCCCACCAGAGCAGGGTTAAAGATGTTGCTTCCCAATCCGCCGAAGGTCATCTTGCCGATCCCAATAGCTGCCAGAGCACCGATCATCACCATCCAGAACGGGATGTTTGCCGGCAGACAGAATGCCAGGAGCAGCCCGGTGAGGAAAGCCGATCCGTCGAAATGGGTCGTACGAACTTTCATAACATATTTCTGGATCAGGTATTCGAACAGTATGCATGAAAGGATCGAAACCGTTGTTACGATAAGCATTCCCAGTCCAAAAAACCAGACCGAAACCAGGAATGCCGGGATCAGCGAAATGAGCACCCCGTACATCAGTTTCGGAACACTCTCAGGAGCGTGTGCATGTGGTGAGGGTGAAACGATAAATCTGTTCATCATACTAAATTGTCTGTTGGAATTGTTGTCTCTTCATCTATACCGCTTTACGTGAGCGTATGATCTTTCCTGTTTCAGCTTTACCCAGGCGGATATAGTCGAGCAGGGGACGTGCCGACGGACAGGTATAGCTGCAACTTCCGCATTCAATACAGTCCATGACTTTATTCGTTTCAAGCTCATTGTACATCGCCTTTTCTGCCTGCGTCATCAACAGGTAGGGTTCCAGTCCCATCGGACATACCGAGATACATTTCGTGCACCGGATGCAGGGCAGTACCTCGGCACGCTTCGCCTCAGAATTCCTGATCAACAGGATACCCGAGCTGCCTTTCACAATTGGAATATCAAGGGTTGCCACCGCTTTTCCCATCATGGGTCCGCCATTGATCACTTTGGCTGTATCTTCAGGCAGTCCGCCCGCCTTTTCAATAATGAATGAGGCAGGTGTACCGATGCGTGTCAGGAAATTCGACGGGTTGGGAACCGATTTCCCGGTAACCGTAACGACCCGGTCAATCAGCGGTCTGTTTTTCTGCACTGCCAGGTAGGAGGCATATGTGGTTCCTACATTGAAGACCACCACCCCAACATCTATCGGAAGTCCGGCTGAAGGCACCTCACGTCGGAGTAGTGCCTGCACCAGCTGCTTTTCACCACCCTGCGGGTACTTCACCTTCAGTCCCTGAACACTTATACCGGGTTCGCTGCTGCATGCCTCTTTCATTTTTGCAATAGCATCGGGTTTGTTGTTCTCAATCCCAATGATCGCCTTCTCAACACCCAGTCCCTTCATCAGTATTTTTATCCCTACGGCAAGCTCCTGGTTCCGCTCCATCATCAGTGCATGGTCGGCCGTTAGGTAGGGTTCACATTCAACCCCGTTGATAATCAAATATTCTGCTTTTTTTCCCTTGGGGGTCATCAATTTAACATGGGAAGGAAATGTGGCACCACCCAGTCCGACTACACCTGCAGCAACGATCTTTTCCCTTATCTCCTCTGCGGAGGCTTCAATGTTATCGAGTAGCTCTTCGCCAGTGTCAATTCCTTCTGCCCACTGGTCCTCTGCCACCTGTATCTGAACCGCTGGTTTGCGGTATCCGGATGTGTCGGGGAAGTCATCTGTCTTCAGCACCTTACCAGTAACAGATGAGTGGATATTCGTTGAGATAAAGCCCTCTGATTGTGCGATAAGCTGACCGGTTTTCACCTCGTCGCCTTTTGCCACAAGCACCTTTGCAGGGGCACCAAGGTGCTGCGTTACCGGGATGATCACCTGCTCGGGCAATCCGGCAAACTCAATTTTCTTACCTGCTGAAAGCTTGTTCTCCGGAGGGTGTATACCTCCCCTCGAAAATGTCAGTAATTCCATTTCTAAGCTTTTTGAGTTTTATCTTTGTTAATATGTCAGCTGCTGCCTTTACTGCTGCCATTTTTACTGCTGCTGCCTGCACCACCAGGGCTACCTTCGCTGCTACCTTCGCTGCTACCTTCACTGCTGCCGCCTGTACCAGGGCTGCCTTTACTGCTGCCATTTTCACTGCTGCCGCCTGCACCAGGGCTGCCATTACCGTTTCCACCATTACCACTTTTGCCTTTGCCATGGTCAGCCTTAACGGAGTCACCAATGCTTCTTCCGTCAACTGTTTTACCTTTGGCACCATCACTGTTTCCACCCTCACTCGTCCTGGCTGTTACCTCTGCCACCTCTTCTTTCATCTTCGGGGGTGGGAAATTGATCTCCAGGATAGCATCAGTTGGACACTCGGGAACGCACTTCCTGCACAGCCTGCACTTTACAGGGTCGATATAGGCGAGGTTGTTGGCCATAGTGATTGCATCGTACGGACAAACCTTGAAGCACTTGCTGCAGCCGATGCATGCCACGCTGCAGTTCTTCCTTGCCACGCCACCTTTCTCCTCGTTAATGCATGATACAAATATTTTTCTGTCTTTTTTATTTTTCTTACGAAGCTCGATGATATCACGCGGACAGGCAATTACACAAGCATTACAGGCGGTACACTTGTCGTCAATCACCTCCGGAAGTCCGGTAACCGGATTCATATGGATCGCATCGAAATCGCACACTTCGGTGCAGTCGCCACATCCCAGGCATCCATGCGGACAACCACCTTCACCTGTATACAGACTGTGCGCAACCGCACACGATACTGCCCCGTCGTAAATGCTGGTATGGGGACGGAATTCCGGTTGGCCATTACACCGCACCACAGCTACCCGGGCATCCTGTTCAACGGCTTCCCTGCCGAGAATGGAGGCTATATCTGCCATTACATCGTTCCCCCCTACAGGACAAAACAGTTCGTCGAAAGTGTCGGACTTAACAAGTGCCTCAGCAAAATTCCGGCACCCTGCAAAACCACACCCTCCGCAGTTGGCGGCAGGAAGAGCCTCCTCCACCTGGTCGATCCTGGGATCCTCATATACCCTGAATTTCCGGGCAATGAAATAGAGGATAACTGCAGCTATGGCTGAGATGGCAACCAGGCTGATTATTGTATATATAAGAATTTGACTCATAAGTCGTTAAAATAATTTTTCCAGTTTAAACATGAAAGAGTTGCTGATCCGCTCTTTCAACAGGTATACCCCAAAGTAATAGGGTACCAGTGAGGCGAGCGACCAGAGTCCGGCTTTCTGCTCAGAAACCCCAGCAATGGTCAGTGCGATCAGGGTAAACAGCAGTACAAAAAACGGGTAAATATACCCGAATGCCACTGCCCTGAGCCCGGTACGCCTTGCGATCCGGACCTTTACAGCATCGCCGGGAAAAACCTCCAGTCCGTCGACAGATACATGTATTACTTTTTCAGACTGGTCAGCAGAAGAACAGGCTCCTTTTGCATGACAGGAGGCACAGGCCGACTGACTGTTGATTCGCACTGTTGCTACCCGGTTCTCCACACTTTCTATAATACCTCTATGATCAATTGTATACCGGTCAGGCATGGTTGTGTTTTGAAGTAGGTTACAAAAATACCGATGTTGAATTCTTAAATATTGCTGAAGATCATTTTTCGCATGGAGAATAGATTATTTATTTTCGTTTTAAATAACGTCTATAAAACACAGGTGCGGGATAATCATTTTTTTTATAACCGGGAGCAGGTCACCCTTCATGGTATTTTCCGGGTTTGCAGGGCACAGAGGATTAACTGCCTCAGCGGGACGGTGAAGGCTGAATACCTCATCAGGGAGTTGGACGGGATTAACTGCCTCAGCGGGACGGTGAAGGCTGAATACCTCATCAGGAAGGGGGACGGGATTGACTGCCTCAGCGGGACGGTGAAGGCTGAATACCTCATCAGGAAGTTGGACGGGATTAACTGCCTCAGCGGGACGGTGAAGGTTGAATACCTCATCAGGAAGGGGGACGGGATTGACTGCCTCAGCGGGACGGTGAAGGCTGAATACCTCATCAGGAAGGGGGACGGGATTGACTGCCTCAGCGGGACGGTGAAGGCT
>CAZIIU010000002.1:27877-107872 GCA_964539395.1 uncultured Bacteroidaceae bacterium
GGACGGGATTGACTGCCTCAGCGGGACGGTGAAGGCTGAATACCTCATCAGGAAGTTGGACGGGATTAACTGCCTCAGCGGGACGGTGAAGGTTGAATACCTCATCAGGAAGGGGGACGGGATTGATCACCTGACTTAAAAGTAAAGCAGGGCAAACCCTGAGGAGGATTTCTCTGTGGAAGATGATTAAACCATGCGGGTTTTCTGTTTGGATTCTGTTTTAATACATGAGTGAGAGCAATGGATTCTTCCGGGGCAACGTGTCGTTCCGTTTCGAACCGAGTGCCAGTTCAATGATTGAATCGACGCCCCTCAGCTCATCTGACGATTTGAGTTCAGCCGGAATGTCAGCTGCAACCCCTGTTTCAATATGTGTTCCATTCGGAGTAATGGTCTGTGTAGCCGAAAACCGGTAGCTCCAGCCATTGGGCAGTTCTCCGAAAACAGGAATCCCTCCACCACCCCCTGTACTATCTCCCAGTATTGTGCCACGGGGGATCGCCCGCATCATCTGGGCAAAAAAAGTAGAAGCACTATAGGAACGCCGGTTAGTAAGCAGCACGACAGGCCCGCTAAACAGTTCCCCTTCACGGGGAGTGATGAGCAGCTCTCCCCATGAGGTAAAATCCTCCGGTCCCGGTCCGGTTTTATAACGCTGGAAGGCATAGACCGTGGAAGAATCCACAAAGCAGGAGGCGAGCCTGTCGCCGTTGTTCAGGTTTCCCCCGCCATTGTGCCGCACGTCAATGATTATGCCGTGCATCCCTTTTGCGCGATCCATCAGGACATCAATGTGCTTGTTTTCAATGGTGTTACCAAAAGATCTGTAGTTGACATAGAGTACGGAATCGATTACCCGGTTAAGGAGCGGACCCGTGATGAAAAAATCCTTTCCCAGGTAATGTTTGTCGATGATATTCTGGTTGTAATTGTCGGGATAATCCTGGAACCACAACCAGTTCCTGCTCCGGTCGAAGTCGCTCGTCAAGTTCACATGTCCGTCACGAAGCTCAAATAGCATGTCTGCCAGCACAGGGAAAAGCTCTTTGTCACTCATTCCGGAATAGATTTTCTGCCTGTACAGATCACCGATCGAATCCCAGTTTAAGTTTTTCACTTCAAGGTAGCTGTAGCGGTTCTTAACATCCTGCCACAAATGATTGAATACAGCTTCCGGATCTGGCTCCGGGTCGCCAAGCAGCATCAGTTTCTCGCAGGAGGTGAACAGGGTTGACCCCCCTAACGAAACCAGGCACAGTATGACGGATAACTTTCTCATAGCAAGGTAATGATTCCAAAGTACCAGCTTCCCCTGCTCTTTTCGGTAATGTGTGCCCCATTGAGCCAAAGGTAATCATACCTGTAGCTGAGAGATAGCATATTTCCTGAGTTCAGTTCATAACGCAATGTAGAATGAAGCAGGAAGTTCAAGCTGTTTCCGGGATAGAAAAGTTCAATCGATTCCATGAATCCTGAGATACCGCTGTTGGAGGGTTCCTCAAATCCCCTGGGAAGTGAGGTGATATATGAGGATTGCAATTTGAAACCCAATAGTTGCAAGTTTGAAAGGGTTTCAAAGTGAAATTGCCGGTTGAACAGGGAGAATGGAAGCAGGTATCTTACTGCCGGACCAAAGGAGGTGAAGTACTCATTTCGGTCGTTAAAATTGCGGGCATCTTCAAAATTCCTGGTGTTGAACTCATTATTGTTCGACCATCCCCAGTGGAGACCGGCATGGCGGTCCCTGTTCCTGTGATAGAAGGTGTATGTCCGGATGGAAGCCATGCGACCCTGCATGGTTCTTGCGTAAGAGTTAGACAAAGTGCCGGTGGCGTAATCGATCGTTAGATAATCGGACTTTTTTGCTCTAAACGATGTTAACGAAGCAGAGAAAGCACCCTGCAGCCCTGAATAGACCAGGGGAGAATAGCCACGATCGCGTTCTGCACTGTTGCGTATTCCAGGTGCATTAATGTGCAACAGCAATTCTCTTTCTGAGGCCGGTAACGGCATCAACTCCATGAACAGCAGCAGGCAGAAGAATAACTTTATCGATTTCCTTTTATAAAACATCAATAAAACAGATACATAAGAACCGAATCTTGATATTTTGAGAATTAGCAAGCAGGTATTCTAATCTACTTCAAATATGGAGATTTTTTATGAGACCCTCATCGACATTTTTTGAAAAGATATTTAATGCTTTGCAGAAACCTAATTTCTCTGTTCCTCAACTTTGCCTTCAAGGAATAGATCATTATCTCACAGCGATAAATAGTTGATTTACTTTTTGTCTTAACAGATGATTAACCGGACTGTGAAAATTCTCCCTGAAATGGAGGAATGATCATTATCTGCCCGTATATCCGAATAGAAAAAGTGATATTCAGAATAACCTGTTTATTGGGCAGGATTCATCAACGACTGTATCTTTTTCTGCAGTTCAGGACTGTATTGTATGATCGCGCCAATTTCCTGGTAGCGTTCTGTGGTAAGCCCTCCCTCTTCAATTTTTTCTTCCATCTGTTTCCTGGCGCGAATCTGAATCTTTTCCAACGATTGGTTCACCGATGTAAAAAGTTTCATCTCTTCGCTTGTAACTTTTGGAGACTGGTCCGGATCCTGCTGCGATTGCATGATCTCGCTAAAGCGCTCTACCTCCATTCCGGCATCCTGAACAGCAGCAACCATCTCCTCTTGTGCCGACTGGTTGATGATTTGCATATTTTCAATGGTTGCCAGAAACTGCTCCAACTCCTTATCTGTCACATCCGCTGCCTGCTGCATTAGTTGATCGGGATCAGACTGAAATGGATCTGTTTGTGATTGTGCTTCATTTTTGTTTTCCTGTCTTTCTGTTTTGTTCTGGCAACCCCAGGCGACAGAAAGCGTAAGGGCAATAATTGCCAGGTTTTTTAAACTCATAGTGAACTTGTTTGTTAATACTTGCATGTATAATGTATATTTCAATGAATTCGAAATATACGGAACAATGTTACGGCTGGAAAACTTTAAATGTTAAAGAAGTTTAAATACTGATTTTCAAAAAAATACCCGGATTGAAAATTGATGGTCCCTAGCTGATATCCCCCCAGTTTACAACATTGGGCGATCCTTTTTTAATATGCTTTGCAAAGAGCTCATTCTTCTCCTGCTGCAATTGCGGATCCTCATCCAGGATTTTTTCAGCAACATCACGGGCCAGTGTCAGAATCTGTTGGTCCCTGCCAAGGTGGGCGATCTTCAGGTTGAAGGGAACGCCGCTTTGCTGGGTACCTTCCAGGTCGCCCGGTCCGCGTAATTTCAGGTCCACCTCGGCAATCTCAAACCCGTCGTTTGTTGATACCATGGTTTCGATTCTCTTGCGGCCATCCTCGGAGAGTTTATAGCCCGACATCAGGATACAAAAGGACTGATCGGCACCCCGGCCAACCCTGCCGCGCAACTGGTGAAGCTGCGAGAGGCCAAAGCGTTCAGCACTCTCTATAATCATTGTTGTGGCGTTGGGCACATCAATACCTACTTCAATAACCGTGGTGGCCACCATGATGTGTGTTCTGCCTGCGATAAAATGATTCATCGCGATCTCTTTCTCTTCCGGCTTCATTTTGCCATGAACCACACTGATCGCATACTCTGGCGGTGGAAATGCACGGGCCATGCTCTCCAGTCCGTCTTCGAGATCCTTGTAATCCATTTTCTCGGATTCCTGTATGAGTGGATAAACGATATAAATCTGCCTGCCTTTCAGGATCTCCTGTTTCATAAAACCAAATACCTTCAGCCGCTGGTTGTCGTAAAAATGTTTTGTAATGATCGGTTTTCTTCCTGCTGGCAGCTCATCGATCACTGAAATATCCAGGTCACCATAGAGCGTCATGGAGAGTGTTCGGGGAATCGGGGTGGCGGTCATGACAAGGATGTGGGGAAGCACCTTGCCCTTTTCCCATAACCGCGCCCGCTGTGCCACACCAAAACGCTGCTGCTCATCGATAACTACCAGTCCAAGATTTTTAAATTGAACGACATCCTCCAGCAGGGCATGGGTTCCTACAAGAATCTTCAGTGAACCACTTTCCAGGGTGGAATGAATCCGTTCCCGGTCTGTCTTTTTCGTTGAACCGGTCAGCAGTTCGACGGTAACGCCTAATCCCTCTACGAACCTGGAAATGCTCTTGTAATGCTGGATAGCGAGGATCTCCGTAGGTGCCATCAGACAGGCCTGGTAGCTATTGTCAAGGGCGATCAGCATCGACATCAGCGCCACCAGCGTTTTCCCGCTGCCGACATCACCCTGCAGGAGCCTGTTCATCTGCTTCCCGGAACCCAGGTCGGCACGGATCTCCCTGAGCACTTTTTTCTGTGCCCCGGTAAGCTCAAATGGCAAGTGATCCTTATAAAAAGAGTTAAGGTGTTCACCCACACGGGTAAATTTGTTGCCGGTATATGCTGTTTTCCTGACGGTTCTTTTCTGCAGGATATTGAGCTGAATATAGAACAGCTCCTCAAACTTCAGCCTCACTTCGGCTTTTTTATAATCCGTTACGGAATCGGGAAAGTGGATCTGTCGCAATGCCTGGTTTAGAGTTACCAATTTCAGTTTCTGAAGTAGCCAGTGGGGGAGGGTCTCACTGAAACTTGCTGGGAGAAGCTGAATGAGGTTGGCCTGCAGTTTGCTGATAGCCTTTGAGGTAAGATTATTGTTTTTCATCTTTTCCGTAGTGGAGTAAACTGCCTGCAGGTTAGATTGCACTGTTTTTATTTTTGCAGGATCCTCCATCTCGGGATGAATCAGGTTTAACTTCCTGTTATACACGGTGGGTTTGCCAAAAACAACAATCTCTTTTCCTGGAGGAAAGTTCTCCGGGATCCATTTGGTCCCTTTAAACCAAACCATTTCTATTAAACCGGTTTCATCTCCAAACACAGCAACCAGGCGCTTTTTTCGACCACCACCTACCGAGGAGTATCCCCTGATCTTTCCCCTGATCTGTATATATGGCAGGTCAGGATGTATTTCATTTACTTTGTAAAATTTACTTTTATCAATGTACCTGAATGGAAAATAGTAGATCAGGTCCTCAAAAGAGTGTATATTGATCTCCTTTCTGAGCAGATCTCCCCTGGCAGGTCCCACACCAGGCAGGAATTGTATGTCATGTTTCAGAAAGTTATGCATTTCATTATGCCTGATCACCGGTTAATGACCGGTGAAAGGGTTTGGAGCTTTTTATTAGAGAATTAACTTTGACAATATTTAGGGGTTTTGTTTTAAATAACAATTCTATTTTTATACCTGTTTGATTTGTTGTCTGATTGTAAAGTTAAGATTTTGGATAAAACTGGTTCAGGGATCGCATCGATTTCATTGAAATATCTTCAGCACTGGCTCTCTGCGGGACACCGCAACGGACATGGGATACACAGTCCCTATTTATACAACCTTGTCAGGAATGCAATATTTAACAAGGCCGGGTTGAGGGTTCCTGCAGAGATTTTAATGTGGCACCGGGAACTCAAAAAAAGGAAGGAAAAACTATTGATCCGGGAGTTCGGTGCAGGAAGCCGTTATACATCAATTGACCAGCGTACTGTTGCCGGCATGGTGAAGCATGCTTCTGTTTCAGAGAGACAGGGAGCACTACTATTTAGATTATGCAGTTGGTACCGCCCGGAGCTGGTCATTGAGTTTGGTACCGGACTTGGCATAAGTACGGGGTATCTTGCTGCGGGAGCTAAAGGTGCAAGGGTATTAACCATAGAGGGAAACCCTGTAAAACACGCATTTTCTGCCAGGGAATTTCCTGAAACTCTTTCTGAACGGGTTGAGTTTATCCGGGGCAGTTTCGACGATCATTTGGAACGGATGATCGAAAAGGCAGGAGAGCGAACCATCGTTTTTATCGATGGTGATCACAGATATGGTCCGACTGTTGAAAAGGTGAATCGGTTTCTGAAGGAAAAATATACATCACTTATGTTTCTTCTGGACGACCTGTATTGGTCGGAAGAGATGGAGGCTGCGTGGAAAAAGTGTTACGACCACTCCGGTGTTGACATTTCGATAGATCTGTTCCGCTTGGGACTGCTGATCAGACAACCGGGTATTGAAAAACAGCATCTGAGGGTCAGTTTTTAATAATAATTGCTAAAGTTCATCCGTAAATTATCTACATTCGTATCTAAAATTTAAAGAAATGGACCATATTATTCAACTGAAGAGTATCGAGAAGAATTATTACCTTGGAACGATCGTTGTCAAGGCATTACATTCCATAACGATCAATATCGAACACAATGAATACGTTGCTGTCATGGGACCGTCCGGCTCAGGAAAATCAACCTTGATGAACCTGATCGGCTGCCTGGATACACCAACAAGCGGGAATTATCTCCTTAATGGTACCGACGTGAGCCAGATGAAAGATAATCAACTGGCTGAAATCAGGAACCAGGAGATTGGGTTTATTTTTCAGACATTTAACCTGTTGCCCAGGTACACAGCTCTTGAAAATGTGATGCTGCCTATGGTTTATGCAGGTGTGAATAAGCAAGCGAGAATGCAACGTGCGAAAGAGGTGATTGAGAGTGTTGCACTTACCGACCGGATGGATCACAGGCCGAACGAACTGTCCGGTGGTCAGCGACAACGCGTGGCAGTTGCCAGGGCGCTTGTAAATAATCCATCGATCATACTGGCCGATGAACCTACTGGAAACCTTGATTCAAAAACCTCCCTTGATATCATGCGTCTTCTGGATGAAATTCATGCCCTCGGGAATACGATCATCCTGGTAACCCATGAAGAGCAGATTGCACAGCATGCCCACAGAATCATAAGACTCATTGACGGAGAGGTCGCAAAAGATGAAAAGAACCCAAATCCTGTCTATCAAATGTCGACCAGTTGATAACCGGTTTATTTCGTTTAAATATTGATCAAATTAACTGAACAAATCATCGCCATTTAGGTTGAATTGTCTAAACACATCGTAGAATGGACATTAAAAGATCAACCATATACACCAAAGGGGGGGATAAAGGTATGACCTCTTTGCTTGGGGGCAAAAGGGTGTCGAAATATCATCAGAAAATTGAAGCCTATGGTACGGTGGATGAGTTAATGGCCCATACAGCACTCCTGATGGATCAAACAAGTGATGAAGTTATTAAGGCACAATTGCTCAGGATACTCGACAAACTGATGTCTGCAGCTTCTGTAATTGCTGCGGATGGTAATGATTTGCCGGCAAACATGCCGTCGGTTACAGAGGATGATGTTGTTTTCCTTGAGAAATCGATCGATCAGATGGACCATCTGCTTCCTCCTCTTCAAAATTTCATACTTCCGGGTGGTAACATTGCTTCCTCACAGGCTCACGTATCAAGAACGGTTTGCAGAAGGGCGGAGAGGATTATTCTCAAATTAAATGAAACTGATCCCGTGAAACAGATTATCATAAAATTTTTTAACAGGCTTTCCGATTATTACTTTCTGTTATCCAGGATGTTAGCGTATAATTCAGGTGCCCCTGAAATACCATGGAAACCGTAATTGGTTTAATAAAAAAAAATTCTATATTTGCGGTTTAGTAAACAGGGACACCATCTGTTCCGGTAATTGCTGTAACTATGTATTGGACACTTGAATTAGCTTCAAAATTGGAAGATGCCCCCTGGCCTGCGAGCAAGGACGAATTGATTGATTATGCGATCAGGTCGGGAGCACCACTTGAAGTTATCGAAAACTTGCAGGAGATTGAGGATGAAGGAGAGATCTATGAAAGCATAGAAGATATCTGGCCCGATTATCCCAGCAAGGATGATTTTTTCTTCAATGAAGATGAATACTAAAAAAGGAACCGTCTCAGGTTCCTTTTATTCCTTCCAGCTGAATATATCGACAAAACCTGATGGTCTCCACTTTTCATTCCATGAGAAGCCATCTAGGGTCCTCTGATTATCCGGGATCAGATCAAGCGGATAATAGTTACCACTGGGTTGCACCAGGTAGTTTACTTTCTTAACCTTATTATCTTCAAGATAGATGATAAGATCTGTACATTCTGCCCTGTTTACCCCTATAATCCTTCCCTGATCTTCAGCATAATAAATCGTTTGTCCGTTACCGATAACATCCAGTTGCACCAGATTATTGTTCGTGAAGTAGCCGACCATGCTCTTTCCCCTGATCTGGTTAAACTTTGTTGAATCCTCTTTTGAAATAAGCAGGGCAATATCCCGGAGATACATCCTGTGAAGTTGTTCATTTCGGTTCACTAATTCAATTTTAGAGGCAGTTAGCTGGTTTTCATCGGCCCATAGTAGTGGAGAGCCAAACAGGTGAAAGGTGCTGTCTTTCTCAATGTAGGTTAATGAATCGCACATCCCCTGTATGTTATACCTGAAGAATTTTACATGGTTATATGCCAGCAATATTTTCTCATCAGATACGCCTGATGTATCCGCAATCGATCTTAGTGTATCTGCATGAATGTAAAGAGAGTCACCATCTTCTACCTGTATAATATAGGCGCTATCGGTGAGTAGTGCGATTTGCAGATCTTCATAATACTCGCCATGGTTGCCCCTGAGGTAGACATTCTGGGTTGAGTCAAACAATTCAACATGTTGCTTTGCGAGACCATACCCTGCTTTTCTTTCATAATACAGTGTATCTCCCCTGAGTACTCTTCCTTTACTTATCAGGCAGGCATTCTTTTCCATCTTTGAGATATCCTTTTCAGTGTTGTACCAGCCGCTTTCACAGTAGAGATAGTTTTCTTCACCAATAATCTCTGTTGGCCCAAAGAAGTATGCTGTTTTAGTTGTAGAATGATATTGCAGTGTGTCTGAATAGATGTTATAGTCTGGATTAATGATCACGACGCTGTCCTTAAAATGAAATATCTCAGTCTGGGTATGATAGTGTCCCAGTCGACTGGAAAGTGTATTGTCACCCTCCGTTATCAGTCCGCCATTGTGGTAGTAGGCAATATCGGTTTCTCTGTTGTAATCCAGAAAATCTGTTGTCAGAACCGTGCTGTCATTGACCAATCTGACATTCCTTCTGAACATGGCAATTCTTGTATCACCCTCGTAATGGAGCTTATCACCGTACAGGAACAATGTATCTCCTTGTTCGATAACTACATTGCTGAATGCATCAAATGAATATGATTTCGAATAAAAATAGGCTGAATCACAGGTCATAACGACATCATCATGCCTGAACCTTACATTGCCCAGCAACTTTTGGGCACCGGAATCGAGTGATCGTTCCGATTTAATAATGTCTGCATTGAGGATCTCAATTTGCCTGACTTGCTGTCCGTGCAGTTTGGCTCCGGAAAACAGAAAGATGATCAGCAACGGAATCAGTTTCTTGTAATGAACCGTTTTGATTAATTGTGTCATCAATGTTCAGAAAGCTCATTGTTAATACTGTCGCAGAACTTGAAAGAATTATCAATATTGATATAGGTCTTTTTTCTTTTCTCACGATACCATTCATCCAGTATCTCATTTTGTTTTGCAACCCGTGCCATATTCTGAAGAAGATTGTAATCCTGCTTCAGGTTGGCTCTGTGAGGCTCTGTTCTGGTTACAAGCTTAATAATCTTATAACAGATTTGACCTTTACTGTCTGTAGCTTCATATGGTCTGGAAATCTCTCCAACCTTCATCTCCCGTACTGTATAATAGTCCTTGGTTTCAAGTGCATCCAGCGGGAAAGTGGCTGCATTGTTATTTGAATTGACCAATATGCCGCCATTTGCCCTGGTCTTTTCATCTTCCGAATTTTTAAGTGCTGCCCTGTGAAAAGTAATTGAATCTGAAAGTATCAGCGTTCTAAGACTATCCAGTTTATTGAGAGCCTTACCTTTCGCATCTGCATCAACTTTGGGTTTAAGAAGTATATGTCTGGTATTGACCCTTTCACCTTTTCGTTCAATGCATTGAATAATATGATATCCAAAAGATGATTCAACTATTTTAGATACCTGGCCCTCTTTGAGAGACCAGGCTGCATCAGTATATGCCGGATCCAGATCGCGTTTGTTCATGAATCCGATCTCCCCAAAATTTGTTGTAACTGAGGGATCATCTGAATAGAGAATGGCCAGTGTTGACATACTTTCTCCATTGATAATTCTCTCCCTTAACTCGAGCAATCGTTCCTTCACCTCAAATATGGCATCTTCATTAACTGGAGGATAAGCAACTATCTGGGCAATCTTTACCTCGGTATCAATATACGGAATGCTGTCGGTTGATAAGGAATGATAGAAAGCGCGAACTTCTGAAGGTGTTGGATTGATTTCCCCAATAATTGATTGTTGTACCTGTTGGGTGATCATCATCTCCTTCATGGTCGTTCTCAGATCAGCCCTGATATCAAAGATCGATTTGTTGAAATAGTTTTCCAATTCTTCTTCACTGCCAAATTGGGAAATGAAATCACTTAATCTCGACTCAATTGACATCTCAACCTGGCTTTCTGAAACTTCAATGCTGTCGATTTTCGCCTGGCTCATCAGTAATTTCTGTTCAATAAAGTAATTCAGGATATCACACCTGATATTTTCGGGCAGGTATTGCTGACTCATTTTTAAATGAAGGTGCTGTTGTTCAATGTCTGATTGAAGAATATGGAAATCACCCACAACAGCAACAACCCTGTCAAGGATAAAAGCATTCTCCTGTCCAATTGTTCTGTTTATTCCGGTAATCAGAATTGCAATAATCAATATATATCTGGAAATCATCATTCTGTTAGTATATTTCAAATAGATTACGGTTGACCCCTTCCTTGTAAACTCTTTTCTCAAGGTCATTGTAAAACTCAATTTTCCGTTTGTTCAGCAGGATGCTTCTAATATCACTTTTTATAAGTTCCAGGGGCATTGTTTCACCTTCAGATTTATAATCTGAAATATGCAGGAAATAGTGAAAAAGGGAGTCACTCGATTCAATGTTCCGGTTGTATCTCAGGTATCTTTCAGGCTGTCCGATATTAGCAGGGACCTGCTTAATCAACTTGTTAAAATAGATCCATGAGTTGTTGAACACATCAAATTTTTCGGCATAGTTGATGCAATATTTTTCCAGTTTAACAAGGTCATCCGTCGAACCGGATCTGATCCAGTTGCGTACTTCACCTATTCGAGGAGCTGTGAGGGGAATTTTTACAAATACAGCCTTAACGACATGTTCCGGCAAAATAAAGTTGTCAATATTGTTTTCATAATAATCAATGATTTCATTTTCATTGATAATTGTATCCATTTTTTGCAAAAGCAGTTTTTGCCTGTATGTATAAATCAGGAGTGAAGATCTGTACTCATCGATCTTTTTACTTACATTCTTTTGCTCTTCTGTAAGTGCCTCTTCAGCTTTGTTAAGCATTAATTGTGTTCGTACCCAGATGTCGATGTAATTCCGGGCTAGTAACGCAGAATCACTGCTATTGGTTCCCTCGGGAATTATTTCCTTCAGATCCGAGATATACAGGTATTTTCCGAATGCCCTGGCAACCTGCTGATCGCTTATTTCATTTTCCTGCAAGCCACATCCTGCAGTCCCTGTGATTAACAGGCCCGTTAGTAATGCCTGTATTTGAATAAGCCTTTTCAATTCACAACTATATTTTTGACAAAAGCTTTTTATTCACGCTGATTTTATATTTGTTTCTCAGCTCCTCGATCCATTGTTTCTCCAGATAGTCCTGATAATCAGATGTCACTCTACCCCTGATTTCATTTAGTTCCTTTTCCATTGGCGGCAGTTTTGCGGTAGTGATCACAAAATGAAACATTCCGTTTTCATGATAGATCTCACCTGATCCCAGGGAACCGTTCAGGGCATCCACACGACTGTTTTTACCCTCTTCGACCCTGATTGTTTCCAGGGTAATACAACCATCTTCCTTTTCACAAAACTTTTGGTTCAGCTTCTGTTCGTCCCATCTGCCTTTTGCGATTCGGGATTGTTTTTTTCTCAGTTTTTCAATATCCACTGTACTGTCACATGTCACCACGATGGCCTCCATTCTCTCGTTCCACATATAGTCTGAACGGTGGTCTTCAAAAAAGATCTCCAGGCCGGTACTGTCTTCAAGTGCTTTTGACCATACTTTCTGATCCATCAGCTCAAACAACAGTATTCCGTCATGGTACTCCTGAAGAATATACTTATACTCAGGATACTTATCCGGCAGACTATTCTTTTCGACTTCCATTAATACTCCTTCAAGGTACAGGTTAAACGCCAAATCTACATAGGTTTCAATTGGGATTGGGGGTATCTTTGCCTGATTGCTATTCAGGTAGTTTACAAAATCGCCAAGGGTCGCCTTCTGGCCGGTGATTGTGAACAGGGTTTCATCAGCCAGTTGCAATTCTTCCCGGGGTTCCCACTCACCGCTCAGAATGGTTGAATCGACAAGACTGTACAGGCTTCTATAAACATCATTGTTTAAGGAAAAATCATACTGTTCTTTTAATTTTTCAATATATCTCTGTTTCTTAATCTTGTCACGTTCTTCATTCAGGGCCTTTGATTGCAGGGTGGATTCCATCTCTTCATATGTGCCGATACCTTTTTTATCCAGAAGTTTTATGATGTGCCAACCATAATTGGTTTGAAAGGGTTCGCATATATCTCCCGGTTCTTCCAGGTCGAAGGCCTTGGTTTCAAACTCCTTGATCATCTTGCCCGTTCCAAACCAGGGTAACTCACCTCCGTTTTCAGCACTATTCCGGTCTTCACTGTGACGGATAGCCAGGGCGCCAAAATCCACCCCCATTCTGAGGCTGTCGCCGATCGCCAGTGCAAGCTTTTTGGCTGCTTCACTCTCCTCAGCAGTAGCATCTTCAGGGTTACTGATAAATATATGGGCCACCTTTACCTGACCAATTGCAGGTCTTTTACCATGTTTTTTAATAATATGATATCCATGCTTTGTTCTCACGGGCATTGAGACCTCCCCTTTTTCCAGGTTATAGGCTGCTGTTTCGAAAGGATAGACCATCATAAAGGCTGTAAAGTAGCCCAGGTCACCACCATTGGTTCTTACACTTGGATCTTCGGAGGTGGCACGTGCCACCTTTTCAAAATCTTCTCCTTCAAGAATCCGTTCCCTGATTTCCATAGCCTTGTTGTACCTTGCCATTGTATCTTCGGGTGAGGCATGGTTGCTTAGGGTAAGCAAAATATGACTCACTTTTACATCCCATTTCATTCTTTCATAAGCTTCTCTCATCAGAGCTTCCTTGGTTTCCGGGTCAGTCATATAAGGTTTTGCAAGCTGATCCTTGTAGGTGTTGAACTCATTCAGGAATTTGGCCGTGGTGTCCATGCCAAGTCTCTCAGCCTCTAACACCTTTAATTTAAAACTAATAAAAAGCTCCAGGTACTCTTCCGGGGTCTGCTGATTGTCAGTGATGCTGCTGTTATTCTTCTTATAGATCCTTTCAAATTCATCAAGTGTGACCTCTTTATCCCCAATTGTCATTAGGATTTCCTGGCAGTTCACTTGAATTATGAAAGCTGAAATGATAACGAGTACCGCAAGAATTTTTTGTCTTACCATGGTTCAATAGTTTATATAATTATGAAACGGTTTAAACAGTTGCATATTATCATCTGCTGTAGTTAGGGGATTCCCTGGTGATGGTTACATCGTGTGGGTGACTCTCCGTGACACCGGCATTGGTGATTCTTACAAATTTGGCCTCCTGCAAAGCTTTGATATCGGCTGCACCGCAATAACCCATTCCTGCCCTGAGACCCCCTACTACCTGGAATATAACTTCGTTGAGTGAGCCTTTGAATGGAACCCTTGCAACGATTCCTTCCGGTACAAGCTTGTTGATGTCATCTTCTACGTCCTGAAAATAACGGTCCTTCGAACCTTGTTGCATCGCTTCAACAGAGCCCATTCCACGGTATGATTTGTATTTTCTGCCGTTATAGATAATTGTATCCCCGGGCGACTCTTCCACACCTGCCAGCAGGGAACCGGCCATGATAGTACTTGCTCCGGCCGCAAGTGCCTTGACAATATCACCCGAATATCGTATACCACCATCGGCAATAACAGGTACCTTATGTTTTGATGCCTCTGATGCCACATTGAAGATAGCAGACAGCTGTGGAACACCCACACCGGCCACAACCCTGGTCGTGCAGATAGAACCCGGACCGATCCCCACCTTTATTGCATCTGCACCGGCTTCGATCAGGGCAATGGCAGCTTCTGCAGTCGCGATATTTCCTACCACTATATCGATGGTGTTGAATTTATTCTTTATTTTCCGGCATGTTTCAATTACACCCCTTGAGTGACCGTGTGCCGTATCGATCACGATTGCATCAACACCTGCATCAACAAGTGCTTTAACATTATCTTCCACATTCCCGGAAACACCCACTGCGGCCGCTACCCTTAGCCTGCCTTTATTGTCTTTAGCGGCATTCGGCCTGTCTTTCGATTTTGTAATATCCTTGTATGTTATCAGTCCGATCAGCTTATTGTCCTGGTCTACCACCGGAAGCTTTTCTATTTTATGCTGCTGCAGAATTTTTCCGGCCTGCACAAGGTCCGTATTGCTTGTTGTAGTAATGATGTTCTTGCCAGTCATCACCTCACCAATAGGCCGGTCCATATTCTGCTGGAATCTCAGGTCCCTGTTGGTCACAATCCCGATCAGAATCCTCTCTTCATTTACCACAGGGATACCACCGATCTTGTATTCCTTCATCAGTTTTAAAGCATCCTGAACAGTTTCTTCCTTCGTAATCGTGATTGGTTCATGGATCATGACACTTTCAGCCCTCTTTACCTTTCTTACCTCAGCAGCCTGCTGTTCAATCGTCATGTTCTTGTGGATCACCCCGATACCGCCTTCACGTGCAATAGCGATGGCCAGCCTTGCTTCGGTTACAGTATCCATGGCGGCCGATACAATAGGGGTATTGAGATTAATATTTCTGGAGAATTTGCTTGCCAGTGAGACCTCCCTGGGCAGTACATTTGAGAGGGCCGGAACCAGCAATACATCATCAAATGTTAATCCTTCAGATTCAATTTTCTTTTCAATGAAAGACATTTTATATTATTTGATTAAATTTAAGTGTGGCAAAAATACAAAAAAATGGGCAATAAGCCCTCTATTTTCCAGGCGATTAAGTTTTGTTAACATTGCAATGATATAGTATTGAATACTAGTAATATATGGACGTATTTCATGATATTCTTAAGCGATATTGGGGATTCGATTCTTTTCGTCCGCTCCAGGAAGAGATCGTTCAGTCGGTAGGATCCGGAACAGATACCCTGGCCCTTATGCCTACAGGCGGAGGTAAATCAATTACTTTCCAGGTACCAGCAATGGCACGGGAGGGCATTTGCCTGGTTATTTCACCATTAATAGCACTAATGAATGACCAGGTTAAAAACCTTAAGTCGCGCAGGATTAAAGCAATGGCTATTCACAGCGGTCTTTCAAGGGAGGAGATCAGTATTGCACTCGATAACTGTGTTTTTGGCGATTACAAATTTCTCTATCTCTCTCCTGAGCGTATCAGTACAGAGCTTTTTAGGGTGCGGGTTCAGCAGATGAATGTGAATCTCATTGCAGTTGATGAGGCCCATTGTATTTCGCAATGGGGATATGACTTCAGACCATCTTATCTTAAAATTGCTGAATTGAGGGATATTCTTCCCAATGTTCCGGTAATGGCCCTTACAGCAACAGCAACACCACGGGTCACGAAAGACATCATGAAAAAACTCTGTTTTCAGAATGGAAGGGTATTTCAGAAGAGTTTCGAACGCCACAACCTGGTTTACCTTGTCAGGAAGACCGAAGATAAACACCGTGAAATGCTAAGCATCATCAGGTCAGCCGAGGGTACCGGCGTGATTTACGTCAGGAATCGCAGAAAATCCAGGGAACTTGCTGAATTGCTTCTGAAGAATGGCTTCAAAGCAGATTATTATCATGCAGGGCTGAAGTTTGAACAGCGCATGCGAAAGCAGGAGGAGTGGCAACAGGATAAAACAAGGATCATGGTGGCCACCAATGCTTTTGGTATGGGAATTGACAAGCCGGATGTGCGGTTTGTGATTCATATGGATCTTCCCGACTCCCCTGAGGCCTATTTCCAGGAGGCTGGCCGTGCAGGCAGGGATGAAAAGCCTGCCAGTGCGATCCTGCTATACAGCGATGCTGATGCGAAGCTTGCACAAAAACGGATAGAAGTTAATTTTCCATCATTTGAAATACTGAGGGAGATATACAGGGCTCTCTTTAATTACCTGCAGGTACCGGTGGGCGGAGGTAAAGGGGCCTCCTTTGATTTTATACTGGGAGAATTCCTTTCAAAAGTCAGGCATAACGCTGTGACCGTAACCAGTGCACTCAATATTCTATCGAGGGAGGGTTACTTTGAAATTTCGGATGAGATTAATAATTTATCAAGGATTCATTTTACCATTGGCCGGGACGATCTGTATAAATTCCAGGTCAACGTGCCGAAGTTTGATGCTTTTATCAGGTTATTGCTCCGTTCCTATACCGGATTGTTTACCCAGTATGTGATGTTTGATGAGTTTACACTTGCCAGGCGGGCGGGGATGGAGATGGAAGAGACCTACAATTACCTGGTAAGACTTGCAGAAATGAAAGTAATCCACTATATACCAAAAAAGGGAAATCCAGTTATATCTCTAATGGAGGAACGCCTTGAAGACCCAAATGTCAGGATTTCGGCAAAGTTATACAAATTCAGGAAGGAGCGGTATATAGAAAGAATCAATGAGATTCTCAGATATGCCGGGAGTGAAACTAAATGCAGGAGCCAATATTTACTTTCATATTTTGGAGAGATCACAACCCAACGATGCGGACAATGTGATGTTTGCACGGAGAAGGGAAGCAGAATGGTTTTGCCGGCTGAATTCGATTTGATCACGCAGGCAATTCTGGCAAGGCTTGGCTCTGGACCAGCGGATCTTACTTCCCTTGTCGAAGAGGTGGGAAAAGAGCGACTCAATGTGGCTGAGGTGCTGAATCAGCTAACAGAGGAGGGAAGGATCGCCAGGAGGAACGACCTGTCATTCGAAATCAATACGGGTAAAACATGATGATAAGCAGTATATTAGATTTTTTACCGGATCCATTCTTTTTTCTTACTTTTGCAGCATGATGGATCAGGAAAACATACCCGGGAAGGGAGTGTATGCTCCTGAAGTCCTGGAATTTGTCAGGTCTGCCAATGATTTTTGTCAATGGATCGAGGAGGCGGGACAGAAAAGAGCTGTTGATTTTATACGCTCGTCTCTTCAGGTGCTGTCTTCAGTCTACTATAATCTTGTTATGATCGAACCTTTGGAACCAGTGATGGAGAGTAGCAATGAAAAATTTGTTACCGAGCAGGACTGGTCAGAGATTTATCAGCGGGTGATGAATTTGCTTGGAGTACACAACGAATACCTGCGTATTGCAGATAACGGGGAGTTTGACAGATCGGATCTGGTGACCCACAAGATCTCCGAGGATATGGCAGATATCTATCAGGATTTGAAAGACTTTACAAAGCAATACCGGCAAGGGATTGAGGAGCTTATGAACGATGCAGTCTGGGAAGTAATGGATAATTTTGAGAATTACTGGGGTGTTAAACTGTTGAATGCTTTGCAGGCTTTAAACAGGTTGTATGTAACCAAAGTTGATCCGGAAGAGGACGATGCTTCACCAGTTGATCCCGGCGAGGAGGAGAGCGGTCCGTCATACGACAACTCTTTTTTTACCGGACTGCAGGATTTTAATGAGGAGGATATTTAATGTTCAGGAGTGAGATTGAAAAGGAGGAGATCAATAAGTTAGAGGTCAGACAGTTTGAGGGTGACATAAAGGTCATCGATTCCTGGGATATGTTTCGCGAAGCTATGCATGAGATTAGTAAGTACAGCCTCCTCGGTTTTGATACAGAAACAAAGCCCGTTTATAAAAAGGGTGTGCATCACAGGATCGCCCTGATCCAGGTTTCCAACAGTGATGTTGCCTGGTTGTTCAGGGTTAACAAGATCGGGATTCCTCAAGAATTGAAATATCTCCTGGAGAATGATAAGGTGCTTAAAATTGGGGCGGGATTGCCTGATGATATGCAGCGCCTCAGAAAGATCGTTCCGTTTACTCCCGGTGGATTTCTCGATCTGCAGAAATACGTTGAAGCCTTTCATATTGAGTCCAAAAGCCTTAAAAAGCTTGTTGCAATAATTCTCGGGTACAAAATCTCAAAATCACAGCAGTTGTCGAATTGGGAAGCTGATTCGCTGACCGACCAGCAGATTAGGTATGCAGCCACTGATGCCTGGGTGTGCCTGGAAATCTATCATGCGCTCAGGAATGCATTAAAGAATTACCAATGAGCGAATTTGTAAGAATTGTTTTAAAATCGGGCAAAGACCAATCGCTACGTCGCAGACACCCCTGGGTTTTTTCGGGGGCGGTAAAAAAGATTTATGGTAATCCTTCTGAAGGGGATCTTGTAGAAGTTTTTGATAACAAGGATGAGAAACTGGGCTCAGGACATTTTGCTGAGGGCTCGATTGCCATAAGGATGCTTGTCTTTGGAGAGGAGGAGGTCGGCACCAGTTTTTGGGAGGACAGGATATTGAAAGCCTGGAACCACAGATATGAAGAAGGTCTTTATATACCGGGCAAAAACGATGTTTTCCGCCTTGTAAATGCCGAAGGTGATGGACTACCAGGATTGATTATCGACTATTATAATGGAGCCGCGGTTTTACAGTTTCACTCGGATGGTATGTATAGCAACATTGAAACAATATCTGCTGTCCTGCGAAATATCAGTGGACTCCCCGTTGATACGATCTATAACAAAAGCAGCAATACCCTTCACGGCAGGCAGGGTAGTGATCAGTTCGATAAACTATTGTATGGAGAGAGGCTTGAGGGTGATGTACACGAGTATGGTTACTGTTTCAGGGTTAATTGGGAAAGGGGACAGAAGACAGGTTTTTTTATAGACCAGCGGGAAAACCGAAAACTGGTTGAAGGATATTCGCGGGGAAGGGATGTTTTGAATATGTTTTGTTTTTCAGGAGGGTTCAGTATATATGCGATAGGAGGAAATGCCAGGAAGGTGCATAGTGTCGACAGTTCCGGACATGCCATCGATCTTACACGGCATAATATGGAGTTGAATTTTCCGGGGAGAAACAACCATGAGGAGTTTACAGCTGATGCCTTTGAGTATATTGAACACGTAGCCCCTAACTATGACCTCATCATTCTTGACCCGCCTGCATTTGCCAAGCACCAACGGGTACTGAACAACGCCCTGCAGGGGTATAAACGATTAAACCAAAAGGCAATTGCCCAAATCCGACCAGGTGGCTTACTATTCACATTCAGCTGTTCACAGGCAGTTAGCAAGGAAAATTTCAGAAAATCAGTTTTTGCCGCTGCCGCAAATACCGGAAGGGAAGTGAAAGTATTGCATCAGCTTACGCAGCCTGCCGACCACCCGGTTAGCATATACCATCCCGAAGGTGAATATCTGAAAGGACTTGTATTAAGAGTTGATTAATCAATTTTGCCTGTTTACCGGCTTAATACCCTGGTTCACCGATTAAATCTTGTTCAAAAGCTGAATATTTCTCACTTTTGCCTGTAACATTAAGATGTATTAATCGTCGTTATAAAAAGACATAATAAAACATATCCAATATTCATAATTAAGAAAACTATCATGAAGAACGTACTCTTTTTAACAGTTCTGGCTTCTGCCGTCCTGATGCAGTCTCGTGTATTCGATGATTGGGATACCGGGGTTTCGGGTGATGGAAACGTTATAACTAAGGAGATTTCTGTTACAGGGTTCAATGGGATACATGTAAGTTCAGGTATAGATGTAAACTTTTCCCAGGGCGATTTTTATGTGGAAATGGTAGCAGACGAAAACCTGCATGATTATATCACTGTTGAGAAAGAGGGGGACATGCTAAGGATCGGAACTGAAAGAAGTATATACAGGGCAAAGTCGAAAGTCGTGAATGTCACACTTCCCAACCTGGAAAAGATCAAGATCAGCAGTGCAGGAGATATGAAGGGAATGACCGATTTCGTATGTGACGATCTGGATATCAGTATCAGTAGTGCCGGAGATCTTGATCTGACCGTTGATGCAAATGACATCTTCTTGTCTATCAGTTCAAGTGGCGACTGTTACATACGGGGAAATGCCAATTCGCTGGATGCCAGCCTTTCAAGTGCAGGCGATCTGCATGCATTTGATCTGTTCGCTGATTATGTTAAGGTATCAGTTTCGAGCGCCGGTGATGCAAGGGTATGGGCAAATAAAGAGATTGATATGTCTGCCTCAAGTGCCGGGAATATCTATTATAAAGGTGATGCCGTGGTTACCAGGCGCAGTACATCAAGTGCCGGAAGCATTATTAAAAAATAGGTTTTCTGTCTTGTTAGTTTACACCGACTCAGCAAACAAATTATCTCTTCCCGAAGTGAATACCTGATATGTTCGGCAGATATTACCTGCCGGTCAGAATCAGCCAAGATAGCTTTTCAGGATCTTACTTCTGCTGGTGTGTTTCAGGCGTTTGATGGCTTTTTCCTTGATCTGTCTTACCCTCTCCCTGGTAAGGTTAAATTCCTCGCCGATTTCTTCAAGCGTATGGGGATGCTTTCCATTCAGGCCAAAATAGAGCCGGATGATACTGGCCTCACGGTAGGTGAGGGTAGAGAGTGCGCGCTCGATCTCCTTTCGAAGTGAATCGTTCAGCAGCCCTTTGTCGGGACCGGGTTGATCATCATTGAGCAAAACATCGTACATGTTACCATCCTCCCCGTCCAGAAGCGGGGCATCCATGGATACGTGACGACCTGAGCTCCTGATTGCCTCCTTCACATCTTCAGGTGCTATCTCCAAAACCCTTGCAATTTCAAGAACTGTGGGTTCACGTTCAAATTTCTGTTCCAGCTCAGCATATGTTTTATTGATCTTGTTGATCGATCCGATCTTGTTTAATGGCAACCTGACGATTCTGGCCTGTTCAGCCAAAGCCTGTAGTATTGATTGTCTGATCCACCAGACTGCGTATGAGATAAATTTAAACCCACGTGTTTCATCAAATCGCTGGGCTGCTTTTATCAATCCGAGGTTTCCTTCATTTATGAGGTCGGGAAGACTGAGACCCTGGTTCTGGTATTGCTTGGAGACTGACACCACAAATCGCAAATTTGCCTTGATCAGCTTCTCCATAGCCAACGTGTCACCTTTCTTTATGCGACGTGCAAGCTCCACCTCCTCTTCTGCAGAGATAAGATCCACCTTGCCGATCTCATACAAATATTTGTCCAGGGAGGGAGTCTCCCGGTTCGTTACCTGCTTGATGATCTTTAATTGGCGCATATACACTGATTTGACCCCGGGTTATACATAGTCCATGCTGGATTAATTGCTAAGATTACAAAAAAGTATTGAAAACTCACAGTTATTTTCCTGTTTTAAAGCAATTATTTGTTAATGTTAATCAAATATGGTAACTTTACAAAATGTAACTTCATTTTATTTATAATCGTTTTATAATCAATTACTTACACAGCATTATTGACAGGACAACTTCTCGTGAGGTCCTCAGAATGAAGAGGTTATAACGTAAAATTAAGTGGTAAATAGCTGGAAATATATTTTGGTGGTATTACATATTTCTTTAATATTGCACCAAATTTCCGGAATTTAAGTTGAACTTCCATAATATTTCCTTATTTCCTGTAAATAATCCATATTTTTTATAATACTTTCTTTATGTACGATATTCTAGAGTTGAACAAAAAGCTTCTTGCCGAATTGCGTGAGATTGCTAAAGAGCTAAAAATTAAACGTGTTGAATCTTTTCGAAAGGAGGATTTGATCTATAAGATCCTGGACACTCAGGCGATCGTTGCCTCAGAATCAAAAAATGCCGGTCAGAAGGACGCTCCCATAAGAAATGAAGATGCCTCCAGAAACCAGCCCAGGAAACGTCGTGGTCGTCCCCCAAAAAAAGAGAAGGCTGAGAGGGTCCAGGCAACGGCGGGTACATTACCTGACCCCGAAAAGAGCAGAACCCAAAGTGTTAAAGCTCCACAGGAGAACAGACCCCAGGAAGTTCGCCCTCAGGAACAAAAAGGCAGGGACAGGGAGCCGGTACAGGTGCATGCCAGGAATAAGGAGATTGTTCACAGGGACGGCCATCAACAGGAAAAGCGGTCACATGAGGATCTTTCACAGGTCAGCAGGCCAAAAGAGATCAGGAAGCCGGATGATCGACAACCACAACCCTCAGTCAAGCAGCCAAAGGATAATGGCAGTCGCCCTGAGCGCGATCATGCGCAGCAGCGGGATGACCAACAGGGAAGGGAGAATCAGTCAAATGATCGTGACGGACAGCAGCGAAAACCCACCTATAACAAAGGTGATCGCAGTGACAGATTTTCTGACCGGAATGGGGATCATAAACCGGAGCGCCGTGCTGTAGATAAGTATGATTTTGAAGGATTGATTATCAATTCAGGTGTTCTGGAGATAATGCCCGATGGTTATGGTTTTTTAAGATCTGCCGACTATAATTACCTGAACTCACCCGATGATATTTATGTCTCCCAGAGTCAGATAAAGCTTTTCGGACTCAAAACAGGTGATAATGTTACAGGTTCCATAAGACCACCCAAAGAGGGGGAAAAGTATTTTCCTCTGATAAAAGTCGAGGAGATCAACGGACGCAGTCCGGATTATATCCGTGACAGGGTGCCTTTTGATTACCTGACCCCACTATTCCCTGATGAGAAATTTTCCCTGGTGGGGAAGGGACATAGCGACCTTTCAGCACGGGTTGTTGATATGTTTGCACCCATCGGGAAGGGACAAAGGGGCCTCATCGTTGCACAGCCCAAAACAGGAAAAACAGTACTCCTTCAAAATATTGCCAACGCTATTGCAGCCAACCATCCGGAAGTTTACATGATGGTTTTGCTGATCGATGAAAGACCGGAAGAGGTCACCGACATGGCCAGAAATGTGAATGCCGAAGTAATATCGTCTACTTTCGACGAACCCGCTGAACGGCACGTTAGAATCGCCAGTATTGTGCTGGAAAAGGCCAAGCGACTGGTGGAATGTGGACATGATGTGATGATTCTTCTCGACTCTATCACCCGCCTGGCCCGAGCCTATAATACAGTTTCACCCGCATCAGGAAAGGTGCTTTCCGGTGGCGTTGATGCCAACGCACTTCATAAACCCAAAAGATTCTTCGGGGCTGCAAGAAATATTGAAGGAGGAGGTTCCCTTACGATCCTTGCGACTGCGCTTACAGAGACCGGTTCAAAGATGGACGAGGTGATCTTTGAAGAATTTAAGGGTACAGGTAATATGGAGCTGCAACTCGACCGCCGACTCGCCAATAAGCGCGTTTGGCCCGCTGTTGATCCAAACCTGTCGAGCACAAGAAGGGAAGACCTTCTGCTCGATAAGCCTATGATGAATAAGATTTGGATTCTCAGGAACTATTTGGCCGATATGAATCCTGTTGAGGCAATGGAATTCTTAAGAGACAGGATGATGAAAACAGCAAGTAATGAGGAATTTCTGATCTCTATGAACAGTGAATAACCTCCTTATTTCTACCAAATACCTGGGCGGAACTTTCTGGTTCCGCCTTTTTATTTGTAATGATTTTATATTATTTTTTTTAACTGCAAATTCAAGCAAAAATTATAATTTTGCTTTTTTAATCACATTGTACTCAAATACTTGTAATTTAAATACTTAAGTTTAATAATATGACAAATAAAAAGAAATTTATCACCTGTGATGGTAACTATGCCGCTTCGCATATTGCATATATGTTCAGTGAAGTAGCTGCCATTTATCCTATTACTCCTTCATCCAATATGGCGGAAAATGTTGATGAGTGGGCTGCACACGGTAGAAAGAATATTTTCGGTCAGACCGTGCAGGTCACAGAAATGCAATCTGAAGGCGGTGCATCAGGTGCGGTACACGGTTCTTTACAGGCCGGTGCTCTTACATCCACTTATACAGCATCTCAGGGACTATTACTGATGATTCCAAACATGTACAAGATATCGGGTGAATTGTTGCCTGGTGTGTTCCATGTCTCTGCAAGGAGTTTAGCAGCGCAGGCACTTTCAATCTTCGGTGATCACAGTGATGTAATGGCAACAAGAAATACCGGTTTTGCCATGTTGGCAACAGGAAGCGTGCAGGAGATTATGGATATCGCTGCAGTTGCTCATCTCACTGCTATCAAAACGCGGATCCCTTTTCTTCATTTCTTTGATGGCTTTCGTACCTCACATGAGATACAGAAGGTAGAGGTACCTTCAAATGAAGATTTTGCCGATCTTATTGACATGGAGGCTCTTCAGGCTTTTCGCAATAATGCGCTTAATCCTGAAAATCCGGTTACGCGGGGTACGGCCCAGAACCCGGATATCTATTTCCAGTCGAGGGAGGCAGCAAACAAATTCTACGAGGTGGTACCCGATGTAGTTGATAAATATATGCAGGAGATTTCGAAACGTACAGGCCGTGAATACCATCCATTTACCTATTACGGTGCCCCCGATGCTGAAAACATTATAGTGGCAATGGGATCTGTTACCGAAACCATCAAGGAGGTGATTGACTACCTCGCTAACAAAGGAGAGAAAGTTGGACTGATCACCGTGCATCTGTACCGGCCTTTCTCAGAAAAGTATTTCCGGAAAGTGTTGCCGCAGAGCGTTAAAAGGATCGCAGTGCTCGACAGGACCAAGGAGCCAGGGGCAAATGGGGAACCCCTCTACCTGGATGTGAAGGATCTGTTTTATGGAGAGAAGAATGCCCCGCTTGTGGTAGGTGGTCGTTACGGTCTCTCTTCAAAAGATACAACCCCCTCCATGATTCAGTCAGTATACGAAAACCTGAAAATGAAGGAACCAAAGAAAAGGTTCACCGTTGGGATCGTCGATGATGTGACTTACCTTTCACTTCCCCTGTTGCCCGAAATCTCGGTAGTAAAAGAGGGTACTTTCGAAGGTAAATTCTATGGTCTGGGTTCGGACGGAACAGTTGGTGCCAATAAAAACTCCATCATGATCATTGGCGAATCGACCAATAAATACTGCCAGGCATATTTTGCTTACGATTCGAAGAAATCTGGAGGTATAACCACTTCCCACCTTCGCTTCGGTGATAAGAAGATCAGGGCGCCATACCTCGTTGGTACCCCCGACTTTGTTGCATGCCATGTGCCTTCATACCTCAGCAAGTATGACATGTTAAAAGGTCTGAAAGATGGAGGGACCTTCCTGCTTAACTCTATTTGGGATGAAGAGGAGACTATCAACCACCTTCCCGACCATATGAAAAAGTATATGGCCGAACATAAGATCAGATTTTATATTATTAATGCAACGAAGCTGGCACAGGAGATTGGTTTGGGGAACCGTACAAACACGATTATGCAATCGGCTTTCTTCAAAATAGCCAATATCATTCCTTACGACGAGGCAGTTGAGGAGATGCGTAAATTCATTATCAAGAGCTTTGGCAAAAAAGGTGAAGAGATCGTGAAAATGAATTTTGCTGCGGTTGAGAAGGGTGGCGATGTAACTGAAGTAAAGATACCGGCCAAATGGGCAGAACTTAAGGTTGAAAAGGTAAAGGATGTAAGCAGCAAACCTGATTTTATCAGGGAAGTTGTTGAACCCATCAATGCTTTGAAGGGGGATGATCTTCCCGTGAGTGCTTTTTTAGGCAGGGAAGACGGAACATTTCCCGCAGGTACCACCGCCTATGAAAAGCGGGGTATTGCAGTTAATGTACCGGAATGGATTCCTGAAAACTGCATACAGTGTAACCAGTGTGCATATGTTTGTCCCCACGCATGTATACGTCCGTTCCTGATGGATGAGAAAGAGGTTGCAGCATTGCCTGAAGGAGTCACTACCATCGATTCGAAGGGCAAGGATGTGTCCGGATACCAGTTCAGAATACAAGTTTCTGTGCTCGACTGCACCGGATGTGGAAACTGTGAAGACGTGTGCCCGTCGAAAGAGAAGGCCCTCGTTATGAAGCCACTTGAATCGCAGTTGCATGAGAACGACAATTGGAACCATATTTCAAAAAATGTAACTTATAAGGATACTTTGGTTGACAAGTCAAAGACTGTCAAGAACAGCCAGTTCGCTCAGCCATTGTTTGAATTCTCCGGTGCCTGTGCAGGTTGTGGTGAGACACCATACATCAAGCTCATTACCCAACTCTACGGCGATCAGATGGTTGTGGCCAATGCGACCGGATGTTCCTCCATCTATGGTGGATCGGCTCCTTCAACACCCTATTGCGTCAACCATGAGGGAAAAGGTCCGGCATGGGCCAACTCATTGTTCGAGGACAATGCGGAATATGGTTACGGTATGGCCCTGGGAATCAATAAAACACGCGAAAGGATTGCTATGATGATGACCGAATCAAAAAGCAAGGTTTCAGGGGAGACTGCAGAGGCATTCGATGCCTGGCTTGCTGCAGATGATCTTGACAGATCGCGTGAAGCCTCCAAAGCAGTGGTTGCCGCTTTGGAAAAAGAGAAAAATGGCATGGCAAAGGATATCCTTGCACTGAAACAATACCTGGTGAAAAAGTCGGTTTGGATCTTCGGTGGTGACGGATGGGCGTACGATATCGGTTATGGTGGGCTGGACCATGTACTTGCATCAGGTGAGGATGTCAATGTCCTTGTTATGGATACGGAAGTCTATTCCAATACCGGTGGACAGGCATCTAAGTCGACACCCGTCGGGGCCGTTGCTAAGTTTGCAGCTTCAGGAAAGAAGATCAGAAAAAAAGATCTGGGTGTTATGGCAATGTCTTACGGATACGTATATGTTGCTCAGGTGTCGATGGGTGCAAGCCAGTCACAATACCTGAAGGCGCTTCGTGAAGCTGAGTCTTACAAGGGACCTTCTCTGATTATTGCTTACTCACCCTGTATAAATCATGGGCTAAGGAATGGAATGGGCAAAACACAGGCGCAGTCAAAATTTGCAGTGGACGCCGGGTACTGGCATCTCTACCGCTATAATCCTGCACTCGAGGAAGAGGGAAAAAACCCGTTTATACTCGATTCAAAAGAACCTAACTGGAGTCAGTTCCAAAGCTTCCTGAAATCAGAGGTGAGGTATACTTCTCTCCAGAAAGCGTTCCCTGAAGAGGCAGCCTTGTTGTTCAAGGCAGCGCAGGACAATGCAAGATGGAGGTACAACAGCTATGTTCGAATGGCTGCAATGGATTTCACTAAAACAGAGTAGGGTGACATACTGCTAATAATAAAGGCCGCTTTGGAAATTCCGGGCGGCTTTTTAGTTTCGCGCACCAGTATCAGGGATGTTGAACAGATGCATATATTATCCGGGGTACGGGGAATTATATGTTTGAAAGAAATGTATGTTGTTCCTGCCAGGAAACCCGGTTTAACGCAGTTTTAATTATTCAGTTTTATTAATTTTACAAAATACTGAGGGATGTATGGGTAGATACATGGCGATTGATTACGGTAGAAAACGCTGTGGCATTGCAGTAAGCGATCCCATGAAAATGATTGCCAGCGGAATGGTAACTGTAGCATCGCACGAGTTGATGAATTATCTTATGGAATATTTTGAGAAGGAGGAGGTAGAATGTGTGGTTGTGGGAAAACCAATGCAGTCGGATAACCAGCCGAGTGAATCTTTTATTTACGTGGAGAGGTTTGTGCGGGCATTTAAAAAGCGGTTTCCGGAGATAAAGGTGGTATGGGAGGATGAACGCTATACCTCAGAGATGGCGGTGAGGGCCATGATTGAAGGAGGAATGAAAAAGTCGGAAAGAAGAAAGAAAGAGCAAGTTGATAAAATGAGTGCGGCCCTGATATTGCGATCATTCATGGATGGAGTAAACAAGATTGAATAAAAACTGTTAATCTGCTAGAAAGCAGCAAAGAACTTAAAACAAAACATATAAAATGTTACCTGTTTATGTGTACGGCATGTCTGTTCTGCGGAAAGTAGCACAGGAAATTGAAAGAGATCATGAGGGTCTTGATGCGTTGCTCCAGGAGATGTATTCTACCATGGTTGAAAGCGACGGTGTTGGCCTGGCTGCCCCCCAGATAGGCAAATCTATCAGGATCTTTATTGTAGATGCCAGCAGGATGGAGGATATTGAGGATGAACCTGATCTGAAGACATTCAGGAAGATATTTATTAATCCCAGAATCACTGAGGAGTGGGGCGAGAAATGGAGTTTTTCAGAGGGTTGCCTCAGTATACCCGGTATCAGGGAGGAGGTAAGTCGCCCTTCAGGTGTGAGGATTGAATATTACGATGAGAACTGGGTATTTCATGAGGATGTCTATGATGGTGTGAAGGCAAGAATCATTCAGCATGAATATGACCACCTTGAGGGCAGGTTGTTTGTGGACCTGATCAATCCTCTGAGGAAAAAACTGATCAGTCAGAAGTTAAGATCCATATCAAAGGGCAGGGTCAACTGCGATTACAGTATTATATATCCCGGTAAAAAAAAATAAAGAAAACTGCCGCAAACGAAATCTGTTGTTGCGACAGTTTACAGTTGAATTAGGTTAGTTATACGATCGGATTAAAGTACTCTTCCGATTTTAAGATCATGTCAATATATTGTGCACGCTTATAAACAAACGGATCGTTGATAGCTTTGGCAGAAAGCGTTCCCCTGAAATCATCAATTGATGCATATCCTTTTCTGTCCATCCACTCCTCTATTTCAGCCAGCATTGAAGCTATATGCCTGATTCCGTTGTGATAAAAAGTTGAAACAGATTCAACTGCACTTGCTCCGGCAAGGATTGTTTTTATGACATCTGTCCCCTCGTAGATACCGTTGTTCGCAACAAGGGATCCTTTTACATTATCGTACAGCAGACCGATATACCGTATCGCAAGTCTATGATCACCTGGTGTGCTGAGGTTCCAAGGTGCAGCATGCTTTTCAGCCTCAACATCAATATCGGGTTCGAACAAGCGGTTAAAAAGTACAAAGCCGTCTGCTCCCGCGGCATCAAAGTCAGCTACTGTCTTAAGCACACTGGTGTAAAAAGAACTCAGTTTCACGCTGACAGGGATCCTGACTGCCTCCTTTACGGCTCTAAGAGATTCGATTTGCTCTGCAATGATATCATGCCCCGACTTTTGAATATCCCTGGGGACAGAAAAAAAGTTCAGCTCAATACCATCGACACCGGTCTCTTCGATCTGCCTTGCATAATCAACCCATGACTCTTTATATACAGCGTTGATGCTGGCAATGAGGGGAATGCTTATGCTTTCTTTTGCTTTCCGAAGATTGAACAGGTACTCCTTCGGTCCGGCATGTTCCATGTTCGGAAACAGGTTGATCATTTCTGCGTGTCGCTCATCATATGCCTCAAGCTGGTTTTCAAGGTCATAATCCTCAAGCTGTATCTGCTCCTCGAAGAGCGATTTGTAGACGATTGCCGCAATACCTGCATCTTCTGCCTTTTTGAGATTATCTAAATTTCCTACCAGGTTGCTGGCTCCTAAAATAAGTGGGTTTTTTAAAGTAATACCCATGTGCTTGGTTGTAAGATTTGCCATGTCTGTTGTGGGTTAATAAATTATTTTTAAATATATCCTTTAAACCTGTTTCCCGCAAGAAAGGTTCATTTTTTCTTTACAAAACACCGATATTTTTAGTGCATGTCCCATCAACTGGAAAAAGGAATGCATTTATTCATTCTGGATCTGAGAAAGGTGCCGGTTTTGAGGGTTGTACTGCCATTTGCTAGCGGAATTGCCCTTTGTAGCTGTCTGCCTGACCTTTTTCACTGCCATGCCCTTGTTGTTGTTACTCTTATCATACCCTCCTTTTTATTCTTCCTGAGCCTCTTCTGTCCGGTTAAAGGGCTCTCATTCCATTTATTCTTTGGAATTTGTGCCATCCTGTTTCTGGTCTTTTCCGGAGTAATCTCAGGCAGCTTTTCAGCTTTCAAATCCTCAACCGACTTTCATGGTTCGAATGGGTTTATTGCCGGTCGGATCATCGATGTACCGATTGAGAAGGAGCGATCTATGATGATTCTGATAGAAGCGGTTTATTTTAGTAGCGATTCCCTGAACGTAGTCATGAACGAAAATGTACAGGTTTACCTTCCGCGTGATACACCCCTGAATGTTTTGGTACCGGGCACCACCTGGTTGTTTTATGGGAAGATGGTGGCTCTGAGCAACCGGGGTAATCCGGGTGAGTTTGATTATGCTTCATATATGTTGAGAAGAGGGTACCGTTATAATTTTTTTTGCTCCGGTGCTGCCTGTATGGATTCGCAACCTGCTTTCAAATACCTGCCGGCACGGGTAAGACAAAGGATCATGGACAACTGGGACCGTGATGATCCTTCAGTTGCAATACTCAGTGCAATTACCCTGGGATACCGGCCGCTTCTCGACAGGCAGACTAAACAGTCATTTTCAGATGCCGGAGCTATGCATCTTCTCGCTGTTTCCGGACTGCATGTTGGATTAGTCTGGTGGATCCTGGACCTGCTTTTCAGATTTCCGCGTAATTCTGCTTTCTGGAGGTACCTTAAAGTCTCATTCATACTTCTGTTTCTTTGGTTCTACGCCGCGATAACAGGCTTCTCAGATTCAGTAACGCGTTCGGTTACAATGTTTTCCCTTGTTTCACTTTCAAGAACAATCAACCGAAACAGTAACATTTTCAATACACTCCTTTTATCGGGGTTTATTTTGCTTTCCCTCAAACCTTCACGGATTCTCGAACCAGGATTTCAGCTCTCCTACTTGGCTGTTTTCGGGATTATTACACTTCAGCCCGTGGGAGCTAGGCTGTATCATTCGGCCAGTAAATTGTTAAAACGAATCTTCGATCTCGTTTCCGTTAGCATTGCAGCGCAGACGGCAACGCTTCCATTGGTATTATTATACTTTAACCAGTTTCCGGTATGGTTCATATTTACAAACCTGACTGCCATACCGGTGGTCAGTTTTCTACTAGCCCAGTTTGTAATCTTTTCTCCATTTTTACTTATGTTCCCCGGGTATACCTTTTTCGATTCAATGCTGCTTACCACTGCCGGTTTTCTTCAATGGATCATTGGCAACATCTCATCACTTCCATTTGCTGCGCTACGGGACATTTCCCTTCATCCTTTTGTTGCTGTGGGACTGATGATATCAACGGCTACATTTTTTGGCTACATGGTTTATAAGCGAGTCTCTTTCCTGGTTTGTCTTATTTCGGTCCTTGCGCTTACATTCGCCATCGCGGCTACTTTGAATCACAAATACCGGTCCTCACGTTCTCTTGAATTGCTCAACTTTCAGCATACAACGGTCATATCTGAACGTAACGGACTGATAAGAAGCACCTATATTATAGGTGATGACATTGAAATTGATCCCTATTTTGCCGATTACCTGAGGAGCCTAGGTCGTTATCCCATTGTCCTTAAACAGCATCATGTAAACAGCCTGAAGGAAAAGAGTACACTTCTGCGGGGAGAGGTATATATGCTCAGTGAAAATCTCTGGGCACTCAGATCCGGGCCTCTTGAAATGCTGATTGCGGGAGGTTGCCGGGGCGACGATCTTCATTTCATGCTGGAGAAGAGAAGCTGGGATATTATATTATTCAGAACCGGTTTACCTCGAATGACAGAGGACCATCTTCGCCTTCTGGAAGGAGTAAGGGTTATTGGTGACGGTACCCTGCGGGA
The DNA here is from genome assembly GCA_964539395.1 of uncultured Bacteroidaceae bacterium. Taxonomy (GTDB): domain Bacteria; phylum Bacteroidota; class Bacteroidia; order Bacteroidales; genus M55B112. The sequence goes on from CAZIIU010000002.1 coordinate 59,754, forward strand.
ATACGAAGTAGCTAGCCTTAAAGACAACATACCTGAAGCAACGGTTGTTCAGCAGACCGGTCCCATTCTATTATTGTCCGATGAGACAATTGCCTTGTAAGAAATAGTTGATTTGTCATTCAGAATATGGCGCAGAACCGGAAATGACCGTATGATTTCACTGCTCAGGGATTTTAGAAAATGAGTTTCCGGGCTACGAAAAATCGTATATTCTTATATTAATTAAAAGTTATTCCCTTATTTTGCCATTTCATTTAAGCTGTAATTTTGAATGAGAATAATTGTCGCCGGGGCAGGCGAGGTTGGGGGACATTTGATAAAGATGCTCAGTAACGAGGATCATGATATTATCGTGATTGACAATGATCCTGAAAGGTTGAAGTCCATCGGTACTTCTATGGATGTGTTGACGCTTGAAGGAAATGCAAATTCCATCAGTGTCCTTAAGGAGGCTAAAATCGCTAAAGCAGATCTCTTTATCTCGATCACCTATTCTGAAGACGTTAATATCACGGCAGCAATTCTTGGTAAAAAGCTGGGAGCCAGGAAAACAATCGCGCGCATCGATAACGAAGAATTCCTGATGCAGACCAACAAGGAACTTTTTTCAAATCTCGGAATTGATTACATGATATTTCCGGAGAAGATCGCTGCACGTGAAATAGTTGGGTTGCTTGCCCAAACGGGCAGTACAGAGGTCGTGGAATTCACAGGCGGAAAACTTCAGATGTACGTCATCAGATTGGAGAAAGAGGCTCCCATCATAGGGATTAAGCTGCGCGAACTTACTCCTGACCGGGAGAATCTGGAATTCAGGGCGGTGGCTATGACACGGCATGGCAAGACGATCATCCCCGGTGGTGATGACAAGTTTGAGGTGGGCGACCTTGTATATGTAATCAGCAGTCAGGCCGGGATGAAGGAGCTATACAAATACTCCGGAAAGCAGCACTTCGATATCAGGAACATCATGATCCTTGGCGGAAGCAGAATCGGTATCAAAACTGCCAGGCAACTAGGGAACCAGCATTATGTAAAGATGGTCGAAATTGACAGGCAAAAAAGCTACCGCTTGTCGAGCATGTTGTCAAATACACTTGTAATCAATGGTGATGGAACGAACATGGAGCTTTTAAAAAGCGAAGGGCTGGAGAAGATGGATGCCTTTATCGCTGTAACAGGAAATTCCGATACAAATATACTCTCCTGCCTGCTTGCCAAACAGTTGGGTGTAAAGCGTACGATTGCTGAGGTTGAGAATATTGACTATATCCATCTGGCAGAAAATATTGGCGTCGACACGATTATTAATAAAAAGCTTATCACTGCGAGCCGCATCTTCAGGTTTACAATGAGTGAAGAGGTTTCATCAATTAAATGTCTTACCGGAACTGAGGCAGAGGTGATGGAGTATATAGTAAAACCAAAATCAAAGATTACAGAAGGTCCTCTTAAAAATGTTAGTTTTCCCAGTGAGGCGATTATCGGCGGTGTAATCAGGGGGAAGAGCAGTTTTATTGCTCATGGTGACACCCATATCAAGCCTTACGACAGGGTGGTGGTATTTGCGCTTCCTTCCGAGATTTTTACTGTAGGTAAATTTTTCAATTAACATTTCCGATGCCCAATCCAAAAACAGCGATCCGCATTCTCGGAATTCTCCTGATGGTGGAGGGTTTTTTCATGTGGCTGTCGGTTGCTGTAGTTTTGATATATGGTGAGAACGATGCGTTTTCCTTTCTGCTTTCAGGTTCAATCACTGCGTTGGTAGGCTTTTCAGGATTCTTTATTACCCGCAGGGCAAAGCTGGAGGTAACCAAGCGCGATGGATATGTGATTGTTACAGCAGGATGGCTGCTTTTCTCCTTCTTTGGCACGCTGCCGTTTATGTTTACAGGTTCAATCCCCGGATTCACAGATGCTTTCTTCGAAACCATTTCCGGATTCACTACCACAGGGGCATCCATCCTTGATAACATTGAAGAGTTGTCGCATGGCATCCTGTTTTGGCGAAGCCTTACCCAGTGGCTGGGGGGCATGGGGATCATCGTACTCACACTCGTTATTCTTCCCGTTCTTGGTATCGGGGGAATGCAGCTCTTTGCCGCCGAAGTGCCCGGTCCGGTACCAGACAAACTTCACCCGAGGATCAAAGAGACGGCCAAGCGTCTTTGGGCCATCTATCTGATTTTCACACTCGCTGAAATCATCCTGCTCTGGATCGGACCCATGAATCTTTTTGATGCAGTCTGTCACGCTTTTACCACCATGGCAACAGGCGGTTTTTCAACAAAACAGGCAAGTATTGCATACTGGGATTCTCCCTATATTCATTATGTGGTAACCCTCTTCATGTTTCTTGCAGGGGTCAACTTCACACTCTCATATTTCGGATTTCATCTACGGTTTAAAAAGATATGGTCCAATGAGGAGTTCAGGTATTACCTCGGCTTTATCGTGTTCTTTTCGCTGGTCATCGCTGCGGGACTGTTATTTAAAAGTGAACGGGGACCAGAGGAATCAATCAGGGTCTCACTGTTCCAGGTAGTCTCAATTATCACTACCACCGGTTTTGTAACGGAGGATTACCTCTTATGGATGCCTGCACTCACCATGCTGATCTTTGTTTTGATGTTTTTCGGCGGGTCGGCCGGTTCAACAGGAGGGGGGCCAAAGATTATGCGGATTGTGATCCTGATTAAAAACTCCACGCAGGAGTTGAAAAGACTGATTCATCCTAATGCAGTTATACCGGTCAGACTCAATAAGGTGGCGGTCGATAGTGTTATCGTTACCAATGTACTGGCATTCCTTGCATTCTATGCTGTTTTGGCAATAACCAGTGTTGTAGTGATGTCATTTCTCGGGAACGATTTTGAAACATCCATTGGAGCTGTAGCTGCCACCCTGGGAAATATTGGTCCCGGTATTGGCAATGTCGGCCCAATGTTCTCCTACAGTGAGATCGCTGTCGCTGGAAAATGGTTCCTTTCCTTCCTGATGTTGGTGGGAAGGCTTGAACTATTCACAGTAATCGTACTTTTTTCACCGGTTTTTTGGAAAGAATAGCTCAGTTTTTCGAGAACTCCACGGGCACCTTGCCCAGGTTTTTTCTCATCCAGAAGTGAAACTTGTGAAGTCCCTTTCCGAAAAACATCATCGGACAAAAACCATAGACATATTCAATTTTTTTCTCCTTCAATAATTCAACTCCTTCAGTGGAGAAGGCTCCGTCGCCGACACCCTGGTTGAGCCACACCCGCCTGATTTTGCTATCCTCCATCTGCCCTATAATCTCAACAGCACGCTGAGGATTGACGGCAAGAATTACATTTTCCACACTGTCAGGAAGGTCCTTTACCGAATCATAACACTTGAAATCTTCAATCTCCGCATATTTAGGATTCACGGCATATACATTGTACCCCCTTTTTTTGAGCTCTTTCATTAATGCGAGTCCCCAATTACTTTTCTTTGCAGAGGCCCCGGCAACGGCGATCTCTTTTGCCTCCAGGAAGGCGTCAATTGTTTTATTCATGGTGTATCTCTTTAATTATTTATGGACCTGAAATGACTGTTCTTTCAGCATGCAAGATATAATGGATTTTAACATGTTGCAACCATCAGGAGCTTCTTTTTAGATGAAAATTCGGCGAATGGTATCAGTCAACTTCTCCCAGACCCTTTCTTACAAGTATGGGTTCATCTCCGGTGCAGTCGAGTATCGTGGAGGGGATCATTCCGCCATACCCACCATCAATAACCAAATCAACCACGTCCTTGTATGCATCGTGTATCACTTCAGGATCTGTGGAATACTCCAGGATATCGTCATCCTCTTTCAGTGAGGTGGTAAGGATCGGGTGTCCCAGTTTGCGGACAATTTCTACTATGATATTATTATCAGGCACCCTGATTCCAACTGTTTTTTTCTTCTGTTTCAGGATTTTCGGGACGTTACTGCTGGCATTCAGAATAAAAGTGTAGGGTCCGGGAAGATAGGCCTTCATCAGTTTAAAAGTGTTATTGTCCACCTGTCTGGCATAATCCGACAGGTGACTGAGGTCGGAACAGATAAAGGCAAAGTTTGCCTTCTCAGGTTTAACCCCCTTGATTCTGGCAACCCGCTCAACAGCTCTTGCCTTTGTGATATCGCATCCGATTCCATACACGGTATCCGTAGGGTAGATAATAACCCCACCCTTCTCAAGCAGATCTACCACTTCAAGAACTAAATTTGGATCCGGATTATTTTCGTATAACTTAACGATCATTTTTTATATACGATGAAGATGTTAAAATAGTTTATAATACTGTACCCTTCACTTCTCCCTTCAGCTTTCTCTTTTCTCTCTTTTTACTTTAAGGGCTTCATACACCTGTTCAATACCTTCATCTGTGTTTGAAAGAACAATGATCTTATCATCTGCCTCAATTTCAAAAGATCCATCCGGAATATAATAATTATCCTCCCGTATGATAATAGCAATAATGGCATTTTTAGGAAATTCCAATTCTACAATCTTTTTTCCAACTGCGAAACATTCTTCGGTTATGCCAATTTCTCTCATTGCTGCTTTAGGATAATCTGACATAAATGCGTCGACAGGGGATAGGGGTTTAACCTTTTCAGGTAATGCAACATGCAACCATCTGGCGACTATTGCCAGTGTGGTTCCCTGTAGTAATACGGAAGTGACAGCTACAAAAAATACAATATTGAAAATCATATCCGCCTTCTCTATTCCTGCCAGTAGTGGATAGGTTGCAAATACAATTGGCACTGCCCCACGCAATCCAACCCATGAAATATAAAACCGTCTTCTGGTTCTCATTTTGAAAGGCAACAGGCTGATAAAGACACTTACAGGTCGGGCAACAACAATCAAAAAAAGTGAGATGAGCAGTCCGATGCCGATAAAGGGTAATACCTGGGCGGGAAAAACCAAGAGACCCAAGGTAAGAAACAGGACAATTTGCATCAGCCAGGCAAAACCATCAAATGCCTTTATAATTGTTTTTTTGTGAATCAGCCTCTGGTTCCCTAAATAGACAGCACAGATGTATATGGCAAGAAATCCGTTACCCCCAATAAAATTGGTAGTCGAGAAGGTAATAAACATCAAAGCTATAGCCAATACAGGGTAGAGTCCCTCAAAGTCAAACTGGATCTTGTTGATTACAAATTTACTCAGTCTCCCAAAAACATACCCCATGATTCCACCAAAAATCATCTGCTGGAAAAAAAGTGGAATTATTGATGCAAAACCCCGGTCCTGGTTTACCACCAAAGTAAGAAAGGCGATTGTCAGGACATACGCCATCGGGTCATTGCTTCCACTTTCAAGCTCCAATGTTGGGCGTAACTTGGATTTGAGTGCGAGGCTTTTAGAACGCAATATCGAGAAAACTGCTGCCGCATCGGTTGATGAAACAATGGCTCCCAATAATAAACTTTCATAAATGGTGAAGTCGGTGATTAGATAAACAAACAGTCCGAGCGTAACGGCAGTTAGCAAGACGCCTAAAGTAGAAAGTGAAACTCCGATCCAGAGAATTGGTTTTACAGCGGACCAGCTGGTATCCAGTCCACCGGAGAAAAGAATAAAATTGAGTGATATGATTCCAACAAATTGGGCGGTTTTAGGGTCGTCAAAATGAATCCCTACAATACCATCAGAGCCTGCCAACATTCCAATGGCCAGAAAGAGGATTAATGTGGGCACACCGAATTTGTATGATGTTTTTCCGGCAATTACACTTATAAAGAGTAATATAGACCCAATCAGTAATATATTATCGATCGTTAAATTCAACGGGAACTTCTTTTAATTTTCCTGATCATCGTGCAAAGATAATGGTTTATACGAACCAATACGAACAGGCAATTTTCAAAACAGACCGCTTTTAATTTTATTTTCCTGCTTGCTCATCCAATTCATCCTCCGATTGTTCCTCTTCCTCCTCCAGTTCCCAGCTGGGTTTTTCCGGTTCCGGTCCCTGGTCGCGGTAGAGCAGTGCAAGGGCCACACCGACCACAGCCCCGCTGAGGTGGCCCTCCCACGACACCTCATAATCGAACGGCAGCAATCCCCAGATCAGGCTCCCATACAGGAACACCACCAGCAGGGAGATGGCCATCAGGTGCCGCACCCCCCTGATCACCCCGCTGAGAAATAAAAATGCAGCCAGTCCGTAGATAATCCCGCTGGCACCAATATGATAGGCATCCCGTCCTATGATCCAGAGGATGGCACCTCCGGTAATGTAAAGGAAAACATAAATTGTAAATGCGATTCCGCGGTAGAAGTAGAAGAGGGCAAAGGTGAGGAGAAATACCGGTATTGAATTGTCGAACAGGTGCTTCCAGTCACCATGGATCAATGGTGAAAAGAGGATCCCCTGCAGTCCCTTTACCGTGCGCGGCATAACACCGGCGTCGATGAAATCTGTTCCCAGGGTGATCTCAAAAAGCTTGATGAGCCAGATCAGGATGAGAAACAGGGTGGGGAAAAAGAGGCTGTTCAGTACACGCTTTTTCTCTTCCATGGCGATCTATCTGTCCGGGTTCTCCAGGTATTGCATCACCTGCCGGTAGTTCTGGTCGCCGGGATAATACTCAACCAGCCTGACAGCATATTCCCTTGCTTTCTCAAGATTTCCCTGCTCAGTATTGATCGTGGTAAGCACGTACAAGATATCGCGGTTGTAGGGATGGTTTTCCAGTGCCGACTCCAGGAAAGAAAGGGCCCGTTCCGGTTCTCCGCGGGAGTTAAGACCGATGCCGTATACATAGCTGTATTGCGCCACTTCAGGGGCCAGTACTGCAGCTTTCTGCAGATAGGTCATCGCTCCCTCCTGGTCACCCCGCCTGATCTTCAGCAGTCCAAGTGAATAATTGACTGCTGCCAGGTCGGGATATTTCTCCAGTGCGCTCAAAAGGATTTTCTCTCCCTCTTCGTCGCGCTCCGTTCTCCGGTAAAGGTCAGCCAGGTTGATATAAGCTGTAACCAGTCCGGGTTCTATCTCAATCGCCTCCAGGTAGGAGGCCTCTGCTTTCGCAAGATCGCCGCGGTTGAGGTAGAGGTTCCCGAAATTAAGGTGCGTACCGGGATGATCCGCATTGATCATCAAGGATGCGGTATACTCGTTGAGCCGCTGCTCAAAAAGTTTCTTCTTACCTGCAGGGATATTGTCGAGATTGAAACGCGCCAGAGCGTTGGCTGCAAAGATCCTCACCAGTTTGGTATCGTCATCAAGGCGGTTGATGATCAGGTTTACGGCCGATTGGTCGTTGAGGTTTTGAGCAACCTCTAATGTAGCATACCTGATGAGTGCATCCTTATCGCGGATTGTGGTTTCTATGAGGTTTGTAATCGACGGGTCGGCATAGTTGTTCAACAGGGAGATTGCTGTGGCCCTTACCATCGGGGCAATTTCGCTGTTTTTTGCCAGGCTGATCAGCTCCGGCAGGGCCTCCGGATATGACTGGCGGGCAGACCAGAAGGTCTCTCCGTAATGTTTGGTGTTCAGCAGGTCCTCTCCATACCACTCTTCCAGGTAATCAGCAGCCCACTGGTTGCTCTGATCGTCGTGACATTTGTTGCAGGCATTGGGTGTTCCCAGCCTGTCGGAGAGATCGGGACGAGGGATCCTGATGCTGTGATCGCGCCTGGGGTCGACCACCATGTAGGTGCGTTCGGGCATGTGGCACTCCATGCAGCTGGCACCCTCATCTGCCGGATCATGGAAATGGTGGGAGCGACCCCCATAGGCCGGGGCCATATGGCAACGGTAGCAAAGGGCGTTCCCGTCGACATAGATCTTGCCGCTGTGTGGCTCATGGCAATCCTTGCAGTTCACACCTGCCATATACATTTTGCTCTGCAGGTAGGAGCCATAGACATACACCTCATCCTGAATCTGGCCGTCGGCAAAGTAAAGCCCCTCCTCCAGCAATGAGGGCCAGTGCGTTTCGAGCAGCGATCCCCCGTGGTAGTAGTCTTCTGTAACAATGGCGCGGCGGGAGTGACAACGGGCGCACATCTGAATCAGCTCGTCCGACGCGCGGGGAACGGACCGGCGGGCCGTGGTGGAGTCGGGGTCGAAAACCCAGGTGGCATTGTCTGTATCCTTCAGCCGCACCACCAGTCCCATGTCGGGGTAGATATCCGGACTGGATCCCTGCTCGACCTTCTCAGCCCATTCGACATGCACGGAACCCGGGCCGTGGCAGGCTTCACAGGAGACATCTATTTCTGACCAGACTGTATGGTATGTCTTGGTTTCGTAATCGTAATTTTTTCGCAGGTTGGTGGAGTGGCACTCGGAACACATGTAGTTCCAGTTTTGTGTGGTCCGCGTCCAGAAGAGGATATCATCGTGTGTGATCCTTTCATCCGGATAGAGGTGAAACCACCGCTGTCCACCCTCCTCCTCCGGACGGGTGTCCCAGGCGATCGGCAAACACTGGTAGGCACCACCGGGAAACTCGATCAGGTATTGTTGCAATGGTCTTATGCCGAAGGTATAGCTGATCTTATAGTCCTGCATGACGCCACCCGGACCTTCGGTGTGGACATAGAAATCATCGCCGGCGCGGAAAAACCTGGAGGTAACACCATAGTTGGTGAAGAGCACATCGTTGAAATCGCCCAGCACCGTCTCCGGTGTTGCCGGGTCCATCGCCTCATCATGGTCTGAGTTCTGAAAAAGTTCATGCTCCATTTCATGGCAATCCCTACAGGCATCGCGACCCACATATTCCGCCTGCAGGCCGGAACGCTCCGAAGCAGTGCCAGCGCGATCACCCCGGGAATTACTGTTACAGGTGAAGAGGGCCAGTGATCCGGTCAATACTGCTATTGAAATAATAAAAGATAGTCTGAATATCGTTCTCATCAATTTCCTCAATTTAAATCTTGTACAATTTAACTACAACTTAAAATTTCATCCTGACAAACAGTGACTTGTAGCTTCATATTAATCAAATCTCTGAAGGTGTTCGGTGAACCGAACCCGGGAAGACCCGGTTGTACCTTCTCTTAATGATGTGATGTTCGTGATTTCTGTTGCCAATTGATTTTCTCCCACATACATTTAATGATTCCAAATTTAGGGTTTTATGTGTGATTATTGCTTAAAATGAACTAATTCAAAAGGATTCTATATATTTTTATGCCACCTTAAGATGATCTAACAGTATACATCATGGAGCGCAGGGGGTTTGTCAGGAAAATTTCACTTACATTGGTATCAATTGCAGGTGTTATTCTCGGAATCAGTTTTCTGAAGCAGTTTACACACAAGCGGGCAGGGAGCAGCAAGCGGATCAAGGTAGGCAGGCTGTCTGATTTTCCCGTCGACACCTATACTTTTATCGGGGAGGCAAATGTTTTTATATACCGTGATCATGAAACGGTGAGGGCCGTATCGGCGGTCTGTACGCACCTCGGTTGCACGATTCTCCGTACGATGGAGGGATTTGAATGTCCCTGTCACGGGTCGTGCTATTCAGACGATGGGGCTGTGGTGTCCGGTCCTGCGCCACGTGCATTGTCATGGTACCGTGTTGAGAGATCCCCCGATGGGATGATCCTAGTCGACCTGGATGCTGTGACCGGGGCTGATGAAAGATTTTATATAACCTGATTTGTTTTGCATGGCTGATGTTCGAAGCACTATAGAGGAGCGTCCGGCGTCTGACAAGTACCGCCGGGAGCGGGTCAGGAGGGTCACACAGAATTTCTTTCTGCACATTCACGCAACCCGTGTGCACCCCTTCTCCTTAATACCGACTTATACATTCGGACTGGGTATCATACTGGGTTTCCTTTTCCTGGTAATGATCGTCACCGGCGTACTGCTCATGCTTCATTATACGCCATCTGTTGAAGGGGCTTATCATTCAGTGAAAGATATTGTACATGTGGTGCCCGGGGGCCGGATTATCAGGAACATGCACAGGCTCGCCTCCAACGCCATGGTGATCGTGGTGCTGCTTCATCTGGTCAGGGTGTTCTACACCGGGTCATATCTCGGGGGAAGGAGTCTCAACTGGGTCATCGGTGTGGTGATGTTTGTGCTGGTCCTGCTGATGAGTTTCAGTGGATATCTTTTGCCGTGGGATCAGCTTTCTTACTGGGCGGTCACCATCGGATCGAATATTGCAGCCTCGGCCAGGGAGCTGACCGACCTGCTGGGGATCACCTCAGTGGTCGACGCAGGTGGATTTTTACAGCGCCTGCTGATAGGTAGTGAAACAGTGGGACAGGCTGCGCTGACAAGGTTTTTCATGCTGCATGTAATCTTTTTACCGGTGACCCTGATGGTTCTTACTGCAGTTCACTTCTGGCGGATCAGAAAGGATGGCGGTCTGAGCAGGCCCGCGAAGGAGTCGCTACAGAATGCTGAAAAATTCTATTCGTGGCCCGTTGTGATGTGGGCAGAACTGGCGATTCTGGTCTCGACTGTTGCACTGTTGCTGCTATTCTCCTTTTTTGTCGAAGCACCTCTTTTGGAGCAAGCCAATCCTGCCCATCCTGAAAACCCGGCAAAATCGCCCTGGTACTTCCTCGGCATACAGGAGCTGGTATCTTTTTCCGCATTCGCAGGAGGATTATTGATTCCGGTACTGTTTTTAAGTTTTCTCTTTTCGGTACCGTATAAAGACAGGGAGAACGAGTTTGTGGGCATTTGGTTTTCAGGAAGAGAGGGACTGCGGATCACCCTTTTTTCTGTAGGTTTTGCCCTGGCAGTAGTGCTGCTTCAGGTATTTGTGCAGATAAGGTTTGGATGGCTGCGTGATTGGTTGCCGGGAATATCGCAGTGGTTCGTCCTGCTGTTTAATCCGGCTACCATTACCGGGCTGCTCTTCATTCTATGGTCTGTGTGGATCAGGAGGAAGACGGGCTCAACAAGAATGGCAGCTATCGCCCTGTTTACTGCAGCGATGATAGCTCTGATCGTCTTCACGGTCATTGGAATCTGGTTCAGGGTGGAAAACTGGGAGTTCGGCATAGTTTAATAATCTTTTCAGGAAGATTAACAGCGTGCAACAATAATTTAAAAGAGGATAACTTCAATTTGAAAGAGAGAAAACAGATACATGCATTTCAGTGGACCGTAGCGGTTTCTTCATTGCTGTTAACCATTCTTTTGCTGGTAGCGTGGCTCTCGACCGGTCCTATGCAGGAGTGGAAAAGGATGCAGCGTGAATACCTTATCTTAACGGTGGATCTGGCCGACTCGTTGGCGGGGAAAGCTGATTACACCTTCAGGAAAGGGATCTACCAGTTTGAAAGCAGTGATCTAAGGAGGACCGACAGGTGCATGACCTGTCATTTGGGCATTGAGAACCCGAACATGGCCGTTGCCTCTCAGCCATTTACAACGCATTCCGGAGATCTTTTTACGCACCACCCCCCAGACAAGTATGGCTGTACCATTTGTCATGGCGGACAGGGCCGTGCGCTGAATTCAAGGGAGGCACATGGCATCGACCAGGACACACACTGGGAGCGGCCATTGCTTTCACAGCCCTATATACAGTCTTCCTGCGGTAAATGTCACCTTTCCATCTTCAGTGAAGAACAGCAGTTTGAAGGAGTTCCGGTTTTCCGGGAGGGACAGCGAATATTTAACCGTGAGGGTTGCCTGGGTTGTCATAAGGCACGTGGGGTAGGAGGGATCATTGGCCCTGATCTTACCGAGCAGGGGGAGAAGACCAGGCATGAATACAGTTTTCAGAATATCGAAACGGAGCAGACCGTTTCCAACTGGCTGAAAGAGCATTTCAGGGACCCTGAGATGGTTTCGCCTGGTTCACAGATGCTAAAGATCGATCTTAGGGAAGAGGAGCTTGATGCCCTCACCACCTTTGTGCTCGGACTGGCAAAGCCGGATATCGCCTTCGAGTACTTTTCCCTTGAGACCTTGAATGAATTCAAGGGGAACAGGAATTCTCTCGAGGGTGAGCGGGCGTTTTCAATGGCATGTTCAGGCTGCCATGGCAAGGAGGGTACAGGAAAGAGTTACGAGGTTTACGAGATGGGGGTGCCGGCGGTTTTGACTCAGGATTTCCGCCGCGTGGCCTCTCCGGAGTACATTGAGTTTACCCTTCTGAAGGGCAGGAGTCAGCGCGACATGTCCTCCTGGGCAGCCTCCATATCGGGCTTAAGGGAGGAGGAACTGGAGAGATTGTATGAGCAAGTCGGTGGAGGATATTTTGGCCTGAACGCAGATTTTGTCCCGGCATTGTTCAATCAGGCAGATGCAGTATCAGGAGAGAATCTGTTCCAACACCATTGCTCCGCCTGCCACGGCACACAGGGTAGCGGGGGAGTGGCACTTGCACTGAACAGGCGCGATCTCATGAGGAACACCGGCAACCTCTACCTCTTCAACACCCTGCTCAGGGGCAGGGAGAATGCTACCATGCCATCGTGGCAAAACCTTGAACTGTATGAATTGTACAACATTGTTAAGTATCTCCGTTCGTGGTACCCTTATGAACCCCGGATCAGTGATGTGTCGCTGCCATCGGGCAATCAGGCCGAAGGCAGGCTGAAGTATCACTTTATGTGCTCGCGGTGTCATGGTGAGTTCGGACAGGGACAGACTGGTCCGGCTATCATTAACAATGGTTTCCTTGATGTTGCTTCAGATGAATATCTTTATAACGCGATCGCGTTTGGCAGGGAACATTCGGCGATGTTCGGATGGACAACGGATGTGTACAACAGTGAGGTGCTGGCAGACTCCGATATTGGGAACATTATTACATTTATGCGAAAAGCTTCGGAGGAAAGGCCCGGTTACATATACGCGGGAGCAAATCCTGGCAACACCCTTAGAGGGGGTCCCCTTTACAAAAATCATTGCGCGGCATGTCATGGCAGGGGTGGTGAAGGAGAAAAGGCCCCGGCACTGAACAACCAGGAATTGCTGAGTGCCTCCTCCAACGGATACATCATGGCCACTATTACAGTTGGAAGAGAAGGTACAAAGATGCCTGCCTGGGGCAGAGAAGGGGAGGACCATCGTGCATTGTCTGGCAGCGAGCGACAGGATATCGTTGCATGGATAAGACAGTGGCAACGAATACGAATTGGCTTATAGATCAGAGGTTTTAGTTTGAGACAAATGAACCATTGTTCCTTTATTTTGTTAAGAAAAGTATAAATTTCCCTTAAAAAGTTTTTGTGTATTGAATTTATACCTATATTTGAGCCATGTTTTACAGCATATGAAACTGAATACTCTACATATTATTCTCGTACTTGTGGTGGTCGTGGTGATCTTTCCGGCATGAGAATGGTGTAGAATATATCAAACATATAAAGGGCCATTCTCAAAAGAGGATGGCTCTTTTGTTTAAAAAAGGGTTATAAAATGCAAAACGTGTACAGAAGTCATACAACCACAATGGGCCGAAGGATGGCCGGGGCCAGAAGTCTTTGGAGGGCAAACGGCATGAAGGAGGAGCAGATGGGGAAACCGGTTTTTGCCATTGCAAACTCTTTTACACAGTTTGTACCGGGACATGCCCACCTCCACCAGATCGGCCAGGAGGTTAAGTCGGTCATCGAATCGTTGGGCTTTTTTGCAGCCGAATTCAATACCATAGCCATTGATGACGGTATTGCCATGGGACACGACGGCATGCTCTACTCACTGCCTTCCCGGGATATGATTGCCGACAGTATTGAGTTTATGGCCAATGCACACAAGGTTGATGCACTTTTCTGCATCAGTAACTGTGATAAGATCACTCCCGGAATGCTGATGGCATCCATGCGGTTAAATATTCCGACTATTTTTGTATCGGGCGGACCGATGGAGGCTGGTGATGACGGAACAAAGAAGCTCGACCTGGTCGACTCTATGGTGATGGCAGTCGATGATGAGGTGGGTGATGAACGGTTGTTACAAGTCGAGAAAGCCGCATGTCCCACGTGTGGCTCCTGCTCCGGGATGTTCACAGCCAACTCCATGAATTGCCTGAATGAGGCAATCGGACTGGCACTTCCGGGAAACGGAACAGTTGTGGCAACACATACCTACAGGAAGGAGCTCTTCAGGACGGCCGCAAAACAACTGGTAGAAAACACCATTGCCTGGTATGAAAAGGGCGACAACAGGGTGCTCCCCCGTTCTATTGCCACAAGAAAGGCTTTTGAAAATGCTATGACACTCGATATTGCCATGGGCGGATCTACCAATACAGTCCTGCACCTCCTGGCTATTGCCCGCGAAGCTGAGGTCGACTTTACCATGAGGGATATGGATGCGCTCTCCAGGTCGACTCCCGTGCTTTGTAAAGTGGCACCAAGTTCCTCATACCATGTGGAAGATGTGAACAGGGCAGGAGGTATACTTGGAATCCTGGCCGAACTGAACAGGGGAGGACTCATTCATGACGATGTGTATCGTGTCGATGGAATGAGTTTGTCAGAGACGCTTGAAAGATACGATATAATGGGTAGTCCCGACCCTGAAGCTGATACAATCTACAGGGCCGCCCCTGCCGGGAAGTTTAACCTTACCATGGGATCGCAGAAATCGAGGTACAGGGAGCTCGATTCCGACCGTGCCAACGGCTGTATCAGGGATATGGCACATGCATATTCGGGCGACGGCGGACTGGCGGTGCTTTACGGGAATATTGCAGAGGATGGCTGTATTGTTAAAACCGCCGGCGTTGATGAAAGTGTTCTGAATTTTAAGGGGATGGCAAAGGTGTTTGATTCACAGGACGATGCAGTGGAGGCGATCCTTAAAAACAGGATTAAAGCCGGAGACGTTGTTGTGATAAGGTATGAAGGTCCAAAGGGCGGACCCGGCATGCAGGAGATGCTCTATCCAACCTCTTATATCAAGTCGAAAAAACTGGGAGATAAATGTGCACTTATAACTGACGGCCGGTTTTCAGGCGGGACATCCGGACTCTCCATAGGGCACATTTCTCCTGAGGCAGCCGATAAGGGAGCAATTGGCCTGATCAGGGATGGCGACGGTATAGAAATCAGCATCCCTGAACGCACCATCAACCTGTTGATACCCGCAGCGGAGATGAAATCCCGGCGGACTGAAATGGACGGTGCCCCCGATGGCTGGAAACCTAAACGGGAAAGATTTGTAAGTAAGGCACTACAGGCCTATGCATCGATGGTGACATCGGCCGATAAGGGTGCGGTGAGAGTAGTTAAATAATAAAAAGAAAAGAAACCTGGGAGCAGCGGATGTAAGTTTTATTCAAGCTTAAAGCTGAACCCTCAACTCTAATTACAAATATTATGGAAACAAAAACAAAATCCATGGAAGCAGCAGAAAAGAATGTTGCGCAGAAGATTTCAGGGGCCGAGGCACTGCTACGTTCACTCGTAACAGAGGGTGTAGATACCGTTTTCGGGTATATTGGAGGAGCTATCATGCCGGTGTATGATGCACTGTATCATTACGAGGAAAAACTAAAGCACGTGATGGTGAGACATGAGCAGGGAGCGATACACGCTGCACAGGGCTATGCCCGAATAAAAAGGAGACCGGGTGTGTGTTTTACCACCTCCGGTCCTGGTGCCACCAACCTTGTAACCGGACTAGCGGATGCGATGCTTGATTCAACCCCATTAGTCTGTATAACAGGACAGGTAGGGGCCAACCTTTTGGGCTCAGATGCTTTCCAGGAAACCGACGTGGTCAGTGTCTCCATGCCTATTACCAAGTGGAACTACCAGATCACTTCCGCTGAAGAGATCCCGGATGCGGTTGCAAGGGCTTTCTTTATAGCTAATTCAGGACGACCGGGACCGGTTGTTCTGGATATTACAAAGAATGCCCAGATCGAAGAACTGGAGTACAAATATGAGTCCCTGAACAGTATCAGAAGTTATGTACCAAAACCTAAAGCACGCATGAGCGATGTTGAGAAGGCCGCCGAGCTGATTAACGCCTCACAGCGTCCGCTGGTGCTTCTTGGACAGGGGGTAACCATTTCAGGGGCTGAGGAGGAGTTCAGGACTTTCGTTGAGAAGGCCGGACTGCCAGTGGCAAGTACGCTTCTCGGACTCTCATCATTTCCGACAACACACTCACTCTACACCGGAATGCTGGGAATGCACGGCAACTATGCTCCCAATGTCAATACAAACCAATGCGACCTGCTGATCGGTATCGGAATGCGGTTCGACGACAGGGTGACCGGCAACCTGGCAACCTATGCGAAGCAGGCGAAAGTGATCCATATCGAAATCGATCCTTCAGAGATTGACAAGAATGTAAAGACCGATGTTGCCATCAATGCCGATGCAAAACAGGCACTTGAACTTCTGATACCCAAAATCAAAAACAATACCCATGAAGCGTGGCTCCAGACTTTCAGTGAGTTGAACGAGATTGAGTATGAAAAGGTGATCAGTAAGGACATCCATCCCGAAGGTAAGAAAATGCATATGGGTGAGGTAATTAATGCACTGTCAGAGATCACGGAAGGGGAGGCGATTGTCATTACCGATGTAGGACAGCACCAGATGGCGACAGCACGCTATTATGGCTTTCAAAAGCAAAACTCATGGATCACCTCAGGCGGACTCGGAACAATGGGATTTGGAATCCCGGCCGGTATGGGAGTCGCTTTTGCCAATCCTGAGAGGCCGGTGGTTGTAGTCGTTGGTGATGGGGGTTACCAGATGACCATTCAGGAGCTTGGCACCATAGCACAGTATAACCTTCCAGTGAAGATCGTGCTGCTGAACAATAACTTCCTGGGAATGGTGAGGCAGTGGCAGGAGCTGTTCTTTAAGAGCCGCTATGCAAACACGGAACTTGTGAACCCGGATTTTCTAAAAATCACAGAGGGATTCGGCGTACCAGCCAGGCAGATATCCGAACGGGAAAGCCTCAAGAAGGAGTTGCAGGAAATGCTTTCTGCTGATGGTCCTTTTATGCTGGAGGTGAAGGTGGAGAAAGAGGGGAACATATTCCCCATGGTACCTGCAGGCGGTACGGTTTCTGAAATGCGACTTGATTGAAAATACTATACCGAATGAAGGCGTAACCCGAAGTGACCATACCCTGAAAGGGATTCTTCGAGTTTCGTTTTAAAAAACTGACAGAAATGAAAAGGGAGTACACGTTAACCATTTTTACAGAGAACAAGGTCGGCCTGCTGCACAGGATCACAGTGATCTTCACACGCAGGCACCTGAATATTGAAAGCCTGAACACTTCCGAATCGGAGGTGAGGGGCATCTACCGCTTTACCATTGTAGTATCTACCACTGAAGCGATGGTTCAGACAGTGACAAAGCAGATTGAAAAACAGATCGGGATCCTGAAAGCATTCTACCACACAGAGGATGAACTGGTATACCAGGAGATCGCACTGTATAAAATCCCAACCAAGGCATTTGCATATGGGGATGACGTAGAGAGCCTGATCAGGAAGTTCAATGCGCGCATCCTGACCATTGAACCGGAGTATATCGTCGTTGAAAAGACCGGGCACAAAGAGGAGACCCAGTTATTGTTCAGGGAGCTTGAGCCCTATGGTATCCTGCAATTTGCAAGGTCCGGGCGGATCGCGATTACTAAACAGATTAAGGAGATCACTGCATACCTGAGGGAGTTGGAGCAGTATCATAATGAAAATGAGGAAGAAGTATTAACCTACAATTAAATAGATAATAATGGCTGTAATTAATTTTGGCGGCGTGAATGAAAACGTCGTGACCAGAGAAGAATTTCCACTCTCAAAGGCACAGAAAGTGCTTAAAGATGAAACTGTTGCTGTTATCGGATATGGTGTTCAGGGTCCCGGGCAATCTTTGAACCTAAAGGATAACAAAATCAATGTGATTATAGGACAGAGAAAACACTCCGCGTCGTGGGATAAAGCTGTGAAGGACGGTTGGGTTGAAGGCAGGGACCTTTTCGGTATTGAAGAGGCCTGCGAGCGTGCCACGATTGTCCAGTACCTGCTGTCAGATGCCGGTCAGATCTCCATGTGGCCCACTGTAAGGAAGTATCTTTCCGCCGGTAAGGCCCTCTATTTCTCACATGGATTTGGGATTACATATAAGGAGCGTACGGGGATCGTCCCTCCAGAGGATGTGGATGTAATTCTTATTGCACCGAAAGGTTCCGGGACCAGCCTGCGCAGGCTTTTCGTGGAGGGCCGGGGACTCAATTCCAGTTACGCGATCTTCCAGGATGCCACAGGAAAGGCCTATGACAGGGTTGTGGCACTTGGCATTGCAGTAGGATCAGGGTACCTCTTCGAAACAACGTTCCAGCGTGAGGTTTATTCCGACCTTACCGGTGAAAGGGGCACGCTTATGGGTGCCATACAGGGAATATTTGCTGCACAGTATAATGTACTCAGGGAAAATGGTCATACTCCTTCAGAAGCATTTAATGAAACCGTGGAGGAGCTCACCCAGAGTCTGATGCCCTTGGTCGCTGAGAATGGTATGGACTGGATGTACGCCAATTGCTCCACAACGGCTCAAAGAGGTGCGCTTGATTGGTGGAAAAAATTCAGGGATGCAGTTCAGCCGGTTTTCTCTGAACTGTATGAAAGGGTTAAATCGGGCGAAGAGGCACAGGCCTCAATCGACTCGAACAGTAAGTCGGATTACAGGGTGAAGCTGGATGCAGAGCTGAAAGAATTGCGTGATTCGGAGCTCTGGCGCACCGGGGCCACGGTCCGCAAATTACGTCCGGAGAACAGTTGATTAACCTCAGTGTCAGATTGTACTGCTCACTTTTAAACGATCCGGCAAATTTGGAAAGTTGCTAGTGGTACCATATAGTTATTTCCCTGTTTCTGTAATGGCGTTTTGTAATATTTCGGAGTAGTTTACAGGAAAAGCTAGGTTCAATTACAGGGTAAAACCCTTCGATCCTATTGCCGGATTCATTTTGAGCAGTATTCTGTCATGGTCGCCTCCTTCTGTTTGTATTCAAGGAAAAACTTACTACCTTTGCGCTCTGGGCAAGTCTTATACGACCAGCTCCTGTTGAACTCCCCCAGGACCGGAAGGTAGCAAGGGTAGACGGTTGTAGCGGTGCGATATAAGTAGCTTGCCCTTTTTTATTTACCTCTGAAATATCTGTCCATTTATTAGTAATTACCCACTTATTGTCATTCCTGCAAATATTTTCTGCCTTTCTTTCAGTCCTGATACAGAAAACAGGCCAAACCAGTTATATTTTTGGCGGACAAGTGAATTCTATTATCAAACCAGATTGTGATAGAAAGATTGGGGAAGGCAGTAAATCCTGTTAAAATCCGCTCTCTTTTCCATTCTTTTTCCTTAAATTCATGGCTTGAAATAATACATCAGAATGAACCTGCTTCCCTCTGAAGTAAATATTTTTACAGTCTCAAACTAAAACTATTCAAAATGGAAGAACAAGAAATAGTTCCCGTTTTTAAAGCCTCATTGATTTATGGTGTAATCGTCGGCCTGGCTTCAATTGTATTCGGTCTAATTCTCTATTTCGTCGGGCAATCACTGGAAACCTGGGCAATGATTGCCTCAACTGTACTGTTTGTCGTTCTGATCGTAGTCTCCCTGATCATGTTTAAAAATGAGTATGGAAAGGGCTTTGCCCGATTCGGGCGACTGGTGCTGGTCAGTTTCCTTGTAGGATTGGTCGCCTCGATCCTGAGCGCCCTGTTCTCCTTTGCTCTTTTCGAAATAGACAAGGGTTTTCTTCAGGACACTAAATACTTTGCCATTGAGAAGATGGATAAGCAATTTGATAAAATGGATGCCCGGTACCAGGAGAAATTGCCTGATGACCAATACGACAGGTTTGAATCACAGATGAATAAGCAGAGAAAAAAGCAGGTACAGAAGATCGAAAAACGGTCCTCCTTCTCCCTGGCTTTCGGGGGTGTTTTCAGTATGGTATTCCTCGCCGTTATTACAGGTTTAATCGCAGGTATTTTTCTGAAGAAGGAACCAAAACTAACTGATTCATAAGTCTGAAAAATGGATATCTCCCTGGTTATACCCTTGCTGAATGAAGTTGAATCACTCGACGAATTGA
This sequence comes from uncultured Bacteroidaceae bacterium, assembly GCA_964539395.1. Lineage (GTDB taxonomy): Bacteria > Bacteroidota > Bacteroidia > Bacteroidales > M55B112. The sequence goes on from CAZIIU010000002.1 coordinate 79,812, forward strand.
ATAGCTGGATTGATAAGGTAATGAAGGATCACGCCTTTTCTTATGAGCTGATAATGATTGATGATGGCAGTACTGACGGCTCCTGGGAGAAGATACTGGGGCTGAAGCAACAGAATCCAGCCATAAGGGGGGTGAAATTCAGGCGGAATTACGGCAAATCCGCCGCTCTTCAGATCGGCTTCCAGATGGCACGGGGAGATGTAGTTGTAACTATGGATGCCGACCTCCAGGACAACCCGGAAGAGATACCCGAGATGCGACGCATGATCCTCGAAGAGAATTATGACCTGGTTTCCGGTTGGAAGAAAAAACGCTACGATCCCTTCTTTTCAAAGAACCTTCCCAGTAAACTGTTTAACTGGGCGGCCAGGAGGATCAGTGGCATTAAGTTGCATGATTTCAATTGCGGACTGAAAGCTTTCCGGAAATCGGTAATCAGGGGCATAGAGGTCTATGGTGAGATGCATCGTTACATCCCGGTACTCGCGAAAAGCAGTGGATTTTTTAAAATTGGTGAGAAGGTGGTTCAGCACCAGGAACGAAAATACGGCTACACTAAGTTTGGGATGGAGCGTTTTATCAATGGATTTCTAGACTTGTTGTCAGTAACTTTTGTGACACGTTTCGGGAAAAGGCCGATGCATATTTTCGGCCTGATCGGCACACTGATGTTCCTTATTGGTATGCTGGCACTGGTTTTTATCGGTATTCAAAAGTGGTATAACCTCAGGCATGATCTGCATGGTAGTCTTGTTGCTGACAATGTGCTTTTTTACATTGCACTTGCCTGCATGGTAATAGGTTCACAACTGTTTATCGGGGGTTTCCTGGGTGAGCTGATCTCGCGTACGGCCAGCGACCGGAACAAATACCAGATTGAGGAGGAGTGCTGAATCAGTTACCGGTCCCTTTCGGAAGAATGTCGACGCATCGGAAAAGTGCATTCCGATTGTGGAGTACCTTACAATGAGATTACTTTTGTCTCCACAATCGCTCAATGGCTGTAACCATCGACTCCCACGAATATTTCTTCTTCTCCTCACTCATACCTGTTTCAAATACCGGTTCCATATTTTCATCATAATATCGCAGGATCGCACCTGCAATCGCACCGCTCTCCCTCTCCACGACAAATCCTGCTTTACCGTCTGGAATAATCTCAGGCAGACCGCCAACATTGGTAACGATCATCGGCTTATTGAAATGGTAGGCGATCTGCGAGATGCCGCTTTGTGTTGCAGTTTTGTAGGGTTGAACCACGAGGTCAGCAGCCGAAAAATAGTACTTCACCTCATCGTCAGGTATAAAATCGGTCCTGAGCTCTACCTGTCCGGTGATACCCAGCTCCCTGATGAGCTCCATATACTTTTTTTCATCGGAGTAAAACTCACCTGCCACAAGTAGTTTCTTGTCCGAATTCCTCAAACGCTCATCTCCGAATGCCCTTAATGCAAGATCCAGCCCTTTGTAGTCGCGTATAAAACCGAAAAACAGCGAATAACGGGTTTTCGGATCAAGCCCAAGATGTCTTTTTGCCTCATCCTTATCCAACTTCTCCCCGAAATTGTCGTACAACGGGTGCGGACAGAGCTCCCTTGGTTTTTTTTCATCGAACATTTTTATGTCGTTGAAGACGGTATCCGACATGGCAATAAAGGCCTGGATCGGCCTGATGAAATACTTCGTAAACAGCCGGTCGCCAATCCTCCGCTCGTGCGGAATAATGTTGTCAAAGATCGCGATTACACGCGAAGTACGGTTCAGTCTGATCAGTCGCGCGATTGTTCCAAACGCCGGTCCCATGAATGGCAGCCAGTACCTGAAGATGACAAGAGATGGACGCTCCCTCCGGATGCGGTTTCCCACGATGATCCAGTTGAGTGGGTTAACTGAATTGATTTCCTGCCTGATATCGAGGTGCTCCGGGGCTGTCCAGCCTGCCATCTGTGTTTTGCCGGGAAATAGAATTGCAGGGTATTGTAGTCTGAAGTTGATAATGGTGACCTTGAAACCGGAATCCTGAAAAGCTGTAGCCAGCCTTTCGTTGAATGCAGCGATCCCCCCCCTGAAGGGCCATGCCGTACCGATAATATAAACGTACTTCTCCAATATTATCTTTTTACAAATATAATCAATAGGGCGACAGTAACGTTCATTTCCATTGTCAGGTGGAGGATGGCGACCCATCCTCAACTAAACGTGAGTCGATCCAGCGAATCATTTTTCCGGTCTCTTCCGGATGAAACCATGGGTAGAGGTCGTCCTTCCGGAACCATGTTAACTGCTTCCTCGCGTACTTCCTGCTGTTTCTTTTTATCAGATCCACTGCTTCATCCAACGATACCATGTTTTCAAGATAACTGAAGATCTCCCGGTATCCTACCGTCTTCATCGCGTTCTTTCCCCGGTACTTTTCGAGCCCCTTCACTTCGTCGACCAGACCGGTTTCAATCATTCGCTCAACCCTGCTGTTGATCCTTCTGTAAAGTTCGACCCTCTCCATATCCAGCGCCAGCCTTATGATTCTGAAATCCCTCTCTTTCTTACGCCATGTAAGGAAGGAGGAGTAGGGCCTGCCTGTCTGGATGGAAACCTCCAGGGCCTTCAGAATCCTGAAATGGTTATTCAGGTCAGTTCTTTCGTACGAAACAGGGTCAAGGCTTTTAAGTCTCTCCCGGAGCCATTCAACACCCTTATCCCGGTATGACTGTGCCAACGATTCACGCACTTGGTGATCAACGGCAGGGAGGTCATCGATCCCGAAGCAGACTGCATTGATATACAATCCTGATCCACCCACCAGAAAAATAATATCATGCTTTTTGAATAACTCATTCAGTTTTATAAGCACATCCTGTTCATACATGCTGGCATTGTAGTAGCTATCCAGACTGATTGATTGTATAAAGTGGTGTTGTACCTCTGCCAGTTCATTTTGAGAAGGAACGGCAGTTCCGATAGAGGTTTCCCGGTATATCTGCCTTGAGTCAGATGAAATGATTTCCGAGTTAAAACTTTTTGCCAGTGCTATTCCGGTGGCAGTTTTTCCAACAGCTGTCGGGCCGGCAAGTACGACCAGGGTTTTAGTCATCATCAAACGCATCGCTGTCAGGAATATCAAATCCCTCACCAAATTCATCGTCAAGCGACCCGGTAAAGTAGTCGTCGCCAAATTCCTCATCAGAAAATGCAAGGTCGTCGAAAGCAAGATCGATCTGTGGGGGAGGGTCACCACAAGCGAAAACGATCTTTGGCAGCGCTGTGCTTTCCTCCACCTCTATTACCTCAGTCAGTTCAATAAAGAACGAACGCTCAGAGAAGAAGTCGAACACATAGAGCATCCGGTCTCCTTTTTCGGATAAGTGATCCTTCATGAAGGACTGGTCCATCGTGCAGCAGATGTTGCTATCTTCGTCATTCATGTCTATTAAGGTGATTTGTATCTCCTTTTCCCACGACGTGTTGGTGATAAAAAAAGAGGACAGATGGTCGGGATCATATCTGAGATTGCGCTGCAGACACTTGTGAAAATCGAGAAAAGTCTGATCATCGTTGATCAGCAATTCCCGGGCAAAATCCTTGTTCTCTTCAGATATGATCCTGAATCTAAATACCATAGTTCATTGTTACTGCTGTTAAAAACTCCATTGTATCGACACCATCCGCGTAGTCCCACAATGCGGGATACTGACTTTTTCCGGGAGGAATTCGGTTTTCAATATCCTTTATGGTTGACACAACACATTGAATATTCTCCTGCTGCTCAGCGATTTTCTCCTTTACAATTTCAAGGTGCGAATAATTTTCATAGTAAACAACCCCTACCGGACTGGCTGTTGCCTTATCCTCTTTCAACAGCAGTACCCCGTTATCAAGAAAGTGGATTCTGTTCATCAGGTAAATGGAGCGGTTGTAATCGAGGTTATTGCTGTATTTATGGTGTTCCCGAAGGTGGATAAATGATTCGAATGCACTCATCAATCGTTCGGGAGAAAATCCTTCTGGTATAAATATCTTCGTAACATTTCTGCAACCAAGTCCGAAATAGGCAAAGATATCCGTACCCAGGAGCATCAACTCTTCATCGGTTTCGCTGCCCGAGAGTACCGCAATGCCGTTTCTGTTTTTCCTGATGATATGTGGACTGTTCCTGAAGTAATAATCAAAATACCTGGCGCTGTTGTTGCTGCCTGTGGCTATGTACGCATCTGCCTTATTCAGGTAGTTCTCCGTAAAACTGATTCGTTCGGAGAACGCAGGTTCAATAAAACAGATAACCTTTGCGACCATTCTCAGGAGCCGGTCATCCTTGGATGAAGGCTTTCCAAGAAATGAATTACCTGACATGATTACAGAGAGCATATCGTGAAATCCTGCCAGCGGTATGTTTCCTGCCATAACAACACCGATGGTTCCGGACCTTCCCGGCTCTGCGGGCAGCAGGGGGTACCGGTCCATCCATAACTGCAGCTTTTTCTTTTCAAGCGATCCTGCGATAGCTCCGATGGCTTGCCGGACAAATCTTTCCGTGAACCATCCATTATAGGTATATTCGGTTTGGATAACCTCCTCGAACTGTTCAAATAAATTCTGGTCCTGTAACGATGGGTCTGCAGGGTTACCTTTCGAATGCTGTCCGAGATATGCACCGGCTTCTACCAGTGCCCCGATCATTGCCGCTCTGTTCAAATTGTTTCCGATAGTGTTCTATTGGTTATTTTGCAGTCTAATCAGGTTTAGTGCCGATCCTGCATTGAACCACTTTATCTGTGTCTCATTGTATGAATGGTTCACTTCGAACTGTTCAGAGGTGCCGTCGGCATGATCGAGCCTCACCACCAGGTTCTTCCCTGGCTTAAACTCCCGGAGTCCCAGTACGTTAATCGTATCATCCTCCCTGACCTTGTCATAATCGTCCTTGTCCGTAAAGGTAAGTGCCAGCATCCCCTGTTTTTTGAGGTTTGTTTCATGTATCCGGGCAAATGATTTTACCAGGACGACCTTTACCCCGAGGTGCCTTGGCTCCATGGCGGCATGCTCACGCGACGAGCCCTCACCGTAGTTTTCATCGCCCACAACCACCGATCCCAGGCCGGCTGCCAGGTATGCCCTGGCTGTTTCCGGTACGCCGGCTGTTTCTCCTGTGAGTTGGTTCGTAACCTTGTTGGTCTCTTTGTTGAAAAAGTTGACCGCCCCGATAAGCAGATTGTTTGAGATATTGTCGAGGTGACCACGATACTTGAGCCAGGGTCCGGCCATTGATATATGGTCGGTGGTACATTTGCCCTCAGCTTTAATCAGCAGTTTCATTCCTGTCAGATCGTTTTGGTCCCATGGCTCAAACGGTTCCAGCAATTGTAGCCGTTTTGAACCGGGATCCACCTCGATTACAATACCCGAGCCATTTTCAGCCGGTGCCTGGTATCCGCTATCCTCCACTCCGAATCCCTTCAGCGGCATTTCGATTCCCCTTGGCTCCTTCAGTTTCACCTTTTCGCCCTTGTCATTGGTCAGTGTATCTTTTAGCGGATTGAAGGTAAGATCCCCTGCAATAGTCATTGCAGTAACGATCTCGGGTGATGCCACGAACGCATGGGTGTTCGGATTTCCATCGTTCCGTTTGGCAAAGTTCCGGTTAAAGGAGGTAATGATTGAATTTTTCTTCTGCTTGTCGGCATTGTGTCTGGCCCATTGACCAATACATGGTCCGCAAGCATTTGCCAGAACCACGCCCCCGATCTTCTCAAAAACTTCCAGCAGTCCGTCGCGCTCCACCGTATACCGCACCTGCTCGGAACCGGGTGTGATCGTAAATTCCGTAGCCACCTTTAGACCGTTTTCCACTGCCTGCTGTACCACTGATGCAGCCCTGGTGATATCCTCATAGGAGGAGTTGGTACACGACCCGATGAGACCGACTTCCAGTTCGCGGGGGTAGCCATTTTCCTTCACAGCGTTGGCAAATTCTGACATCGGCCAGGCTTTATCCGGACTAAACGGTCCGTTGATATGCGGTTCAAGTTCATCCAGGTTGATCTCAATTACCTCATCGAAGTATTTTTCCGGTTCAGCATATACCTCGGGATCACCAGTAAGGTGGGCCGCTACCTTGTCGGCCTCTGCAGCAACGTCTGAACGATCTGTTCCCCGGAGATAAGCCTTCATCTTTTCGTCGTAGCCGAACAGGGAGGTGGTGGCGCCAATCTCTGCCCCCATGTTGCAGATGGTACCTTTACCTGTGCAGGAGATGTTTTCTGCACCCTCACCGAAATACTCGAGTATCTTTCCTGTTCCACCCTTAACGGTGAGCAGTCCGGCAACCTTCAGGATCACATCTTTTGCGGAGGTCCAACCACTCAGCTTTCCAGATAGTTTTATTCCGATGAGTTTAGGAAACTTCAGTTCCCAGGGCATTCCGGCCATCACATCCACTGCATCTGCTCCGCCAACACCGATGGCGATCATGCCGAGACCACCAGCATTGACTGTATGGGAGTCTGTGCCAATCATCATTCCTCCGGGAAAAGCATAATTTTCGAGGATCACCTGGTGGATAATGCCTGCACCCGGTTTCCAGAAACCAATACCATATTTATTGGATACGTTCGCAAGAAAATCGAAGACCTCTTTGTTGGTGTTGAGGGCTGTTTTGAGATCATTTTTGGCCCCTGTCTTTGCCTGGATCAGGTGGTCGCAGTGGACCGTTGATGGAACAGCCACCTTATCTTTACCGGCCTGCATGAACTGCAGCAGTGCCATCTGGGCCGTTGCATCCTGCATTGCCACCCTGTCGGGGGAGAAATTTACATAATCGACACCCCTTCTGAAATTCTTGGTTTCTGAAGGGTCGAAGATATGACTGTATAATATTTTCTCGGTAAGTGTAAGAGGTCTGCCTATTATTTTTCTTGCCCTTTCAAGTTGTTCAGGTAACTTGCTGTAATAGTTCCGGATGAGATCGAGATCGAATGCCATAAGGTAAATTATAAATATGTTCTGACAAAAATAGCTATTTGACTTGAATTTGTATCCGGTTATTGAAAAATGTAACCGGTTTGTAAGGTCGACACATATATGTGACGTCTTTGGAAAACAAATTGTTCAGTTTTTTTGTATCGATCGAAAGTACTAACTGAGAATTTTAAAATGATTCTGTAAGATCCATGGATTTTATGTAAGTTTATGGTTGATTTTTTATGGAAATAGTGAGAAACCACAGATCATACACCTTACTGTTAAACTATTGAATTGAAAATACCGTCAGACAATTATAATGAATGCATGACTAAATGAAATGGGGAGTACTTTTTCGTGAAAACCTTCTGATCGCATTCAAGTCGATCCGTACCAGCCTGTTAAGAACCATCCTTACAGTATTGATCATTGCATTTGGAATCATGGCCCTTGTTGGTATCCTAACTGCCATTGATGCAATAGAGAACAGTCTTACAGATCAGTTCAGCCTTATGGGTGCCAATACATTTACCATTGAGTCGAGAAGCATGAATGTGACGATTGGTAGCCAGACCTACAGGAAGAAAAACTACTCCTTTATAGATGTTAAGCAGGCAGAAGAATTCAAACAAAGATTCAGTTTTCCGGCAGAAATTGCAATACAGACATGGGCATCGGGTAATGCCGTGATAAAGTACCGCGACTACAGGTCCAATCCCAATGTGCGTATCATGGGCGTGGATGAAGGGTATGTTTTTACAGCAGGTTACCAGGTAGCCAGGGGCAGGAATTTTAACTCTTCCGATATTATGAATGGTGAACCGGTTGCAATCATCGGAAGCAATGTGGCAGAAGCTGCGTTTGAAGAAATGGAAGATCCTTTAAACAGGTTTCTCATCATTGGAAACGGAAGGTACAGGGTAATCGGAGTGCTGGAGTCCCGGGGAACATCCATGGGAATGGGGTCAGACAGGTTGTGCCTTCTGCCCTATACCAATGTCCGCCAGTATTTTTCCAGGCCATCCATGAATTATAACATTAGTGTCAGAGCTTATGACCCGATGCTGATGGACCTGGCTATGTCGGAGGCTGAAGGAGTATTCAGGCTCGTCAGGGGACTGGATCCTGGTGATGAGAGTGACTTCAATATTACCAGCAGTGACCAGTTGTCGCAGATGCTTTTGGAAAACCTGAAATTTGTTCGCTTTACTGCAGTGGCCATTGGAATCATTACACTACTTGGAGCAGGAATCGGATTGATGAATATCATGCTGGTTTCGGTTACTGAACGTACCAGGGAAATCGGGACGCGCAAGGCACTGGGGGCCAAATCGATGATGATCAGACGTCAGTTTTTATATGAAGCGATTGTTATAGGGCAGATTGGCGGTGTTGTTGGAATAATTTTAGGAATTTTAATTGGAAATGGTGTATCTTTGGCAATTGGAACAAGTTTTATTATTCCGTGGAGCTGGATTATAATGGGGGTGCTGGTTTGTTTTGTAGTTGGACTTTTGTCGGGAGTTATACCAGCCAGGAAGGCATCCGGACTTGATCCGATCATTGCATTGCGACATGAATAAACGGGATTTCTGTTATGGAGGATATATATCTTAAGAAGACATTTAATTCACCAGAGGTGGAATTTATCGCCTCTAAAGGTGAACTGAATATTGAGGGACGCTCAATTCCGGAAGACCCGGGGGAGTTTTATGAAAAACTGCTTGATTGGTTGAATGACTATTTCCTGGATCCGAAAGATGAGACTGTCATGAATGTCAAACTTGAATATATTAACAGTGGCTCTTCGAAGTATATGCTTGAACTTTTGCGGATAATCAAGGAAAACTACAACAAAGGCCGGAATGTGCTTGTGAAATGGTATTTCGAGGAGGGTGATGAATCTATCCAGGAGTTGGGACAGCACTACGAACAGACTATGCAGATTCCTTTTGAGATAATAGAGTTTTATTGATGTTGAAGCTCGGAAATCAGAAGAGCAATGCTTTAGAGTCAACTATTACACAGATACAGCAGCAAAATAAAAAAGCCGTCTGAAAGACGGCTTTTTTATTTTGTATTACGGCAGGACCAATAATACAATTACTACAAGTTAAATTATGCAAACATTATGGGTATCAGGTCAACTACCCTTGCAGAATACCCCCATTCATTGTCATACCAGGAAAGAACCTTTACGGTCTTGCCATTTACCATGGTCGACAGAGCATCGAATATGGACGAATGTGCATTATGTATAATGTCGACCGATACGATCGGGTCCTCAGTATATTCAAGTATTCCTTTCATTGGTCCTTCAGCGGCCTTCTTCATAGCAGCATTCACCTCATCAACTGTAACCTCCCTTTTAAGGTTGGCCACGAGGTCGACACACGAACCGGTCGGGGTTGGTACCCTGATAGCCATACCATCAAGCTTACCATTCAGCTCGGGGATCACTTTCCCAACTGCCTTTGCAGCACCAGTTGTAGTCGGGATCTGTGAAACAGCGGCTGATCTTGCCCTGCGCAGGTCACTGTGCGGCATATCGAGGATAGCCTGATCGTTGGTATAGGAATGGATCGTGGTCATGAGTCCGTTTTCAACACCAAAAGTATCATTTAACACTTTTACCACAGGGGCCAGACAGTTGGTGGTACATGAAGCATTTGAAACACACACATCAGAAGCCCTTAACGCGTCATCGTTTACACCAAGTACAATCATATTGTCGATGGCATCCTTGGAAGGTACTGTAAGGATAACCTTCTTCGCCCCGTTTTTAAGGTGGTCTCCATATCCTCCTTTTGCACTTTCCTTTGCACGAAATACACCTGTAGACTCTATCACTACATCGGGAGTCTCTTTCCATGGAATGTTCGCAGGACTTTTTTCCGCGGATACGAAATATTTTACACCATTTACTATGATGTTCTCATCGTCATACGAAACACCAGGATACTGCCCCTGCGTGGAGTCATACCTGAGCAGGTGGGCAAGCGTCTTGTTATCGGTAAGGTCATTAATTCCTACTACTACGAGGTCATCTCTCTCCAATGCGAGTTTGAATACATTACGGCCGATGCGACCGAAGCCATTAATGGCAACTTTAATTTTTCCCATGATTTATATAACTATTAGTTGAACAACAAATGTTTAATGCCTCATATTTTGAAAGTGCAAAGATAAGAAATAATCACCATCCGGCAAAGTTATAATGACAATTTGAATGTTAAGAAATTACTAACCATGGTTAGTAATCCAATGATAACCGGCATATGGCCCATACTGCAAATGTATGAAAATATAGGGCTGTATTTAAGGACAAATGCAATGGAGTTGCAGGGAGTTTATTAATGCCGGTTCAACAAGCAAAATTCTTGCATGTTATGGATGGAGCATGTGGAGCAGTGGTATCTGGGGTTGTCCCATACGGCGTTCCTCACGTCGCTCCTTGCGTGTTTTTGCCCTGGCTGCATCGCTGATGTCGATCATTGTGCCGAAGCGGTATCCTATAAAGAAGTTGAAAAAGAAGAAGTTGTTCTCTTCGGTGGCCATTATGTTAATGTCTTTTGGGTATACCGTGAGACTCATGCCCGTCTCGAGGGCATGGATCATGGGCTCCCTTTCACTGTATTCAAAAATGAGGCCTGTATTGACTGTAATACCCGGGATTATCTTTAGTTCATCAAATCCCTTGGTAAAGGAAGCAGTGCCTCCATAGTTATAGTGGTGTATAGCCGGATCGAATTTTTTCTCTTCCCGGGACAGGATATCGAAGTTTGGACTAATAGTTATAATCTCGTAGTAGATAGGTTTTTGAAATCCTAGAGAGACCCCCCCGCTGTATGCCATTTTTATTGAGACAGACGAGAGGTCATATTTTCTGAATAATTCTTGCTGGTTTCCTATCAGTCCTTTTAATTCCCAGAAGAGGTTCTCTTTTCCATAAACATACCTTCGTGTATAAAAATCGTACGGAACAACTGATTTATACTCCTTGGGGTGCTTTACATAGTTGAAAGATGCCTGAAATATTCTGTCTTGCGTGGCTTTGATGTATTTTGAGAAACGGTAGTCAGCACCAACTCCATTGCTATTAAGGAAAAGGCCAATGGTTTGTTCATTGTTAAAAAGCATCCTGGGCTGGTCACTGATCACGCCCTGTCCGCTAGCAATTGCTGCAGGAGAAAGTATAATTAACAGTATTATATGCCTGGTGTTCAATCTGTTCGTGTTATAACAATAAAATTCCGGTTAAGTTATCAGTTCAGTCCCTCATAACCTTTTCCATTAATGAGAGATCTTAGCCCGTAGCAGCTTTCCGCTTTATTTCTTAACAACTCTGTCCCGTAAAAAAAATCAGAATCTGAAGCGAACATGCTGTATATATCCAAAAATATATATATGTATAACGAAATAAAGAACCTAAAGTTTATCCATAAAAAAAGATCTACCGCGGGGTAAATCTTTAAGTCATATCGCAGAGGGATTATTGTTCCCCCAATATGATTATGCCTGCGGGTTTTGAACGGTTTCAGCGGGCTGTTCCGACATTGCCGGACAAACTTCCCTGTTGCACGAACTCATGATCAGTCCGACTGTAAATACCAAAACGATTATAGCTGCTGCTCGTTTCATAATGCATAATTTTAATTCTGACAACTTGGTACAAATATAAAATATTATTGCATATAAAAAAACAGAACAAAACCGAATATGTTCAAATAATACTGCCTTAGAAAAGAAGCAAAGCTAAATGAATGTACCTCTATCAATACGTGGTATTCTTTGCAGAAGTGTTCAGCTATCCATGAAACCCTGTTTTTTCAGCACACTCAATAGTTTTTCAGAGAACACTTCATTATCGGATTTTTTGTAGCGCACATTGGTAAAAACCTGTGCCAGTGTCTCCAGGTCGTTTTCCTCTATAAACTGCCTGTTTGAATCCAATGATTCCTTTTCTTTATAGTATCTGTCAATATCAGCACTTGTGTAATCCCTGTATTTTTCAAGGTGAACAACGGCTTCGAGTGGCAGCCGGTCGGTAAGTGCCGGATCTTCTGCCGGATATCCCAGTGTAATGGTCGTCACCGGGACTACTCCGGGAGGGAGTTTCAGAATATCAATAATCTTGTCAGCCATATATGTTGTTGTTCCAAGATAACATATTCCCAGTCCTTCGTTTTCTGCTGCAGTGCAAATATTCTGGGCCACCAACAGTGCATCTATGGCTGCGGTGACAAAAGAGAGGAAGTTATTATATCCCGGTTCGGCTTTTCGCAGTTTGCACCATTTACTGAAACGGTTGAAATCTGCACAAAAAGTAAGCATTACAGGAGCCTCTTTTACCATTGGCTGGTTAAAATGGCAGGGAGATAGTTTCTCCTTCATCTCCTTACTACGGGTTATAATAACGCTGTAAACCTGCATGTTCCCTGTAGTTGAGGCCCGGGTGCCCGCGAACAGAATCCTGTTTAACATTTCGTCCGGTATGTCATTTTCTTTGTATTTTCTGATTGTTCGATGTTCTGTTAGTAATTTCATAGGGAATGGGATTAAAAAATGGATTTCTACAACAGGTGCCTGTCCTGTTTAATTGTTTCTTTCAGTAAAACAATTAACAGAACAAAAATAATGAATTACTTTACAAATGAGGGTTGTTTTTACTGCCTGATTTCAAAATCAACTCCCAGAAAATCTGCGATCTCCTTCATTTCTTTCTGGATCGGCTCGATGATCTTAATTCCCTCCTTGCTGATCCGTTCGCGGTTTTCACGTTCCGGGTCGCCAGGTATCAGCACGCGTTCGTATCCCTTAGCAGGTTTTGCACTTCTGAAAGTTTCGATCCACTTGTCCATCTGCGACAGGAAAGCCTCCTTTTTCTGAAATGCATCCACACGCATCGCACCGAAAAAATGTCCTGTTCCCTCGCCAACCCTTTCTTTCAGCACAGGAAGATATGCCACAGAGGGCGGACAGAAGGGTCCGAAATTGGCACCCGACAGAACACATGAGAAGATATCGACAATGGCACTCAGGCAGTAGCCCTTGTGACTTCCGTGCTCGTAGCTTCCACCCAGCGTTACCATCGATCCACCTTCCATAAGTATATCGGGGTTATCTGAAGGAACACCGTGCTTATCCTGCACATAGCCATAGGGCACCTTTTCACCCTTCTTCCCTGCGACCGCAAGCTTGCCCCGTGCAATAGGTGTTGTTGAAAAATCCGCTACTACTGGAGGGTAGGATTTGGAGGGTATAGCCACAGCGATCGGATTGGTTCCCAGCATTTTGGAGACCGACCAGGTGGGTGCGACCACCGGATTGGCGATTGTCATACTGATTCCGATCATATCATGTTCAAGTGCCAGCATGGAATAGTAACCGGCAATGCCATAGTGGTTGGAGCCGCGCGTCGAAACCCATCCTGTTCCGGCATTATTCGCTTTTTCAATTGCGATCTCCATGGATCGTGTGGCAGCGATCATTCCAATGGCACCATCGCCATCCACCACTGCTGTGCTTGGCGTCTCATGTACTATCCTGATATTCGGCTTCACGTTGATGCGTCCGGCCCGCCATAACTCGAAATAATCCTTGATCCGCAACATCCCGTGGGATGGTAGTCCGTTCAGCTCTGCTGCGATAAATACTTTTGTGGCGGCAACAGCATCCTGTTTGCTGCAGCCCATTTTTTCAAAAACCTTAATGGTAAACTGTTTCAGGTATTCTGGTGTATACATATTCCATTTGAATGATGATTGATGGACAAATGTAGAAAAAAACGGTCAAACAGGTGACCGGGGAAAGCTTAATTGCCAGCAATAGCATTGGCATTCCTGTGGAAAATATTGTCCAGCTTCTCCTTCTCAATATCCAGCTCATTAAGGAATGACTGTAAATCGGGTCCGTTATTGTCGGTGCCAAACAGTAGCTTTTTATGCATTGAATTGAGGAATGCCAGTGTGAAGGAACGATCCCGCTTTAAAGCATTGAATCCGCTGTAGCCCGATAAGTCGCACGAAAGATTGTCGTATTGTTCCATAAGTCTCCAGGTTTCGCCCTTCCCTCCCGTTTTACCTGTCTGGTGGAAAAGATATTCTTTTTGGGGGACTGAGAAATGGTTCCAGATGTGTGGACCGTGAGCGATGAACTGGATGGAACGGTACTGTTTCAGTGCCTCCTCCAGTGAGTCAAATCCATTGAGGTAACCCGGGAAATGAACCATCCTGCTATCAAGATATCCTTTCAGTATTCCGGTTTTTTCGCTGACCTTTTCGATTAGATGGGCAGACTTTCCGTTAAACCTTTCATTGATCAACCGTTTAAAGAGCCAGTCTGCGCCTCGATCCCTTTTCGGAATGAATATATTGCGTGCGCGTTCCATGTGAAAGATTAACGGTAGTCTGTTCTGATCGAGAAAATCCAGCAGGGGTACCAACTTTGGATCGTTCCAGTTAAGGGGTACCTTCAGTTCACCGCATCCAGCAAATCCTTCGTTCAGACAATCGGATAAACGTGCTTTCCAGTCGTGCCGCGACGGATCGGGTGCATAGAAAGGGACGATCCGGTCGGGATGCTTTTTAAAGACTCTTTTTACTTCTGTTATGTCGAGCGACTGGTAATAAGCCGGTACTATGGGGTTGTGTTCATCCCATGTAAGAATCCACGCCTTTTCAATCCCGTTCTGGTCGAGGTAGTCGAACAGAGACGATTCCGTCCACTTATTCAAGCCTATATGGAGATGAGCATCTATAACCAAAAGAGGTACTTTTTAATCCTGCTTAATTCGTCGGGTTTTTCACTGTTTTTGAGCTGTTTGCCTGAGCGGTTGGCATGATCACCAGCTCATTGATATTTACATGTGGTGGTCGGGTGACTGCAAACAGGACCGCTTCGGCAATATCGTTTTCATATAGTGGAGTGAACCCCTCATATACCTTTTCAGCTCTCTCCTTGTTGCCATGAAACCTGACAAGTGAGAATTCTGTCTCAACAGCGCCCGGGTGAATGGCAGTTACCCTGATATTGTGCTCTACCAGATCGATTCGCATTCCCCTGTTAAGGGCGTCGACGGCATGCTTGGTAGCGCAGTATACATTCCCTTTCTCATACACCTCCTTTGCAGCGATTGAACCGATATTTACAATATGTCCCGATCCCCGCTCAACCATTCCAGGTGTAATTACGCGGGTTACATACAGTAATCCTTTAACATTGGTATCTATCATCGTTTCCCAATCGTCATTATCGCCCTCATGAATAGGACTAAGCCCGGAGGCAAGTCCTGCATTATTTACCAGCACATCGATCTTTTGCCATTTACCCTTCAGCGTTGTGAGATGGTGTACCACTTCCATATTGTTTCTCACGTCGAAAGAGAGCGATAGAACATCGGCGTCTGTGTTGGACCTGATCTCTTTTTCAATGGCCTGGAGCAATTCCTTCCGCCGGCCGGTAATGATCATATCGTATCTGTTTGCAGCCAGAATCTTCGCTGTGGCCCTGCCGATACCTGCTGTTGCGCCTGTAATTAAAGCAATCATATTCAAAATATTTGAAGTTGTATTACAAATGTATAATAAATAATTCAGGGACATATGTGCCGGGTAAACTTTCAACAGTGACGCGGGCATATTCATTTTTATCAGGTGCTCACGCGGAGAAGAAATAGAAGGGAAACGTGGAACAATTGGATTCTGATTCCCGGTTTTTATTGCAAATGTGTTGGATCAATTCCTTTTTTTTCAATATCTTCATGAAAAAAATGTGAGACCTATCAAAGAGACCCGAACAGTTAAGGAAACCCGAAGGGAGCAGGCCCGGAGTTTCCTGACAGCCGATGAGTGTTATTCCATTGAAAAACTTCTTGGAAGAAGTCCAAATGATTTTGAGTTAAACATGTTCGCAGCGATGTGGTCGGAACACATCTCTTACAAGAGTTCGGTCAAATGGCTGGACGAACTTCCTATAAAGGCTGATGGGATTATCGTACCTGCGAGGGAAGAAAATGCCGGTATCATTGAGCTGGATGATGACCTTGCCTGTGTGATAAAAATTGAATCGCACAACCATCCCACTGCTGTTAACCCGGGAGAGGCTGCTGTAGGAGTGGGAAACGTCTTTCGTGATCTGATCTGCATGGGAGCTCAACCGGTTGCCCAGATGAACATCCTTCGGTTTGGCAACCCTAGGGAGAAAAAGATCCGTGATCTCGTCAGAAAAGTGATTAGTGCCCTGGGTAGCTATTCCAATAATTTTGGAATACCGGTGGTTGGCGGGGAGATATTATTTGACGAAAGCTATTCGTCCAATCCCTTGCTGAACCTGATGGCTATCGGCCTGGTTAAAAAGAACCGAATCATTAAGGCATCCTTCAGGAAGGCGGGTAATATTCTATTACTGATTGGCAGAAAAACATCAGGTAGTGGCGTGCATGGTGCAGGATTTGCATCAACACCCTTCTCGGGAGAGACCAGGCATCTGATACCCGAAACTGAACTTGCTGATCCCCATTCGGGAAGGCTTTTGTACGAATGTGTCATGGAGATGAACGAATCGGGAATAATTGCCGGGATGCAGGATATTGGTGCAGGGGGAGTGTTCTGTGCAGCAGCTGAGATGGCCTTTCGTGGTTCACTGGGGGTTGACCTGCAGGTTGGTCAGATACCTGTTGCCCGGGATGACCTGGATCCTGTCGGGATTCTGTTGTCAGAGTCGCAGGAACAGATGCTCATCTCGGTTGCCCGGAATAATCTCGACCATGTGAGAAAGATCACCGGTAAATGGGATATACTCTGTGCAGAGATCGGAAAGGTAACTGATACGGAAAGAATCATGGTTACTTACGACGGAGAACTGCTTTGCGATCTTCCGGTATCGGTACTGGTACGTGGAGGGGGTGCACCTGTGTATATCAGGAATATGAAAGATCCTGAACGTAAAGTGGTAAAAATCAGCGCCGATGAAGTTCCATTTCCAGGTGATCTGAGGGAGGTCGCCCGATCGATGATCACACATCCGAACATTGCCTCCAGGAGGTATGTCTACGAGCAATTTGATACCATGGCCGGGCTATCGAATATGGAATCCTTTTTTCCTTCTGATGCAGGTATTGTGAATATACCGGGCAGCAAAAAGCTGATTGCTCTTAGTGTAGACGGAAATTCAAGGTATGTACGAAGGGAGCCCCGTAAAGGCACCATGATCGCTGTCACAGAGGCTGCGCGGAATATAGTCTGCTCCGGGGGTAAACCTGTTGCCCTGGCCAATGGTCTGAATTTTGGGGAGCCTTCCGATCTGCATGTTTATCATGACTTTACAGAATGTGTCAAAGGCATCAGGAAAATGGCAGAAATGATGGGTATACCTGTTATAGCAGGTAATGTAAGTTTTAACAATGTTACTCATCAAAGGGGAATTACCACATCAGTGCATCCAACTCCCGTTATCGGGATGATCGGAATCATTGACAGTCATGTCGATATGATTTCTGTTGGATTTAGGAAGAAAGGAGACATGATTTACCTGATCGGAAGATCGGACAGTGATATCTCAGGGTCTGAATACCTGGCAGCAATGCATCTGATTGAGGAGACCGCTGCACCGGAGTTTGATCCCGACCTTGAGTTAAGAATGCAGCAGATTGTAGGTGACCTGATAAAAAGCGGACTTGTTGTTTCAGCACATGATGTTTCACTTGGCGGACTCTTTGTGGCACTGGTGGAGTGCTGCCTGCCCGCTAATCTGGGTTTTGACATCACCTCTCCAGCAGAGGTCAGGACTGATGCATTTTTATTCGGAGAGTCGCAGAGCAGAGTAGTTGTTAGCGTTTCCGCGGAAAGTGAAACAGCATTTCTGGATTTCATGATGGAGCAGGATTTCCCGTTTTCAGCCCTGGGGCACATCACCAAACAGGAGTTAAGAATCGATGATAGCTCTTATGGCTTTATTACCGATTATGCAAGGGAATTTGAAGATGCTCTTAGCGATCTCCTGGAGGATGACAGGTAGTTCTTGCCTGCAGTCAGACACCTCATTTTCATTTATCCTGGCAATGACCTGATTATTTCCTGATCCTGAATTATAAAAACCCTTTGAGATGGGGTTTATACTATTTATTATCTTTGGACGTTAATTGAATATGCAAAGATACACCTCCATACTGTTGATCCTGTTGCTGTCGGTTTCACTTCTGAGTGCACAGGAGAAGCGGCCACGTAATCTGCCTGCATTTGATTATAAGAAACTTCACTGGGGTTTCACTGTGGGACTGAATTCGATGGACTATTCAATCAGGAGGAACACAGCTGCAACGAATTACCTGCATGCCGATGTAGCCGGCTTTCAACCGGCGGGATTTCAGGTTAACATTGTATCGGATCTGAGACTTTCCGATTACTGGAACCTCCGTTTTCTTCCTGGCATTAATCTGGGATCAAGGCAATTTGCCTATTATGACCCTGGTACATGGGTGCTGGACCGAAAGATGACGTTGGGCTCCAGTTTTCTTGATTTTCCGCTGCTTCTGAAATACCGTTCGGAAAGAGTCAATAACTACAGGCCATATGTGGTTGGGGGAATGAGTTACAGGATTGATATGTCGGCTCGTGGCAAATATGATACTGAAAAGAATGACAGGATACTGATCAAAAGGAGTGATGTGTACCTGGAGATGGGTTTCGGCATCGATCATTACCTGCAGTATTTCAAATACTCAACTGAGCTGAAGCTCGCAATTGGGTTGAGGAACATGATGGTTACAGATAATCCTTTTCCGGGCCAGGAATATTATGCTAATTCCATACTGGGACTAAGATCATACCTGGTGATGCTTAATTTTCATTTTGAGTAGCCCTAAGTTCTGTCCTTCTGCCACTCCCGATTCGTCAGCACATCAGTTTCATGTCACTTTTTTCGTTGCTGATTAACATGTTCATGATCAGTGTTTTAACCTCTCTCTATACAACTATTTAGCGCTTTCTTCTACGCAATTCAGAACATATAACTGCTACAGCGGAGGCAATATTCAGCGATTCAACAGAAGTCATTTCAGCCTGGTAGGATGGTATACGTAATTTCATTTTAATAAAAGAGTCATACGCTGGATCAATCCCGGCAGATTCATTGCCAAACAGGATCACTCCAGGTGCTTTTACAGGTGTGTCGAAAAGGTCATTTCCATCCATTGTTGCACCATATACCGGAACCTTTAACCGGGCTGCATGGCTAAAAAGATCCTGAAGGTCGGTATAATACACCCTCACGCGCATCACGCTGCCCATGGATGCCTGTACTGCCTTATTGTTGTAATGGTCGACACTTCCTATGTTACAATAGATGTTCCTGATTCCGAACCAATCGGCCGTTCTGATGATTGTACCAAGATTCCCGGGATCTCTCACCTGGTCAAATGCCAGTGAAATATCCTCTTTAAGGGAGGCAGGTTCAAATGTGTACACCGGTTTCTTTACAACAGCCATAACTAACGGTGGTGTCTGAAATGAAGACAGCTTTTTTAGTTCATCCCCCTCGGCAATGACCGCATTTTCCAGCAAATTTGAGAAAGTTTGTTTCCAATTGCCCAACCATTCGCTAGTGGCACAAATAAAAACTGTATTGTTCAGGTTGAGTTCCCCCGAGATTAACAGATCAGATATAATCTTGTCACCCTCAAGAATAAACAATCCCTGTATATCTCTCTGTTTTTTGTTTTTCAGAGATATAATCATTTTTTTACGGCTGATTGAAATCATGCTTTAAACTTACACAAAACAATTGGTACATTCAGGTGAGAATAAGGAAAATAATTCATGTCTGAGCTGTTGATTAGTATGAAAACTGCCTGTGCGGGAGTACATTTAAAATTACTACTTTTACACAGGTTTCAATGTACAACCTTATGATTATAATTGTTTAATGGAAACACCTGCGAATTGACCATACTAAGAACTGTCATACCTTTCATCATTCTGCTCACTGTCATCTCGGCAATACAGTCATGTTCCCCGGCAAAATACTTTGAGGAAGATCAATATCTTCTTCACCGTTACAGGATTGAGGATACAGAAAGCAAGATTCCAAAGGATGAATACAGGAATTATGTGAAACAGAAGCCTAATAAAAGAGTGCTTGGCTGGAAATTTTGGCTGAGCTTATACAATCTTTCAGGCAAAGATAAAGACAGTGGGTTGAGCCGATGGTTAAGGAACATCGGGGAGCCACCGGTGGTTTACAATGAAGACCTGCAGGCAAATACAGTGCAACAGCTGGAGATGTTTTTATTCAACCGGGGTTATTTCGATGCACGTATAAATGATACGACCTTAATACATAACAGGAAAGTCAGTGTCATTTACAGGATCGAACCGGGTAGCCCTTATTATATAAGGAATATCAATTATTTTCTTGAAGATGCCACGCTTTCGGAATACATTATGAATGATTCGGTTCCCTTTATCCTTAAAGAGGGAGAACAGTATAACGTAGAGAATTTCCGGGCCGAAAATGTCCGCATTGAGGAGATCCTGAGGAACAGGGGATACTACAACTTTTCGAGAGATTTCATCTATTACCAGGTTGACAGCACATTGGGAAAACGGGAGGTTGATGTAACATTGGGAGTAAGGAATTATCCTTCGAGGGACAGGATGGGAAATCTGATAACTACAAAGCATCCGACCTACACGATTGGAGATGTATTCATGAAAACCAATTCGGATATTACAGGACTAGCTGAAAGTGTGGCTGTAGGAAAAACCGACACCTCCAGCTATAACCAGGTGCATGTTATAAGTGATTCCGGGTTCAGAATAAAGCATCAGCTGATCACGCAGAAGAACTACATAATGCCTGGGAAACTTTACAACCAGCGGAGGGTTCAACAGACCTACCGGAATCTTACGGCTTTGAGTGTGTTTCGGCTTGTTGATGTTAGTTTTATACCTGTTGAGGGACCGGATAACATATTAAACTGCGAGATCAGGATGTTACCGGCTGTTAAGCAGGCTTTTTCCGGTGGTATTGAAGGAACCACATCTGGCGGGAATATTGGTGCAGCAGGTAATTTGAGCTACCAGCACAGAAATTTGTTCGGGGGTTCGGAGCGTTTCGATCTCACCTTACTGGGGGCCATTGAAACCCTGTCTGAGAATCCGGGTAAACCTTTAGATCAGTTTGGCACGATGCAGGAGCTGGGTGTT
The DNA here is from genome assembly GCA_964539395.1 of uncultured Bacteroidaceae bacterium. Lineage (GTDB taxonomy): Bacteria > Bacteroidota > Bacteroidia > Bacteroidales > M55B112. The sequence continues at coordinate 100,970 of CAZIIU010000002.1, forward strand.
GAGGCGAGGGTTAATCTTCCTCAGTTTATTTTGCCATTCAAAACCGATCAGTTTATCAGGAAGTATAATCCGGAGACCAATTTAAACCTGTCCTACAATTTTCAGAAACGGCCCGATTATACCAGAACCACTTTCAGGGGAAGTTTTGGTTACCAATGGAGGGGGAACAGGTTTGTAACTCATACAGTTTATCCTATTGAGATCAGTTTGATCAACACACCTTTACTTGAGGATGAATTCAGGGATTGGCTGGAGGGAACATATTTGTATTACAGCTATCTGCCGCACTTCATTACCGATCAACGCTACCGGCTTGTATATAGTAACCAGCGGATTAATAAACCCGGGGATTTTCAATATGTCCGATTTGGGCTTGAGACTGCAGGTAACCTGATGTATGCGATCTACCGGCTGATCGGTAACCCTGACAATAATGCTGTTTTTCAATTATTTGGAGTTGATTATGCACAATACTTCAGAACGGATGTGGATTTTCGTCACTACGACTACCGGGGGGAGGGTGCCAGTCTGGTATACCGTGGTTTTTTAGGAATGGCACTACCTTACCTGAACTCAACTGCCATTCCTTTTGAAAAGCAATTTTTCGGAGGTGGTGCAAATAGTATCAGGGCCTGGAGGGTCAAGAATCTTGGACCTGGTTCTTTTGAGGGTGATACTATATCAAAGTATCCCAACCAGACATCGGATCTGAAGATCGAATTGAATATTGAATACAGGTTCGATCTGTTTTGGAAGCTTGAAGGTGCCCTTTTCCTGGATGCCGGGAATATCTGGTCACTTTCAGCAGAGGACGACAGGCAGGGCGCTTTGTTTGATCCAAAGCGGTTTTACAGGGAAATTGCCGTTGGCACAGGATTTGGGTTCCGGTTTGATTTCAATTTTTTTATTTTCAGGTTTGACCTTGGTATACCACTGGTCGATCCCTCCTTCCCTGAAGGCAATCGCTGGGTACCTGCTCAGACCGATCTTAAGTGGAATGATCTTGGTTATAATTTTGCAATCGGTTATCCATTCTGACCTTTTGCGATTATACGTTTTTTTCTGCATCTATAACAGGGTTACAAATTGGTTACCGGGAAAAACAATCCCTTTGGAAATGACCCACACTTTTCTCTGTTCATTCACTTTTTTTAGTTAATTTTGTGCTTCATATTATCAAACCTCATATTTTATTAGAAATCATGGCAGAAAAAATTTTAGACGTTATTCAACCAGGTGTTGTAACGGGAGATGATTACCAGAAGCTATTAGCTATTGCAAAGAAGAACCAGTATGCACTTCCTGCAGTGAATGTTGTGGGAACAAACAGTATTAATGCAGTGCTTGAGGCGTCGAAGGTTGTGAGCGCACCGGTAATGATCCAGTTTTCAAACGGTGGTGGTGTATTCTATGCCGGTAAAGGGCTCTCAAATGAGAATGAGCGTGCGGCAATTGCTGGCACAGTATCCGGTGCAAAGCATGTACACTATATGGCAGAGATGTATGGTGTGCCAGTGATCCTTCATACTGATCATGCAGCAAAAAAGCTGCTGCCATGGATAGACGGGTTGCTCGAAGCCGGCGAGAAGCACTATAAGCGTTATGGAAAGCCACTGTTCAGTTCACATATGCTTGATCTTTCTGAAGAGCCACTGAATGAGAATATTGCAATCTGCAAGGATTACCTCAAAAGGATGGACAAGATAGGAATGACACTGGAGATTGAACTGGGTGTTACAGGCGGTGAAGAGGATGGAGTCGATAATACAGGAGTTGATACTTCCATGCTGTACACACAGCCGGAAGAGGTTGCCTACGCCTACGAGGAGTTGAGCAAAGTGAGTAACCGGTTTACAATTGCTGCTTCATTTGGTAATGTGCATGGTGTATACAAGCCTGGCAATGTAAAGCTTACTCCAAAGATTCTAGATAATTCGCAAAAATTCATTCAGGAGAAATATGGCACAGAAGAGAAGCCCGTTAATTTTGTTTTTCATGGAGGATCGGGGTCAACTCAGGAAGAGATCCGGGAGGCGATCAGTTATGGAGTAATTAAAATGAACATTGATACTGACACACAATGGGCATTCTGGGACGGAATTCGTGCCTATGAAGCAGCTAATCATGACTACCTGCAGGGACAAATAGGCAACCCCGACGGAGAGGACAAACCGAATAAGAAGAAATATGATCCACGTGTATGGCTTAGAGAGGGAGAAAAGGCCATTATCGAAAGACTGAAGGTTGCTTTTGAGGACCTGAACTGCGTGGACAGGCTTTAGCATTCATGGTTTATCCGAGGATCAATGAATCAGGGAAGTTCTTCACCCCGTGATAGTTTTACCTCAAAGTTTGGTGTGATCGCCGCTGCAGCAGGTTCGGCGATCGGACTGGGCAATATATGGCGTTTTCCTTATGAGACAGGGGTGAACGGGGGAGGGGCTTTCCTGATGATCTACCTTTTATGTATCCTGATCATCGGTTTGCCTGTGATGATCTCTGAATTCATTATTGGCAGGTCAGCGCAGCGTAACCCGGTAGGGGCCTTCAGTCTGATGGCGCCGGGAAAACCCTGGTTTTTAGTTGGACTGATGGGTGTGGTAGCAGCGTTTATGATCCTCGCCTTCTATACGGTTGTGTCCGGCTGGACCCTGGAATATATCTATCAATCGCTGCTTGGTCACCTCGCTCATAAGGACCCTGTTGAGTTGAAAACAATGTTTGAAAGCTTCAGGTACGACTCTTATCGTCCCCTGCTCTGGTTTGTTGTTTTTATGGCACTTACTGGGTGGGTTGTGATCGCCGGTATCAGGAACGGTATTGAAAAGTATACAAAAATACTGATGCCGCTTCTATTGCTTATGCTCATTGTAATGGCCATTTACGTGCTTACACTGCCCAACTCCTTCAGAGGTGTGAAATTTCTTTTTAAACCCGAATTCAGCAAGATCACACCTGAGGTGATTCTTAAGGCGCTTGGACAGGCATTCTTTTCGCTTAGTATAGGAATGGGAACTTTAATTACCTATGGTTCCTACATTAAAAAGAAGGAACGGCTTGGTTCTACAGCTCTCTCTGTTGCGGGTGCAGATACCTTTATCGCGGTGCTGGCAGGTATTGCCATCTTTCCTGCGATATTCGCCCTGTCTGATGTGCAGGAGCTTGATGTAACACAACTGGCAGATGAGGGCCTTGTGTTTATCACACTGCCAAGTATTTTGTCAAGCCTGCCCGGCGGTCAGATTCTTTCGACCATGTTTTTTGTGCTGCTGGCTGTTGCGGCACTCACCTCCACAATTTCAGTGCTGGAAGTGATTGTTACCTATTTTTCCGAGGAGCTCAGACTTACACGCAGAAGAGCTACAATCAGCGCAGTATCTTCTGTTTCAATTCTGGGTGTTTTGAGTGTTTTTTTTACCGGCATATTCGGATTTCTGAATTTTTCTACAGCCAATGTTTTATTGCCATTGGGCGGGCTGTTCATCGTTCTGTTTGTTGGATGGTTTCTATCGCGCAAAATAACCAGATATGAACTCACCAACGACGGTGCCAATAAGGCCAGGTTTATCCCGGTGTACCTTTTCCTCGTGAAGTTTGTCGCACCAATAGCCATTGCCCTTGTTTTTATATACGGTATTCTGAATGCATTGAGGTAGTAAGTACCTTTGCGAAAAGTGATAATAATTCAATATTTGCTCCGATATTTAATAAACCCACTGCATTAACACTGAGGAGTATCCGGGGTGATATACGATCTGCTGTCTGTTTTATTATAATCCCGGTTGATTGATTGCTAGTTAGAATAACAGTGAAAAAGCTGATTCGGGAATTTTTCTTTCTCAGGAGAGGTGAACGCCGGGTCCTGGTGATGGTCATGATACTGCTTGCCTTTACTATAGGGGTAAGAATTTGGCTCGCCTCACGGACCAATCCTGGAAGTGAGCCCGATCTGCAGTTCATTGCTGAAATGAGTGAGTTGAAGGAACAACTTATACACGCCGCTGAAATAGAAGAGCAGAGGAGAAAGCAGGTGAAACAGCGATTATTAAATGAACGAAACCTGACCAAGCAATCCCATGGCAGCGGATTCGTTGATGAGTTGAAGCTCTTTGAATTTGATCCCAATACGATTCCCCCGGACTCACTTCGCCTTATGCAGTTGCCTGGCTTCGTAACTGAAAATATATTACGGTACAGGAGTGCAGGGGGAGTATTCAGGAAGCCTGAGGATATTGGAAAAATTTATGGAATGGATCCCCATCTATATGAAGAAATACTGCCTTATGTGTTCATAAGTAAACAGTTAAAAGTCGAAAAAGAAATGCAAATATTGAAGAGCAAGGTGTTTTCCAACAATGATAGCATCCCCCTGATAAATATAAATGAGGCTGATTCGGCCATGCTGATGATGATTCCCGGAATAGGTCCGGTTTACTCGGGAAGAATTGTCAGGTACAGGGAATTACTTGGCGGTTTTCATGAAGAAGAGCAGCTGATGGAGGTCTATGGGATGGACACATCAAGATATGCCATGTTAGTGCAGTTTTGTCGGGTTGATTGTACAGGAATCCGCAGGATCGATCTGAACAGGGCATCATTCAGAGACCTGGCTGCACATCCCTATCTCAGCCGTTCTGAAACGTATGCCATCCTCCACTACCGGACTTATGCTGACAGTATTGTCGACACCGGGGAACTACTGCATAATCAAATCATTGATCAGGAGCGGTTTGTAAAAGTGTCTCCTTACCTGACAACAAAACGATGAGTTGAATAATAAATAGTATGTTTATTGATTTAAAGTGTAAAATTCATTATATTTAGGGTTGAATTGTCAGATACAGTCTGAATCCAGTATTGCAACCAAAAATGGTGAGTAACGCATATTTTTTCGAAAAATTTCCTCAAACAGTTGAAAATAAGAAATTGAATATCTACATTTGCGGCTCAATTTAAAAAGGAGAAATTTATGATCATCATTCCTGTTAAAGAAGGAGAAAACATCGAAAGGGCGCTGAAGAAATTCAAAAGAAAGTTCGAGAAAACAGGTGTTGTAAAAGAATTGCGTAACAGGCAGGCATTTACAAAGCCTTCTATTGAAAAGAGGCAGCAGAAGCTAAAGGCGATTTACGTTCAGAAGCTTCAAAGAGAAGAGGATTAGTTGCAATGGGTTCGGGCAGAGTTATTGCATATTACTGCCTATGACCGGAGTAAATGAATTTTTAGACTACTTGCAAACCGGGAAGCGGTTTGCAGAGAACACAATAAATTCCTACAGAATCGATTTGAACCAATACCATGCTTTCTGCCGGAAGAACGGCAAGGAGGGCATGGATTTGTTTTTTAGGACCATCAGGAGTTGGGTGGTTGATCTGATGGAACAAGGTTATGCAACAAAGACCATTCACAGAAAGCTCTCTTCCCTTCGTTCCTATTGCAGGTTTCTAATTAGGAGAGGTGAGCTCGAAACGGATCCGGTAGCTAAGGTATTAAAGCCAAAAATGAACAAGCGGATTCCGCAGTTTGTTGATGAAAAAGGGATCAACCGGTTGCTGGACGACTATGAATTCGGGAATGATTTTAACGGGCTCAGAAACAGGTTGATAATCAACCTGCTTTATCAGACAGGGATGCGAAGAAGCGAACTGACCGGATTACAGGTTTCGTCATATGACCCCGGACAGCATGTCGTGAAGGTCACGGGTAAGAGGCGTAAGGAGAGGCTCATTCCTGTGGGAAGGGAGATTGAGGAGGAGATAACTGCCTATATGCAGAAGAGGCAGGAGGTGAACTATGATTTATCAGACATGTTATTCCTCACGAAAAAGGGAAAGCCGGTGTATCCGAAACTTATTTACCGCATAGTAACAAAGTATATCAGTATGATCACAACACTTGAAAAAACAAGTCCGCACATACTCCGACATACATTTGCTACTCACATGCTGAACAGCGGTGCAGATCTGAATGCAATCAAGGAAATACTTGGTCATGCCAATCTTGCAGCTACCCAGGTTTACACACACAATACCTTTAAAAAATTGAAGTCTATTTATAACCAGGCTCACCCCAGAGCATAAAATCAAGGAGGTGATTATGAACGTTAAGATTCATTCAGTGAAGTTTGATGCAGATATCAGGCTATTAGGTTTTATTGAAGAAAAAGTGAATAAGCTGGAAGTCTTTTATGACGACATTTTAGGTGCAGAGGTCTTTTTAAGATTGGAGAAGGAGACACAGGAGCGGGAGAATAAGATTGTTGAGATCAAGCTTGATGTTGCCAAAAATCCCCTGTTTTCCAAGAAGCAATGCAAAACATTTGAAGAGGCCACTGATCAGTCGGTTGATGCACTTCGCAGACAATTGCTGAAACACAAGAACAAATTGAAGAACAAACAGATGAAGTAGTTCATCGTTAAATGAATGCTGCTTGGGCAGCTTTTAGTGTAAAGAAAAACCGAATCATCAGCGTCGTAAGCATCACGTAACCAGAGATATACATTATAGTTCTGCATACCTGATTAATACCCGGAATTCCAAATCGGTCATGTGGTAAAAAAATAAAAAGAATATTTTGCCATATAGTTTTTTATTTCATACATTTGCAGACCGATTTTGGAGGGTAGTTTTTTGACTTATTCGACGCCGATGTAGCTCAGCTGGTCAGAGCAGCTGATTTGTAATCAGCAGGTCGGGGGTTCGAATCCCTCCATCGGCTCACGTGCTTAAATGGGGGAGATACCAAAGTGGCCAACTGGGGCAGACTGTAAATCTGCTGTCGCACGACTTCGGAGGTTCGAATCCTTCTCTCCCCACAAAGGTTCTTTAAAAGGTTGGTCCCTTTACAGGCGGGAATAGCTCAGTTGGTAGAGCACAACCCTTCCAAGGTTGGGGTCGCGAGTT
>CAZIIU010000003.1:0-101024 GCA_964539395.1 uncultured Bacteroidaceae bacterium
TTTATTACAGATATTCATCTATAATTATGTCCGAATCCTTAAGGGGCTAATTCACGAACGTTGACAGAATACAAAACTATTAGTCTATATAAAATTGAAGAGGAAGTTTTATATTATTCTAAAGATGGTGGTATATTCGGTTTTAAAAATGCTGGAAACGGTGTTGGATGGAAGCATACTTATGGAAACTACACTATAACCGTATTTAAATGGCACGGAATTACCCTTTTTGATAGAGATACCTGGAAGTTTAGAAGATTGGTATTATTTATTTCAGGAATTTCTTTATTAGTATTGTTACCCAGTATATTATTAATTGCCCATAAACTTGTTAGAGGCAGATCGGAAGTGTAGGGGACAGTTACAGTCATCAGTTCTATGAGTGTGTGTAGGATTGTGTGCGCACTGAAGATGATTGTGGCATAAAGGGCTATTCTGTTGTTCCACTCGTATAATCCTCCCTTTATTCTCTGCCCAAATACAGGGGAGGTTGAACCGGGTTTCGAGGTTATTTTAGCAGGGTGAATTGTTTGGGGGAGGGTTATTGTTTTTCGCTTTCTGCCTGCCTATTATACCAAAACAAAGAAATTATTGCTAATTTTAGTAACTATTTGACTAAAAGATGGATAAAATACTAATATGTTTGGGTAATATGCAGAGCTCTCCAGATTCATAGTAAGTCGTATATTTGTGTTAGATGAAAAAACTATACATCATAGCAGGTTGTAACGGAGCAGGAAAAACCACCGCTTCATATACTATTTTACCGGAGATTCTCGACTGCAAAGAATTTGTCAATGCGGATGAAATTGCCAAAGGAATCTCTCCTTTTCAGCCGGAGAAAGCCGGAATTGAAGCAGGCAGGTTGATGCTGAAAAGGATTAAAAAACTGTTAGAGTCAGAAGAAAGTTTTGCCTTTGAAACTACACTTTCAACTAGAAGCTATGTTCAATTAATTGATAGAGCAAAGCAATTAGACTACCAGGTGACATGCTTGTTTTTCTGGCTCGATTCGGAAGAATTGGCCATTTCAAGAGTGGAAACAAGAGTAAAAGAAGGCGGTCACCATATTCCGGAAGAGGTTATCAGGAGGAGGTATAAAAGTGGTCTGAAGAATTTTTTCAACTTATTTCTTGCCAAAGTTGACAACTGGCTATACATAAACAATTCAGGAGATAATTACGAAATTATAGCAGAAGGAGCTTTAAATGAAGAAACTATTAACAATTTTAAACAATGGGAAGAATTAAAAAGGAAATACCATGGGAACTAAAGAACAGTTAAAAGAGGAACGTGACAAAATAGTCAAAGGACTTGAAGAGACTTATCGAAGGCTTATCGAATACAAAAAGCAAAAGAAAAGTCCGATGATTGTGGTTAGGAACGGAAGAATTGAAGCGGTTGACCCGAATGAAATACTACCCACTACATTGTATAAACGTAATGCGGGCTGAAAGGCTGAAATTATGCTTTTTTGCTCCAAATAAACTTTGCGGTGGGCGGACAGTGAACTGCTTCGAAATCCATCACTACGCTTATACTTGACTTTTATGATTAAATTCACTACTACATTAAATATCAAAACCATGAAAAATCTAAACTTAAGACTAATACTTATATTAGTTCTAATTGTTAATCTATCCTATGCGCAGGAGCGAAGAGAAGTAGGTAATTTGATACTTGAAGATGTTCCTGAAGTTCCAGATGAAATTAGGGAACGAATTCAGCAATATCAAAATACCCGTTCTGCTTCTCTTGCTGATTGGCTTCCTGATGGTAGTGGTATTATGATCTCTACCAGGTTTGGAAACACCAACCAACTTCATACAGTGAATCAACCTGGAGGCTTCAGAAATCAAATTACGTTTTTTGAAGAACCTGTTTCTAATGGCTTTTTCTGCCCATTAAAAGAATATAATGGGTTTCTTTTTACCAAAGACATTGGAGGGAATGAGTTTTCTCAGATTTATTGGTATGATTTAAAAACCAGAAATTCTGAAATGTTAAGTGATGGAGAATCGGTGAATTTTGGAATCAATTGGTCAAACAAAGGAGATCAGTTCGCATTTACATCAACCAGAAGAAACAAGAAAGATTTTGATGTATATGTATCCAGTATTGAATCGCCAAAAAAAGCATCGATAAAAATTGACCGGGGAAGCGGATACTGGATAGTAGCAGATTGGTCACCTGATGACAATAAACTGATCGTCATTCAATTCTTATCCAGCACAAAGTCCAATTCCTATATTTATGACCTCTCCAAAAGTGAGCTGTTACAAATCAATGACGGTGAGAGCGAAGCAATATTTTTTGCCTTAGCATGGGACAAAACTGGAGAGAACATATACATACAAACTAATGAGGGTAGAGAGTTTACAACTCTAGCTAAGTATAATGTTGAGAGAGGTGAATATGATTATCTAACCTCCGAAATTCCTTGGGATGTAGTTGATTTTACCACAAACTCAGAAAATACAAAAGCTGCCTTTACTGTAAACGAAAATGGATATAGTCGATTGTACATATTAGATATGGAGTCCGATGAATACAGGGCAGTGGAAGAATTGCCTATTGGGCAAATTTATTCTTTGAATTTCAATTCAGATGGAGATCAGCTAGGTATGGTTTTAAATACAACTGAAACTCCGGGTGATATTTATACACTTTCCCTAAATTCAAATAAGAGCACCCGTTGGACTTTCAGTGAAGTAGGAGGTTTAAATACATCGATATTTCCTAAACCAGAACTCATCACCTATGAGACCTATGATGAAGTAGAAGGTAAAAAGCGAGAGATTCCGGCATTTATATACAAACCACAACAAAAATCTGGGAAACTACCAGTAATGATTTCAATTCACGGAGGACCAGAAAGTCAGCATGTGCCTAGCTTTTCTTCATTTTATGCCTTTTTAGCAAACGAGTTGGGAATTGCGGTAATAGCTCCCAATGTTCGCGGTTCTGATGGTTATGGAAAAACGTATTTGAAATTGGATAATGGATTCAATAGAGAGAACTCTGTGAAAGATATTGGAAAACTTATTGACTGGATACAAAATAATGATGACTTTGACAGAGATAGAATTGGAGTAATTGGAGGTTCCTATGGAGGGTACATGGTTCTATCTTCAATGTTCAACTACAACGATGAGTTAAAATGTGGTATTGATTTAGTTGGTATTAGCAATTTTGTAACATTCCTGGAGAACACTGAAGAATACAGGAGGGATTTTAGAAGGGCCGAATATGGAGATGAAAGAGATCCAAAGATGAGAGCGTACCTGGAATCTATTTCACCAACCAATCATACTGACAAAATAACGATCCCTCTTTTTGTTATTCAAGGCGCCAACGACCCGAGAGTCCCAGCCTCAGAATCAGAACAAATGGTCAGGTTAATAAGAGAAAATGGAGGTACTGTATGGTACATGCTGGCAAAAGATGAAGGCCATGGTTTTAGAAAGAAAGAAAATAGAGACAGGATGACAGAAGCCACAGCACTATTTTTAGAAGAAAACCTTTTGAAGTAAAGCTCATAATCGAAATGACGGCCGGTGAGCTAAAAGCGTAGGGATATATTTATCAGTCTCAAAATCGAACACAAAGGTTACCAGCAAACATAAAAAAGGATACAACCCACCCCGAACTGTATCCTCTATTTTTAGCCTCGTTTCTCAAATACTTCAAACTATGTTCAACTCAGGCATAAAAAAAAGATACAACCCATGTCGGACTGTATCCTAAAATGTAAACCATAGGTTTTTAAACCTATACTAATCTCAAAATAGTTTCAGATCATTTGTGGAGTAAATGTGGGGAAAGTATTTATAAAAACAAACGCAACAAACTACATATTAGTCTGTTGCGTTTATACTTGGTCGGGGTAGCAGGATTATTCGCTCGTTCCTCGCTCATGAGCTCGGTTTTCTTCCTCGGTTCGAACCTGCGACCCCCTGCTCCCAAAGCAGGTTACCTTGCCATACATGCTAACAAAAATAAGCCTTCGCCCAACCCTGCAAAAGCATTATTTCAAAGCAAAAAGCGATTTTACAGTTCCGGAAAATATTCCAACGATGTGGAATAGTATTTATGCAGCGATGCACATTTATTATTACACATTGAAAAGCCTGGTTCCGGCCCTGTACAGGCAAATTTACATCTCAATACGGTACTCGGAATTTTTACACAGGAACTTTCCCGCAATCATGAAACACTTCCGGATCAATCGCAATAGCGAAATCTAGTACTATTTACTTTTTAAATAAAATGAGTGTGATGAAAACAAAAACGACTCCAAACGAAAGAAAAGGCTTGCTCTTCAGGAAAGAAAATGCCATTTCAACACAAGTTCCTGACGCTGTAAGCAGCAAGTATAACAATGGAATGCCCATTCGGGACTTCGTGAACTGCACACAGCACCTGTCAGTCTTAAATCAGGGCCTGACGATCCTGAAGGAATACCATGTGAAGTCAAATGAAGACCATCTGAAGTCGAATCGTGACTTCGCAAGTGTAAATCATGACCTGAGTGTCTTGAGCCATGACTATACCATCCTGATTCGTGACTTAATGAGGTTAAATGATTCCATTATCAACATCAGTCAGGACCTGGAGATCTTAAATGATGACTATATGAACACAATTCGTGACCAAATAAATTCAAACGGAGGCTCCACCAACTCGATTGATGACTTTGACAATTCAATCAATGACTTTGATAACCCGATTGATGACTTGAACAAAACGATCGGAGACTTGGGCAGCACGATTAATGTCTTTGATAACCCGATTGATGACTTGAACAAAACGATCGAAGACTTGGGCAGCACGATTAATGTCTTTGATAACCCGATTGATGACTTGAACAAAACGATCGAAGACTTGGGCAGCACGATTAATGTCTTTGATAACCCGATTGATGACTTGGGCAACTCAATGAATGCCTTTGATAACTCGATGAATGACTTGAACAACCCGATCGAAGACTTTGACAACTCAATGAATGACTTTGACAACTCAACCGATGACTTAGACAGCCCGGGTGATGGTTTACTGCACACATCTAAACAACGGAAGTATTGCGTAAAGCTTCAATATTTTTAATTATTCATTTAAAACTTAAAAAAACGGCAAACACAAAAAGTTTAACAGACCTGGCAAAACTAGAATGGTATCTACTTGCCCTTAACAATGCAAAAAGTGATCCTAACATGAGTGATCCCCTTCATCAGATTGGTGTTTCTGCGGAAGTGCTCGAAGAAGGAAGGAATCTTCACAACCTTGCCAACAAGGCTTATAAGGATGCGTATGCAGCAAAGAAAAAACGCATCGAGGCATATGAGTTCTATTCCAAAAAATCGGAATCATTCATTGAGCAATTCATGTAATCCTTTAAAGTTGAATCAATGAACATAGTGGAAAAAACGGTAGCATTGACCACCCGACGCCGGAATTGATATCCTGATGCAGGTATAAATCATTCAAAATGATAAGATGGTCATTAAAAATCGGCCCATCATGGTCAAATAGTCCGATTTTTCAAACTTGTGCCCACAATGGGTTTAGCATTTGTTGGCGGTATGGCCAGTTTTAACTGGCTTTTACCTTTTGTTTCGCCCTCTTACTCGATCCTAATTTGGCTTTTCGTGACCGGATAAATTCGCTTATTGCAGTTTCCTCCTCTTTTGTCAAGGTTGATTCTTGGGTACCAATAAAATCAACATCCAATTCTATCTTTTTTGCTTTCATGGTCTTAACTAATATTTGTATAATATTTATCAATCAATTGCAGGGCTGCTTTTGTATCAATTATCATTAACCTCCCACCAAAGTGTAGTGCCCCCAAACTTTCTTTATAATGTTCAATAAGTTGAGTTTTTGAAATAAAGGCAACATTCCCTTCATGTCCTCTCTGAAAGGATAACTTGCAAGCAAACGCAACTAAATTACCAGGCACACCAGAATATACCTTTGATTTGCCCTTATTAAATGGAGCACTTTCAACAAGGTGCATAAGTAGATGATCTGATTTTATTTCAAGGCTTATTAATCCTTGAATGATGGATTGATTATTCACTATAGTCAACTTATAAACATCCCTTTCTGGATGCTTTAGCTCTATTTTCCAGTCAAATTGCCAACCACTCTTTTTTGTTATTGTCTTTAAATCAGGCTTGGTAATCAAAGAAATATCTGTAGGAAAACTATCTCCACTAACCACATTCCTTATAGAGTTAGTCAGTTCATCGATCTCAATGTCAATCCCTCTATTTCTCAGGTTTTTCATAATTCAAATTTACGAAAATCAGACCACTTTTCATAACAAAATTCACGTCATTCAGCAGTCCTCATTCATTACCGCCACCAGCAAAATATAATTAATTGCGGTATCGGTGCGGATAATTGGATAAAACAGAAGTATTGACCACCCTGTCCCGGAATTGTGATCCTGATGCAAATATCAATCATTCAAAATGATAAGATGGACATCAAAAAACGGCCCGGCATGGTTAAGAAGACCAATTCTTCCAGTACATCAAATGAACAAATCGAAATAGATATTATTAAATAAGTTTCAGCCGTAGCGATAGTGTTTCAAAAAGTGTATCTGGATGGGATTCAAATCCTGTCGATCTTTGCGGCCATAATGAAATCATTTTCTGAGAGTCCGTCGATGGCATGGGTCCAGAGCTCAATCTCCACGCTGCCGTATGAGACATGCATCACCGGGTGGTGCCCCTCCTCCTCAGCCAGCCGGGCGATCTCATTAACAAAGCTCATGGTGTGTTTGAAATTGACAAAGCTGAATTCTCTTGTAATTTTTTTGTTGTCCCTCACGATCCAGCTCCCTACAACAGTGATGTATTCCAGTATCTCCTCTTCTGTGAGCGGCGGAACCCCGCCCTCGCAGGGTTTACATTTTCTCTTTTCAAGTTCCATGATATTGGTTTTGATAGTATAACATAAAGGGTTGGGATTTGTTTTTATTTCCCTCAAAAGTTGAGTAGGCTTGGGCTGAAATGCCGTTGCCTACTCGACTGTTGTTTTTCACTTTTTGTCGGCCTACCGACAAATACAAAATTATTATCTTTAACTTTATTTCCCCTATAAACAAGTTACCAGCAAGGCCACGAGAAGTGGACAGCATTAATTTTCAATAATATGAATCTAAACATTAATATAAACGACATTTCAGAAACAGCATTTTTGACACTTCAATGTCATGCAATAGATGCAGCATCATCATCTCCAATTCTAAATGATATTAGTTCTATTGAAACACTTAATATTCTTAAAAACTATTTTTCAAAATCAGATAGAGAGTTACATAAAAAACTGTTTCAAAATAAGGTCAAGAAAAATTTAGTTAAGCATATAGTTCTTCGTGCGAAAAAATATGACAGTTATATTACAGAATTTATTGATAAATACCCTAATGCTACGGTCGTGAATATTGGCTGCGGATTAGATAACAGGTTTGAACGAGTTGACAACATGAATATACATTTATTTGACCTGGATTTACCCGATATAATGAACATAAAAAAACAAATAATTCAAGAGAAAGCAAATTACCATCAAATTTCACAGTCCGTTTTTGAATTCGACTGGATTGGCAGAATAGAAACAGAACACGTAATCTTGGTAGCAGAAGGAGTATTTATGTATTGTACTGAACAGGATGTGAAAAAGTTATTTCTGACCCTTCAGGAAAAATTGAACAAACCCGAAATAATTTTTGAAGTGTTTAATTCAAAATGGCTTAAAGGATGGCGAAAAAAGTCTATGGATTTTAAACTAAAAAAAGAGTTAAAATTAGGAGAAGGAACCACTTTTAAATTCGGCATTCTAGACAGTGATGAAATAGAGAATTGGAATCAAGGTTTCCGATTAATTGATGATTGGTCTTACTTTGATAGTGAGGAACTTAATTCTGTTTTTTGGAGACTTTTTAGAAACAGCGATTCTCTTAGAAAAGTTCAATGGACTGTACATTATGAATTAAACAAAATCAAACAATAAACAGAAAAGCCCAGCTGGTAACAAGCGGTATAGTTAATTGCCGGTACAGTGCGTATTCGAGCGGCACAGCTTATATCAAAAGTAGTTGTAACTTGAAAGGAAAGTGCTTCGAAATCGGCAACTAACCATACCGCCGGGCCGTTGGGCAAAATTGTAAATTGACTATCAACACATTAATAATAACTATGAAAAACTTTAGCATATATGGACAGAATTATCATTTTCGTAGTTTTATCAATTCTAATAATAATTGTTTCATGGAGGACTTTACCGAACTATAAAACTCATGGATTTTATAGATTTATGAGTTGGGAGTGTATTGCATGGTTAATTTCTTCAAACTATAAAGGATGGTTTATTGATCCTTTTTCAATCCAACAGATATTTTCATGGATTTTTCTTATCATATCAGGTTATTTGATTATTGCTGGAGTAATTCTTATGAAAAGGATTGGAAAACCGGATAAGAACAGGGATAAAAAGACATTATATGAATTTGAACAAACTACTCAATTAGTGGACAAAGGGATTTTTAAATATATAAGGCATCCACTTTATTCTTCATTGTTATTTTTAACATGGGGGATTTTATTAAAGAATCCAACACTTGGATTATCTATTGTTTCATTAATATCAACACTGTTTTTATATTTTACAGCGATAAATGACGAAAAAGAATGTAAAGAATTTTTTGGTGACAAGTATGTAGACTATATGAAACGAAGTAAAAGATTTATTCCTTATATTTTTTAAAGAATACAACTTTGCCTAATAAAAAAAACTTTGAGCGGCCTGCAATGCTAGTCCCGGTAAGCCGGGGGCCCGGCGAGGAGTCCTACACCCGCCGGACTACGAGCTATGTACTTATTGACGGTTCTCTGTGACTTTTAAGGTAGAACTACCCGGATAAGATGGTTATCAAAGAACGGCCCGGCATGGTCAAACAGTCCGATTTTTCCAACAGTGCTCTGATTGAATTTATCTGCACATTTGATTGATTATAAGTAAAATGGTTGTAAATTGATTGCAGATACCAAACCCTACCAATCATGAAAGGAAATATTCCACCATCGCAGTTTCATCTCTTTTGCTCCTCCATTCCCTCTACTATGGCACTTGTCTTGTGTTTTGTTTTTCTCTCCAGTCTGAGTTCCTGTGACACAGGTTCAAGTGGACGTTACAAATTCCATTCAGAATCCATGCACTGGCTACAGTTCAGGGGACCTAATTCTTCAGGGATCGCTCCTGCAAATGCCGATCCTCCCATTCATTTCAACGCTGATACAAACCTGCTTTGGAAAACTGAGATTCTTCCCGGGTGGTCCTCACCATGCATTGTTGACGACAAGATCTTCCTGACCGGTTTCAATAAGGCAGATTCCATGCTTCATACCTTTGCAATAAACCGCGAGAACGGGGAGATGCTATGGAAAGACAGGGTGAAACTCTTGGTGCCTTATTATCTGCACTCGATCAATACCTACGCGAATCCAACTGTGGCCAGTGACGGGAAGAAGGTTTTCTCACACCTGCCAGGATACGGACTTATAGCATATGAGCCAGATGGTACTAAATGCTGGGAATTCAGACATCGGGCTGTCGAATTCCATTTGGCAGGGGCAAGCTCCCCTGTCGTAAAGGATAGCGTGGTTCTTGTGAATATTAACTTGTGGGGGGAGCCGAGGATTGTGGCTCTGGATTGTGAGACCGGTGATTCACTGTGGGTCATCAATGATTCCCTGCACATAAAATCCCTGGTTGGAAGAGCCTCCAGTCCAGTAGTATGGAAGGATCTGCTTATCATGCATCAGAACATGAATATAGTGGCATATAATACCCTTACAGGAAAAGCTGAATGGTGGCTGTCCACACCGACCACAGGGGTATCTACTCCGGTTGTATATGACGATGTGATGTATTTGGGGGCCTGGACAAATTTTGGTGAAAAGAGGGTCAATGGACTTAATTTCTCATTTAATGATCTTCTAAGGGATTTTGACAGCGATAAAAATCAGAAACTGGAACAATCTGAGATTCCCGATACGGTTATGATATACTCCAGGCCGGAAATCACCGATTTACCAATGACGGATATGCCCCTGAACGATGACTGGGCTTATCAGCAGTTAGATGGAAACAAAGACCTTGCATTAGACAGTATTGAGTGGGCTGCATTTCTGAAAATGATATTACCCTATCTCGAACCTCATGGGATGCTGGCTCTGCCGGTGACCGGATCAGGTGAACTTTCAGCCTCCGATATCACCTGGAAAGTAACTGACAATACCCCCGAAACCCCGTCCCCACTGGTGGTTGGAGATAATGTATTCTTTATCAATAACGGTGGGTTTATCACAGTGATTAACCGGGAGACAGGTGAAGTTGTGAAGAAGGGGCGATTGGGAGCACCTGGAGCCTATGTTTCTTCCCCCATGTTTGCCGGAAACAGGATATATGCCTGCTCATTCAACGGAACAGTTTCAGTACTTTCGGCGGATGATTTCAGCCTGCTGGAACAGAACCAGCTGAAGGAGAAGATCGGTGCATCTCCGGTAGCGGTGGATGATGTATTGTATATCAGAACGGATAAACACCTGTATGCGTTTCGCAGCAAATAGTTAAACTATTCAACAGTTCGGACAGTAAGATGTCTGGTGCATATTGCGGAAAAAACCAGGACAGTAACAAATACAAAAATAATCAGGAACCGAAAAGACTAAAGATTAAGTTATAATATAATACTCAAATCAAATGAAAAAGTCACTCGCACTTAGCATTGCTATAATAGTAATTGTTGAATTCTCCTTATCAGCCCAAGACACTCTATTCAATAAAAAATCGCTTAATTTTCCAACAAAAAAATATGGAATAAGTTTAGGTAACTCGTATGAGTTTACAGGAATACGAATAAATTTTGCTGATGAAAATGTGAAAAGAATTAATGGTTTGAATGTTACTTTCTGGTTTAAATTTGATGGAAATGAATATGCCGTTGTAAATGGTATCAGTGTAGGAGTAATGCCCATGGCAGGAAAAATGGGGCCTGTTAATCTTGGCATTCTTGGAACAGGGACAGCAAAAGATAATGTGTATGGACTTACATTGGGAGGAGTATTTGTTGGTTCAAGTGGTAGTATTAATGGGTTGACGATTAGTGGATTGGTGACAATGGCCGATGGGGAAAATTCGGCAATCTCAGGTATTACCATATCAGGAATAGGAATAGGTGCTCATAAGGCGATCAATGGATTCGCACTTGGCGGATTAGCAGTTGGCACGGATGGAGAAATAAATGGAATTGCTTCCAGTTTAGCATATATTTCTGCCGAAGAAAAAATTCAAGGTATAGCTATTACACCAGGTTATCTAAAATCCGGAATATTTAATGGAGTCGCCCTTGCGGGTTTTACTGATACAAATCAAATGAATGGTCTGTCCATTGCGATTTTTAATAGAACTGAAGATTTGCATGGTGTTCAATTAGGTCTTATAAATTGCTCAAAAAATAATCGAAAATGGTCAAGAGTATTACCCATAATTAATTTTCATTTTTAAGATAAACATGATCAATGTCAATTGTAAGGATAATAGTTTTTTCCACGTTAGGGCCAAGCCAGGAAGAAATAAAAAAAGTAACCTGATATTCTCTGGAAAGAAATGTACTTTTTAAGGAACAGGGTATCGCATGAGTATGTTGTTGAAGATTTTGAGATAATCTCCCACCTTTAACCTCTAATCGATTAATATCTGTAAAATATTCTTTAACTTTCATTCAAAGTTTCATGTCATGGCTGCCCCATTTGCGTGTAACCGTTACGCATAATTTTTTGGAGACATTTATGGAATTTACTAAAGTTTTGCACCCTGATATAAAACAATTATTATGAAAGCAATAACCATCCTGTTTTTAAGCCTGATTTTCAGCAGCCTATTCTCACAAGAGATTTTAGAAAAAGAGATTAAAAGCGATGTAAATGAAGTAACTGTATTCCTTGCTGGAGCACAAGTTGTTCGAAAAAAAACGGTTGAATTGACAAAGGGCAAGACGATTATCAAATTTGTTAATCTGTCTCCGTTCTTAGATGCCAAAAGCGTTCAGGTAAAAGCTGAAGGAGATTTGACGGTTTTATCTGTTAACCATCAGCAAAATTATTTGGATAAATTGGAAAAATCTGCTGAATTGACAGATTTAGAAAAACAACTTGAGACCATTGAGGATAAAATTAAATTAGAAAATACTTATTTGTCTGTAATTACGGAAGAACTATCATTTTTAAAGGAGAATCGAGATATTGGCGGAAAAAATGAACAGGTAAGTGTTACAAACCTTCAACAGACCTCTGATTTTTATAGTAACAAATTGACTAATTTAAAAATGAAAGAAATTGAGAGAAATAAATCCCTCAAAACTTATTATGAACAAATGAATGATTTGCAAAATCAAATACAAACCTTGACGAGTAAGAAAGAATACCCAACAGGAGAGATTCTGGTTAAAGTAGATGCAAAACTGACTAATAAGTATTCATTGGAATTAACATATTTGGTGGGAAACGCAGGTTGGTTTCCATCCTATGATATCCGGGCAAAAAATGTAAATGAGCCACTACAATTGATTTATAAAGCAAATGTTAAGCAAGACTCAAAAGTTGATTGGTCAAATGTCAAACTAAAATTCTCCTCTGCAGACCCAAATGTTTCTGGCGTCGCACCTGAACTGCAAACCTATTTTTTAAATTATAATTCCTTACCACCAACATATAATTTGACTGCCAATAGTGTACGAGGTAGAGTAGTTGATAGGATTGGCGAACCATTATCAGGAGCTAACGTGATTGTTCAAGGCACGACCATCGGAACAGTAACGGATTTAGAAGGAAATTATTCAATTACAATTCCGAATAATTCAAGCCAGTTGACATATTCATTCATTGGTTTTATTTCACAGACGGTACCAATTACAAATTCCTTGATGAATATTGCACTCGAAGAAAGTGGAATGGAACTTCAGGAAATTGTTGTAACCGGATACGGCTCAAAGAAAAACGTCTCAGAAGCGCTTCGAGGGAGCGTTGCTGGTGTTGATATTGACAAATCAATAAAAATCAGAGGGACAAGCAGTCTGGCGATACCAACAGCGCAGGTTGAGAAACAAACAACAGTTGATTTTGAAATCAATACTCCATATACAGTTAAATCGGATAATAAAAACTATACGGTTGATATGGAGGTTTATGAATTACCGGCATTTTATCAATATTATTGTGTGCCTAAGGTCGATAAAGATGCTTTCTTAATCGCTTATATCATAGATTGGGAGAAATATAATTTATTGGAAGGCGAGGCAAATGTATTTTTTGAGGAAACTTACGTTGGTAAAACTCTTTTGGATGTTCGCTATGCCTCTGACACATTAGAGGTTTCGCTGGGGCGTGATAAAAAAGTATCTGTAAATCGTGAAAAAGTGAAAGATTTCACTGATAAACAATTTATTGGCAGCAAAAAAGAGGTAACTCGTGCATGGAAAACCACTGTTAAAAACAATAAGAATCAAGCGATTAACATGATAATGCTTGACCAGGTTCCAGTTTCCACAATCGAAGAGATTGAGGTTAACGTTCAAAACACATCTGGAGCAAAACAAAATTCAGAGACTGGAGAAATAAAATGGGAATTTGAGTTGAAACCAAATGATATAAAGGATTTTGAATTAAAGTATTCGGTGAAATATCCAAAAAACAGAAATTTAATTGTGGAATAAAAACTATGCACAATAAATAGGACCCTGAGCGGCCTGCAATGCCAATCCCGGTAAGCAGGGGGCCCGGCGAGGAGTCCATGTTGAACTACACCCGCCGGACAACGCCGGGCCGTTGTGCTTCATGCTCAGAAACCTCAGTTTTACAATGATTTAACACTAAAAATGAATATATTTGTGTTTAAATAATTGGATAAATGAGAATAACTGAAAGAAAATATTTAGACACATATAAGAAGTCAATTGGAAATGAAATATCTAAATTGATTAAGAATTTTGATATTTCAGAGAATCGTGGAGGATTTGAATATCTTACAAAGGCTTCTGCTGTTTATTCCTCAAATATAGAAGGGAATAGCATTGATTTGAATTCTTACATGAATTACGAAATGCATAAGGATAAGTTCAAAGTAGGAAAAGAAATTGAAGAAATAGAGAACTTGATTGAAGCGTATGAATTTGCGCAGACGAACAAACTGAATGAAAAAAACTTATTGAATTGTCATAAAATATTCTCAGATACCCTACTGATAAGGAGTAAAAGAGGAAAATATCGTATTGAACAAGTTGGTGTATTTGAAAAAACAGGTTTAGCATATATGGCAGTTGAGCCTGAATTTGTGGAGAAAGAAATGAAATTATTCTTTCAGGATTTAAGCGAGTTAATTTCATCTGACCTTAATGAAATTGAAGTCTTTTATTTCGCATCCTTGATTCATTTGCGATTTGCACATATCCATCCATTTAGGGATGGAAATGGTAGAGCAGCCAGATTATTAGAGAAATGGTTCATTGCAGAGAAATTAGGATATGATTTTTGGAAAATGCCTTCAGAAGAGTATTACAAAAACAACCAGGCAAGATATTATGAGACAATTAATCTTGGTGTGAATTTTTATGAGCTGAATTATGACAAATGCAATAGATTTTTAGAAATGCTTCCGAATTGTCTGAAATAAAGCACAACCGCAAAAAGGGTTAGACGGCTTAAAACATGGATTCATATCCTCGCTTATCCCAAACCTTGTACAAAAAAAAAGCAGTTGCAGATATTGCTTCTGTAACTGCTTCTATTTCAGTGAACCAGGGAGGAGTCGAACCCCCAACCTCCTGATCCGTAGTCAGGTACTCTATCCAGTTGAGCTACTGGTCCATCCTTGAATATATTTTAAGAACATTTTCATTTGCGCGGCCAATCACTGATGAACCACAGCAATGTATTATCCAAAATTAAAACTTCTTCTCCTGGATCCGGGCACGCTTACCGGTCAGCTTCCTGAGATAGAAGATCCTTGCACGACGCACGCGACCCCGCTTGTTTATCTCAATCTGGTCAATGAACGGCGAAGCTGTTGGAAAAATCCTCTCTACACCAACGTTGCCCGACATCTTTCTGACGGTAAATGTTCCTGTGTTCCCGGTTCCCTTTTTCTGAAGAACCGTGCCACGGAACTGCTGAATACGCTCCTTGTTACCCTCCTTGATCTTGTAATGTACCGTTATCGTATCTCCTGCTTTAAAATCAGGAAGCGTGGCCTCACTTGCGTAGCTCTCTTTTACTACATCCATTAAATTCATCACTCAATATTTTTTTATGTACCTCTTCTTTTAACAGGTCGCAAAATTAGAAAATAATTTGGAAATAATATAAGAATTATCAACAAAAATCTGTTAACAACCAACCATCTTCCTCTTTAAACCGGTTCATGGCAATGCAAGGCGTTTTATACCGGTGTAATCCCTCCCAAAGATAATCCTTCCCAAAGGTCATCCTTTATGAAGGTGGCAGCTTAATGACCTTCATCTTCAGGGACGAGCAGCTTATCGCCCGTATCCTTCACCACGTCACGTTTCCACTCCTCGGAATACCCCGGAAAATCCGGTCCGACAGGATAACCATACTCAGTGCGTTCAAACTGACCATTCTTCTCAACCTTGATATTTCCATCCATGTATTTTACCAACAGGTATTGCCCCAGCTTCTTCCACTCAGCAACTGTGTGATTCCCTGCATTTACAGAAAAGTTGGTGATATAGGCCCTGGCCTTTTCAGGATCCTCCCGGAAGAGTTCCATGGCCTTTTCATCAACTTTCGCTACTTTTTCAATCAACCCCTTTTCGAGCGATGCCTGCTTCTTTTTTATATCTTCTATCAAAATATTGTAGCGCAGATAGGCAAAGTTCGATACGAAGTTGAATGTCCAGAATGCTGAATTATCCGAGTAGGTGAGGAGATCGCCATTCCCCACCGCAAAGGTAAAGGGCACCGCCGTCATGCCACAATACATGGGCACATACACACTCGACGCAGCATCATCGACACCAAACCAGAGGATTCCTCCAATGATATCGGGCATTCCTGCGCGACTTTCCGCTACAAATGAAAAACCGGTCTGCTGGGTCGCGGTTGCCCGCTCATTGCAGTACTTTTTTCCATCAACTTCCCAGTAAAGCGGCCGCCAGCGGTAGGGGAGACCAAATGGTCCTGCACCGGCATCCTTGCTCATATCGAGCTCAGTTCCCTCCAGGTGATCCCGCATGAAATTCATCAGGTCATGGTTGGATATTTTTCTTTTGGGTTTGATGTACAACGGCATCCTGTTTGACAAATCATGTCCCTTCACATATTCAAAATACTGGTCCATGTCGTCGTTGATATCCTTAAAGAACGACCATACCCGCATGTCACAAAACCGTGCACCACCGAATGTAATGGGCGCATAGGTGTCTGAAAAGCTGAAGTCCTCATCGGTTCCCTCATAATACCCTTTCTCACGTGCAAAACTTATTACATCGGGAGAATAGATGCAGTTTTCAGGATCATCCAATGGAAACTGCTGTATCCTGGCCTGGTTGGCATGACCGGATACATATCCGTCGGGAATTTTTACCGCCACCCATACAGCACCCCTGTTTTTATTATAGGTGATCGCATTTTTGCCCCGTCCCTTTGTGACCATTTCGGTGCCCTTGCCGATCAGCTCCATGATCCACACTTCATAAGGATCGGCAATGGAAAATGATTCTCCGGAACTGTAATACCCATATTCCTCAACCAGCTCAGCCATGATATGGATCGCCTCCCTGGCTGTCTTTGCACGCTGCAATGTGATATACATCAGGCTTCCGTAATCGATGATCCCCGTCGTATCAACCAGCTCGCCTCTTCCTCCATACGTTGTCTCGCCAATTGCCACCTGGTGTTCATTCATATTTCCTACCACGGACAAGGTATGGTGCACCTGCCTGATCTGTCCAAGAAACTTGTTGGTGTCCCATTCATAAACACTCAGCATGGTTCCCTCAGGGTACGTCGCTGCCGGAGTGAAGTACAGTTCACCATATAAAACATGCGCATCTGCAGCATACGTGATCATTGAACTGCCATTTACTGCAGCGCCAGGGGTCACGAGAAAATTTGTGCAGGACTGCATTTCACTGTGTAAAAACAATAAACCGGTTGTCAACAGACTAAAAACAATTTTATTCATACTTCAACGTTTTATATTAAGACTTTACTTTTGTTAAGAGGTTTTAAAGAAATCATTTTTCCGGTCAACAAGCAAGTGTTTATATTTTATAACATAATGACCACTATTGAACAAAAGTTTTAATAAAATGTTATTTTTAATAAATATTTATTTAGCTTTCAAGGCAGGGGTGTACTTTGAAATATTTGCAAAGTAATGTTATAGCATGAAAATAATGGGGGGGGGGTATTAAGAGTTTAACATAAAAATACTATTTAAGATTAATTAACACTAATTTAATTTGAGTTTAGAGAAAAGGATATTATCTTTGTGGTATAAAATTTGCGATAAGCAGATGTAAGGATGAAATTTAAGGAAACTAGTAGTTTTAGTTGGTAGTTTTAGTTGGTAGTTTTAGTTAGTAGTTTTAGTTAGTAGTTTGAAAAGGAAGGGTGCTCTGCCAGGAGCACCTTTTTTTTATGTAAAAATCCGGTCAACAATTGCCTTCCGGTCAGCGCTTTCAAGTTTGTAGTGAATTCCTGTAGCTTCGTTTTTATTCATCAATGCAAGTATTTTCTCTTTTTGATTGTAACCGATACCAGCCTCTGTCGCATTCACGGGACTTCCCAGCAAACTAAAGAAGGATTCAAATGACTGCACAGTCTCTTCAGCTGTATGAACATTAAAAAGCATTTCTCCTAATCGGATCACCCTTTCAGGATACCTCTCAGCGAGCCAGCGCATCCATGAAGGATAGAAGATGGAAAGCGTTGCACCATGTGCTGTATCAAAAAGATATGAAAGTATGTGTCCCAGGGTGTGAACCCCCCAGTCGCCTGAAACACGTCCGTGTAAGGTGGTATCATTCAATGCGTTTGTCGCGGCCCACATGATCCGTTCCCTATACGAATAGTTGGAAAGATCCGCCATAAGCTTCGGTCCGGCTTCCAGCGCTTCATTGATGATTGAAATAACAAATTTGTCGGACAGATGCGCTTCTCCCTCTCCAAACCATGCTTCGAGGGAATGTGCAACGAGATCAACAATCCCAAATGCAGTATAGTCAGCAGGGACACTCAGGGTATAAGTTGGATCCAGAAATGAGTGGACAGGGAACATAACTGGATGACTGAAACCGATTTTCTGGTCTAACTGATGATTCTGCAACACTGAAATTGAATTCATTTCAGTCCCCGTTGCAGCCAGCGTAAGCACTGCAATTAAGGGAAGTGAGCGATCCGGTTCATGTTCCCTGGTCATTACATCCCACCCCTTTGCATTATCGGCAATGCAAACTGCAATGATCTTAGCAGAATCTATAACACTTCCGCCACCGACTGCGACGACCAAATCTACACCTTCAGAAATACCCTTCTCAGCCGCTTCATCAACTGCCTCAACAACCGGATTTGGTTTGATTCCATTGTATTCGATGACCTTTATTCCGCTTCTTTCCAACTGTCTTACAGTGTCGTCATAGCTTCCGTTGCGAAGTACAGACCCTTTTCCATAAACAAGTAAAGCCTTTTTCCCGAGAGTAGCTGCTGCTGCACCCAGATCTTTAACGCAATTACTTCCAAAATGAAGTTGTACCGGATTATAGGCAATAAATTTTTCCATTTACTTTTTATTTTGGGTAGTTAATAATTCCTGCCGAGGTATCTGAGCCGGCCCCCGTAACCGAAGCCAGTACATTGATCTCATTTCGCATACGCAGCAGACCCAGATAGGCAAATACCATCGCTTCCTTGAAATCTGTTAGCTGATTGTCAGGTATAACCAGTTCAGCACTACATTTGTTTTTGATTCGGCTGACGAGATGCTGGTTGTAGCTGCCTCCTCCGGTCACCAGCATCTTGTTTGCAGGAACAGAGAATTGATTGACAAGTCCGGAGATCTGATCGGCAATATGCTCGTTAATAGTGCACAATGCGTCCTCGATACTCAAACAAGTCTTTCTGATTTCAGGAAGAAATTGGCGGATAAACCATTCTTTTCCCAACGATTTTGGAGGTTTGCCGATGTAGTAATCTAAAGAATTAAGCCTGTTAAGCAGGTCTGCGTGTACTTTACCCCTGGCGGCCAGTGTCCCGTTATTGTCATAATCAATCCCGATCCATGAAGCTATCGTATTGAGGGCCATGTTGCAAGGAGCAATATCACAGGCCACCCGTTTATCATTAAGATCGAAAGAGATATTTGCAATACCTCCAAGATTCAGGCAGAAAGTATATTCCCCGAACAGGTCCCGGTCTCCAACGGGGACCAAGGGCGCACCCTGTCCACCCTTTGCTACATCCTGAAGCCTGAAATCGCTTACAACTGGCACCTTGGTTCTCTTTGCAATCACATCGCCATCGCCGATTTGGAGTGTGATGCCCTTGTCGGGCTGATGCAATACAGTATGTCCGTGTGAGGCAATAAGTTCCGGCATACAAACATATTTATTATTAAATCTGATGATTTGCTCAGCATAAAAGCCACCCAACTCCTGATCAAGCTCATGAAGATCCTGGGCACTGCTCGATAAAGCATCTTCCAGCTTCTCTCTAAGATAGTAAGGGTAGGGAATGGTTTCTGCAGCCTGAATCCCATATTCGTACCCCTTATTCCTGTGAATGAATTTACATAGTGCAAGATCAACTCCATCCACTGATGTGCCCGACATGAGTCCAAGGACCAGATAATTCTTATTGTCCGACATATCCTCTAACGAAAAAATTTCATTGTGAAAATCGAGATATTTCCAGTTGCATCCTCAATGTGAAGCTCAAGTTCGCGATTTTTTTTGAGAATCGGAACCCGTCCGTCAAATTCGTGCAGCAGCAGATCGTTTTTTGGATCATATTCAAAGAGAATCCAATCTCCATCAATATATCCATTATATGAAGCGATCCCAGAAAGTTCGTCCTTCACGTGGAACCTGATTCCCGGTAACTCTGACAGGTCAGATCCATGCTGCAGGTTTAAAGGCCTGATGACAGGACCCACTGTATCAGCAGTGACTGTGTAACTGCCGAAACTCCTGAGTTCCCCGGTTATTGCCCCCTGGTTATATTTTCCACCAACATATGTCAGTTTTTCGTCATCCTCTATTTTAACAATGCAGAGGTTGTCCAGGTACTTTTCCGGTATTTCCCTCAGCGCAATTTCTATACCGATAAAACTGTGGACAGGAACTGATTCCCGATGGATGTGAAAGATATCTGACAGGTACTTTCCTGAGCCGCTGCTCCGAAGATAACTGAAGGTAACATCCTCGTAAAAACAGTAGGCTGGAAAAGTAAGCCTCAAGTCCCTGTCGGAAAAGCCAGACGGTCCGTTGTATGGCAATACCTTTCCTTTCAGGCTGTTGCTCTTCTTTATCATAGGCTGATTACCTGTGCCACGGACAAGAAAATGAAGCATCGATTCATTCCCGTAGCTATCATTAACAACTATTTCGACATGATGGATGAGTGTATCATTTATTTCAATGATTCCATCATTCTCAAATTGTTTGTAGATGCTGAGTTCATTAAATGGAAGTTTAAACAGCCGTTGGACCGAACTTCTGCTTTTATATTTATATGCATAGTCAATATGGGCATTAATGAATCGGCTCTCGGCAAATGAGAATTCATCCATCTCTGAATAGAAATACCGGTTACCATCCACCTTTAGCTCGATTGAATATATGCCACATTTGTTTCCGGCCCCGTTGAGATAGTCGTATACCTCAATACCAAAACCGATTTTACCCGACAATCTTACCGGTTGCTTCTTGCCGGTGACATACCCGTTATTATCCTTTTCTGTAGTGATGATAGCTGGTTTCCCCGCATTCAGTACATGTGATTTCTCATCAATTGGATAGATAACCAGCTTCGAAATTACAGGTGGGATGTTGTCATGAACAGGCAGGCCGAAAAACAATCCGTTCAGAGGGATCTGACCCGTCGTTCTCCTGATCTCAAAGTGCAGATGTGGACCACTCGAACTGCCAGTGTTTCCCGAAAGAGCCACTATTTCACCCTGTTCAACACTGAGCTCACCGGGCTCCGGATATATGTTTATGGTATGGGATCTTTGACGGTATTGCACATCCCTGACGTACTCTTCAATAAGTTCATTAAAAACTGCAAGATGCCCGTATACTGTAGTATAACCACCGGGATGATTTATATATAGTGCTTTTCCATAGCCGCCGGTTTGAATTTTAATCCGTGATACGTAGCCTTTTTCTACAGCATAAACCGGAAGACCAGTTACACCCCGGGTCTTAAAGTCCAGGCCTGAATGGAAATGATTAGAACGGAGTTCCCCAAAATTACCGGAAAGTATGAGTGGTATATCAAGCGGAGGGATAAAAGCAGTTTTTTGCTGACCACTTAAACCAGGAATAATAAAATTAGTTATAAAAAACAGCAGGGTTATTCTCATATTAGGTTAACGATCTGAATAAGAAGTTAAAGATTTCCGTTGCTATTACAACAATATGGCTGAAATCTGCTAAACCCCTCTAATCAATTTTTCTTGCAAAAATAGAAATATATCTTGAACCAAAATAAATGGCTCCCAAAATTGAACCGGAACAGCATTCCAGCGGTATATTATACAATCATATATCCTGGTGAAAATGGAACCCATTCGTACTATGGTGATGTGAAAACATTATTATACAGACGGGTAAATTAAAATGGATGAATTTTGATAATCCGGGTTTCTTTTTACAAAAAACAGTCTTATATTTGTATTCAATAACCTCTGTTTAATGAGTGTCGATCAAATATATATTGTAGATGAATTAAAGTATAAAATTAATTTGCTGGCAGAGAAACTGGAGGATCACCGCTCCGTTAATTCTATGCTGAAATCTGCAAATATGGATTTGGAAGACAAGATTAGGGATAAGGAATTAGAGATACAGGAATTAAAACAACAAAACAATACGCTGAAGCTTTCAAAGGCTTTCGTTGCAGGAAACGGAGAGCCCCGGGAAGCCAGGTTGCAGATAAATAAAATTGTGCGGGAGATCGATAGGTGTATTGCTCTTTTAAACAGATAAGTTGGGATAGATGGATGAAAAACTGGCAATAAAGGTTCAGATTGCAGAAAGGTTCTATCCCCTGAAAATAGACGGCAGAGAAGAGGAGAAAATTAGAAAAGCGGCTAAATTAATCAATGACAGGCTTTTAAAGTATAAGCAGAGGTATACGGATAAGGATGCTCAGGATTTTATAGCAATGGCCGCCCTACAGTTTGTAATACAGCTTTTGGATTGCGAATCTAAACTAAATGTTTTAACTTTGGAGGAGGATCTGAAATCTCTTAGTGAGGAGTTGGATGTTTTACTGAAAAAAGAGTAATAGCGTTCTTTGCATATATGAAGATTTTGCCCGCATTGTTTCTTCAACCATTTGTGAAACTCAACAATTATTAATTTGGAGCAAAGCTCGGTTCGACCAGAGCAGGCCACAACTTCGGTTCGCCGGAGAATTCCTCACGGAATCAGTGGAAACTCGATCCGATCCGGCAGTTCCATTAATGCTTTACTGGGGTTTTTATAAATCTTGAAGGAATATGCGGGCTTTTTTTGTTTAAAAAAACGATAAACTATGGAACTGTTGTTAACAATGATGTTGCTCCAGGTTCCTTTGATTGGATGTATAATTATTGCTGCAGGAGGTCTGGTCATCGGATCTGTAGCAGCATACCTGATCACTCAGGCATCCATCAAAAGGAAGGGGAACAGGATCATTAAAGAAGCGGAGCAGGAGGCTGAAATGATAAAGCAGCGAAAAATGCTCCAGGCAAAAGAGAAGTTTTTGCAATTAAAGGCCGATCATGAAAAAATGATCACTGAAAAGGATGGAAAGCTTTCCAGCCGCGAAAATGAGATCAGGCAAAAAGAGTATGCGTTGTCCCAGAGATCAGAAAATCTTCTGGATAAAGAGAAAGATCTGGAAGCAATTCGTGACAATCTTTCCGTGCAACTTGATCTGGTTGAACGAAGAAAAGAGGAGCTGGAAAAAATTCACAAGCAGCAGGTTGATCAACTTGAAACTATTTCAGGTTTATCAGCTGAGGAGGCTAAAAAACAGCTGGTCGAATCTTTAAAAGATGAGGCTAAAACTGATGCCATGTCCTACATCAATGAGATCATGGATGAAGCAAAAATGACCGCCAGTCAGGATGCCCGGAAAGTGGTAATAGAAACAATACAACGTGTTGCCGCTGAGAATGCTATTGAAAATGCAGTCACGGTATTTCATATCGATTCTGATGAAATGAAGGGACGCATTATCGGACGTGAAGGACGAAATATAAGAGCGCTCGAAGCTGCTACCGGTGTCGAGGTGATTGTTGACGATACCCCTGAGGCCATTATTCTTTCAGCATTTGATCCGATACGCAGGGAGATTGCCCGACTTGCACTTCATCAACTGGTAACCGATGGCAGGATCCATCCGGCCAGGATTGAAGAGGTAGTGGAGAAAACAAAAAAGCAGATCGAAGAAGAACTCGTCGAAACAGGTAAACGTACTGCTATCGATTTAGGTATCCATGGCCTACACCCGGAGTTGATCAGGTTGATCGGGAAAATGAAATACCGGTCCTCTTATGGACAGAACCTGCTTCAACACTCCAGGGAGGTGGCAAACCTTTCTGCTATCATGGCTGCTGAACTGGGCCTGAATCCCAAGCTGGCCAGGAGGGCAGGTCTATTACATGATATTGGCAAGGTGCCTGATGAGGAACCTGAACTCCCGCATGCTGTATATGGAATGCGACTGGCTGAAAAGTTTAAGGAGAAACCTGAAGTTGTGAATGCCATCGGGGCCCATCATGATGAGACAGAGATGACCACCCTTATTGCGCCAATTGTCCAGGTGTGTGATGCAATTTCCGGTGCACGGCCTGGTGCCCGACGCGAAGTTGTTGAATCCTACATTAAACGGCTGAAGGATTTGGAGGCAATGGCGCTCTCATATCCCGGGGTAATGAAAACCTATGCGATCCAGGCAGGCAGGGAGCTTCGAGTAATTGTAGGTAGCGAAAAGGTTAGCGATAAGGATGCAGAAAAACTCTCCTACGATATAGCCAAGAAGATTCAGGATGAAATGACCTATCCCGGACAGGTAAAAATAACGGTTATCAGGGAGACCCGTGCAGTCAATTACGCAAAGTAGACTTATTAAAGCAGATATATATAAAGATCTCACTGTCTAAAAGCGAGATCTTTTTTTTAACTTCATGGCCTGAACAGATCCTGGCTGGATCGAAAATAGATGTTTTGTGAAAAAAGTATTAGTTACAGGGACCGCCGGATTTATCGGTTATCACCTTACGAAAAAGCTTCTGGGCCTTGGATATGAAGTAGTGGGTCTTGATTCGATCAACGACTATTACGATATAAACCTGAAATACGATCGCATTGAAAACACGGGAATAATGCGGGCCGGATTACAGTACGGAAAGATGTCTAATAGCACTACAGAGAGTGGCTATCGTTTTATGCAACTTCAACTTGAAGACAAAGAGCGGCTTGTAAAACTGTTCATGGATGAACGGTTTAATGTAGTAATTAACCTTGCAGCTCAGGCAGGGGTAAGGTATAGCCTATCGCATCCGGAGGTATACATCGGTAGCAACATCAGCGGTTTCTTAAATATCCTGGAAGCATGCAGGTCCATGTCCGTTGAAAATCTGATCTATGCTAGCAGCAGCAGTGTATATGGATTAAATGCCGATATGCCATTCAAAGTGGGATCAAATGTTGATCACCCTGTAAGTCTCTATGCTGCAAGTAAGAAGAGTAATGAGCTGATGGCTCATACCTACAGCCATCTTTTTGGTATTCCAACGATTGGTTTAAGGTTTTTTACTGTCTACGGGCCTTGGGGAAGACCTGATATGGCACTCTACCTGTTTACCGATGCCATTCTTAAGGGCAAACCTATTGAAGTTTTTAATCATGGTGATATGGAGCGCGATTTTACATATATTGATGACATCGTGGGGGGTATTTCGAAAATGGTTGATCATCCCCCAGTGGCAGATAAAAACTGGAATCCGGAAAAACCAGATCCATCCTCCTCTTCAGCACCATACCGGCTCTATAATATCGGAAATAACAACCCTGTGAAATTACTCGATTTTATCCATGCGATCGAACGAGAAACAGGCAGGCAGGCTGAGAAAATCATGAAACCATTGCAACCAGGC
Source organism: uncultured Bacteroidaceae bacterium (assembly GCA_964539395.1). Lineage (GTDB taxonomy): Bacteria > Bacteroidota > Bacteroidia > Bacteroidales > M55B112. Next base: position 25,462 of record CAZIIU010000003.1, read on the forward strand.
GATGTTAAAAAAACATGGGCTGATGTTGATGCCCTGGTGAATGATTATAATTATCGACCAGGGACTCCTGTTGAGGTGGGTATTAAAAACTTCATTAATTGGTACAGATCGTATTACAGGATATGATCTGTACTTCCCTTTCTGAGTATATCTATTAATTCCCTGATAAAAGAGGCCTTTTCTTCCATCCTTGAGGTTGAATATGCAAAGTGCAACCCCTCGGCTAACCGTGCAATGGTATCGATATTGGAGCATGGACGCATATAGTCAGGATTTAACTCCATTTTTTGCTGCTTCAGAAAATGTTTCACTTCATCTCTGCCCAGTATTGTGCCCCGACTATAGGGATTGATGTAGAACATGATGCCATCAGGGTCATTTATGTATCCCGGATCATGATAGCAGACCAGGAAATTATATGGAAGATCCACACAGTAGATTGGCAATTGAAGCCTGGCTGCAATCTCCGCATATATCACAGAAAGAGTTACAGGCAATCCCTTACCTGTATCGAGTATATGATTGATAAAAAAAAGCTGGGGTGATTGCACCCCACGTACCGACCTGTTGAATTTATGGACATTGAAAAGAAAATGATTGATGATACGAACGTTCTCCATTGCCGTCAGCCGGTTACTCATCTCAAGCCAGATCTGAGTACGTAATTCATCCAGTTTGCTGTCAATCTCATTGAATTGCAGCTCAGGGTAGTGCGACTTGGCAATAAGGTAGGCGCCGTACACCAGTTGGTCCCCCCGACAATCGCTCCAGTCTTTTAGCTCCTTCCGGATTGCAGCCCGCTGAATAAGGAGAATTACATTTTCGATGCTCTCCTGCAATCCAATATTTCCAGCTGATTCCCATTTATATTCAAGTATTTTGATCGCCGCTTCACCATACTCCAACAGCTTTTCGATCACCGGCATTTGAACCGATGCGTCCGGATCATCAAGCAATGAAACAAGTGCCTCTATCTCCTGGTTAGTTTTTATCATTCTCCAATATACGTTGAAGCACCTCTTCTAAAAGAGTCAGCATTTGTAATTTATATTCAGTTAAAAAAGCCCCTGTAATCCTGTTTGCCAGAGCAATACAAATTGTCATGGCCTCATGACCAAGCAGTCGAGAAAGTCCATATAGCGCTGAACCCTCCATCTCGAAATTGTTGATCCGGAATTCACCTGATCTGAAACATGCTATTTTTTCAATATAAGCTGTATCGCTTACCTCTGCTCTGATTGATCTCCCCTGTGGTGCGTAGAACCCGGGTGATGATAATGTGATACCTGAAAAATACTGTTCGCTCCAGGCTTTTTTTAATAGTTTTTCTGAAGCGTGTATAAAGTAGGGTCGACTGTTCTTGTCATTCCACTGCATGTAGTCACTGAACGCGTTCCCAAGGTCCGGATCTGTAACATCATTGATACCATTGTAGAAATAGATCAGGTTATCCAGTCCCCCCGAAATGGAGGAGAGTATTACACTGCCTGGTTCGATCTCAGCATGTAGTGCGCCACATGTTCCAATCCGCACCAGGTTAAGACTCGTTAATTGTTGCTTCACGGTCCTGCTGTTAAAGTCAATGTTTACCAATGCATCCAGTTCATTTACAACGATGTCTATGTTATCGGTGCCAATTCCGGTTGAAATCACAGAGACACGTCGTTTATTAAATGTGCCGGTATGGGTTACAAATTCACGGTTCTTTACCTTTACATCGATATTTTCAAATAGTGACGACATGAGCTGAACCCTGCCGGGATCCCCAACAAGGAAAACCGTATCGGCAATTTCGCCGGGTTTCAGGTGGAGGTGATAAATCCTGTTATCTGAGGTCAACACCAGTTCAGATTGCTCAATAGACCGCTTTTCCATTCTTTTAATGGTTTGATAACAAAATTAATGTAATTTTGCAGGCAATGGGAACAGTTTATAAACATTAAAAAACTGGTAGCTGTTTACAGATAATGGATTTAACAAACAAAAAAAAAGAGTATGAACAAAAAAGCGCAATTCACTATTATAGCAGTAGCAGTGATCGGAGTATTGCTTCTGATCTTTGGCAGCCAAATGTTTTATGTGATAAAACCAGGTGAACGTGCCGTGATCTTTAAAAAATTCGCAGGTGGACTGGATAAGGATAATATCTTTACACCGGGCTTTCACATTATTGCTCCATGGAACGATATGATCAAATACGATGTTCGTGAGCAGAAAAGTGAAGAAACTATGGATGTTCTTGATAAAGAGGGTCTTTCAGTTAACATCGACATTACTGTCATATTTAACCCTATGCACAATGCAATTGGTCATTTGCATGAAAATATCGGAGCCGACTACGTCACGGTTATGGTTATTCCGAATGTAAGGTCATCCGTTCGTGCAGTTACCGGAAGATTTTCGGCAGAGGAGATATATTCAACAAAACGGGCAGAAGTGGAGATGGCTATTATTGAGGCTACCAGGAAAGCACTTGCTGCAAAGAATATTGACATGAAGGATCTTTTAATCAGGTCGATCATTCTTCCTGAAAAAATCAAGGATGCGATCGAATCAAAACTGCAACAGCAGCAGGAGGCGCTTGCCTACCAGTTTAGACTTGACAGGGAGAAGAGTGAAGCAGAACGCAAACGCATTGAGGCGCAAGGTATTTCTGATTATAACAGGTTGATCAGTGAATCGCTAACTGACAGGATTTTGCAGCAAAAAGGAATTGATGCCACACTGGAACTGGCGAACTCGCCCAATTCAAAAATTGTTGTTATCGGAAGTGGTGATGATGGATTACCTTTGATATTGGGAAATAATTAATCGCAATAGAGGCATGCTACAGCGCAGTCAATCACTATACCTGTTTGTTGTTTTAATCCTTTCTATCCTTCTCTATACCGGACCACTGGCTTTTATAAACGCCGGAGAAGGGGGATATTATTTATACCATTCAGGTGTGACTGACCTTTCGGGAGAGAAAATGGATGTGTCAACCTGGCCGCTTACTGTGATGATCACTGTTTCGGTACTTCTTTCATTTCTGACTATCTTTTCGTACATGAAGAGGCCAAGGCAATTGAGATTAACGCTCTTCTTAATGTTTTTCAACCTGGGGTTTCTTGGTGTTGCGTACTATTTCGTAAAATACGTTATGCATAATCTGGGAGGTGAACAGTTTGTCTTCCAGTGGAGGGCTGTTATTCCGCCTGTCATGCTGGTTCTGTTAATCATGGCTTTCAGGGGTATCAGAAAGGATGAACTGTTAGTGAAGGCATACGACAGGGTAAGATAGGTGAAATAGCATACACGGATCGTGCTTCCGGGTAGGGTTGCTATAATGATACTACGTCCGGCAAAACTGCCGAACGTAGTATTTTTATAGCATGTAAAGATTCTCACTCGATGTGATCTTTTCACAGTAGTGACATTTCAGCTTGACATTCTCCTTTGCAATAATTGTGAATTTTGTCTTAACGGTTTCACTGTTTGTAATACATTTAGGGTTTACGCATTTGATGATCCCTTCCACAGCATCCGGTATCTCAACTTTCATTTTTTCCACAACTTCATAATTCCTGATAATGTTCAGCTTTGCGGAGGGAGCAACAAGTGCGATCTTGTTAATATCGCCCGTATCAAAAAACACCTCTGATAACTTGATGATCCCTTTCTTGCCGAGCTTTTTACTTTCCAGGTTATTTCCGAAAGTCATCAGCTTGTCAAGCTTATCGAGCCCAAGAATAGAAATAACCTTGAACAGACTGTTGGAGGTTATATGGTCAATCACTGTACCATCTTTTATGGCTGTCACGATGAGCTGTTTGTCTTTCATAAAGGTTATCTTATTTAATTCCTAATATAGAGGTTATAATAGCCTGTCTTGTGTATACACCGTTCAGGGCCTGCTGAAAATAGTAAGCCTGAGGAGCATCGTCAACATCCAGGGCAATCTCATTAACCCTGGGGAGGGGATGAAGCACTTTCATGTTTTTCCTTGATCCCCCAAGCATAGAACGCTGCAGGATATATACACTTTTTACGCGCTCATATTCAATGGGATCAGTAAATCGTTCCTGTTGTACCCGGGTCATATAAATGATGTCCGCCTCTCTCAGGTGGGTGTTGAAATCTTTGTTTTCAACATATTTTAACCCCTTCATATCAAGGTAAAGTTTATACTCTTCGGGCATCTTCAGTTCATCGGGAGAGATGAAATAGAAAGTGGTGTTGAACTCCGACATTGCAATCAGCAGGGAATGCACCGTTCGTCCATATTTCAGGTCACCCACAAGGAACAGATTCAAATTCTCGAGGGTACCCTGTGTTTTCCTGATGGAATAGAGATCAAGTAAAGTTTGCGTAGGATGTTGATTGGCACCGTCTCCGGCATTTATTATCGGTACGGATGCAAATTCACTGGCAAGTCTGGCTGCCCCTTCAAGAGGGTGCCGCATTATAATCAGGTCGCTATAACTGCTAACGATTCTGATTGAGTCTTTCAGGGTCTCTCCCTTAGATGTGCTTGTGGATGAGGAGTCGGAAAACCCCACAATCCTTCCTCCCAGCCGGTTGATGGCCGTTTCGAAACTTAACCTTGTTCTCGTTGAAGGTTCGAAAAAGAGAGTTGCTATAACATGGTCCTTCAACAGGTCCTGTGTTGGATTTTTCTCAAATTCAGCCGCCAGGTCAAGGATCCTGATAAACTCCTCTTTTGAGAAGTCATTGATTGATACCAAACTTTTGTTCTTCATATATTTCCGTTCAGTTAATATACTGTTGCACTTTACCGGTTTTTTCAATGTCTCCAACAGAATCTTCTACAAAGATAGTATGCATACTACTACAAATCCTCAATGTTAATAATATCTTAATAATTATTCCGTTTCCAGTTTAATAAAACTACAACCCTCTATCTGCCCAAGTCTGCCCGTCACAGACTCCTCCTTTTCAAGCTCGACTAAAAAAACAAAGGTGCATGACAAGCTGAAATCCTGGTCAAGCATTTCCAGTTGATGCTCCTTTATAATTGACATAATATCATTCATTTGTGCATAATCAAAGTATACACGATATTTGTTCCTGATATATCTCCGAACAATACGACTTCCGGCTATAGCATTTCCGGCGGCAGTTCTGTATGCATTGATTAATCCGCCAACACCAAGCAATTTCCCTCCAAAATATCTGACTACCACGATTATAATATTGGTCAGATCGTATTTTTCAAGCTGATTGAGTATGGGCTTTCCTGCGCTGTTGGACGGTTCGCCGTCATCATTTGCTCGCACAATAGCAGGATCTGTTCCAATTTTCCAGGCATAACAATGATGATTTGCATCGTGATATCTTTTTCTGATCCGGTCCAGAACCTCTTTCACTTCATATTCATTCTGAACCGGGAAAGCAAGAGCGATAAATTTGCTGCCCCGATCTTTGAAATTACCTTCTGAAGGTCCACCTATAGTGCGATAGGATGCTTTCATTTTATGCCATTGAAAAAAGGATAATTGCCAGTACCGATATTCCTGTACCAATCCAATTTATTGCGTGCAGTTTCTCTTTGAAAACTAAGAGTCCTGAAAGAACACTCAAACTTACAATACCAATATTGTTTGCTCCAAAAATGATTGAACTGTCAATCCGGGTACCGCCTGTACCGACATAATTAAGCGCTGAGACCATCATAAAGATCGATCCGAAGTTAACAATTCCTAATAGTATCCCCCAACTCCATACCTTACCTTTTCTGAATTCCCTGACCCCCTTTTTTCTGAAAGGCATTATTGCCAAACCTGTGAGAAATGCCATGAAGAACAGTACTGCGCTAAACAGGGCTGTATTTTCATTATGAACATATGTGTGTTGGGCAAATTTTACCAGGGAATCCACAATCCCCATTCCAATAAACAGAAGCAGTGGTATGAGCATTGTTTTTCTTTCTGAAGATGTTTTGCCCGGTTTATACACAGTTAGAAAAACACCTGTAAGTGCAGAAATTACCGCTAAACCCTTGATAGCATTTAACTTGTCGGAAGGATCGATGCATATGGAGAATGCTATCGGGAATACCACGGACAACTTGCTGGCAACAGTAGTTATTGATATCCCTGCCTTTTCGGACGATCTGGCGACGATAAAGAACATAATGATAAAGAGAAAACCAATGATTATTGAAACGGGAATCCAGGGTGAAGTCAAAATATCCGATACAGGAACCCTGTCGGTATTTATTAAAAGTCCGAGGACTGAAGCAACAAAATAGTTAATGACTATCACCGGAAAGGGAGTGATACCTCTCTGACCAAGAAACTTGAATACGAGAAATATTCCGGTTGAGGAGAGTATTGACAGTCCAAGGTAAATCATGGCCTGCTTATCGGATTACATCTTCAACTTCTTGTCCAACTCATCGATCTGGATTCTGAATCGTTTGTCAGTTTCGATTAGATTATTTATCGTTTTACACGCATGCAGTACTGTTGCATGATCCTTGCCTCCGATCTGTGAACCGATTGTAGCAAGACTGGATTTCGTATAATTCTTTGAAAAGAACATTGCAACCTGCCTGGCCTGAACTATCTCACGCTTCCTGGTTCTGCTCTGCAGCTGTTCAAGTCCGATGTTATAGAAACTGCATACAACTTTCTGAATGTAATCGATCGAGACCTCCCTGTTCGTGTTCTTAATGAGTTTGTCGATCATCTCCCTTGTAAGATCCAGGGTGATCTCCTTCTTGTTGAGTGTCGACTGGGCAAGCAGTGAGATCAGAGCACCCTCCAGTTCCCTGATATTATCTGTTATGTGTGTTGCGATATATTCTAGCACCTCTTCGGGCATTTCTATACCATCGTTATAAGTCTTTTTTACAAGAATGGCCATCCGGGTTTCGTAATCGGGAGCCTGAAGATCTGCCGACAACCCCCACTTGAACCTGCTGATTAATCTCTGTTCAAGTCCCTGTAATTCAACCGGGGGTTTGTCTGATGTAAGTATTAGCTGTTTACCCGACTGGTGGAGATGATTAAAAATATGAAAGAAGGTGTCCTGGGTTTTCTCCTTTCCGGCAAACTCATGAACATCATCAATGATCAGAAGATCAATCATCTGGTAAAAATGAAGAAAATCATTCTTGTTGTTGTTTCTGATCGCATCAACAAATTGTGTCTGAAACTTGTTGGCATTGACATACAATACCGTTTTGTCGGAGTACAGGTTTTTTACCTCTATTCCAATTGCCTGGGCAAGGTGGGTTTTTCCTAATCCGCTGTCGCCATATATGAGGAGAGGATTAAATGCGGTTCCCCCGGGGTTATTGGCTACGGCATATCCGGCGGAACGTGCCAGCCGGTTGCACTCACCCTCTACAAAATTTTCAAATGAGTTACCGGGATTAAGTCTCGGATCAATATCCAGTTTTTTGATCCCGGGTATAACAAAAGGGTTTTTTATCGAGTTGTCAGGAGAATCAAGTGGGACTTTTACAGGCAGGTTTTTTACCTCTTTTGAACTTTTTGCCGGAAATTTAACCGTATATGGTTTATTGTTGTTGTAGGAATTGTTCTGCATAACAACATTATATTCCAGCTTTGCTCCATCCCCAAGTTCCTTGATCAATACCTTTCGCAACAGGTCAAGATACTGTTCTTCAAGGTACTCGTAAAAAAACGGACTCGGGACCTGAATGGTTAATACATCCTGGTCGAGTTTTAAGGGTATGATCGGCTCAAACCATGTTCTGAAACTGATGGAAGGAACATTATCCTTGATTACATTGAGGCAGTTGTTCCAAACACGTTCATGCATTAAACGCTCATTTTAATAATTCGAAATAAGGGTTAGATGTAGCAAGAACAAATATTGTGAAAAAATAGCAATAAAAAAAGGGCTGAAGGACTTGACTATTTGATTAAAAAGATATAAGCTTTAACCTCAATAGCTTATAATTCAAAAAAAAATGAAAAAAATATAAATAACTGATAATAAGTAATATACGACTTTCTTATCTTAAGAAATTGTTAATTAAATCTTTAGCCAACCTAATTCAATGTATGGTTTAATTCAATTGAAATCAGGCCAGAATTTTTCGTCAAAGGAATCATTCGAATGGTCAAAAACAGATAGCCTCTTTTTTCGTTTTCAGTCAAAACTATCTGCTGAAGAGCGAAAAACTGACATATTTTTTCGGATTTTTATTCAGATCAGTTACAAGTGAATCCAGATCAGCAATGAGTTGACTGAGCTGTTGATACATGTTGTCCTCATTAATTAGTTTTCCAATGGATCCCTGTCCGTCATTAATCGATGCCATTATTTCCGCAAGATTATCAGTTACACTTCCCAGGTGAAGAATCAGTGAATCCAGTTCAGCAGCTTTCAACTGCTCAGTCAGACTGTCCATGTTGCTGATCGTGTTTTGGATTGATCCGCTCTTTGCACTGATACTGTTAGTGAGCACCTCCAGGTTTTCAAACGACCTGGAAAGGTTACCGGATTCCGACAACTGATTATTCACAGATCCTGCAGCCTGATCAACGTGATTAAGAACGGACCTGAGGGAGGGATCTTTGAGTAAAACTGTCAGGGCTTCTCCAGCTGAGTCCAGTGTCTCCAGAAGATCGCCTGCCTGGTTAAGTACAGGAGAAAACCGGTCGAGGAGTGATGCGATCATGTCGTTTTCAATCTGACTATTCAGTGTGTCTCCCGCTTCCATAAAACCGGCTTCTTCCGACTGGATAATCCTAATGGCCCTGGATCCCAACAGGTCTGCACTGTATATTTCTGCCAAACTGTTGGTTCTTATGGGATAGGCTTTATCAATTTCAAGATACACAGTAAACGGCACAGCTGCCTCAGTATTATAATCTATGTTATCAACTGTTCCTATCTTAAATCCATTCATCATCACATTGCCTGATGGCTCGAGTCCGTTAACGTTATGAAATAATGCGATAAGGCTGTAATTACTACCTAAGACATTTTTGCCCTTCAAATAATTGATCCCCAATATAATAACTATCAGTGTAATGATTCCGGTAATGCCTATTTTTATTTCACCTGAAATTTTCATGTTTCCTCCGATTATAATTCGCTTACAACTACACCAACCCCCTGAAAGAGCAGTGAGATATTTTTATTTTACCGGTTGATCTCCACGATGGCCTCATTCAATGGTACCAGTTCGTTGTTCCTGACCGCAATAACAAAAGCCCCTGGAAAGTCCTCTTTAACACTGCTGCACTTATTCAGCGCTTCATGGTAGGAAAGATTTTTTCCGACAGCATATTTGTACCATTTACCATGCTGGATAACTGTGACATGCTTGTATCCCTTAAAGGCTGAAGGCTCCGGATCAATTCTGTTCCTCGATGAGGCAACCTGCACCATAAAAATGATTTCATCCTGTGCAATTTGTTTTTCGTCGGCTTCGGTCCTGGCGAAAAACTCCTGTTCCGCATTCAGTGTTTCATTTGCGTATACAGGATCAGATGTAAATTTACTGTTTTCCTCAATCCTTATTTTATACTGTCTGAATGCACGAAAGATCGCAGAGGCAATGAGGTCCTGCCCATAGTCAGACATCAGAAACTTCTCCTCTTCAGGATTGGAGATAAAACCGGTTTCGATCAATACCCCCGGCATGGCAGTCTGGGCCAGGACCAAAAACCCATTCTGCTCAACTCCGCGATCCTGTCGCTTACTTCTCTCCCGAAACTGATCCTGAACATACGATGCAAATTCGATACTCTGTTTAAGATAAGTGTTTTGCATGACGGAAAAAATAATATACGATTCCAATGAAGAGGGATTGAAACCCTGGTACCTGGTCTCGTGGTCATCCTCAAGCAATATCACGGAGTTCTCACGAACTGCAACATCAAAATTCTCCCCAACCTTGCGCAATCCAAGAACATGTGAAGAGGTGCCCAGTGGTCTCGGGTTTGTATTTGCATTTACATGGATGGAAATAAACAGGTCGGCCTCAGCCTGGTTGGCAATCCTGGCTCGCTCATGCAGTTCAACAAAAACATCTGTAGTCCTGGTGTAGAGCACCCTGACATCGTCAATATTCTCCTCGATCAGGGCTCCCAGCTTCAAGGTAACATTCAATGCTATATCCTTCTCCTTTGCTTTTCTTCCAAGAGCTCCCGGATCCCTGCCACCATGACCGGCATCAATAACAACCGTTTTAAGGCTGTTTTTTGTATCACCTTCCAACTGAGCATCTACCGGGGTAAGAATGAAATAGCAAATTACAGATATAAGAAATATCCGCCCTGGTCGTTTATCATGTATTGGCAATATATTTGCAGCAACCATTATTAGAGGATTTTCATTAGATTTGCACACCTTGGTACAGGCACAAAATTAATAGATATTTTGCTTTGCGGAACAGAGCTTCAAAGATAGTTATCAATATAGTTTTAACTCTCCTTTCAGGTGCATTATTGTACGGTCAGGTACCTGATACTGTTTTGTTTCCGGCTGATCCCGGCCTGTTAGCTCCCGAGCAACCCGAACAGCAATCGGGAAACGAGTTGCCTCATTCACCGGGCCTGCCGGTATACCCCGACTCCCTCGATCCAGAAATTGATTCTTTGTTTTATCGTGATAGTCTGTTTTCAAACAACGATTCCCTGCTACTGCAAGCAGATTCATTGATGTTCCAGCCGGATACTACTGCAGTTGATACGATCCGGAGAACTGTACTGGAGAGCGCAATAACTGATCAGGTCAACTATGATGCCTCAGACTCACTGATTATTTCAATGGATGGAGGAATCGTTGAAATGTATAACCAGGCGGTCGTTACATATGGGGATATTAAACTGGAGGCGGGATACATAAAATACGAAATGCAGAAATCTGAAGTCACAGCCTTCGGGATACCCGACTCAACGGGCGAAATTGCTCAACATCCTGTTTTTTCGGAAGGATCTGACAGCTATGAAGCGAAACGTATCAGATACAATTTTAAAACCCAGCGCGGTTTTATTGAGGAGGTGATTACCGAGCAGGAGGGTGGCTACCTGCACTCTTCCGAAACCAAAAAACATAAAGGCGGTCATATCCACATGAAGGATGGTAAGTATACCACCTGTGATGCTGAACATCCACACTTCTACGTGGCGATCACCAAGGGAATCTCCATGCCGGGAAACAAAATTGTAGCAGGCCCTGCTTACCTGGTGGTGGAGGACGTGCCACTTCCGATCGGTTTGCCGTTTGGCTTCTTTCCTAACTCCAGGGAGGAGACCTCCGGGATACTGATACCCCAATATGGTGAGGAGGAGCGCAGGGGATTCTACCTGAGAGATGGAGGCTATTACTTTGCCTTGAACGATTATATGGATCTGCGTTTAACGGGGGATATCTATTCGAACGGAACGTGGGGAGTCAGGGCCGGAAGCAACTATCGCTGGAGGTACAGGTTCAATGGGGGCGTCAACATCCAGTTCTTTAACAATATTAGCGGATATAAAAACGTAGAGGGACTTTACAGCAAATCCACCGACTATTCCATTAACTGGAGTCACTCACAAGCCCGGGAGGCAAATCCGAACAGTAATTTCCGTGCATCCGTAAACCTCTCCAGCTCCTCGTACGATAAAATGCACACCCGGAACATTAATAATGTGGTTACCAATACTAAGCAATCCAGTATCTCCTATACAAAAAACTGGCCCAACAGTCCGTTTAACCTGAGCGCTTCACTGAACCATTCCCAGAACAGCAATACCGGTGCGGTAAACATGACACTGCCTAAAATATCATTGAATATGGGGCGCATTACACCTTTTAAAAGAAAAAAGAGAGTTGGGCCGAAAAAATGGTATGAAGATGTACAGCTGAGTTATAGCAGCCTGATGGAAAACAGGGTGAGGACGGTTGATACGGTATTGTTTACAAATCAGGTATGGAATGATTTGGATGCCGGCTTCAGGCATGAGGTGCCTCTAAGTCTGAATATAAAGCCCTTCAACAGAATTGCTGCGCTGCAGAGCTTTACCATAACCCCTAATGTGAGTTATTCCGGAAGAATTTATACGGAGCAGAAGGAGAAGTTCATTACCGGATATAGCGAAACGGAGGTGAACGGAGAAACGGTTTTTACGCCTGAAATACTGGATACAACATACAACCGGCTCAGCTATGCCCATGCTTACCTTCTCCGGATCAGCGCAGGACTTTCACCGAAAATATATGGCATGTTCCTCTTCTCCGGTGGGGGCAGGCTTGAGGCCATCAGGCATGTGATGACCCCTTCTGCAAATTTTTCCTACGTACCGGATTTGTCTGGGATACAGCCCGACTATTACAGGGATCTGTATGATTCAGTTAACAATACACTGCTAAATACCTATTCGATCTACGAAGATCAGATTTACGGAACTCCTACCTTTAATGGTGCTTCCGGCTCGGCCAGTTTCTCGCTGCGAAACAACATCGAAGCCAAGATACGTTCCAGAAATGATTCTATTGATGAGATGCAGAAGGTAAAGCTGCTCGACAATCTTAATTTTTCAACGAGCTACAATTTCTTTAACCGGGACAGCCTTTCCCCATCCTGGTCCCCCATAAACATGAACGGTAATACGCGGTTGTTTAACAATAAACTATCAGTTTCCTTTCGGGGGGTTCTGGATCCATTCGGATACAATGATATCAGGTCGCGAACGAAGGAAACTGTTTTCTCACAATCAGGCCGGCTGGCCCGCCTTACCAATGCCAGCATCTCCATGGGAACCTCTTTCAGCTCGAAAGGTTCTGGTAAGTCAGATGATGCCCCGGAGGAGGATCCGCTACTCAATACCGCTTTTGACAATACAGGTGTTGTGGACCCATCGGTAACTTCCGGGTACCAGACAGGAATTAATGACTACTATGGTGATTATGTCGATTTTGAAGTGCCCTGGTCGATTAAAATTGACTACTCATTCAGCTATAGTAAACCCAGGGAGGAGGTGTCGATCGTGCAGACTGTCAGAATATCAGGGGATCTGAGCCTTACTCCTAAATGGAAGATCGGGTTTAATTCAGGGTATGACATATTCAACGGGCAGTTTACTACATCAAATCTAAGTCTCTACCGCGATCTGCACTGCTGGGAAATGCGTATCTCTGTGGTGCCCTTCGGGAACTATAAATCTTACAACTTCCAGATCAACGCCAAATCGTCGATTCTTTCAGACCTTAAGTATAACAAACGAAAAAGTTGGCAGGATAATTTTTAGAGATGTAACTTTGGAGAGAATAAACAAATTGTACAATGAAGAAAATCATCCAATCTAAACATGCACCGGAAGCAGTTGGGCCTTATTCACAAGCTGTTGAGGCCAATGGGATGTTATTCATTTCGGGCCAAATTCCCATCGATCCGGAAACGGGAAAAATTGTAAAAGGGGGTATCAGGGAGCAAACCCACCAGGTGATGAAAAGTATTTGTGCGCTTTTAAATGAATCGGGTTATACCTTGTCTCAAGTCGTAAAATCAACCTGCCTGCTGTCTGACATGGCAAATTTCAAAGCGATGAACGAAGTGTATGCTTCGTATTATACAGTCAACCCTCCTGCGCGGGCAGCTTTTGCAGTAAAGGAGCTTCCACTGGGTGTGCTTATAGAAATAGAAACGATTGCAGTAAAGTAAAAGTACAAGGCTGCGTCTAATTCAAAAAACAACTGAAACCTTTCCGTTTAGCTGGAGAGTGGGGTATAAAAAAATGGTGGGAAATCATTTGATTCCCCACCACTTTGTCAGATTGTTTATTCTGATATGATCTCAAACGGTACCTCCACCTCAACTTCCCGGTGAAGTTTAACATTGGCAGTGTATTTACCAACTTCCTTAATCAGTTCCTCCTTGATTGAAATATTTTTCCGGTCAATCTCAAATCCCTGCTTTGCAAGTTCCTCAGCAATCTGGATGGTGTTGACCGAGCCAAAAATCTTGCCTTTGGTGCTTGTTTTGGCACCTATAGTAATTGAAACCTCTTTCAGCTTTTCTGCAATCTTTGCAGCAGCCTCTTTCAATTGAGCCTCCTTGTGGGCCCGTTGACGCAGATTCTCTTCGTGAACTTTGCGGGCTGTTTTTGTGGCATTGATCGCAAAACCTTTTGGGATCAAATAATTCCTTGCATATCCGTCCTTAACCGAAATGATATCATCCTTGTGACCCAAATTCGGCATATCTTGTTGTAAAATAATTTCCATGATCTCTCCTCCGGATTATTTCATCATATCGGTTACATATGGTAGCAAAGCAAGGTGACGGGCACGCTTAATTGCTACGGATACTTTTCTCTGGTACTTTAAAGAGGTGCCTGTGAGCCTGCGGGGAAGAATTTTTCCCTGCTCATTCAGGAATTTTTTTAAAAACTCAGGATCCTTATAATCAATGTATTTGATCCGGTTTTTACGAAAACGGCAATACTTTTTCTTTTTGATCTCTACGGTTGGGGGTGTCAGATACCTGATTTCTGAATTTGCTTGTGCCATGATCTATTCCTCCTTTGCTTTTTCGGTTTCTGCTGCTTTTCTTGCTCTCTTTTTCTCCGCATATGCTACTGCATGTTTATCCATCTTCATTGTAAGAAAACGAATGATCCTCTCGTCACGTCGAAACTCTGTTTCGAGTTTTCCGACAAAATCACCTTCAACGCGAAATTCGATCATGTGGTAAAACCCGGTGGATTTCTTCTGGATGGGATAGGCCAGTTTTTTCAGGCCCCAGCTTTCCTCATGGACCACATCGCCCTTCGCGGACTCGATCAGGTCCCTGAATTTTTCAACCGTTTCCTTCATCTGGGTCTCAGACAAAACGGGAGTTGCAATGAAAACGGTTTCATACTGATTTAACATAGTTTATTTGTTTTTTAATGGTTAAAAATCGACCGCAAATGTAGGTACTTTTTTTTCAAAAAAAAAATGAAACCTTTGTCGATATTTAAGTAGTTCAGCACATTAATCATTGAACATCATACGAACTGATCAGATCGAATATGTTAAATGATTCACTAATCCAATTAATTATGAACCAATCAAATCATTACAAAATGCATGAACTCAACACAGCTGAGTTGTGCAGCATTGAAGGCGGTATTTGGAGAACCCTGATGCAGGCCGGAATTACCCTGCTAATCAGCGAATGGGATTCGACCAGGCAGGCTGCGGTTGATGCATGGTGCGGGGTTTACGATCCCCCAAAGTAAAATAATAAACTGTATATTGTAACACTTAATTCTTAAAAATTATGAAAACCAACCAAAATCAATTACATCACCCTGAGATGAGTTATACTGAACTGATTTCAACTTCCGGCGGGGGGCAAGCAGACGATCTGGCTTATAATCTGACTTACGCTCTGCTAACAACAAATCCGGTGTTCTGGATGGCCAAATACAGTAAATGGGCAATTACAGCCGTATTCTGACAACCAGTAGATGCACGTTTAACTAAACCAATACATAATGAAAAAGCAGAAGGTTTTATTGATTGTCCTGTCCGTTCTTGCCGCAGGAGTACTCCTTGTTTTGATCCTTAACTGGGACGCTTCCAAAAAAGGAGCAAAAGATGCCTGGGAAGGAAAATACGAGCCTCCAGTGGAAAAAACCGAATAGGAAAAATACGTGGGTCTGATAAAATGGCAACCGGTTTTTTTTTAAAGAACCGGTTGCATTCCGCTTTATACTTTTTTCTTTATTATTATCTTTACGATCTGATTCAGCAAAAGTATGGAGAGTTTTATCGTATCTGCACGGAAGTACCGGCCCGATAGTTTTAGAAGTGTCGTAGGGCAGGCAGCAATTATCTCCACACTTAAAAATGCCATTAAAAACGGGCAGCTGGGTCATGCCTACCTGTTCAGTGGTCCGCGCGGTGTCGGCAAGACTACATGCGCGAGAATCTTTGCAAAAACCATCAACTGTCAAAATCTTGGTGAGAATATTGAAGCATGTGATACCTGTGATTCATGCACTTCGTTTAATCAAAGACGGGCATTTAATATCCATGAACTTGATGCGGCGTCAAACAATTCCGTGGATGATATCAGGTCGCTGACCGAGCAGGTGAGGATTCCTCCTCAGACAGGTAAATACAGTGTATACATCATTGATGAGGTACATATGCTCTCCTCCCAGGCATTTAACGCTTTCTTAAAAACATTGGAGGAACCTCCAGCACATGCAATATTTATTCTTGCCACCACCGAAAAGCATAAGATCATCCCAACAATCCTTTCGAGGTGCCAGATCTATGATTTTAACAGGATACGTACCGACGATACAGTCGAATACCTGAAGTATATCTCGGAAAAAGAGAATATTACATATGAGGAGGATGCATTACATGTAATAGCGCGGAAGGGTGAGGGGGCCATGCGCGATGCACTCTCTATCTTCGACCAGGTAGTAAGCTTTTCTGAAAATAAAATTACCTATGCCTCTGTTATTGAGAATCTGAATATCCTGGATGTTGAGTATTATTTTTCCTTGACCAATGATTTTATTGCCAATAATGTATCAGGTGCACTTCTAACCTTCGATGAGATACTGCAAAAGGGTTTTGATCCACGTAATTTTATCGGTGGACTGGCATCACATTTTCGTGACCTGATGGTATCGAAAGATCAGTCAACCGTCGTGCTTCTGGATGCCGGGGCTTCTGTAAGGGAGCAATACCTTAAACAGTCCTCCCGGGTACCTGTAGAATTCCTCTATGGTGCACTCGAAATATGTAATGAAACAGACCAGCAATTGCGGTTGAGTAAAAACCAGCGACTTACGATAGAACTGGTACTCGTCAGACTTTCGAACCTTACTGAGGTTCAAAAAAAAAAATAGCCGATCAGAAAGAGAAAGAAGTCCGCGAGCAATCTACGGGTAAAGAGGAATCTTCCTCCAACAAAGATCCAAAGCAATCTACGGGTAAAGAGGAATCTTCCTCCAACAAAGATCCAAAGCAATCACAATCCGTTGACAAACAATCTGAAATATCTGCTTCTATAGAGAACGGAAAGGAGAACCAGGTGGTCCATACCAGGTCAGTTTCAATAAAGGGTGTACTGAAAGGCAGGCCAAAGGAGATACCTGTCGATGATTCGGAGACGGCTGAAGACGATGTGGTGGCGTCAGCGGATGCCTCCTTAGGGGGGAGCATTCAGATCACTGAGGCGGATATTCAAAAGGCCTGGAAGGAATTTGCCCGCTCAGTGGAGAAAAGTCATCCAAGACTCTACAACACCCTTAGACAACAAGTTCCAAACATGACCGCAGACGGAAGAATTCAGATCAATCTAAATACCAATGCGCAACGGGAATACTTTATCCAGAAGATTAAACCTGAGATCATCAGGTATCTCAGGAAGAATCTGGCTGATGTGGATTATGTGATAGAGGCCGGCCTGATCGAGAGTCAGAATGGCTCCAAAAAGATATATACCGATCAGGATAAACTGGATTACCTGATAAGCAAAAACCCGGAACTTGGAAAACTAAAAAGCAGATTCAATCTTGATTTTGATCAGTAGGATACATTTTATTCAAAACCAGGGTTGGTCGTCAGACCGAAATGGTAAACATGACATGAGCAGGTGGGGAATTTACATGAACATATCAGAGCTTTAATTGTATTATTATGTTAAACATTTTATAAAAAACGGTTACTTATGGCAGCAGAAAAGATCATTAATCATTATGGCAAACTAAAGGTTCCGGATGAACCAATAATCCCTTTTATTGAAGGAGACGGTACAGGCCCGGATATCTGGGCTTCATCAGTCAGAGTTTTCGATGCAGCAGTTGAAAAAGCCTATGCAGGAAAGCGTCGTATTGCCTGGAAGGAGGTGTATGCCGGTGAAAAAGCGTTCAATAAATCGGGCAAATGGCTGCCCGGGGAGACCCTTGATACAATCAACGAATATCTTGTTGCCATAAAAGGCCCGCTGACCACTCCAGTGGGCGGTGGAATCAGGTCCCTGAACGTTGCCCTTCGTCAGATACTCGATCTCTATGTCTGCCTGCGCCCGGTAAAATACTATTCAGGAGTTCCCTCACCGGTTAAGAATCCTTCGACCACTGATATGGTCATTTTCAGGGAAAACTCTGAGGATATTTATGCCGGAATTGAATGGATGCACGGTACGCCTGAAGCAAGTAAAATACTAAAATTCCTGATAGACGAGATGAAGGTATCTTCGATTCGTTTTCCAGATACTGCTTCTGTGGGAATCAAACCAATATCGAAAGAGGGTACCGAGAGGCTTGTGAGGGCTGCGATCCAGTATGCCATCAGGGAAAACAAGCCTTCAGTAACACTTGTACACAAAGGAAACATCATGAAATATACTGAAGGCCAGTTCAAGCAGTGGGGATATGAGCTTGCCGAGCGTGACTTTGGAGAGAGGGTCTTTACATGGAATCAGTACGACAAAATTGCTGAAAAGTATGGTAAGGGAAAAGCCGACGAGGCCCAGTCGGATGCAATGAAAGAAGGACAGATTATCATCAAAGATGTTATTGCCGATGCGTTCCTGCAACAGATACTTACCCGGCCGGCTGAGTATTCCGTGATCGCCACCATGAACCTGAATGGCGACTATATATCCGACGCATTGGCTGCTATCGTAGGAGGAATCGGGATCGCACCGGGTGCAAATATAAATTATATTACAGGACATGCTGTTTTCGAAGCAACCCACGGCACGGCACCCAAGTATGCTGGTCTCGATAAGGTAAATCCGGGCTCCGTCATTCTATCCGGTGTTATGATGCTGCAATACATGGGATGGAACGAAGCTGCAGACCTGATTGTCGATGGACTTCAGAAAACAATCCTTCAGAAGAAGGTAACCTACGACTTTGCCAGGCTGATGGAAGGGGCCCGGGAAATGAAATGCTCTGAATTTGGCTCAGCCATCATCGATAATATGGAAAACGAGTAATTGCATAACTATGTATGAACCTTAAAATCAATACACCATGTTAAAAAGTAAAGTAGAAAAAATCCTGAATGTTCAGGTACAGAAAGAGGATTACTCCTCCCAACTATATCTTTCAATGGCATCCTGGGCAGAAAACCAGGGCTACAGCGGCGTCTCCGACTGGCTCTACGCACAATCGGATGAAGAGAGGCTGCATATGCTGAAACTTGTCAGGTATATCAATGAACGTGATGGCACTGCAGAAATCCCCGGCATTGAACAACCTCCCCGGGAATTTAAAAACCTGAAGGAAATGTTTGATGCCGTATTAGATCATGAGCGCTACATCACTGACTCTATTAACGAGATTGTTGCTGCGTGTATGGAAGAAAAGGACTTTACAACGCTCAACTGGATACAGTGGTTTGTGGAGGAGCAAATCGAAGAAGAGGCATCAGTAAAGGATATCATCGACAAACTAAACCTTGTAGGTGATAAAAACCTCTATATGTTCGATCGTGACATCATGTCAATGAGAGGCGGAGTGACAGAAACAGAGTAAACTGGGTTTATTTAAAGTGCAGGGCCACAGCGTTACAGCTGTGGCCTTTTTTTATTTCATTGTCTGCCAGTTATTCAGCATGGTTATTCTGGTATAATAATTGAACACACTCCCATATTAATATCCCGACGCCGGGGTTTAGAAAATAAAATAAGTAAATTTGTACTTTCAAACAGAGCATATATACGCATTTCAATATGGATATCAATAATTTTTTATCAAAATTCTTTGGAAACAAGGCCGACAGGGATATGAAAGAGATTCTTCCCATCGTTGACCAGGTTCAGGAGGTATATCAATCATTCAGCACCCTTACGAACGATGAACTCAGACAAAAAACTACAATTCTAAAACAGAAAATCAGGGATTACGTTCAGGAGGAGGAAGATCAGCTTGCTGAACTTAAAATCATGGGGGAGGACCCGAATGTTGATGTTAACAAGAAGGAGGATATTTACAACCAGATCGACAAACTGGTTGAAACCATTGATAGTAAATTTGAAGATGTGTTGCGTGAATCTATACCCGAGGCCTTTTCCATCGTTAGGGAGACTGCCCGGAGATTCAAAGAAAACGAGGAGATTGAGGTAACAGCGCTCGATTATGATAAGGACCTTGCCTCTTCCTCAGATTTCATTACCATTAAAGGCGATAAGGCATACTGGAAAAACAGGTGGATGGCCGGAGGGAATGAGATTACTTGGGATATGGTGCATTATGATGTTCAACTGATCGGCGGAGTTGCACTTCATGAGGGAAGGATAGCAGAGATGGCGACAGGGGAGGGCAAGACACTGGTAGCCACGCTTCCGGTCTTTTTAAATGCCCTTACCGGAAAAGGGGTGCATCTTGTGACGGTGAACGACTACCTGGCAAAACGTGACTCGGAATGGATGGGTCCTATCTACCAGTTTCACGGTCTGTCAGTCGACTGTATCGACAAGCATCAACCCAACTCCGATGCAAGGAGAAAAGCTTACAGCGCTGATATTACTTTCGGTACCAACAATGAGTTCGGATTCGACTACCTGCGCGACAATATGACGCATTCACCCGGTGAACTGGTTCAGCGAAGGCATAATTATGCGATCGTTGACGAAGTCGACTCCGTACTTATCGACGATGCCCGTACCCCGCTGATTATATCCGGACCTGTTCCTAAAGGGGATAACCAGGAATTCATGGAGTACAAACCAAAGGTCGAAAGACTGATGCAGGCACAGCGCAACCTGTTTAATACGATTATCACGGATGCCAGGAAATTCCTGAAAGAGGGAGATACAGAAAAGGCAGGTTTTAAACTGCTCCAGGCACAGAAAGGTCTTCCCAAAAATAAATCTCTGATCAAGCTTCTGAGTGAAGAGAATAATAAGTCCTTGATGCTCAAGACCGAGAATCACTACATGCAGGAGAACTCCAAAAATATGCATCTCGTTACGGACGACCTCTATTTCATTATTGATGAAAAGATGAATTCCGTGGAACTTACAGACAATGGAATCGATCTGCTTACAGGAAGCTCGGATGACCCCGATTTCTTTATCATGCCGGATATTGGCAGTGAGATCGCAGAGATTGAGAAGTCGGACATGGAGGAGAAGAAAAAGCTTGAGACAAAAGACCGTATGTTGCGTGATTATGCAGTGAAATCTGAGAGAATTCACACGGTAAACCAACTCCTGAAGGCCTATGCCATGTTCGAGAAGGACATCGAGTACGTTGTAATTGAGAACAAGGTGAAGATCGTGGATGAGCAGACTGGCCGGATTATGGAGGGAAGACGCTACTCAGACGGACTGCACCAGGCTATCGAGGCTAAGGAGAACGTAAAGGTAGAGGCCGCTACCCAAACCTGGGCAACGATCACCCTGCAGAACTACTTCAGAATGTACCACAAGCTCGCCGGAATGACAGGAACCGCAGAGACAGAGGCAGGTGAATTGTGGGATATCTATAAGCTCGATGTGATGGTGATCCCCACAAACAGGCCGATCGTACGCGACGACAGGGAAGACCTCATCTATAAAACAAAACGCGAGAAATACAACGCTGTGATTGATGAAGTGGAAAACCTGATAAAAAACGGTCGACCCAGCCTGGTAGGAACTACTTCAGTTGAAGTATCGGAACTGCTGTCCAGGATGTTAAAGATGAAAAAGATTCCTCATAATGTATTGAATGCCAAACTACACCAGCGTGAGGCCGAGATTGTTGCCCAGGCCGGAAAGGCGGGTACGGTTACTATCGCTACCAATATGGCAGGTCGAGGTACTGACATTAAGCTAACACCCGGGGTTCGAGAAGCCGGAGGACTTGCGATCATAGGTACGGAACGACATGAATCACGACGTGTTGACCGGCAGCTGCGTGGACGTGCAGGCAGACAGGGCGATCCGGGAAGTTCCCAGTTCTACGTGAGCCTCGAGGATGACCTGATGCGACTGTTTAGTTCGGACAGGATCGCGGGTCTGATGGGCAGGCTCGGATTAAAGGAAGGCGAAGTGATACAGCACAGTATGATCACGAAATCCATTGAGCGTGCACAGAAAAAGGTGGAAGAAAATAATTTTGGCATCAGGAAAAACCTGCTGGAGTATGATGATGTGATGAATTCACAGCGCGAAGTTATTTATACCCGAAGAAAACATGCCCTCTTCGGGGAGCGATTGGGACTCGATATAGCCAATATGATTTACGATGTGACAGAGAATATCGTGAATATGTATCACGGTTCAGATGAATTTGAGGCATTCAAGCTTGAGCTGATAAGGATATTCTCTATTGAATCGCCTGTAAATCTGGAAGAATTTAAGAAGATCGACGCCGGCGACCTTGTTGATAAGATCTATACACTGATGCTTGAAACCATGAAGCGGAAGCGGGAGACCATCTCTTTACAGGCCATGCCGGTGATCAGGGATGTCTACGAGAAGCAATCGAAGGTCTATGAAAATATAGTAGTGCCTGTTTCCGACGGAATGCGGGTCTTTCAGGTGTTGGTCAACCTCGAAAAAGCCTATAGCTCTGATGGTGCTGAACTCGTTAAGTCATACGAGAAATCGATTGTCCTTGCTACCATCGATCAGTCATGGCAGGAGCACCTGCGCGAGCTCGATCAGCTCCGCCAGTCTGTTAGAAATGCAGCATACGAACAAAAGGATCCTTTGCTGATATATAAGTTCGAGGCATTTGAACTTTTTACTCAAATGATCGACAAGGTGAACAGGGATGTCGTTTCAACGCTGATGAAAGCGCATATTCCCGTACGGGATCCAAATGCGGTGAAGAAGGCTGAGTTGCCGAAAAAGATGGATCTTAGCAAATTTGCAGCGAATAAGCGGGAAACGCCAGAATATAATGATCCATCGGCGGCTGGTGATCCGAACCGTCCAAAACGCGTTCAGCCGGTAAGGGTGGAGAAGAAGGTTGGACGAAATGATCCCTGTCCCTGCGGTAGTGGCAAGAAATATAAAGCCTGCCATGGTCGGCCCGGGCAGTAGTCTGATTACTACCCGATCTGCATACAGGTACTTACAGACATTGAGCTCCTGAGGTTCTATAAAATAAACTCAGCCCTGGTATGGCGATGCGGCAGTCAAATATTAGCCAGGGCTTTTTTAATATCCCTGGTCAAAGCATCTGTCGCCCCGATTAACGGCAATCTTACATTGGCTTCCCCGAATCCAAGCTGCTCCATAAGCGCTTTCACGCCGGTCGGATTGCCTTCCCGGAAAATCAGTTCAAACAGCGGTAACAATTTATAATGTTGCTCCCTTGCCTGACTGAATTTGCCGGACAATGCTAAACGCACCATATCTGAAAAGATTGCCGGTAAAGCATTCCCGATCACTGATATTACCCCTGCAGCACCCGCAGCAATCAAAGGAAGTGAAATTGCATCATCTCCTGAAACAACCTGGAAACCATCTGGTTTCTCCAGTATAATTTTCATGATCTGGCCAAAGTCTCCCGATGCCTCTTTTATGGCAGCTACCTTATCGCCCAGATCATAGGCAATGTCCAGCGTTGTCTGTGCAGTCATGTTCAATCCTGTACGTCCCGGTACATTGTATAGAATTAACGGAATGTCTGATGAAGCGGCAATGGCTGAGAAATGCTCTTTTAATCCCTGCTGGGAGGGTTTATTATAATATGGTGCCACACTCAGATATGCAGCAATTCCATTGCTTCCAATGGTGCGGATCCATTCAATCACCTCGGCAGTATTATTTCCGCCGGCACCCAAGACCAAGGGTACCCTGCCGCTGTTGACAGCTTTTACCACCTCAATGATTTTTAATTTCTCCTCCTTGTTCAGCGTTGGGGTTTCAGCAGTTGTTCCCAGTACCACCAGGTATTCAATACCATTATCTATCAGCCGTTGGGTCAGGTTTTCCAATTGCTGAACATCCAATGATCCGTCATTTGCAAAAGGCGTGATCATAGCCACACCAGTGCCTGTAAAAGTTGCACTGTCTGTCATAAAAACTTACTTTGATGGATTTAACATATTAATATAATGCTTTACCTGTTCCAGAAAATAGCCGACTTCACAATCCTTGTTCGAAGGTTTGATCATCAAGTCAAGGTCGTTTTCCTCCTCAGTATAGCATCCGATTTTAAATCTTGCTTCTGAAAGGCGGGTCAGGAATTCGATGGTAACACTCTCCCTGAACCTCAGTACAAACAGCATGTCGGGATTCTTCCCAAAATAGCGGTCTGCTATTTCACCTTTCGGTGCTCCATACCAGTTTACATCCTTTCGTGTAAGAAACTCAATGTCCGGCCAGAGCAGCATTTCATGCGGAATTTCCTTCTCGGAAACATATCCCAATACAAAGGTGTTTATATCTTTTTGCTTCAAATATTTCACAAACTCCTTAACAGGAGGGAAACAACCAGGAAGCAATGTGTCAAAGATAATAACGGCATCAGTTGCAGTACTAAAATTCTGAACAGATTTGTCCCTGTTGATTTTACTGAAGCGCCTCTGAAGCACCCAGTATCCGATTCTCTTTCCCAGCCGGGTCATCTATAATTATCTACTGTTTATACTAATCTGCCCTTGCATCTGTTTACCAACTGTTCTCATGTACAAGGGTTTTAGCTGAACCTGCAATCAGTGTACTATTCCCCCGCAATGATGAATTCCTCTCCTGCCTTCAGCATCTCAGAACCCCTGTTCCAGGAGTTGGGTTATTCATCCTGAAAAACAAAAGTACAATTTTTGAAGCAGAAATTCAGCCTTTCACCATCTCCAAAAAATCGTCGATTGAAATTAACGGAATCCCCAGTTCCTCCGCCTTTTTTCGCTTTTCCGGCCCCATATCCTCACCAGCAAGAACATAGGAGGTTTTTGTACTCACTGACCCCACATTCTTCCCGCCGTTATTTTCCACTATTTCCTTTAGTTCATCCCTGGAATAACCGGTAAACTTCCCGGAAATAACAATGCTTTTTCCTGTCAACGGGCCGGATTCCGCTTTCTTTTCTTCACGGGGGATCGAAAATTGCAACCCGGCGTTTACCAGGTCATTTATCATCTGCTTATTCTTTTCGTTGCTGAAAAAGCTGATCACCGATTCGGCGATGCGCTCACCGATCTCCTCCACTTCAACCAACTCATCTTTTGTTGCAGAAATCAGTTGATCGATCGATCTGAAACGGGCTGCCAGCTTTTTTGCCACCGTCTCACCCACGTACCTGATCCCCAATGCATACAATACCCTGGGAAAGGGGACCGACTTCGAGCCCTCGATACTGGAGACCAGGTTGCGGGAAGATTTTTCAGCAAAACGGTCAAGTCCGATAATATCTTCATACTGCAATCTATACAGATCAGCGGGGTTATTTACCAGATTTTCATTATACAGAAGTTCGATTGTTGCTTCAGCGGCGTTGATATTCATCGCCTTCCGGCTTACGAAATGCCCGAGGCGCTCCTTGATCTGTGGCGGGCAACCGTAGGCATTGGGGCAATAGTGGGCCGCCTCACCAGGAAGCCTGGTCAAAGCAGTTCCGCATTCCGGACAGTTTGATATAAAACTTACCCGCGATGCGTCCTTCTTGCGCATACCGGTATCTACACCAACGATTTTGGGTATAATATCACCCCCTTTTTCCACAAATACATAATCCTCCTCCTTCAGTCCGAGCAATGCTATCTGATCGGCGTTATGCAGCGAGGCACGCTTCACCGTCGTACCTGCCAATTGCACGGGTGTCAGGTTCGCAACAGGTGTTACGGCACCTGTTCTTCCCACCTGGAAATCGACACTTAGTAACCGGGTCCTTACCTGTTCAGCCTTGAACTTATATGCGATGGCCCACCTTGGTGTTTTTGCGGTGAAACCCAACTGCTGCTGCTGCTCCATGTTATTTACTTTCACTACCACACCGTCGATCTCAAAAGGAAGTTCCCTGCGGTTACCGGCCCAGTAATCGATAAAACTGAACACTTCATCGAGTGAACCCGCCAACTTATTGTAGGGAGGTATCTTGAAACCCCAGTCACGGCATGCGTTAAGATTTTCGAAATGAGTGGCGAAAAGCGATTCTTTGGCAGCGAATGAGTAAAGGTAGCAGTCGAGCGGACGCTTTGCCACGATTGAGGAATTCTGCAACTTAAGGGTTCCTGCGGTGGCGTTGCGTGGATTTGCAAACAGTTGCTCACCTGCCTTACTCCGTTGTTCGTTTAGACGGCGAAATCCCTCCAGCGGCATGAGCACCTCCCCTCGGATTTCAAAGCGATCAGGATAACCGTTTCCCCTCAGTTGAAGGGGAATGCTCCTGATCGTACGTACATTGGATGTCACATCATCACCGGTTATCCCATCGCCCCGGGTGAGTGCCCGAATAAGCCTTCCCTGTTCGTAGGTAAGGCTAATCGCCACGCCGTCGTACTTGAGTTCACAGGTATATTCCACAGATGCATCAATGACCTTTCGTACCCGATCTGCAAAGGCTGAAAGCTCCTCTCGGCTGTATGTGTTTCCTAAAGAGAGCATCGGAATTGCGTGCGGATACTGCTTAAACCCTTCCGAAATATCACTCCCTACCCGTTTCGTCGGTGAGTTTTCATCGTTAAACTCCGGGAACCTGTTTTCAAGGGATTCAAGCTCCTGTAAAAGCCGGTCAAATTCAAAGTCACTAATCTCCGGCTCTGCCTTTACATAGTAGAGATAATTGTGCCGGTGCAATTCCCTGCGAAGCTCGTCAATGCGCCCTTTGGCCGAGTTCTTATCCATTTTAGTTGTTTTCTGTTTCTATATGCAGCCCGCACCCCGATTTACTGTAACAAAAGTCCTAACTGTCTGTCGGAAGCACTGTTTCATGTCAGCCGTTCTTTCATGTAAAATTAACAAAAAAACCCCGGCAGTACACTAAATAGAACCTTGCAATAATGATCTTTTTGCTAAATTTGACCTTTTTAGTAAAAGGGAATTGTTCCTGATTCTAAAAATCCCTTTAGCAAAACAAGCGGGTTATGCAACTGACGGTCTTCCGGAAAGGTCTGTATGATTGTGACAGCACAGGGAAATTTAGAGAACTAAACTCAAACAAACCAGGTGAAAAATATTCTGTATGCAATAACTGTGGCGTTACTCCTCCTGCTGAAAGGACCCGGCGTAAGTGCACAGGTTAGTTACGGGGGCAGGCCCCTTATGAATGCGTCTGATTTCAATGCAGAAAAGGTAATGTACCTTCTGCCACGTGAAGACCCGCTGCTGCTGGACGGACTCCGTAAATCGACCTATAACAATAATAAAAAGGTGTTGATTTTCGCCACCGAACGACCGGTGGATATTTCACCGGAATACAATGGCGAGTGGGTCGTTAACGGGGGAACGCATATCTGGCGGGTGCATCTTATATCACCGGAAGCATACTCACTTGGGGTGCACTTCTCTGAGTTTGCACTTGAAAACGGGGCTAAATTGTTTGTATACGACCCCGGCGGACGACACATTAAAGGTGCATTCACTAAAGAAAACAACAAGGAATTTGGTCAATTCTATGTCGGACACCTGCCCGGCAACGAGATGATTATTGAACTGCAGACCAACGATCCCGGACGCTACTACGGTAACCTGCGGATCGGCATGCTTTCTCATGCTTTCCTGCCGGTTTACGCCGAGAAAAGCACTGATGATATCGGATTGGGCACATCACAGGACTGCGAGATCGATATTAATTGTTCGGAAGGGCAGGAGTGGCAGATACTAAAACGGTCGGTGGTTCATATTGCTACAACAGCTCAGTTATGTACCGGGGTATTGGTTAATAATACTGCTTACGACGGTAAACCCTATATTCTTACAGCTGAACATTGTATCAATAATGATTTCTATGCCGAAAGAAGTGTCTTTTACTTCGGCTATGAGAACAGTGAATGCTTTTTAAATGACGGCAATAAAAACCAGTCGGTGAGCGGCTCATCGCTGATATCCACCGGCGATTCGATCGATTTTACCCTGGTACGGCTTACAAGGATCCCCCCGGGGGAATTTAATGTTTATTATGCCGGTTGGGATGTACGCAAACAGGGACATCTGAGCTCAGTGACACTACACCATCCCAATGCCGACGCCATGAAGATATCGTTCGATCATGACCCAACCGTTGAAGCAGTAGCTGTACCGGGCGACCTGAGAGATTACATTGTGGAATCGAACTACAGGATCGCAAAATGGGACATAGGTTCAACGGAAGGGGGCTCATCGGGTTGTCCGCTGTTTAATTCATCCAAAAAGCTAATCGGGGTGTTGTCAGGCGGACTCGCATTCTGCGGCGATTCAATCGGTTATAATGCCGAGACCGGAAGGGTGTTGTTTTCACTTAACGGGAACGAGAATGACTTTTTTTCAAAGATGCATTTCGCATGGGACTACTATTCAACTGCCAGTAAGCAGTTGAAGTACTGGCTCGATCCGGTTAATGCCGGACAGCAGGTGATCGGCGGACTTACCTCGAAGGAGGTAGGAGTGAAAGAGGAGCTTTCAGCCAGAGGTGAATTGCAGATTTTTCCAAATCCTGCTTCCGGGTTTTTCACAATCGAATTGCCTGTATATAACGGTAAACAGATCAGTATCACCATGTACGACTTAACCGGCAGGAGGGTCTACGCGCGGAAGCATACATCTGCTTTCCCGGTAACAGTTGCAGCAGGTGAACTACCAACGGGCATATATCTGTTAAAGGTTGAAGCTGACGAAAAAAGTCTGTCGGGAAGGGTGGTGCTGGAGTGATGAAGTTTCTCTTTCAGGACATAATGAGGTGCACTGTCGCGATGCTGAAGTTACTTCTTCAGGACATAATGAGGTGCACTGTCGCGATGCTGAAGTTACTTCTTCAGGACATAATGAGTCTCGCTGCTTCGATGCTGAATTTTCGTTGTGTAAATTTCAAACCTCACATCTTGAATCTGAAAACTATACTGATCTTTCTGCTGATAAGTTCGATGCTGTCAGCCTGCAAAAATCCGGCAGACAGGGAGCTCCATCACCGGTCCGCTGCCGTTAAAAATATCAACCAACCCTCCTATGCGAAGAAATTCACTGTTGAACACTTTGGCAACTACAATCTTGTAACGGTACACGCACCCTGGCAGAACGCGGACGATCACTCCATACGCTACCTTACAGGCAGGGATATCAATATCCAGGGTATTCCCGACTCATTGTCGCACCTTACCTTTATCCAAACCCCGATCGAAAGTACCGTGATCATGTCAGCTACCTATATTACTTTTCTCGATACGCTTGGTTTATTGCAATCGGTGAAAGGGGTTTCTGACGGTTCAAACATCTTTCATCCGTTACTGCATCAAAAGTGTAAAGCGGGTGATGTCCGCGAGGTGGGATTCGATAACAATCTGAACTATGAGGTACTGGTAGATCTCCAGCCCGATGTAGTGTTTATGTTTGGAGTGCAGGCAGGAATCGTTCAAACAATTAAAAAACTGGAGGAGATAGGTATCACTGTTGTGATCTGTGCCGATTACCTTGAGCCGCATCCGTTGGGCAGAAGTGAGTGGATAAAATTTTTCGCGGCATTTTATGAGCTGGAGGAGCATGCCGACCTGATTTTTAGTGAGATTGCTGAGCAATACAACACAATAGCGGAAAATGCTACCGGTATCCTTGACGAGCCTTCCGTTATGCTTGGACTGCCATGGAAGGACGTATGGTACATCGCGGGTGGGAAATCGTTTGCTGCAAAGCTGATCAGCGATGCGGGAGGGCACTACATTTTTGAAAATGAAAACCATGCCGAAGCGAAACCGGTAAGCATCGAGAGAGTATTTCAGCGCGGGCTGGAGGCGGATATATGGATCAATCCCGGTGTGGCTGCCAACCGGCGTACCATCCTCGATCATGACCAGCGGTTTGAAAATCTGAAAGCGTTTAAGCAAAACAGGGTTTTTAACCACACGAAACGGATGTCGCCCGGGGGAGGAAACGACTACTGGGAATCGGGAGTGCTCCGGTCCGACAGGGTGCTGCAGGACCTTGCTGCGATTTGCAGCGATCCGAAAGTCGAAAACAGCGAGCTTTATTATTACGAAAGGATTCAATAAATACTTCTTACATTCAGCAGTTTACGCACATTTGCTACTGTCGGTTTTTAGTTCAGTGGCATAAACCCCTGTGATTATAAAGCTCAATGGCTCTGTGCTGAAAAAGTGTCGCAATTCCTAAAATTAATACAGATCACTATCAAATCCATATTTTTCTGCGATACTGTTAAAAATTGTATAAATTTGATCTGTAACTAAATTGGATCGTATGGCCAGTATCAGGAACTTGAAAAAAAACATTAATATATTGACGTATGACATGCTCACAAGGTGTTACAGCCTTAAAGAGAGCGATCCGAATATAACAGGTGACAAGTTTGAAGAGATTATCAGGAAAATTGTTTACCTGCGGAACGACCTGGTGCTGCGGACCAATCACCCGGAAGTTAATGCGGAAAGCAAGAGCCTGAAGTCTCACTACCGAAAGATAAAGGAGGAACTCTACGAGCTTTGTGGGGTGATTGATGAATTACAGACCAAAAAAGATATTGACCGGTAAGTCTGGATATATATCCCGCGTCGTTGCTCTGGCAATCCTTCTGCTTGTGCTGGTAATGCTCAATATTTCAGTAGGTACCGTCAGGATTCCCTTCGGTGATGTTATCTCGTTTCTCAGCGGGAAAGGAGAGCTCTCAACTCAACACCGGCTCATTCTGTCAGATTTCAGGGTCCCCCGCCTGATCACAGCCCTGCTGGCTGGTGCCGCTCTGGCAGTAAGTGGACTTCAGATGCAGACGATCTTTCGCAATCCGTTGGCTGGTCCGTATGTGCTCGGCATAAGTTCCGGTGCCAGCCTGGGGGCTGCCCTTGTGCTTCTGGGTACCGGAGCTTTGACAACCGGGCTTTTGGCAAGGTGGGGGCTTGTAGCAGCGGCATGGCTGGGTGCCGCATCGGTAATGTTTATCCTCCTTCTGGTAACTATTCGTATCCGCAGCATCATGACTATTCTGATCCTGGGGATCATGTTTAGCAGTGGACTCTCCGCGATTATCAGTATCATGCAGTATTTCGGCAATGCTGCTGCATTGAAATCATTTGTAATCTGGAGTCTCGGCAGCCTGGGCGATGTTTCAGGGAGCTCGCTGTCGGTGCTCGTTGTAACGATTATCCCGGCACTGATATTTTCCCTTTTCTCTGTTAAGGGACTTAATGCCCTGATGATGGGAGAAGAGGCTGCCGGGACTCTGGGAGTAAATATTTTGGCTACACGAATCATGGTATTTATCAGTACAAGTGTTTTGGCAGGAAGTATTACAGCCTTTTGCGGACCAATCGGTTTTGTAGGAATCGCAGTACCGCATATCACCCGGTTTTACACCGGCAGGTCAGATATGCGCTACCTTTTGCCGGCGACAATGATGATGGGTATGGTTATACTGGTATTGAGTGACATCATCTCTCAGTTGCCTGGGTCTGATAGTATTCTTCCTGTCAATGCAATAACTTCGCTGATTGGAATCCCGGTGGTAATATGGGTGGTGATTAGCCGGAAGAAAGGGTTCAGCTAATTGAAAGTAAGTAATAAGACAAACATGAGACAATCAGTTACTCAGTAAACCGGTGGTATGCAGCAGGAGGATTTGGAATATAGTATGCGACTGAAGGATGTATGGTTAGGCTATAAACCTGGCGAGCATCTGGTTCGTTCTGTGAATGCCTCAATTAGTCCGGGCGAGATGATCGCTCTGGTGGGACGAAATGGTACAGGGAAGAGCACTTTGCTGAGAACTATCGCCGGTATACAGCCGGCGGTGCAGGGTGATGTGCTTCTCAATGGTCGTTCCATTGGAAGAATACCTCCGCGCGAGCGATCCCTGTTGCTTTCCTTTGTCAGCACCGGCAGCACTTTCACGGAAAACCTGACCGTTTTTGAGATGGTATCGCTCGGACGTCACCCTTACACGAACTGGTGGGGAGCGCTTCGTGAATCCGACAGGAGAAAGATCACTGAATCGATCCGGTTTGTTGGTATGGAAAAGTTCCTGGAGGCAAGTGTCAACCGTCTGAGCGACGGGGAACGTCAACGGGTTATGATCGCCATGGCACTTGCACAGGACACACAATTGATGGTCCTCGATGAGCCAACTGCCTTTCTTGATATCCCAAACCGGATCGGCATTGTAGAGGTGCTTTACCGGCTGAAGGAGGAGGGACATTCGGTAATTTTTTCCACACACGATTTCGACAATGTGTTCAGCTATGCGGACAAGATTTGGGCAATTTCTGACAGACAATTGCTTGAAGGTTCTCCTGAGGACCTGGGTTTGAATGGTGCCTTTGAAAAACTGTTCAACGAGTCGAAAGTTGCTTTTGATTATGAGAACCTGAGATTTGTACGCCGGAGGGTGCCGGAAAAGCAGATTGTGTTAGATGCACGGGATGAAACTGTTAATCATTGGACTGCCAGGTCTTTAGAGCGTATAGGATATCAAGTACTACCAGTGAATAAGGTAAAAGACATGAACTATGACAGCTTGCCCGGGAAGATGGAGCAGCCCGGAATCAGTCTGGAAGATTCCGGTTCGAAAGAGAATATGGCAGTGCGCGCAGGGAAGAATGAACAGGGATACTGCTGGTCACTCGTAGAGGAGCAGAATGAAATTGAGTTCAAATCGCTGTATGAATTGACCGGATATTTGCGCCGAATGAAATAATTGTGTAATTTTCGTTCCCGAACAATTAAGCAGAGAAATCATGGCAGATACATCTTCATCCAAAGTCAGGAAATCCATTGCATATATTCTTTCCGGACTGATCCTGGTCTTTTCGTTCCTTTCCATACTTGCTATTTGGGACATTATCGATTACGACGACCTTGTGAAAAGGATGTTCCAGTCGCTCATGGTGATCCTGGCTGCATCCGCAGTGATCGTATTGATTTTCGCGATACTCGACCGGCCCGATCGGGAAGACAGTGAATGAGCTACAAACCGGTTTTATACATCCTTCAGTAGTGACAGGATCTTCTTCGCATTAGAGGTAATGTTATATTGCTTCATCATTTCAGTTCTTTTATGAACCTCTTCCGCAGTAAATGGGGTTTTCATCAATTCTTCGATCATTGCAACGGCCTCGCCGGGGGTACGATATACATTACAGAGAGCGTCGAGCCCGCTGCCGCTCAGCATAAGCGGGTTTGCCATGCAGTGCCTTCCCGCGTAAAGACTGTGAAGTAACTTAAGCTTTAAACCGGTGGGCTGGTAAGTATACAACAAGTTGATATGTGCCTCTCCAACCAACCTGTCCATTTCTGTTCCCTCCGGGTTTGGGATCAGTTCAATATGCGGATACCTGTCGCAGAACCGGCGAACATAGCCACCCGGGTTTTTACCGGCGATCACCACATGGTAGGTAACCCTGGAGAGCACTTGTCTGACGAGGTAATGCAGGGCCCGCTCATTTTCAGGAACGGAGAGGTTACCGTGCAGCAGGATGTATTCGCCTTTTCCTGGCGAGGAGGTAACATCCTTGTGCATCTGGAATGCAGGGAGATGAATGCTGTTCCTGTATTTACCATTGAAATAGGCCGTGTCGGTGGCAGAGATGGAGAGCACCTTATCGGTATTTTTCAGAATTTTCTCATAGTGTACCAGCTTGCGCGCCTCACTGGCCAGGAACAACTTTCTAAACAATTTCCGTTCGCTACCGGCAAGCATCCGATAATATTTATGCTCAATATTGTGGGCTCTGACGAGTACCTTTTTTCCAGCGTTTCTGCATTGATTGAGCAGCAGGGTTGTGTGCAGACCCTCGAAGAGCACTGGATGCGGATCGCTTAACAGTTTTTCTTTAAGTTCATCCGATTGCCGTGTGATGACAATATAGGGCAGCCTGTTAAAAAAATATCCAAGTCCGCTTTTTCGCCTGTAGTAATGGACCTTATAACATATCTTCTCAAGTTCGATTGCCGGTCCCCTTTCATAAAGAAATGCATGCAGTATAATCCTCACGCTTTCTTTGCTGATTGCTTTCAGCTTATAGTATACATCAATGATGCCGCCATAATCGGGAGGGTAGGGTACACTGAAGGCAACGACATGCAGGTATTTCGGGTCAGGATCTTCCATAGAGTATTCTGACAGATTATTTTTTGGTTATACAAAGTTACAAAAAGTTCAGCTGCATTACATACTATTTTAGTTCCGCAGTACCTCAAAATAATTGATAAACGGGACAGCTCTCGAAACTCCCGAGCTGTAGTCCTACTAACCATTCTCCGGATAATTAGTATTGAAATTGACGATGCTCCGGCCAGATCAGGAGGTGTTGATGGTGTGACTTTCGGAGTATCAGTCAGTTCGTTTAACATTATTTAAGAAAAAATCCAACAAATATTTGTAACAAAAGGGACAGGTTACCCGTTTAACAATTAAACGTTCTTTTAAGGTATAAGAATCAAGCTTATACCAAATTACTTTTCATAGATTTAGTTTAGGGTTAGTTTAGTTAAAAGGACCGCTCCGGATCAACGGAGCGGTTTTTTTTAATCAACACATCTGCCGGCCTCTTTTTAATTATCTTTGCAATCCAAATATCAGATTATGCAAAGAGTAGAGAATCTTCTTACACAAACTGTCAAACGTGCGGTGAAGGAACTCTGGAAGACAGAGATTGACGAATCGGCTGTCCAGATCCAGAAAACCCGGGGGGAATTCGAGGGAGACCTTACCCTGGTAGTTTTTCCTTTGGTACGTATCGCAAAAAAATCGCCCGAAGAGACGGCTGGAATACTGGGGAAATACATCGAGGAAAGTCTGGAGGAGATTAGTGGTTTTAATGTGATCAAGGGGTTTCTCAATCTTAACATTGCTGTTTCATACTGGCTGAAACAGATCTCTGCTATCACCGGAAATGATTCATATGGATTCACAACTGCAGGGAAGGAGTCACCACTGTTCATGGTTGAATACTCCAGTCCAAATACCAATAAGCCCCTTCACCTGGGACATATCCGCAACAACCTGCTGGGTTTTTCAATCTCGAAGATCCTGGAGGCCTGCGGCAACAGGGTAATCAAAGTAAGCCTCGTAAACGACAGGGGGATACATATCTGTAAATCAATGATCGCATGGCAGCTGTTCGGAAACGGCGAAACACCGCAATCGTCCGGCAAAAAGGGTGATAAGCTGGTGGGCGACTATTATGTGCGGTTCGATCAGGAATACAAGAGGCAGGTAACAGAGATGATCGCACAAGGCATGGATAAGAAGAAAGCAGAGGCATCTGCCCCGATCATGGCAGCTGCCCGTGAAATGCTCCTGAAATGGGAAGCAGACGATCCCGCGATAAGAAGCCTCTGGGAGACAATGAACGGATGGGTGTACGATGGTTTCGAAACCACATATAAAAGGATGGGAGTCTCTTTCGATAAAATCTATTATGAATCGGAAACATATAAGCTCGGGCGGCAATTGGTGCTGCAGGGTGTGGAAGATGGAGTGCTGGAGCGGGAAGCTGACGGATCGATATGGGCCGATCTCACCGATAAAAAACTGGACCGCAAGCTGCTTCTGCGATCGGATGGCACGTCGGTATATATGACGCAGGATGTTGGTACCGCACAACAACGCTTTTCGGAATACCCGATCAGGCAACATATTTATGTAGTAGGGAACGAACAGAACTATCATTTCCAGGTACTGGCGGAGGTCATTGAGAAGTTAGGGTTTGACTGGCACGATAAGCTGTACCATCTGTCGTACGGTATGGTGGAACTGCCCGAAGGCAAGATGAAATCGCGTGAGGGGACTGTGGTTGATGCTGATGAGCTGATGGATGAGATGGTCGCTACCGCTAAACAGATGTCCGATGAACTGGGGAAACTGGAAGGATATTCGGAGGAGGAGAAGAAAAACATCTATCGCCGGATCGGACTGGGAGCGCTGAAATACTTTATCCTGAAAGTGGACCCGAAGAAAAATATGCTGTTCGATCCCAAAGAATCGATCGATTTCAACGGAAACACCGGTCCGTTTATACAATATACTTACGCAAGAATACGGAGCATACTCCGTACAGCAGGAGATTACAGCAGTGAGGTTCCGCAAGCAGCACTGAACGATAAAGAGATCGATGTGATCAGGCTGATTCATGAGTTTCCGTTAATTGTTCAGGAGGCAGCCAATGAACACAACCCGGCAGTTGTAGCTAACTACATGTACGACCTGGCGAAAGAGTTTAACCAGTTTTACCACGATTACAGCATCCTTAATGCCGATGAAAATCAGGTAAGGTTATTAAGAATCCACCTTTCTGCCATCGTCGGACGAACCATTGAAAATGGCATGGGATTGCTGGGTATTGAGGTGCCGGAGAGAATGTAATTTTTTAGCTGTGTTTGGCAGCCGTCAGTGTATTCAGAAGCAGTGCTACCCGCGTCATCGGTCCCACGCCGCCCGGAACAGGCGTAATAAATGAGCACCTGGGGGCCACCTTCTCAAAGTCCACATCGCCTTTTAGCCTGAAACCGCTTTTTGTCCCGGCAGACTCCACACGTGTTGTTCCGACATCGATCACCACGGCTCCCTCCTTCACCATATCCTCACTGATAAACCCAGGTGACCCCAGGGCAGCGATAAGGATGTCCGCGTTCCGGCAAACAGACTTAAGATCTTTCGTTCGGCTGTGTGCTACAGTCACAGTGGCATTGATCGC
Source organism: uncultured Bacteroidaceae bacterium (assembly GCA_964539395.1). GTDB lineage: Bacteria > Bacteroidota > Bacteroidia > Bacteroidales > M55B112. The sequence goes on from CAZIIU010000003.1 coordinate 62,164, forward strand.
TTTTTGCGACATCAGCACGCTCAGTGGCCGGCCGACGATATTACTGCGTCCGACGATCACACAGTTCCTGCCTGAAGTTTCAATATTGTAGCGTTTGATAAGCTCAACGATCCCAAATGGCGTGGCGCTGACAAATGCTGGAAGTCCGATCACGGATTTACCTACGTTCACCGGGTGAAAACCGTCCACATCCTTCTCCGGGTCGATGGCCTCGATCACTTTTTGTTCAGAAATATGATCAGGCAATGGAAGCTGCACAATAAAACCGTCCACCTCCTTATCCATATTCAGCTCTGAAATACGCTGTAATAGCTCCTCTTCTGTAACATCATCCTCGTATCGTACCAGGCTGGACCTGAATCCAACCTCTTCACAATCCTTGATTTTATAGGATACATAAGTCTCGCTGCCACCATCGTGCCCAACGAGCACTGCTGCCAGGTGGGGAGGTTTTACACCACGTTTAACCATTGCCTCTACCTCTTTGGCAATTTCTTCCCTGATCGTTTTTGCTGTGGCCTTACCGTCAATTATTTGCATATTGAATTCTAATGGGGTTACTATTTACGCGGCATAGACGAGAGGGCGCGGCCCATCGCCTTACCTTTGCCTGCACTCATAAGCCGCATCATTTTTCTTGTCTCGCCGAACTGCTTCACCAGCCGGTTAATCTCTGCAACACTGGTACCGCTCCCGTTGGCTATTCGTGCCCGCCGGGTCCCGTTCAGCAGCTTCGGGTCACTGCGCTCCTCGGGTGTCATGGAGTTAATAATTGCTTCAATACTCTTGAAGGCATCATCATCGAGGTCGAGATCCTTGATCGCCTTGCCCATGCCCGGGACCATCGACATCAGGTCCTTGACGTTTCCCATCTTTTTAATCTGCTGGATCTGTGACATAAAATCGTTGAAGTCGAAGGTGTTCTTTGCGATCTTCTTCTGCAGTTTTCGCGCCTCATCCACATCATACTGCTCCTGAGCCTTCTCCACCAACGAAACGATATCACCCATACCCAGGATCCTGTCGGCCATCCGCTTGGGATAAAACACATCGAGCGCATCCATCTTCTCCCCGGTACCAACGAATTTGATCGGCTTGTTCACCACCGATCTGATCGAAAGCGCTGCACCCCCGCGGGTATCTCCATCAAGCTTGGTAAGCACTACCCCGTGAAAATCGAGCCGGTCGTTGAACTCTTTGGCTGTATTAACCGCATCCTGACCGGTCATAGAGTCGACCACAAAGAGTATTTCATGCGGATTCACGGCATCCTTGATCGCTTTGATCTCCTTCATCATCTCCTCATCAACCGCGAGCCGGCCTGCAGTATCGATGATTACCGTGTTGTTCCCGGCATCCCTTGCCGACTTGATTGCCGCTTTCGCTATCTTTACCGGATTTTTGTTGTCCTCTTCTGTAAATACTTTTATACCGGCTTGTCCTCCGAGGATTTTCAGTTGTTCGATCGCAGCTGGACGGTAAACGTCGCCTGCCACCAGCATCGGGTTCCTGCCCCTCTTCGACTTCAGGTAGCTGGCAAGCTTTGCGGAAAAAGTAGTTTTTCCCGAACCCTGCAATCCTGCGATAAGAATTACATTCGGGTTACCCCTTGTCTCGATCTCAACACTCTCCGAACCCATCAGTTCTGCCAGACGGTCGTGAACGATTTTCACCATCATCTGGCTCGGCTTTACCGAGCTAAGTATCTTTTGTCCCAGCGCCTCCTCTTTCACCTGGTCGGTGAACTGCTTTGCGATCTTAAAGTTCACATCAGCATCCAGCAGTGCCCTGCGCACATCCTTGAGTGTCTCTGCAACATTTACCTCGGTAATTCTTCCCTGTCCCTTTAACAGCTTAAACGACTGCTCTAAACGATCCGTTAAACTTTCAAACATAGCTTAATATTTTTCAGTCACAAAAGTATAAAAAATATGGAATTTATCGGCTGAACGCGGGATGGAAATGGAAGTGGGATTAATTCTATACCCGCTGTTATCTGTTGGGGATCATATGCAACCAAAAAAGAGCATGGATTTATACGATAACTACAAACATGGGAGCATTAAGGGTTTAAAGCAATAAGATAAATCTGCCTTTCGTGGATGGGTAAGCAGTGCAACGTGCACCGGACTACAGGAGCAACCGGCCCGGGACTATAGGCGCGACAGGTCCCGGACTACCGGAACAAATCCCACCGGACTACAGGTGCAACCGGCCCGGAACTTAAAATTTCCTGTCGCGATCATCGCAAAGGGGATGTGAGTCGCTTTTCAGGAACATGTAGATCAACGGCACCGAAACATACGTATGGCAGCGAAATGATAATACCTGTCGCGCTGCCTTCAGCACGATAGCATTGCAGGTATGTTTTTATCTCCGGGGTAAGAATTTGCAAAGATTTTAAAACCTTTCTTTTATCTTTGCAGTTCCAAATGCTGTTGTTTAATGAGTGAGAAAAACGAGCCGATTTTCGAGAACGAGGAATTTCTTGAACTGCTTCAGAAATATGAATCAATGAAAAACAGCAGGCACTCTGCCTTTTTCGATGTGGAGGAGTATGAACAGATCATTGACTATTACCTTGATGAATTTCAATATGATGATGCTGCAGAGGCTGCACGACTGGGCACATTGCAACATCCTGCCTCAGTGGAGATCAAATACAAGGTCGTACACATCTATCTTGAACAGGGGATGGGTAAGCAAGCCCTCGAAATACTGGAGCAAATCCCCGGCTGGGAGCACTCAAATTCCGAATTTTATTACCTCCGGGGAACCGCCTATTGTCTGACAGGTCGCATTCAGGAAGCAGAGAAGAATTTTGATAAGGGACTTTCTGTCTCAACGGAGGATTCTTTTGAGGCATTGCTCAATATTGCTATCGCCTTTGAAAATGCCAGACAGTACAGACATGCCATTAAATATCTCGAGCAGGCCCGCACCATCAGTCCTGAATACCTTTCGGTAATATACGACCTCGGTTATTTTTATGAGCGGCTCGACAATTATGAGAAAAGTATTGAATACTACCAGGAGTACCTCGATCTGGATCCCTTCTCGGAGAATGTCTGGTATAACCTGGGGGTGGCCTTTTTTAAACTCGATCAGACCTATAAGGCCATTGAAGCCTACGATTTCTCCCTGGCCCTGAATCCCGATTACGCATCCGCCTATTTCAATAAGGCCAATACATATGCCTCTCTGGCAAAATACGGAAAAGCCATCGACACCATCCTGGAATTCCTCGAGATAGAGCCGGAGAATATCCAGGGACTAAACTTCCTGGGAGATAGCTATGATCAGGCAGGCAGGCATCAGGAGGCCCTTACTGCCTACAAAAAGGTAATTGAGATCGACAATACCGATAGTGAAGGATGGTTCGGCGCAGGAATGATGCTTTACCAGCTGGGCAAATATGATGAAGCAGCTATCTACTTACTGAAGGCTCTGGAGTTCGATAACCAGAATACCGATTACTGGATCAACCTGGCCTATGTATACGAAGAGTTAAAAAAGTGGGAAGAGGCAATAAAATGCCTTGGACAGGTTGTTAAGATCGACAAAACAGACCTTGAAGCATGGAACACCCTTGCTCGTATACACATCCAGCTCGACAAACCGGAAGAAGCTGCAAGGATCCTGAGAAAAGCTCTTTCAGTGTTTCCTGAAGATGAGTTGCTGAATGTAAGAATGGCCTCTTGTCAATACCGCCTCGGAAACACAGCAGAGGGTTACGTTTTTTTGGAAAAATCGCTGAGATTTAACAATAAACTGGCAATCGATTTTATGCAGATCACAGACGACTCCCTCCTCGATACGGCAGCAAGGCAGCTGATAAAGAAATATACCAAATAATCGATATGATGAATTTTGAACTACCGTATATTCCCGACAGAACCACCAAACCCCGGGAAACCGGACTAACAATGATGATGGATAAAGGCCTCAGTATGAAAGAGGCGGAGGCATTTTGCGAATCAAGTGCCCCATTTACCGACCTTGTGAAATTCGGATTTGGAACTGCCCTGATTGCTAAAAATCTAAAAGAAAAAATAAAACTCTACCGCGATGCAGGTGTAGAGCCCTATTTCGGGGGAACGCTATTTGAGATGTTCGCAGTAAGGAGATTGCTGGACGACTATCAGCGGTTCGTGGACAAGTTCGGCATCACGACGATCGAGATTTCCGACGGCTCCATGAAAATCGACGCGGATGAAAAGGTACAGTTGATACAGCGATTCGCCGCAGGCAAACGGGTGTTGTCTGAGGTCGGAACAAAGGTGAAAGGTGTCATTATTCCCAACAGCGACTGGGTAAAGAATATGAAAACAGAGCTGGAGGCTGGTGCATGGAAGGTGATCGCTGAAGCAAGAGAATCGGGGACAATTGGAATCTATAATGCCGATGGATCGGCTAACAGGGAGCTGATTGACACTATTATAAAAGAGATATCCGTTGATGATGTTTTGTGGGAAGCCCCGATAAAGGCACAGCAGGTGATGTTCATCCAAATGGTGGGAGCCAATGTCAACCTTGGCAACATCGCCCCCGGCGAGGTGTTTTCTATGGAGGCATTGCGGCTGGGGATGCGTGGAGATACATTTTTTGACTTCCTTCCTGCTGAATACCAGGACAAACGGCAACAATGATTGTTTTATCGAATGGTCCCGGGGTAGTCTGAAGGACAATAAAACAGATAAATTGAACATCATACCATAACCATCACCTTATTTTCAATTTTTATATCCGTGAAAAGAACACTGAAGAACTATCTTCTCATAGTATTAAAAGGAACCGGCATGGGAGCAGCGGATGTTGTTCCCGGCGTTTCCGGGGGTACTATTGCTTTTATTACAGGGATTTATGAAGAGCTGATCCACTCGATCAATTCGATCAACGCGAAGGCAATCCAACTGTTTTTCTTCGGCAGATGGCGATCATTCTGGAAACATATAAACGGAAATTTTCTTCTGGCCGTTTTCGCAGGAATATTTACAGCTGTTGTATCACTGGCACGATTGCTGGAGCATCTGCTGGAAACACAACCGGTGCTGATCTGGTCGTTCTTTTTCGGATTGATCCTTATCTCTTCATGGGTGGTGGCACGAAGAATCAGGCATTGGAACTTTTCCAGGGTAGTAGCACTCATTGGCGGTATCGCTATCGCATTTTTTATTACAAGTGTCACCCCTGCCGAGACAACCGACGCTGCCTGGTTCATTATTCTTTCAGGTGTTCTGGCCAGCTGTGCGATGATCCTGCCGGGTATCTCCGGAAGTTTCATCCTCCTGCTGCTGGGCAAATATGCTTTTGCGCTAAACGCAGTGAATGAGGCCGACCTCGGTGTGATCTTCCTGCTTGGAATTGGTGCAGTTATTGGGTTGCTCAGCCTGTCGAAACTTCTTTCATGGCTGTTCAGAAAATATCATGACGGTACCGTGGCCATACTCGCCGGATTTATGATCGGATCCCTGAACAAGATATGGCCCTGGAAAGAGACTGTTGAAACCGTGGTCATCGAAGGCATTGAAAAACCGCTCTTACAGAAGAATGTTCTTCCCGTCCCTTCAGATCCGGGCGATCAGCTGGCGCTGGCAATAATAATGATGCTGCTTGGCACTGGGCTTATCCTGCTGTTTGAGCTGGCATTCAGGAGTAAAGAGGGATACTGATTTTTGGTTCTTTGTTAAAAGATCGCATATTTGTGCAGGATTTTAACCTTTTATATCATAGGTATGAGAAAATTTGGACTGATCGGTTACCCGCTTGGACATTCGTTTTCCAAAAAATATTTTACAGAGAAATTCAAAAGGGAAGGAATTGATAATGCGGTGTATGACATCTATCCGATTGAAGATATTACACTGTTCGATTCACTTTATAAAGGCGATCCCGATCTCAAGGGGCTGAATGTGACCATCCCGTACAAGGAGAGCATCGTTCCTTACCTGGATGTGCTGAGCGAAGATGCCAGGAACATCGGTGCGGTGAATACGGTATGTCTCTGCACAAAAACCGGCAGGCTGGTGAAAGTAGGGCATAATACCGACGTTCCCGGGTTCAGGAAATCGCTCACGGAGCAAATGAAAGCTGCACCAAAGCAGGCATTGGTGCTGGGAACCGGCGGGTCGTCGAAGGCGGTGGTGTATGTACTGGAGAAGATGGGGACAAAGGTGATACGCGTGTCGAGCTCAGGCAAAGAGAAGGCTATCGGTTATGGTGAGCTCACAAACGGCTTGGTGAAAAGCTCGGAGCTGATCGTTAATACCACTCCGCTGGGGATGGAACCGGAAACCGATACTTTTCCACAGATTCCCTATGACGCCCTGACCTCCGACCATCTGCTGTTCGACCTGGTGTATAACCCGGCAGTTACCAGGTTTATGCAGATGGGCAGAAACCACGGTGCCAGCGCAGTGAACGGTTATAATATGCTCGTTTACCAGGCCGAAGAGTCCTGGGAGATCTGGAACAGGAAATAGCTCCATTTACCGCTCATACCCTACATCCACCAGAAACAGTCCTTTTGCCGGCACACTCATGCCTGCGCTACTGCGATCACCGGCTTCGATCACTTCCCTGATTTCTTCAGGCTCCATCTTTCCGCTGCCGATTTCAATCATCGTTCCCACGACAGAACGCACCATATTGCGTAAAAACCGGTCGGCCCTGATCGTGAATTCGTATCCGTCATCGTGTCCGGTCCATACCGCCTCCATAATCCTGCAATTGTTGGTTTTTACATCAGTATGTAACTTGCTAAAGCTGGTAAAATCCTTGTATTCCTTGAGGATTGCACATGCTGCGTTCATCCTGTCCACATCCAGATCAGCATAATAGTAGTAACAGAATGGCCGGTTGAAAAGAGGTTTTGTCCGCCTGATCACGTAGACATACTGCCGGTATGTAGCCGAAAATCTTGCATGCATCCGATCATCCACCTTTGAGATTGAACGTACCGCAATATCATCCGGCAAATATCCATTGAGCCTGAATACAAGGTCCTCCTGCAGCTCGACAGCTTCTGTATCGCTATCGAAATGAGCAACAAAATAGGAGGCATGAACTCCGGTATCGGTTCTGCCGCAACCGGTAAGAGCTATATCCTCCTTTAAGAGAGTGGCGAAAGCCTTTTCGAGGGTCTGCTGCACACTGACGGCATTGGGTTGTGCCTGCCAGCCATGATAGGCAGTTCCGTCGTACGCTAATTCAATAAAGTAACGCGCCATTAAACTGTTTTTTACCAAATCGCAAAATAAATAAAATTCGCGAGGGAATATATAATTCCGGTGGTTAACAATTTTTAACACCCCCCTGTACGGAAATGTGGAAGACCGGTTTATTTTTGTATTCCGTAAAAAACATGATAATCTAATTGGTACTTTATGAGTGATTCAGTGAATATCAAGGAGCTAAATGAGCGGATCAGGCAGGAGAGTGAGTTTGTTGACCTGGTCACGATGGAGATGCACAAAGTGATCGTCGGGCAGAAAAACCTGATTGAACGGTTGTTGATCGGACTTTTATCAGACGGACATATCCTCCTGGAAGGAGTCCCCGGTCTGGCGAAAACATTGGCAATCAGCACTCTGTCGAGTATTATAGATGCAAGGTTCAGCCGGATCCAGTTTACGCCCGACCTGTTGCCGGCAGATTTGCTGGGAACGATGATCTATAGTCAGAAGAAGGAGGAGTTTGTTGTGAAGAAGGGACCGATTTTTGCCAACCTGATTCTCGCCGACGAGATCAACAGGTCGCCAGCCAAGGTGCAGTCGGCACTGCTGGAATCTATGCAGGAGAAGCAGGTAACCATCGGGGAGCAAACTTACCCGCTGGAGCGACCTTTCCTGGTGCTGGCAACACAGAACCCGCTTGAACAGGAGGGAACCTACCCGTTACCCGAGGCTCAGCTCGACAGGTTCATGTTGAAAGTGATCGTTGGATACCCGGGAAAGGAAGATGAGCGGATGATTGTTCGTGAGAACCTGGGAATGGTATTTCCGAAGCCCAATACCATTTTGAAACCCTCCGACATCATGCAGGCACGGGAGGTTGTAAAGGAGGTCTACATGGATGAGAAGATCGAAAACTATATACTGGATATCGTTTTTGCAACCCGTTATCCCGACAAGGCAGGTTTGGCACAGTATGTGTCCATGATCCAGTATGGTGGGTCACCACGTGCAAGCATTAATATGGCAAAAGCTGCAAAGGCTTATGCTTTTATAAAAAGACGTGGTTATGTCGTGCCGGAGGATGTGAGGGCAGTCTGTCATGATGTACTGCGGCACAGAATCGGGCTGACCTATGAGGCAGAAGCGGAAAATATTACAACGGAGCAGGTTATCTCCGAAATACTGAATAATGTTGAAGTGCCATAATCAATGTTGCTGAGAACGGTCATACTGCTTTTACTGATCTTCCTGTCTGCAAAAGGATGGGGACAGGATGTGCTGTTGATCGGGATGACAAAAGAGGAGGTGCAGGACCTGGTGAAAAAGGAGTACAGAGATTTCGCTACTGATAACAGCATCGTAAAGCAGCAGTTTAATTACCTGAAATATGTGAACGGAAGACAAACCGTTACATGGATCATCTATTTCTCAGATGATGATATATGCTCATCTGCAAAGAAGGTGTGCGACTATACCGAGTATGATTTCGTTCTGGATGAATTGAATAGCTCCTGCAACAGGATTGATAAGCATACTTGGAAATGCCGGTCCGGTAGACAGGATTATCTGGTCTCAATGGCTGAACACGACTGGTATTTTACTTTGCAGCAGCGGCTGGCGGAAAAACAGAAATGAATTTGTGGAAGTGGTGAAAGAGCATACAGAACTTCTGAAAAAGGTTAGAAAAATTGAGATCAAATCGCGTGGTCTCACCCGGCAGGTTTTTGCCGGACAATATCACAGTGCCTTTAAAGGAAAAGGGATGACCTTTTCTGAGGTGCGGGAATACCAGTATGGCGACGATATCAGGGCGATCGACTGGAATGTGACCGCCCGGTTTCACCATCCCTACATCAAGGTTCATGAGGAGGAGCGCGAACTTACAGTCATGCTCCTGATCGATGTCAGCGGATCGGGCGATTTTGGTACCCGTTCACAGCTGAAAAAGGACCTGATCACCGAAGTGGCGGCAGTGCTTTCCTTTTCAGCCATCGACAACAATGATAAGATCGGTGTGATCCTGTTTAGCAACCGTATCGAGAAGTTTATTCCACCGCACAAAGGAAGGAAACATATTCTGCGAATTATCAGGGAACTACTCGAGTTTACGCCGGAAAGCAGCGGTACTGATATATCGGAGTGCCTCAGGTACCTTACAAATGTGATCAAAAAGCGTTGTACTGCATTTTTAATATCCGATTTCAGGGATACCGGTTACGCTCGCTCATTGCAGGTTGCCAATAACAAACATGATATTGTAGCATTGCATGTCTTTGATCGCAGGGAGCGTGAGCTGCCCAGGGCGGGACTGATCCGTATAAGGGATAATGAAACGGGCAGGGAACGATGGGTTGATACCGGTATTGCAAGGGTGCGTGAACAATATGCATTAAAATGGAGAAGCCATCACGATATGATGTACGATATATTCAGAAAATCGGGGGTGGATACGGTTGAACTGGAAACGGGAAGTGACTATGTGCCACCATTGATCAAACTGTTTAAAAGGAGGGGACAATGATCTTATTCAGAACAACCATATGCTTCTTATTCCTTCTTCCGGCTCATTTTGTCATGGCACAGCTGGTGACTGTCAGGGGCAGTTTTGGTGCCGACTCTGCAATGATTGGTGAACAGATAATTTACAGAATTACTGTTGAATCGGCGGATGACGTTCAAATCAGTCTGCCCGTCTATTCCGATACCCTTTCAAGGGGGATTGAGATCCTGAAGGCCTCTGAAATTGATACTGCATTCAGCGAAGGGAAGCGGGTTATTTCAAGGGAATACCTTGTAACCAGCTTCGAACCCGGATGGAACACGGTTCCACCGCAACCTGTTGCTTTTAAGGCATCCGGACTGGAAGATACAGTTTATACAACAACCCTGCTGCTCACCGTGCTTGCACCGGATGTAGACCCCGCTCAACCGATTAAACCGATCAAACCCCCGGTAAATACACCGCTTTCCCTGGTTGAGATTCTTCCCTGGCTGTTGTATGGATATGGTGCAGTTTTAGTCGTGGCAGCCCTGGTGCTTCTTGTCTGGTATTATACCAGAAAAAATAAGCATCCTGAAGAATTTTCCGCACATCCGCCGGAACCCGCCCATCTGGTTGCCTTTCGCGATCTGCAGCAGCTGGAAAGGGATGAACTGCCGAAGAAGGGGATGATTAAAGAGTACTATACCCGCCTTACAGAGATCATCAGGCTATATATTACCCGCCAATTTGAAATCCAGGCAATGGAGCTTACAACCCTGGAAATTCTGGAAGCATTTGCTGCCAGGACCTTCCTGGATCGTGAATTGCTGCTGCTGCTCGAAAAGCTCCTGGTACTGGCCGACCTGGTGAAATTTGCCAAAGAGGACCCGACACACGAGGAAAATGTGATGCACATGCGCAGTGCTGTCAGTTTTGTTGAGCGAACGCACAGGTTGTTTCTAGCTGAGGATAACCGGAACAAAGAACCGGGTGAAGAAGATAAAGTGGCCATGGAAGACGAAGTTGAACTTGTAAAGCAGGAAGAAAAAAATGGATAGTATCGTCTTTGCAAACCCCGGTTTTTTCTACCTCTTTATCAGTGTTTTACTGATGATCGCCTGGTACATTCTGCGGGGACGGAAGGCCACCGCAACCATGTCAGTTTCGGGGTTCGAGGGGTTTGATGAGAGATCTGCAGGATGGAGGGTACCTTTACGGCATGGCCTGTTTGTTCTGAGGATCATTGCAATTAGCCTCGTAATTATTGCTCTTGCCCGGCCACAGTCGACCAACAGGTGGGAGCAGGTTACTACAGAGGGGATCGATATCGTAATGGCAATCGATATCTCAGGATCAATGCAGGCGATGGATTTTAAGCCCGACCGGCTTGCTGCAGCCAGGGAAGTTGGAATGGAGTTCATTGCCTCCAGGCCCAACGACCGGTTCGGATTAGTGGTTTTTGCCGGGGAAAGCTTTACCCAGTGTCCGCTTACAACCGATAAAGCAGTTGTTATCAACTTTCTGAATGAACTTGATTTCGGCATGGTTGAAGATGGCACGGCTATCGGTATGGGCCTTGCAACAGCTGTTAACAGGATCAGGGAAAGCAAAACGGAGAGCAAGGTGATTATCCTGCTCACTGATGGAGTGAACAACAGGGGTGAAATCGGACCGGTAACAGCTGCTGAACTTGCATCAACCTATGGCATACGCGTTTATACAATTGGAGTGGGGACACTTGGAACTGCACCTTTTCCTGTACAGGACATGTTCGGAAGGAGGGTGGTACAACAAATACAGGTGGAAATTGACGAGGAGGTGCTGAAAAAGATTTCCGTGCTTACAGGAGGGAAGTATTTCCGGGCAACCGATAAAAATAAACTCCGGGATATCTACAGTGAGATCGATGTCATGGAGAAGACTCAGCTGGATGTAAAACAGTTCAGCAAGAGAAAGGATGAGTATTTTCCGCTCCTGCTGGCTGCGATAATTCTTCTCGGCTTTGAAGTTGTTTTAAGGTATACATTGTTCAGAACAATACCGTGATGATGGAAGGATTGATGCAATTTGGTCATGAATACATGCTGTGGGGGTTACTGTTCCTGCCACTGGTCATATTTTTATACCTTCTCGCCCTTCAGCGCAGAAGAAAGGACCTGGATTTTTTTGGCGACAAGGAGTTAACAGGGTACCTGATGCCTGAGGCATCCATCTCTGCCTATCGCTGGAAAATTTTTCTGGTGATTACAGGACTGGCATTGTTGATCACCGGAGCAGCCGGTCCGCGTGTTGGTTCAATGTTGAAGGAGGTTGAACAGAAGGGGAGGGAGGTAATCATCGCCCTTGATGTTTCCAACAGCATGCTTGCTGAGGATGTTAAGCCATCTCGCATCGAAAGGGCCAAACAATTAATAGGAAGAATGGTGGATGATATGAACAATGACAAAGTGGGACTGATCGTTTTTGCCGGTGATGCATATACGCAAATACCTATCACAGATGATTACCCCAGTGTAAAGATGTTTCTTTCAACCACAGACCCCGGTATGGTGTCAAAACAAGGAACAGCAATCGGTACCGCCATAGAACTGGCAATCCGGTCGTTCCCCTCGGATGAGGCAGCTCTGGAAAACGATGAAACAGTTAAAAACAAGGCAATCATCGTGATCACCGACGGTGAAAATCACGAGGATGATGCGGTTGCAGCTGCAAAGAAGGCTGAAGAAAATGGGATAAAGGTGTTTACAATCGGGTTGGGGGATCCGGCCGGTGTGCCAATACCAGTGTCTCCGGGAAGCAGCGCTAAAAGGAGAAGCAAGGATGGTTCAGTAATAGTGAGCAAGCTCAACGAAAAGCTGCTGATGGAGATTGCGGCTGCGGGAGATGGGGCCTATATCCCGGTTGGAAGGATCAGTAACCTGATGGATGAACTGGATAAATTACAGAAAACTGAGATGAAGAAAAAGGTCTATGCAGATTATGCAGAGCGTTACCAGTATTTTGCCGGATTCGGACTGCTGTTTCTAATCATCGAATCGATGGTTCAGTTAAGAAAGAACCCTTTGATCAGGAGACTTAACCTTTTTGGAAACTGATTTAGTGAATATGCCATGTTTAAAGATTACATGCATCCGAATGCAGACAGATCATATGAAACCATCCGTTGATGGCAGAGAATAATGAATGAAAACATAGATTGACTAGTGATGAGAATTGTATTAATAGTTATTTGCCTGATGATACCCCTTGTGCTGTCCGGACAAGAAGAACAGAAGTATATCAGGGAGGGCTATAAAGCATATATGGAGGAGGAATACAGCAATGCTGAGATTGAATTCAGAAAGGCAGAAGAGGCAAACAGGAACTCCTATATTGCTAAGTACAACACCTCCGCGGCACTTTACCAGCAAAAGCAGGTTGAAGAGGCCGGCAAGCGTTTTGCACAACTGATGGAAGAGACCACCGATCCTTCAGAGCAGGCCAAATTATTGCATAATATGGGAAATGTTTTTACCGAAGGGCAACAGTACAAGGAGGCAGTGGAAGCCTACAAGAGAAGCCTGAAACTGAATCCGGCTGATGCGGATACCCGTTATAACCTTGCCTATGCGCTGGATAAGCTGAAAGAGCAGGAACAGCAGCAGCAGAACCAGGATCAGGACAATCAGAAAGAGAACCAGGATCAGGACAATCAGCAGCAGCAAAACCAGGATCAGGACGATCAGCAGCAGGAAGATCAGAAAGAGAAGCAGGATGAGCAGCAAGAACAGGAGAAAGAGCAGGAGCAGAATCAGCAACAGCAGGAAGAGCAGGAGAAGGGACAGCCGGAACAGTCACAACAGGAGCTGAGCCAGGAAGAGGCCGAAAGGTTGCTGAACGCGATCCTTCAGAAAGAGAAGGAAATTAAAGAGGAGGTTGATAAAAAGAGGGCCCAGCAGGCAAAAATCAAAACCGATAAAGATTGGTAGACCTTATGCCGGTAAAACAGAACATATTGATTTCACTTTTGATTGGTACAACAGTATTCCTTCATGCACAGGATTCCGAATTTGTTGCTACCGCACCTGCAACCGTGCAGGCGGGTCAGCAATTTCAATATACCATTGAGGGAAAAGAAAAAGGGGATATCGAGTTACCGGTACTGGAGCATTTCGACTACCTGGCCGGACCATATATCAATATTTCTTCCTCAACACAATGGATCAATGGTAAGATGTCGGCAAAAACCACCGCTTCATACACTTACATCCTAAGGGGAAACAGTCCGGGCGATTATACCATCTCCCCTGCAAAGGTAAAGGTGAAACGAGAAACATATGAGACCAATTCTGTTCAGGTTACTGTAGTTGGGTCCGCTTCACCTTCCGGAGGTTTATCATCAGGGAACCCTTCCGGGGGACAGTCTCAGCAGACTTCCCAACCCGGAGAAGCAGGGACCGGACAGTTATCAGAACAGCCTGTATTCCTCAGGGTGCTGCCATCAAAAACCTCTGTCTATGTCGGCGAACAGTTTGTTTCTGAGTTAAAGGTATATACAAGGGTTAATACAAGACCCTCAGGGGGACTTAAGGAGGTACCCTATGAGGGATTTTTCAAGCATTCAATTGAAGCTGACCAGGTCACTTCGAGGGAAAATATCGGGGGAAAGGATCATGTAACCCAGGTGCTGCAAAGGCACGTACTGATACCCCAAAAATCAGGCAGGATGGTCATTGAGCCTTTTATGTCCGAGTGGACCGTTCCACAGCGGGTAACAACGCAGCGTCCCCGAAGCCCTTTTGACGACTTTTTCAATGATCCCTTCTTCGACAGGGTCCAGGAAGTACCGGTGAAAATTTCTACCCGACCCGTTACAATCAACGTTAAACCACTGCCTGATGGTGCACCATCAGGTTTTACCGGTGGTGTTGGTGATCTGAATATGACAGCAAAGTTGTCATCCGACAAAGTTAAAGTGAACGATGCCATCAGCCTGTCAGTTATAGTTTCAGGAACCGGTAACATATCCCTGATCGGGGCCCCGAATATCAGCTTCCCTCCGAATCATGATGTCTATGAGACGACCAAATCTTTGAAAATAAACACTTCAGGTAACAGGGTTTCCGGCTCGGTTACCTTTGAATACCCAATTGTCGTACGCCATGCCGGCAATTTCAGGATTGCACCTGTTAATTTTTCCTGGTTTGACCCGGTGCAGGAGAGGTACAGGACCATCACAACAGATGAATTTAACTTTACGGTTGAGAAGGGCGAAGGTATGGACCAGGGGGGCCAGGTTTATTTGCCGGGTATAAGGGGTGATGCAGTGCAGGATATCGGAACCGATATTCTTGATATCAAACGTTCGGTTCCGGTATTCACACCGATTGGCAGATCGCCCATCGGGAGCATTACCTATTGGATATTGTATGTACTGTTCTTTATTCTCTTCCTTCTGATTATGTTCATCCTTCATCTTCATTACAAGCGAAGGGCCGATATGCGGCTAGTCAGAAACAGAAAAGCCAGTAAAATGGCACGGAGCAGACTTCGCCTTGCAGAGAAAGCCAGAAAAGCGAATGACGCGGAAAAGTTTTTCGAAGAGATTGAAAAAGCGATCTGGGGATACCTCGCAGATAAACTTGGAATTGAATTGTCTGCATTATCGCGTGACACCGTTTCTGCACTTCTTGCAGGAACCGGCGTACCAGAAGAGTTGAAGGAGGAGGTAGTAAGAATTATTGATGAATGTGAGTTTTCAAGGTATGCACCCTCTCCCGGGAAAACCGATATGCCCGCACTCTACAGAGACGGGGTTAAATTATTGAACAACCTGGAACATAATATTCGTGTACGATGAGGCAATTCATTTCAATATCCCTGGTTTTAATTCCAATAGCGCTGTTTGGAGCCGAAAATACAGACTCGCTATACATCAGTGCAGGAAAAGCATATACGGAAGGCGGGTTTGAAGAGGCGATGGAAACTTACAACGGTTTGGTTGAACTTGGAGTTGAATCGCCCGATCTTTATTATAACATGGGGAATGCCGCATTCAGGTCAAATGAACTTGGATTTGCAGTTCTCTATTATGAAAAAGCCCTGAAGCTGGATCCATCACATGAGGAGGCCCTCAGGAACCTGGCATATGTTTCAAGGTATAAAGTGGATCAGCTGGAAAGCGTTCCTGAATTATTTATCCGTGGATGGATCAGGCATTTGTATCAATTATTTTCCCTGCATGCGTGGAGTTATATTGCACTGGTAATGTTTGGGCTGGTACTATCCGGTATTCTGGCATATGTTTTTTCTTCATTCATGGTGGTTAAAAAGACAGGCTTTTTTGTCGGACTGACGGCGTTTATCTTATTTGTTCTTTCACTCACTGCTGCTTCCAACAGGCACTCAGAGCTTTTGGCTCCCGACAGGGCTGTGATCATTCATCCCTCGGTGGTGGTGAAAAGCACACCCAGCCTTTCGGGTACAGATCTGTTTGTATTGCACGAAGGAACAAAAGTGAAAACCAATGATCGTGTCAACGGTTGGTTGGAAATCTCGATCAGCGACGGAAGGGTAGGGTGGATTCCTGTTGAATCTCTGGCTGTTATCTGATAGTGAAACCCTGATGGCCCTTTACTTCTCCCGGGTAAACCTGTAAGCCATCGACCCTCGCCATAGCCGGACCTGTATTGCACCAATTGATCATTGCATCCAGCTTTGCCGGGGGACCTTCAATTTCAAGATAGACAGAACCGTTCGGCCTGTTTTTTACAACCCCTGTTATTCCGAGTCTGAGGGCTTCATTTTGTGCTGTATACCTGAAACCAACACCCTGTACCCGCCCGGTTACCTCCAGTTTATAATGAGCTGTTTCATGGTTTTTCTCCATCATTCCCGAACTATTTTATGCTAAAATTGTTTAATGATATATATTTTTAATTAAACATTTATGTAGATCAAATACAGTGTATGATCGGATAATTAATCCTCACGGATAATAAGGTCTGTAAATGATATACGGTTCAAAAATACAAAACGATGAGAACATACATTTTATTAACCGTCCTGTTTTTTAAAACGATTACAATGATGAATGCTCAAACCACATTTCATGATTTCACAGTGCTGGACATCAATGGAAATGAATATCCGCTTGCACAATTGAAGGGAAAGAAAGTCCTTGTTGTGAACACAGCTTCTAAATGCGGGCTTACACCACAGTATGATGCACTACAATCACTCTACGAGAATTACGGGGGTAGTGATTTTGTGATCATAGGCTTTCCTGCCAATAATTTCATGAATCAGGAGCCCGGTACCAATGAGGAGATTGCTGACTTTTGCGAGGTGAATTATGGGGTTACATTTCCGATGATGGGTAAAATATCTGTTAAGGGCAGTGACCAGCATCCTTTGTACAAATGGCTCACCAGCAAGGAAGAGAATGGAAAAGAGAGCAGCAGTGTATCCTGGAACTTTCAAAAGTACATGATCGATGAAGAGGGACGGCTCGTCGGACATTTCAGTCCGAGAACGAAACCGGACCATGAAAAGATAGTTTCCTGGATCAACGAATAAGAAAATCCAGTCCGGACATGATATTCTTTCAGTCCGGACCCGATTTAGTCCGGATCCGAATTTCTTTCAGTCCGGACCCGATTTTCTTTCAGTCTGCCCACGAGGAAATTAATATACTCTTCCCTGGATTCTTTATTGCTGAACCACTCTTAACAGTACAGGGATTTTCGAAAGCCTCAGCCTGATCGTCATGCCTCTGTTTTTGTCCTGTTAAGCGCAATCAAACATGTATCAGCAGGGTGTATATCCGTTCAGCTCCGGATTCGGTTTTAATAATTGACACAACAGCCTCTTTGTCGGAAGTGCCTTTAACAGAGAGTAAGACCTTCTTTCTCCTTGCTTCGATAAAAGGTTTGCCCTGATCGACAAATGCCTGAATGACCGGATCATTTTGATCATTAGGAAGGAGGTTGATAATCTGACTGTTCAGGACCTTTTTTGCTGAAGCTTTAAAAAAGTCCTCAGATGCCTGGTTACAGACTAAAATAAAGCCCTGGTTGTTGATGCTGATAACCGGCAATGGAAGAAGATTGATCATACTACCGAACGAAGCACGCTCTGATTCAATTGCGCTTATTTCTTCGGTCCTGCGCTGTTCCAGTTCCTCTATCTTCCTTTTTAAGTCAAGATTATGGATCTGTACCTCTTCCTCCCTCTCCCGGAGCTTTTCGCTTTGCAAACGCATGGAATCCTCAAGTTCCCTCTCTTTTGTAACCTCAAAACCAAGAAAGAGGATTTTGCTTACTTCACCGTTCAGGTCGGTCATGGAAGATACTATCGCCCTGAACCAGACCTCCTCCTCAAATTTGCCCATCAGGTCTATCTGCCCCTGAAAAGCTTTCCCGGAGATAACCTGTTCCCATATTTCATTAAAGCGTTCCTGCCCGGACCGGGCAACAAAATCAAAGATATTTTTCTCTGCTATCTCCTCGGAATGATATTTAAGTGTTGACTCAAACAGTTCGTTCCAGCTCAGAAGTTTGCCGTCGGGACTGAATTCTGCTTTATGGTTCAACTTATTAACGGCACTGATCTCCTCCTCATAGGCCAACCCTTTCTCTTTCTGAAGGGTAGAATCGAAGGCCAGGAAAAGCACCTTATCAATCGCACCATCGTCCTTTCTCACACAGGTAAATGCAGCCATAATCCACAGATCCTGTCCCATTTTTGTAACATGCCGCATCAAGCCTTCAAAATGCTCACCTCCCTCCGATAACCTGTTCCAGACTCCTGAGAACCATTCCCGATCCGATGCATGGATAAACAATGAAACATGCTTGCCCTCTACTTCCCTGTTGCCCGAGTAGCCCAGTTTTTTCAGGAACCTGGTATTGGCGTAGATCAGCCCGCCTTCAGTATTATATTCCGCCCTGATGAGCGTATGGTTCACCGTGTTGGTAAAGCTTACAAATTGTTCAGCCTGTTGTGCCGCCTCAGCCTGGGTTTGTTTTAATTCATTCATGTTTTGCCGCACTTTCTCCTCCTGAACGGATAGTTGCGCCGCCTGTTCCAGGGTCTCCTTTAGAAGCTGCTCTGTCCTGAGATTATTATATAGTGTATTTAGTGTTGTAGCTGTATTTTCAGCCACACGCTCGACCAGTTGGATCTGAAAATCTTCGAATTTCCTGAATGATGCCAGTTCAAACACTCCGAATACATCATCGTTCAGTACCAGTGGGACAATGAGCAGGTAACGGGGATTGGCCCTTCCAAGTCCCGATGTAATCGTAAGATAATCCTCAGGTAATCTGTCAGTGTAATAACTCTTCTTTTCAATTGCAACTGCACCTATTAATCCCTCACCCCAGGCAATCCTTCTTTCAGGGTACTTCTTTCTGTCGTATGCATGACAACCAATCATCTCCAGTGTCTTCTCCCCGTTATCCTCAGTGATAACAAAAAAGCCCCCCTGGTTGATGTCGAGATACCTAACCAGGTGAGAAATAACAGCATAACCCAATGAGTCCCGGTCGGATGAATGGGTTCGCAGCACATCTCCAAACTCGGCCAGCCCCTGGGATGTCCAGTTGCGCTGCTTGTCCTCCTCGCGCGACTTTAATTCGGATTGCCTGTTCTCCTTCAGCCTCGATTGCAGGTTGCTAAGGCTCTCAATAATCTCAGCATCTGTTTCGTTATGTGTGAGAGGTGCACTCAGGTTTCCTTTTGCGAGATTTTGTATGGCTGACTTAATAAAACTATTGACCGAAGATTCAACAGACTCCTTTATTCTGATCTTTTCAAGTAGTTTTTGAATGGTCTGTGAAAGCCTGTAACCAGCTAACAATCCTGCAAGAGGGATTGCATCAGCAAAATAAAGTATAGGATGATTCTGGTGCAACTGAACCAGGAGATTGAAAGTGAAACTTTCATCCCTCACCCGGATGATTAATAAATAGAGGAACAGAACAATAAACAACCCGGTAACAAAACCGATGAGAATATAGACCGTTGACAAATCGTTATGTTTGGTTCTTTTCATAACCCCCGCAAATGCATCTAAAATTAATCATTTTTCCTGTTTAGACCAGCGTGTTGATAAATAATGAGTGTTACAGGGAATCAATGCTGCATATTCAGTGTTATATTGCAGTATATTCAAAGCGATGGAATCAATTCGCATACTCGTAGCAGATGATATTGCCGCAAACAGGTACCTCTTATCAGAGCTGATAAAGTCAACCGGCAATGAAGCGGTGTTGGCAGAAAATGGTGAAGAAGTCATTAAAGTGCTGAAAGAAAAATCCGTTCAGCTTATTTTAATGGATATAGAAATGCCGGTAATGAATGGGTTAGAAACGACCCGTTTTATCAGGAATGAGATGGGATATCCCCTGAATATCATTCCAATTATTGCATTGACGGCGCATAATCCTGAAACTTTTTTTGAAGATTATGCGGGTGCGGGTTTCGATGAGCTTATCACAAAACCCTATTCAGTTGAGAAGATCAGGGAGAAGATAAATTCTATTGTTCATGGCGCCGGGTAAACATTTTTATACAAGTCAACCTGTAATACTCCTGATGATTGGAACTGGGTGGTGATCCCGGTTTAATAAGTTTTCCTACAATTTAACAAGTGTCAAATATTACATTCATATAAATTATAATATGAATATAGTCTCGAATAGACTTGTTACTTATAAACCAAATCAGAAATAGACGACAAGTACTTTTCATCGACAGCATCAAACTGATCTGTTACGACAGCGTCGACATCAAGGACAGATCGGATTGTGCCGTTTTTATCTTTAACAGGCAGGGCTATTTCGGACTTTGACCGGGAATCGCACGCGATGTGGCCGGGAAATTGCATGACATCGGGTACAATTACCGCTGAATCCCTTGTTATTGCGGACCAGCAAACACCTTTACCTTTCTCAAGCTCCTGGCAGGCTACAGGTCCCTGGTATGGTCCGACGATCAGTCTGCCATCCTCAAGCAGGTAAAAGCCTGTCCAGAAAAAATACTCCATCTTATGATGCAGCACCGCTGCAATTGTGGCCATCCGGGAAAGGGGAGTGCCCGGTTTGCTGCACAGCTCCTCCAGCTGCACATAGATTCTGCGGTACCGCCCCTCTTTTTTAATCGTCCCCTGTTTATTTTTCAGCAAGATTATCGAGAATTTTAAGTTTCTCCTCAAGAAGTTTAACCTTTTTCTCGAGTTCAGCATATTTCTCCTTCTCAGCTTTCAGTTGCTCGATTTCGGTTTGCTGCTCTTTGAAAGCCTGTACGAGAACGGCTGTGATCTTAGCGTAGTCCACACTTTTGTACCCGTCTTCACCGGTAGTTACTAACTCCGGAATTACGCGTTCCACTTCCTGGGCAATAAATCCGATTTGCCGGTTATCGTTAAACCGGTTGTTAGCTCCAAACTGATCCGGTTTCCAGTTGAAGTAAACACCATTTAATGCTTCAACCAGGGAAATGGCATTTTTAATCGAAAGTATATCCCGCTTATAACGTACGTCAGAAGTATAGCCGTACGAATCAGCAGCTACAGCAGCATTGAATCTAAGTGTATTTGCAGAAAAATTACCGTAAATCAATGCGTTGTTGTAGTTATCCGTCCCGGTATAATTGTTTGAAACAATCAATCTGTGGTCATTTACATCAGGTTCATTATATCCGGCATAACGTCCAATAAAAACATTGTAGTCTCCTGTACATGCCCTTCCTGCTGCAAGCCCCACATAAACATTATTTGAACCAGATCCACTGTAATAACCAGACTCAGCTCCGAGAAATGTATTGTTGCTGCCAGTGTTGTTAGCTCCTGCAGAGTATCCTAAATAGGCCTGATTAACTCCACTTGTATTACTGGATCCTGCAAGATAACCAACCATGGTATTGTATCCGCCAGTGGTATTCTGCCCTGATCTGTAACCAACAAAGGTATTATAATAGGCAGATTGATTGGACGTTCCGGAACTTGGTCCGATGTAAACATTATACTGACCTGTTGTTGTGCTGTTTCCGGCCAAATTACCTATTCCAATATTGTTGCTTCCCGTTGTGTTATTTGACCCTGCCTCCACCCCGATGTATACGTTATCGCTTCCGGAAGCTGAAGTTCCGGAAAAACCTGCTCTGTAACCCAGGTAAGTGTTTCTCATACCGGTTGTACTGTTAAATCCTGAATAATACCCAAAAAAGGAATTATTGCTTCCGGTGGTGTTTCTGAAGCCGCAATTGGGACCAAAAAATGAGTTATTCTCACCGGTAGTATTATAATAGCCTGCCTGAAATCCATAGAAAGAGTTCCATTTTCCTTCAGTATTGTATCGTCCGGTTCTATAACCAAAAAAGGAATTATAGGTTCCTGTTGTATTATTCTCACCACTTAAATACCCGACAAATGCATTGTACTGTCCGGTTGTATTTGCATTTCCACTGCTTGTCCCAATAAAAACATTCCTGTATCCAGTAGTATTGCTGCTTCCGGCACTATTACCTATAAACACATTAGCATATCCGGAGATATTTGCAACCCCGGTATTATCACCTATAAATACGTTGTTGCTGCCTGATGCATTATTTCCTGAATACCCGGCATTGTAACCAATGTATGTATTGTACTGTCCGGTCCTGTTGTTGTGACCGGTCTGATATCCGATAAAGGTATTGTATGAAGGATCGCCGGTTACGCCATTGCCGGCATGATAGCCGCTCCTGTATCCAAAATAAATGTTATAGCTGCCGTCGGCCGTATTATTACCACTTGCATTACCCAGAAAGATATTATTTACACCTGAAGTGTTACTGTAACCGGCACTTAATCCTATAAAAACATTGTTACCACCGGATGTATTTCTGTAACCTGAAGTAGATCCCATGAAAATATTCTCACTGCCTGTCAGCCCGGTTTCACCGCCAAATCCTGCTCTCCATCCCAAAGCAAGGTTGTTTTTTCCGGTGGTGGTATTGTATCCCGACTGGTATCCGAAGAATGAATTGTAAAAGGTGGCGTTCCTGTACCCGGCCTGGTAACCCACAAAGGTGTTATAATAGCCTGAAGTACTTTGAAAACCCGCCTGGTTACCGATATATACATTACCATACCCGCTTGTGGTGCTGTACCCGCTAGAGTTGCCGATAAATGTGTTCTCATTGGCGTCTAAATTAGAGTATCCCGCGAATCGCCCCAGAAAGATATTTTCGCTCCCGGTGGTGTTGCTGATCCCTGCCTGGTAGCCGATAAATGAATTGTACAATCCCCTGGTAATATTTGCACCTGCATCCTGACCGATCAGGTAGTTTTCGGGGGTGAGTGACATCAGTTGACTGATCTCCGATTTGGTTCCTGAACTAAAACCGCCAACAGCAAAGCCGCCCTTCACCCCTTTCTCAAGGCTGGTTGTGTCGAACAGGATACTGGTCTCCTTACTGCTTACCTCCAGGAAATTAAAAGTCGGTCCTTTCGAAGTTGAACTGTACCCACCAACAGCAAAGCCTCCTTTCACTCCCTTCGTTGCAGGGACGTCCGGAACGTAAATACGGACACTGTCAGGTGTAATCCGCAGATACTCCTGTGTTACTCCCTTACTAACACTGTTGTAACCACCAACTGCAAAGCCTCCCTTTACCCCCTTCTTATCCTCATCCACATATACCATTACGCCATCATTAAACACAGCAAATACCGGGTTCCCAAGGTCATTTCTCACCTCGAACAGTGGAGTCTCAGTCTGTTCGGATTTTGGAATTATTCCAACCGTACGTGCTGTAACAGCGTTTTCACCTTCAACTTCCCATCCGCTTATGTTCCTGATTCTGTTGTCAATGTTTATGGTCGTATGGCCAGGATCCTTTGAAAGCCCCAAAATACCGTCGTTAAATATAAGCTCCTGTATCTCATCGGCTGGATCGCTGTTTGCGGCCTGTAGTGCAAATGGAACCGATACCAGCTCACTGAAGCCCATAGCAGTAAAACCATCGCCTGCATCAACTTCCACCCCCATTTCATACACACCTGAACTCCAGTCAATGCCTTCGAAGGAGCCTGCACTTCCAGTGCCATTGATGGCTCCGGGCTCACCCACCTGCAGAGCAAAATGGCCGAGAGAATTAGTGTTAACAGGATGTTCCTCCTGCCACACAATATTTTCATTTTGATAAATGCTTATCCTGACGGTTAAGGCCTTATCAATCAATGCATTTCCGTCGGAGTTTCTGGCTACAGCCTGGTAATTGAATTTCCGCGGAGCCTGCGCAAATACTCCGCTTACCAGAACTGAAAAGACTATAAGCAGTAGATTTTTTCTCACAATTATTTAATTTAGTGTTAGGTTTATTTTGATTCGTCAGGTTCTCAATGATAAAACAATGTAAATTACGATATTTTGGTAAATCTGAACAGTGTTTTGGTTTTTTTTGATAATGTCTGCATAGAACCGGTTTATTTACTTTCTAAATTGTACTTGTAATATATCAGCAGCTCGTTTACATGTTTTTAATTGAGCAAAATATCAGCACCTTGTTTACAGTGACACATTTACATATATGCTGATTCTTTTGAAATCCCCTCTTAATATCCCATTGAGGGGTTTTAAAAGAATCTTTTCGCTCTTGCATGACAGTTTGACTGTCAACGATGTGCTGATATTTTATGTAAACGATGTACTGATATTTAACATGTACTACCTAATAATCATACAATTGGTTGCATTAATGATTAATCATTTTGACTGAAATACCTGTTGCCTCCTCTGTCTGGAATCTTAAATGCAAGTACGTGACGAACCCAGCTATTAATTCTTCTGTTTGCTTTTGCTGCACTGTAAATGCCCTTTTGAATAAGTACTGTGTTCTGTCGCTGACTCTCATAATGCAGGATATACGATGGTATCATCCGTTTAAACGGTTGATCATAATTGAAGGTTTGCAATATTTAACTGTGTTTGACGAATCTATTGTTATATTTGACCAACAAAATGCCTGGAGAATTACATCCTGAAGATGTTAATTTCTGTGCAGTATTTTTAACAATAAAATTCTGAATGATGAAGTTTCGGATCACGTTTTTCCTGTTTATAATCCTGTTTATCAACTGTATTCATGCCCGGAAGCCCGACTGGGAGGGCGGCTACCCCGAAGGTTGCACCTCTGTTACCGCCGGAAAGCTGGCAACGGCCGACGGATCCGTGATCACCTCGCATACAGATGACAGTCACCGCACCCGCTCCTGGATGGATATACAACCCGCAGCAGCACATTCTCGCAGGGCGACCGTTACCATGTATAAAAGGGTGCCGAACGATTCCTTGAAAATGCCAACCTACGAACACACCCCTATAGGTGTGATCCCGCAGGTGCGAAATACATACCAGTACCTGAATACCGCTTATCCGTCGCTCAACGAAAAACAGCTGGCAATCGGTGAATCAACCTTCGGCGGAAGAGAGGAGCTGCAGTCGGATGCCGGACTGATCGACTGCCAGCGCCTGTGCCGGCTCATGCTTGAGCGCGCCGCTACAGCCAGGGAGGCGATCACCCTGGCAGGTGAACTGCTGAAGGAGTTCGGCTGGAATGATGCCGGGGAGTGCCTAACCATCGCCGACAAGAAGGAGGTGTGGCACCTTGAGATCGTCGGTCCGGGTAAAGATAAGGTGGGAGCCGTATGGGTGGCGCAACGCGTACCCGATGAGCACATCTCGGTGAATGCCAATGCCTCCACGATCAAGGAGATCAACCCCGACGATCCCGATCATTTCATGGCGAGCGGCAATATATACGATGTGGCACGTGAAAATGGCTGGTGGCAGGAGGGGGAAATCTTCAGGTTCTGCTATGTCTATGCACCGGAGAGCAGAACCTCCCTGGCTTCGAGGCGCAGGGAATGGAGGGTGTTCGACCTGGCGGCACCTTCACTCAAACTGGATCCGAATGCCGAGAACTATCCCTTCTCGGTGAAGCCCGACAGGAAGCTGATGCTGGAGGACCTGGTGGCGATTTTTTCCGATTATTACGAGGGAACGCCTTTCGATATGACAAAAGACCTCCTGGTACCGGACGATAGCGGGAGGATGGTGATCTCACCGCTGGCAAATCCGCATATGCCATACGATATGAACAAGATGCTGCGGATCAACGGTGGCTGGGGATGGCGCGGGGAACGTACCATCGCACGCTGGTATACCATGTACGCAACGATCATTCAGTGCCGCGACTGGCTCCCCGATGAGATCGGCGGAGTGGCCTGGCTCGCGCTTGACAATGTGGCAACATCGATCTACATTCCCATCTATTGCTCGGTGGCCGATCTGCCCGAATCGTACAAAACACCCGGAAGGCCCAATGGCTACACGATGGAGTCGGCCTGGTGGGCATTCAACAGGCTGGGGACAATCACTGCGCAACGGTGGGGCGACATGCGGTACGATGTGAGGGCCGTGTGGGACCTGTGGCAGGAGGAGCTGTTCAAAGAACAGCCACTGTTTGAACAAGGGGCACTGAGACTGTACGAGGAGCAACAATATGACGAGTTGAAGCAATATCTTACAGACTATACCAACCTGTGGGGGAACAGGGTGGTGGACAAGGCATGGGAACTGGGCGACCATCTCTGGACAAAATATGATGAACTGTTTTAAGAATCAGGAAGCATGTATAAGTCACGTGTAACCAGGTAATGAGTTGATAATCATGGTCGTGCTTCAGATTTTACATTCAGCAACAGATAACAAATCCGGGAAAAGGGGAAATAATGATAACTGAGATAAAAAGGGGTTTTGCAAGCGACAACAACGCGGGGGTGCATCCCGCGATCCTGAAGGCGATAGAGCGGGTGAACGGCGGACATGAGATCGCCTACGGAGATGACAGGTATACGATCGGAGTCACTGAAAAGATAAAGAAGATCTTTGGCAAGGATAGTGAGATCTTTTTCGTTTTTACCGGTACGGCGGCCAATGTCCTCGGACTCTCCTCGATAACCCGGTCATACAACGCCATCATCACTACCGATACCGCCCACATCCATGTGGATGAATGCGGGGCACCGGAAAAATTCACAGGGTGCAAGTTACTGACGGTGCCCACACCGGATGGCAAGCTCACAACTGAACTGATCAGCCAACACATGCATGGCTTCGGGTTCGAGCACCATGCCCAGCCCAGGGTGATCTCTGTTACCCAATCGACCGAACTGGGCACGCTCTATACCATAGAGGAGATCGGCAGGATTGCCGATTATGCACATGAGCACGGACTGCTGCTGCATATGGACGGGGCACGGATTAGCAACGCGGCTGCTGCACTCGGTGCCGGGTTTTATGAGATGACCGGCGGGGCAGGGGTGGATGTGCTCTCCTTCGGCGGGACAAAAAACGGGATGATGTATGGCGAGGCAGTGGTCTTTTTTCATAAAGGACTTTGCGAAGACTTTAAATACCGACGCAAGCAGGGGATGCAGCTGGCCTCGAAGATGCGCTATATCGCTGCTCAGTTTGACGCTTTTCTCGAAAATGACCTCTGGAAGAGGAATGCCCTGCATGCCAACAACATGGCAAAAAAGCTCTTCCGGGCGGTGAAAGATATTCCCTCCGTAAATGTTACCCGGCCCGTGCAGGCAAACGCGGTCTTCGCCACTATACCCGAGGCAATCATCCCGAAACTGCAGGAGGAGTTTTTCTTTTACGTGTGGGACGAAGCGACTTCCGAAGTGCGCTGGATGTGTTCATTCGATACAGAAGAGGAGGATGTTGAAAGGTTCGCGGCCCTGTTAAAGAAATTGATCATTGTTTAGCTAACAGGCGTAGCAATTAACTCATCCGGACCGAATGGTGCATTGTATCCGGATCTCTTATTAAGGGATCTGCTGATTGTATAAATTCCTGCGCTGATTGTACAAATTCCCGTGCTAATTGTACAAATTCCTGCGCTGATTGTACAAATTCCCACGCTGATTGTACAAATTCCCACGCTGATTGTATAAATTCCTGTGCTAATTGTACAAATTCCTGTGCTGATTGTACAAATTCCTGAGCTGATTGTACAAATTCCCGCAATGATTATGAGTACCTGTTTTCATATTCTTTGTCAGGTCAATGGTATCAGGCGGGGAACCCGGATCAACCGGAAGTACTTACTCAGCCTGTTGCAAAAACAGCAGTGAGCTGTCTCCATAGCTTAGGAAACGGAACTCATTTTCCAGCGCAAAATCATAGATTTTCTGCCAGTCGTCCCCCGCCACTGCAGCGATCAGCAGTAACAGCGTGCTTTTAGGCTGGTGAAAATTGGTAAAGAGTCCGCTGATCACCCTGAACCGGTACCCCGGCACGATCATCAGCCGCGTATGAAAGGAGAATGTTTCGAGGCCGGCTTCATCCATCTTTTCGAGCAGTTTACCTACCGCTGCCTCCAGGGATACAGCATCATATGTTTCCTTCAGTACAGTCCGGACTACCTTGCCCGTAAGCTCCGGGTTCACCGCTTTCGTCTCCGATATAGGGTTTGCTTCACCCGCGTGCTCCTGATCCTCCGTTTTCGCCTCGTTGGTCCGGACTGCTTCACCCGCGTGCTCCTGATCCTCCGTTTTCGCCTCGTTGGTCCGAACTGCTTCACCCGCGTACTCAGGGTCCACCATTTTCGTCTCCGGTGTCCGGTCAGCCTTAACAAAAGGCACCGGATTCTCTCTCTTATTCATCGGCGGGCTGTGCGGCGTATCTTCTGTTTCCATCTCGTATGCATCCCACTGTTCAAGAACCAGGTTCTCAAACGAAAAACCTTCATTGCTGATCGCCCTTACTCCCAGCCAGTAGATCGATTCAAGGCTGCGGGTCGTTGTGGTACCGACGGCGATTTTGCGATCCCCCGATAAAAGCGATTCAAGCAGGGTACGGCTCACCGTTACCAGTTCGGTGTGCATCTGGTGTTTTATCGCGTTCTCCTCGTTCACCGGGATGAAAGTGCCTGCCCCGATGTGGAGAATCAGTTCGTGCCGCGATATGCCCTTTCGTTTGAGCGCATCCAGCACCCGATCCGTGAAATGGAGTCCGGCAGTGGGAGCGGCCACCGAGCCATCCTGGCGGGCGTATACGGTCTGATATGTTTCAGTATCACGGGTCTCCGCCTCCCTGTTGAGGTAGGGAGGGATCGGGGTGGAGCCGGAGCGCTCGAGGATCTCGCCAAAGGAGGTGCCGCGCTCGTTCCAGCTGAAACGAACAACAAATTTATCGTCGTGTCGTCCCGCAAGCTCCGCCGATAAAATCAGTTTTCCTGAGGCCATAGCTGCTTTATCAGCTGATGCCTCCGGTTTTTCGGAGATCTTGTCTATTTCCGGATCAGACATTTCCCCGGGGACCGCTGTTTTGTCTTCGCTCTCCACTTCTGTCGCCCGGGAGCTGTGGATTGCCTGATCGGGTTTTTCCATTTCCTCCAATATCCTTGTGAGCTTACCCCCCTTCCATTTTTTCAGATTCCCGATCAGGCAGATAAACTCGACCGGACCACCGGATGAAAAGGCCAACTGGTAATCGGCTGGCTTATAAGGCTCCAGGCAGAAGATCTCGATCCGTGCCCCGGTGCTCTTCCTGAAAACCAGTCGCGCCTGCACTACCCGTGTTGCATTGAAATAGAGCCGGTCGCTTTTTTCAAGCAGCTCCGGAACCTGGCAGAATTGTTTCTCTTCTAGGAGCTTTGCCGCCCCGGAATCCCTCTTCTTTTCGGGACTTTCCGGATCACGGGACAATGGCTTATGTCCAGGGAGTTCCTGTTCATGGAGATCCGGTTCATGAAGTTCCTGTTCATGAAGTTCCGGATCACGGGGCAATGGCTTATGTCCAGGGAGTTCCTGATCATGAAGTTTCTGATAATGAAGTCGCTGTTCATGGAGATCCGGTTCATGAAGTTCCGGTTCATGGAGATCCTGTCCAGAGAGATCCTGTCCAGAGAGATCCTGTCCAGAGAGTTCCGGTTTATCGACAGCCTTCTTCGCCGGGTTGGTCCCCGGTCTGTAAACCAGAATTTTCGATGCATCACGATCGGCCAGCGGGTATTTCGCAATGCGCTCCGGTGGTAACGGGTAATCGTAATTCTCTATCGGTATGTTGTTCGGCTTTCTCATTTTATTGAGCAGTGGCGGCAAAATTAGCTAAATTTGCAGAAAAGTGCGATTATGAGAATTAAAGTAGGCGACAGGGTGAAATTCCTGAACGACATCGGGGCAGGTGAGGTAACACGAATTGTAGACCAGAAGACCGCACTGGTGCAGGTAGATGGCGGCTTTGAGGTGCCGTGGCTGATCAGCGACCTGGTGGTGGATGCCGGCAGGTACGAATCGGACCTGGAAAAGGATGATGACATGACCAATGAATCCGGGAATGGTTTTGCGGAGGAAGATCTGAGTTATGCCTCTTTCAGTGAGAAGGTAGAAGCAGAGTCGGAGCAGGAACCGATCGGGGATGAGGAGATTGTCCTTGCGTTTCTGCCCGACGCGCATAGTGCGGATTTCGAAACCTACCTGATCAACAGCTCCTCGTACCATTTTAAATATGTCATCGCACGTGAGCAGGAGGGTGAACTGGTGCTCTTTAACGAGGGAACGCTTGAGGCGGGGGTCAAGATCGAACTGGGCAGCTACAGACCCGGAAACCTGAATGATGAGGAGCGGTACAGGATCCAGGGTCTCTTTTTCAATGTGGGTTTTTACCAACGAATTCATCCGGTCGACAAGTTAGTAACCGTTGCTGCATCTGAACTCTACAGGGCGGAGAGCCGACGTGAAAGCGACTACTTCCTCGAAAAGGCTGTGTTATTTTCGCTGTACGACTGGCGGAATCAGGGAGGTAAACCGGAGCCTGCCGGGGTGCCTGAACTGCCGGAGATGGAGATCGATCCGGAGGCAATCAAAGAGGCGATGTTTGAAAAGGGAGACATGAAGGGTGAGGAGACAGGAAAGGCAAGGAAGGTGGATTTGTCATCGTCCCGGCCTATGGAAGTGGATCTGCACATCGAACAATTGATGAGTAATTACAAATCACTTACCAATAGTGAGATTCTTGACATACAGATGACCCGGTTCAGGTCAGAGCTGGACCAGGCGATTGAGTCGAAAAAGGGCAGGATTGTGTTTATTCACGGTGTAGGCAGCAGCAAGCTGAAGCACGATATCCGCCACGCGCTCGACACAGAATACAAAAAACTACGTTACCAGGACGCTTCGTTCAAAGAATATGGATTTGGAGCGACACTGGTAATCATCCGTTGATCCCTTTATGTGACCGGTACCCCCCTGTCTGACAGATGAAACTATTTTTCCTGGCTGCAACGAACCATTCATCGGTAATTACTGCTATTGAGGAAATTAACTTCTTTTCGAATAAATATATTCATATCTTTGCACCGGGTAGTCCGCTCTGTCGCTCCGGCCTGCGGCCGGGGAGGAAAGTCCGGGCACCACAGGGTGCTGCACTGTTGAAAGACAGATATCCGTAAGGGTATAGGGATCAGGGAAGAAAACAACCACCCCTGTTTCGGAGCGATCCGGTTCGGGGGAACGGGTGAGAAGGTGGGGTAAAGGCCCACCAGTGCGTCGGGCGACCGTCGCAGCTGCCTGTCTTGCAGGGTGCAAGGTCATGTATACCGGCAATTAAGAGCGACCCGCTCGTGCCGGGGGGTGGACCGCTTAGATAAATGACAGGGGGCCCGGCAATTGCCGGGAAACAGAACCTGGCTTACAGGACTACCTGATTATATAACGGGGAGCGATCCCCGTTATTTTTGGTATCAATCGATCTGGATATGCTGTTTATCGCAAATATTTAAGCTGCCAGGTCTCCTTCAGCAAAGCATAGATCCTGGTTATAATTATTATGCTTCAGCAGGAAATCATTGTCACCCCATCCTATGCAGCTTACGCTGGTACACCGCTCACCTGTTACAGAAATCAGGTATGAAGTGGCATGCGTGCAATAGTGCATTGGGGGCTGACCCTGCCTCCAGAGTTTATTATGGTCATCATCATACCAGATATTTGATATATTGGGATGGTAATATTCACCTTCCGCACTGAATATCTTCCCAAATTTGCCTTCCTTATGCCATTGCCGTGCCTGGATTACCGTGGGATGGTATACGCTGGTCTCTGCCATCATATAAATTAGACCGGAGCTTTTTACTGTATCAAGGATCGGTTGTACCTCCTCCAGTTTGTTTGCCACCGGTACGGCACAAAGCACATGCTTTCCGGCATTGAGTGATTGAATCGTATGACTGGCATGATCCGGAACGGGAGTTGCCAGGAATACGGCATCTACTTTAGGATCGCGTAACAACAAGCTTAACGATTCATAGCTTTTGGAACATTTGTAAACCTCCATCAGGTGGTTTCGCCGCTCGGGGATGAGGTCGCTCACAGCTTCAACAATACAATCAGGGTGTTTATGAAAAGGGAAGTCAGCCCCGAAATTACCTCCCACAATTCCTATCCGGACTTTGTTTGAATTGTCGCCCGTTTGTGCCGATAAATAGGATGGCAGCACAGTCAATGCTGCTGCTCCCTTGCCAGTCATACCGACAAATGTTCTCCTGCTGATTGGAAAACTCGAATAATTGCGTTTCATAATCATTTCATTTAGTAGCTTTAAAAGAAATTATTTAATGGCCCCGGTAAAGCGGGCTGTAGACGGATCTGTTACGCCATATGTTTTGTTTTTTTCCTGGTCGTAAAATATAATTGCAGGATGACCAATGGCAACCTTATTCTCATCCAAATTCAAAATGTGCCCGAGTTCCTGCAATTTCAACCATTCTTCGACGCTGAGGCCTTCCCTGATATTAAGGATGCGTTTTTCAGGAAGTGCATCATACCTGTTGGGGGATGGGACAAATGATCCCTGAAACAGGCTCGTGTTGAACCGGGGAATTGTAACGGCATCATAAGGGCTGATACCAAATTCACATATAGCCAGGAAAAGGTTTACCTGGTTCTGCTCTTGTGTATCTCCGCCTTCGGCGCACATAGCCATAACAGGTTTTCCCTCTTTGAGCACAATGGTGGGAGTAAGGGTTACCCGCGGCCGTTTGCCTGGTTCAATACAATTGGGATGACCGGGTAATGTGTTGAGACTCTTAAGCCTGGTTCCGTGAGTAACACCGGTACTCCCTCCGGCACCGGCATTGCTGCCCCATCCGCTTGGAGAAGCAGCAACCATGTTGCCCCATTTATCCGTAGCACTGCATATTGTGGTGCCTCCCATCACCTTTCTGTACTTTGCATCACTGAGCAATGCTTTCATGTTGACCGGATCACCGGGTCTGCATTCGTTATTTGCCTGTTTCATATCAATCAGGGGATACCTCAGGTTTGTATATTCATCGGAGAGGAGGGCATCCAGGGGTACATCAACAAACAGTGGATCCCCATAATAGGTGTCACGGTCAGCAAGCGCCAGTTTAAGCGCTTCAGTGACGATATGTATATACTCGGTCGAAAGGTATCCATACTGCCTGAGATCAAACTTTTCGATCAATCGCAGGGCCTGCAGCATAGCTGGTCCCTGTGTCCATGTGTTGGCTTTATAAACCGTATAACCTTTGTAGTTAACTGACACCGCGTCTTCCTCCTCGGTAACATGGCGGGCCAGATCTTCCTTCGTGAAAAAAGCGCCAATCCTCTCATACCAGGCTGCCAGTGAATCGGCTATATCGCCCCGGTAAAAACGGTCGGAAACAGCCTGGAGTTTTTCATTCCGGGAGCCATCTGTAGATTGCTCCGCTTCAATCAATTTTCTGAAAGTTCCTGCAAGGTCCGAATACCATGAGGTATCTTCTGAGAAAGCCGACAGAGAATACCTGACTGCAGAGTGGACAATCTCGCCACTCTCAAGCAATTCCAATGTAGGGGTAACCGTTTCGGTAAAGCTTAATTTTCCGTACTTTTGCAAAGCTGTAACGCACAAATCAACAACCGAGGGTACCAGTGCAGCATTGATACTGCTTACAGGTATCCCGTTTTCCATATACCAGTCGATGGCTTTCTGGCTCAGGGGGGCTTCTCCAACACCTGATAATACTTTTACTTGTTGTGTTTGGGCATTGTAAAACATGTAGGTCACCTCTCCGCCAATGTTGAAACGCGGAAAATCCACAACACTTTCGGCCAGGATGACAGCAACTGATGCATCTGCGGCATTTCCACCCATTTTTAGCATCTTTAGGCCGGCATTGACCGGCGCCCGTTCACTTGCCGCAACAATACCATTGCTACCTTCTGAATGATAGAATAATTGTTGGGCAGAAATTGCATTAAACTGAAACAATACAATTGATAGGCAAACGAATTTTTGCAGCATAGAAAATATTTAAGGATGATAAAATCCGGATATTAATCATAAGTCGCTCAAAATACCATTTGATACAGAAACCCTGATGGCACGGCATCGTAAAATGCTTTCCCTGTAATAATGCTCCGTATATCTGCTAAATATATATCTTTTTAGCGATTTATCCTATGTATTATTTATATTACCACTGTACAATAAGAATTGAATTCATATGTACCATATTAGCATATTCCAGATCAATATATTAGTTAAAAGCTGAATTTTCTTTTTACAGAAAACCTTACAGCTATTGAATACCAATTTGTTAAACTCTTATCCCGGTTATTCCCGTATTGTTTTATTGCATAAAATTATTTTCATTTTCTCAGGAATGATTCGGGAGGTTTTGATTACGTTTTCGAATGTTTTGAACTCAAAGCCTGCCACATCATTTCAATTTCTTCCAGGGTTTTTCCTTTGGTTTCAGGTAAATACTTAATGGAAAATACAAGCTGTATGAGTCCCATTACTGCCAGGAATGCATAAGTTGCCGCACCTCCAAACAGACCTAAAGACCATGGAAAAAGGAAAACTACAAGCCAATTAAACACCCAGTTGATGAGGACAGCAATTGACATGGCCGTACCTCTGGCCCTGTTGGGGAAAATTTCTGACATAAGTGTCCAGAAAACAGGTCCGATGCAGGAAGCAAAAAAACCCAGAAAAAGAAACATCAAAATAAGTATCAGAAAACCGTCAATACTGTCAAGAGAGAAGGCAATGGATAGCAACAACATGGATACCATCATACCGGCTGAACCAATTATGTACATTCTTCTCCTGCCCACCTTTTCTATTATAAAAACAGCAACCCAGGTAAACAGAAAATTTACAAGGCCAATACCAATGTTGTAATAGAGGGCATCACTGATTTCAAAACCCACATCTGAAAGTACTTTTGGTGCATAATCGATGATAGTGGCAATACCGGTCATATGAACAAAAACAGCCAGAATAATGCCGATGACCATAACCCGGCGCAAAACGGGCCGAAATAACTCCCGGACCCTGGCATGAGTTTGCTTTAAGCTTTCCCTGATTTCAGCAATCTCATAATTGGCATTTGTCGTTCCTCCAACCCGCACCAATACCTGATAAGCCTCATCTGTATGTCCCATTTTATAGAGCCAGCGCGGACTTCTGGGTACTACAAACAACAAAGCGAAAAATATTACTGATGGTACAGTTCCACTGGCAAACATCCATCGCCAGTTGTTCTCACCAATATCGTGCAGCACATAATTAACGATAAAAGAAATCAATATTCCAATAACAATTGACATTTGATAGAGTACTACCAGTTTTCCCCGATATTTTGAAGGGGATATTTCGGAAATATACATGGGTGATAAGGTTGAGGCAGCACCAACGGCTAATCCTCCAAGTATGCGCATGCTGTAGAAAACGGTAAAGGAACTGGCAATGCCGACAGCTACACAGGAGACGGCAAAAAACAGAGCTGTGATGATAAGCATTCGCTTCCGTCCGTAATGGTCGGACAAGTACCCGGCAAGCATGGAACCAATAATACAACCAACCAGTAATGAGCTCACACCCCAACCCAGTTGCAATTCATCCAGTCCAAAATGGGATTTGATAAAAGGTACTGTCCCGGAAATAATGCCAATATCAAATCCAAACATCAAACCTCCAAAAGATGCAATGCTTGGTCAGCTGTATAATGATATGACAGGTTTACCTGCCGTTTTAAATGAGGACCGTTGACATCTCATTATAAACAGGCTTTTAAGCGTCTGGTTTTACCGCTGGTAGATACCGACAATGACGGAATAGGGGATACAGGTGCCGCCAACGTGCTTACCCCCGAAGGTGAACATGCCGTGGAGACCTGTCAATGGGATCATCCAAATGAGGTTTGGACAGGTATATCCTACAGCTTGGCGGCCAGTTTATATCATTGGGGAAAGCGGGTAAATGACGGTGAGTTGCAAAAGGAAGCGCTGTTAACAGCCTGGGGTGTATATAAAACAACCTGGCTAAGTGAAGATCATCCCTATTGGTTTACTACTCCTGAGTCATGGCGGATAGAAGATCCATCATTTTTCAGGGCTTTAATGTACCAGCGTGCGCGGGCAATATGGTCATTGTTATTTGCAATAGATGATCCCTATAAAACCATCACAAAATGAAGGAAAGGAGAATGGAGGATTTGAATTCGTTACCTTTCAATCGTGGGAAAAATACCTAACAGGCCCAAAGTGCATTGTGATGTTGGGAATTATCTTTCTGGTTAAAAAAAAAACAATTATCTTTCGATATCTGAATATCAATAACCCTAATATATTATTATTACTATGAGCAATGTAAGAACTTCAATCCATGTTCTGCTGATCATATTCTTTTCTGCAGGAATGACCGGTTGTGGTCAGAACGGCAAAGATGGAGCCCAAATTGAGAAAAGAGAAAGGATTCTGGAACATTTTCTGGCTACCTTCCATTCCAACGTACCCGGCGAAAAGCCTGTTGAGCATCCAATCTGGGAAAGCTGGTTGAAAAGGACCGGTGAGTTGCCCCCGGATTTTGATCAGCTTGCAACCAATGCTTTCCCCCCTGATCTGCTAAAATTTCAGGATGGCACACCTGTCACCAACCCTGAAGAATGGTTAGAAAGAAAGAAGGAAATAAGAGGTATCCTGGATTATTACATGCTGGGAAACTGGCCACCGCCGCCTGAAAAGGTCGCAATAAAATATCAGGAATCAAAAGCTGATGAGAATGAAGAATTCACAAAGCAAAATGCACAGATTTTCTTTGCACCATCTTCTAACGCAGTTGAATTTGCGGAGGAAGCCTATCGCTATTTACCCAGGTTGGAGCCTAACAATCGTGTGGATCGTTGCGACCACGATGTTGCAGTCCTGAATGTTGAACTATACATTCCTAAAGGGGAAGGTCCATTCCCGGCGATTATAACCACAACCGGCTTTCTTCCTA
This sequence comes from uncultured Bacteroidaceae bacterium, assembly GCA_964539395.1. GTDB lineage: Bacteria > Bacteroidota > Bacteroidia > Bacteroidales > M55B112. The sequence goes on from CAZIIU010000003.1 coordinate 99,153, forward strand.
CTTTGGAGCGTGATTTGCCAAGAATTATGCGCGGCAATATTCTTGTCCGTTATAACATGCTGGATCCGGATTATATCCCTGCCGTTTATGTTGATTATGATTGCAACCAATTGGAGTGGTGGGCATTCGCAGCAGGAAGATGTGTAGATCTTTTATACTCAAGAAATGATGTCGACACATCAAAAATAGCTATGGTCGGAAGTTCGCGCGAAGCTAAAGCTGCACTACTTGCAACGTTAATGGATAGCAGGGTGGATATTCTCGTCACTAATCAACCCGGAGCCGGGGCCGGTACATTCAACCTCTGGAGGTACATCGGGGAGAAATACGGAGGTGAACATCTCGAGTATTGTTCACGGCAGTTCCAGTACTGGAACAAGCCCCGCATGCGCTTCTTTGCGGGCAGGGAGAATAAAATGCCTTTCGACAGCCACTTCCTGCAAGCTTTGGTGGCTCCAAGACCTGTCCTGCTGGGAACAGGTGAACGTTCTCATGTAGGGCAGCCATGGGGCGATCAGCAGTGTTATCTGGCACTTAAAGAGGTATATAAATTATTGGGGAATGAACAAAACATAGCATTAAATGTAGCTCCCGGCGGTCATGACTATACACCTTATGTAATAAACAATGAGTTGGACTGGCTGGATATGCAATTTGGACGTAAGCCTTTTACATTCAAGGAGGATTTAATATACACTTATACCTTTAATGAATGGAAAGATATTACCGGTGCTGAACTAAAGGAGGATGAGTTTCCCGGGAGAGATATGAATGATATACTGAAAAAGACAAATGGTGAAACGATTATTGATCAGTCAGGATGGGAAGAAAAAGCAGAAAACATTGTTGACCGGATCAAATGGGTTATCGGGGATCTGCCTGCTTATCAGGAGATTGAAAAAATCGATATGAATAACACGAGAGTTTTCAAGGACAATTTGATGAAAGCTGAAATTGAGGTTGATGAAAAGCTCGTTGCTTATATGACTTACCCGGTTGAAAAGACAAGCAAGATACCGGTTGTAATCTATTTACATGCATATCTGGATGCCGGGGGTCATGAATGGGCAAGATATTATGGGTACAGAACAAGTGTTGGGGAGCGTATGGCACAGAATGGCTTTTTAGCCATTGAATTTGATCAATTTGGGTATGGTAGTCGCAATCGCGATAGTGGTATCGGGTTTTACAAGGAGCATCCGGAGGTTTCGGCTATAGGCGTTATGATTCAGGATGTAAGGAAAATCATTGATGCCGTGAGCCTCCTTGAATGGGTTGATAAAGATAATATTATGGTTGCCGGGTATTCCCTGGGGGGAATGGTTGGGCTATATGCAGCTGTATTTGAACCGAGAATTAAAGCTGTTGCGTCAACCTGTGGCTTTGGTTCGATGAGACTGGATGCACATGGTAATCAAACGGAGGGTATCAGACGATACTCTCATCTCAGGCCAACCATACCACGTTTAGGCTTGTTTCTCGGTAATGAAAAGCGAATCCCGTATGACTTCCATGAAATTCTTTCGCTCATTGCTCCCCGGTCTGTATTTGTTCTGGCTCCGCAGCTTGACCAGGACTGGTTCCATGAAGATGTTGAGATTTGTTATCAGGAAGCAACAAAAATATTTGATCTGTACGGTAAGAGAGACCACATCGTATTCAATAGTCCCAATGATTTCAACCGTTATCCGCCAAAATATCAGAATATGGTTAACGAATGGCTGAAAAGCAGGGTTGAATGATTCAGATGAAGGTAATCATTCGACCCGACATATAATTCACAGGCAATCTCGTATGGTTGTATGCCGGTTATTTATTAGTTGTGCAACTTATTTTCTGTAAATTTATCAAGCCACAGTTAATTCTTTTTCC
>CAZIIU010000004.1:0-28255 GCA_964539395.1 uncultured Bacteroidaceae bacterium
GAACTTTATGTTATTAACAATCAATGCATTTATTGTTAACTAAACGACATTGATTAATATATGTAAACAAATACGGTGCCAAATGGGATGTTACATTATAACATATTGACATAGAAATAATTATTGTAAAGTGCGAAATAGCATTTCCCAGAGATATCAGAGTTTTCACACTCCTGTTGGTATTACCGATGAGTATAAAAACTATGTGAACTGAACATAAATAGCAAGCTTTCTTTCCAGCTGTTCTGCGAAGAGATCAGATTTAAAATAAACAGAGTGAAAAGGAAACTTACCGGATAAGATGGTTCCTATTGGTCTTTTTTCTTTAATGTGATCTCACGAAAGAGCTCTTCAAGGTTTTTCTCTTTCAAGCTCATTGAAAGCACGGTAAGGTTATTATCTACGGCAAACTTAAATACAGATGGGCGGATATCTTCCTCCACCTGAGCCGCAAGGAGGTATTTGTTACCTGGTAATTCAATCACATCGAGGATGTTATCCAGCTCTTTCCATTTGCCGGCAGGTATATTCGTTTCTAATTCAACCTGGATTGTTTGTCCGGGAAGCTGCTTTTTGCTGAGCGTTCCGGCAACCTCATCTGCCTTTATCTCGCCGTGGTCGATAATGATCACCCTGTCGCATATAGCCTCCACTTCCTGCATGATGTGTGTGGATAAAATAACGGTTTTCTTTTTTCCAAGGGTAGAGATCAGGTTTCGGATCTCAATAATCTGGTTCGGATCTAGTCCTGAGGTAGGCTCATCAAGAATCATTACCTCCGGATCGTGGATCAATGCCTGGCTCAGACCGACCCTTTGTTTGTAGCCTTTGGAAAGCTTTTCTATTTTCTTGTGGCGTTCCCCGGATAATCCCACCTGTTCAATGATTTTATCCACGCGCTCCAGGGCCCTTTTACCACGGAATCCATACATAGCAGCCACATAAATAAGGTATTCCTTTACGTACATGTCGTAATAGAGGGGATTATGTTCGGGAAGGTAACCAATTATTCTTTTTATTTCCATTGGATACTTCTTGTTACTCATCTTGTTAACAAGTACCTCACCCGATGTTGGAGAGAGAAAACCAGTGATGATCCTCATTGTTGTTGATTTGCCGGCGCCATTCGGACCGATAAAACCTACGATTTCACCGGAGCTGACTTCGAAAGAGACATTTTTAACTGCCCACTGCTCTCCAAAACGACGGGAAATATTTTTAACGGTAATCGACACAGGTAATAGCTTGAAGGAGTTAAAAGTCCGCACACATTTCAACCATACATAAACTGGCTTACTTTGGCAAAACTGGCCCTTGGATTAACGCACATTACAGGTATTCCTGCTTCGTTGGCAATCAGGTATTGCTCTTTTGCACTGAATATCAGATCGAGTAAAGTCATATGTTTGGTTGTGGTAATGAGGATCAAATCGGCTTTTATATTCATACTGAATAAAAGTGTTTCTTTCATGAAACTACTACTGCTTGTTGCGGTATGAATTTCATATTCAATATTGTTTTGTATGAGAAACCTGATTGCAAAATTGAGGTTTACATTGATCTTCTTTTGCAGATGTTTATCACGGGAAGGTACCTTGAAGAGATGGATTCTTGAATTAAGGTATTTCCCAAGAAAAATGGCCCATTGCAATTTCTCCCTGTTTTCTGATTTAAAATCTATCGGAAATACAATATCAGTAAACCTCTCTTTTTCATCAGGCTCTTTCTGAACCACCAGGAATGGGACTGAAGAACCATTGATTACCCTCAGTGCCTTACTTCCAAACAGTTTCTGACTACCTTTAATGCCATGGGTACCGAGCACAACAAAGGTGACATTGTTTTTTTCTTCAGAAGCAAATTTTGAAATCTCACCGAATATTGAGCCGGTTTTCAAAACGAAGGAAATTTCTGCATCAAACTCTGATCTGTACTTTAGCGCAGCTTCCTCCATTTTTTTTTCTGTCTCAGGAATATCTGATTGTTCGGAGGCTACATGGAACAAGACAATATCATTTCCCACTATTTTTCCAATTTTAACAGCATGTTTCAATGCATTTACAGCGGCGTTGGAAAAATCCCACGTTACTACTATTGTCTTTTTATCATGACTCATCTTCAATTATTTTATTTCTGTATGCAAAATTAAATCATTCAAATTACAATGGAAAGGAATGACTCTTAAAAACGATTGTAACCAACCATTTAGTATAACGTATTAGTTAACCATGTATTATATCTGTTCTGCCATTGTTACTTTCTGTCTTTACAAGATGTGGGTTTCAGGCTTAAAAATCCTATTTTTGTACCCAAAGACATTCGGAATGGATGGTTATAATTTTTAATAAGAAATATTTATAGATGAAGCGATCAACAATTAAAGAATTATTCTCAGGAGAGTTTATAGACACAGAGGTTTTACTAAAGGGGTGGGTAAGAACAAAGCGTGGTAACAGGCAGGTTGCTTTCATTGCCATTAACGATGGTACAACAATAAAGAATATGCAGGTTGTAGCCGATGTTGAGAAATTCTCCGCGGATCTTCTTAAAAGTATAACTACCGGATGTTCTGTAACTGTCCGCGGAGTGTTGACTGAATCTTTGGGTAAGGGACAAACTCTTGAAATTCATGCAGAAGCTATCACACTTCTTGGATCCTGTGATCCGGAATTGTATCCGCTCCAGAAGAAGGGGCATTCTTTTGAGTTCCTCAGGGAGATCGCCCATCTACGTTTCAGAACAAACACTTTTGGCGCCATATTCAGAATCAGGCATGCGCTTTCATTTGCAATTCACAAATACTTTAACGACAAAGGATTCTTTTACCTTCATACTCCCATTATCACGGCTTCTGACGCTGAAGGTGCCGGTGCAATGTTTCGTGTAACTACCCTTGACCTGGACAATCCCCCAAGGAATGATGATAACAGCATTGATTTCAGCAAGGACTTTTTCGGACGTTCCACCAATCTCACAGTTTCTGGTCAGCTCGAAGGAGAACTGGGAGCACTGGCCCTCTCTTCCATATACACATTTGGCCCTACTTTCCGGGCAGAGAATTCCAATACACCCAGACATGTGGCGGAATTCTGGATGATAGAACCGGAGATGGCCTTTTATGACATTCATGATAACATGGACCTGGCAGAGGATTTTTTAAAGTACCTGATTAGATATGCAACAGAACATTGCAGGGAGGACCTTGAATTTCTCAATTCAATGATTGACAAAGAGTTAATGGAAAGGTTGCAGTTCGTTCTGGAGAATGAGTTTGTAAGGCTGGATTATACAGAAGCCATTCACAGACTAAAAAAATCGGGGATTAAATTTGAGTTTCCGATAGAGTGGGGATCAGATCTGCAAGCAGAACATGAACGATATCTTGTAGAGGCAGAGTTCAAAAAACCGGTAATTTTAAGTAATTATCCTGCTGAAATAAAATCATTTTATATGAAGCAGAACGATGATGGAAAAACGGTTAGAGCAATGGATGTGCTTTTTCCGAAGATAGGCGAAATCATCGGTGGTAGTCAGCGTGAAGAGGATTTTGATAAACTATTGAGAAGAATGCGGGAGATGGGAATTCCTGAGGATGAGTTGTGGTGGTACCTGGAAACACGTAAATTTGGAACTGCAGAGCACAGCGGTTTTGGACTTGGTTTTGAGCGGCTACTGATGTTTGTTACTGGTATGAGTAATATCAGAGATGTTATACCGTTTCCTCGTACTCCGAGGAGTGCAGAGTTTTAATAAATACAGGCATGTTAAAGCAACGGCTTCAGCAGAAACTGCTACAGAAATTGTCACCACAGCAGATCCAGATGATCAAGCTGCTGGAGATACCTGCAATTCAGCTGGAACAAAGAATCAAAAAGGAGCTTGAAGAGAACCCGGTTCTTGAAGATAGTACAGAAGAACTGCCCGGCACAGATGAGCAGGAGATGGATGACGAACCGGCAGATCATGATGAATTTTCGCTGGAAGACTATATGGATGATGATGACATCCCTTCTTACAGGCTGAATGCCCAGAACTATTCACGGGATGAAAAACAGGAAGAGATTCCTTTTTCCGGAGGCAGCTCTTTTAGTGAACACCTGAGCAGCCAGATAGGACTTCGTCAACTGGATGATATACAGGAGATTATTGCAGAATATATCATAGGGAATATTGATGAGGACGGATACCTCAGAAGAGAGCTTGAGGCTATCTCTGATGACCTGGCCTTTACTTTCGGAATTGAAACAACCTATGAACAGATCCATCAGGTGCTGATGGTAATACAGGACCTGGATCCTGCCGGCGTAGGTGCCAGAAGTTTACAGGAGTGCCTGATGCTTCAATTGGAGCGCAGGGGGATTAATGAGGAAGCAGAGAAAAATGCTTACCAGATACTGAAGTTTCATTTTGATGAGTTTTCGAACAAACATTATGACAAGATCGTTCAGCGACTTTCAATTTCGGAACGGGAATTAAAGGAGGCCTTCGCTTTAATAGTCAAACTTAATCCTAAACCCGGAGGTTCATACGGGGATACACAAAGCAAATCCTTTCACCAGATCGTACCCGATTTTATTCTGGAGGAGAATGATGGAGAACTCGAGTTGGTACTGAATTCTTCCAACGTTCCCGAACTGAGATTGAGCAGGACTTATACAGAAATGCTTGAGTCGTATAGTGCCAATAAAAAGAATGTTTCCAGGGAGGAAAAGGATGCAGTTTCATTTGTTAAGCAAAAACTCGATTCTGCGAAATGGTTTATCGATGCTATCAGACAGAGGCAAAATACTTTGTTGCTTACCATGGAGGCGATTCTTCAGTACCAGATTAAATATTTTAAGGAGGGAGAAGAGAAATTACTACGCCCTATGATCCTAAAAGATATAGCTGAAATGACGGGACTGGACATCTCAACTGTATCCAGGGTCGTAAACAGCAAATACATTCAGACCCAATTCGGTATATTCCCTTTGAAATACTTTTTTTCTGAAGGATTACAGACAGAGAGTGGTGAAGAGGTCTCAACAAGAGAGATTAAAAATATTTTACAGGAATGCATCAGCAGCGAAGATAAGCGCAAACCACTAACTGACGACAGACTCGCGTTGATTTTGCAGGAAAAGGGATACCACATTGCCAGGAGAACCGTCGCAAAGTACAGGGAGCAGCTGAACCTGCCGGTGGCCCGGTTAAGAAAAGAATTGTAAAACCTGCAATATGATACAGATCCTGGCAAAGATCTTCTCCTACCTTTTCCATCCCCTCATCATGACCTCCCTGGGCATGCTGATCCTTCTCAATTCAGGAACAGCACCGTCGGTTTTGCAACCTGAAATAAAACGCATATTATTTGTTGTCACTGTGCTATTCACATCAGTTTTCCCGGCGTCAATGATTATTATCCTTTACATAGCAAAAATGATAGATAGTGCTGAATTACAGGAAAGAAAAGAGAGAAATCTTCCGATGGTGCTGGCCCTGATCATGCATCTGTTCGCATATTTTGTTATGAGGAGCATTCCTCAATTGTCCGGGATCCATCTGGTATTTATGTTTTGTCCCATTACAACCCTGTTTGTTGCTTTGGTTTTCAACAGATTTATGAAACCAAGCATTCACATGCTGGGAGCAGGTGTTCTGCTGGGAATGCTCATGGTTCTTATTCTTTTCTATGGTGCACCAATTCAATTGATCTTTATACTGGCGGTCCTTGCGGCTGGTATTCTTGGAACTTCCCGTCTTTTGCTCGGGTTACATACGCCGGTTGAAGTAGTTACAGGATTCATAATCGGCTTCCTGTTAACACTTGTGATTATGACTTTACATATCTTTACAGTCATGCACTAATGATTCGGGCTTCCCGCGTCATCACTCTCTGCTATTATTCTCCCTCCATTTCAACCTGGTCCTGCAACAGTTTTAATTTCATCAGTACTTCATCATAAACCTGATCGAGCAACCAGGGGTATTTGCTATACTCCTCAATGGTGCGTTCATATTTTTTGCGGTCAATACCATATTTATCAAAAATGGATCTATACATATCTATACTGTCGCCTGGATTGAATTTCCTGTAATATTTCATGTCATTGGTAATTCCGTCCATCAGATGTATTTCGGTAATTACATTTACCAGCACATCTCTGGAAACGTAATCCTTCCCGGTAATACTTTTCTCCCTGTTGCAGCCGGCTGATAAAGTACAAATTATCAGCGACATAAAGATAATATAGAAGTGTACTTTTCTATTTAATATCATTGAACCTGTATCCTATCATTATTTCGTGGCTCCCCATATTGTATTTTCTCAGGTCGGAAATTCCTATATCATATGCATAACCAAAGTAAAACTTATCGTCGTAATTATATCCGGCCAATACTGTAATTGCTTCATGAAACCTGTATCCGGCACCCAGCCATAACATCTCCATCCACTCCACCTTTGTATTTGCTTCAAATCTGAATTGGCGCGGTGCGGTAACTTTTATAATCGCAGACGGTTCAAGGATCCAGTCACGGTCCACCTCAAACCGGTAACCTCCAGTTAAATAGAGATGACTTTTCAGTCTGTTCAGACCCGACTTGTTGTCAAAGATTTTCAGTTTATTATTTAAGAGCTGAGCAGCAGAAACACCAGCATAGTAGCCGTCACCATATAGATAAACTCCTACGGAAGCATCTGGCAGATAGGAGGTGCTCACTATTCCCTGGATGAACATGTCAGACGGATTTTTTGGAGAGAGTTGTGTTCCATCGATCCGGTATTGAATCATGCTGAAGGACAGTCCCATAGACAATCTCATGTCACGGGTGGCAGCAATATTGTAGGCGTATGAGCCTGTAACCCCTGTTCTGCTGGTCGGACCGGTAATATCCGTATAAATACTTCCTCCGTATCCCATATCCAGGCTGGAATGTGGTCCGTAAAAGGATATTGAGTTTGTCAGCGGAGGATCTGTCATACCTACCCATTGAAATCTGTGGTTGGTTCGGATCTGGTAATAATCATATACTCCGGCAATTGCAGGATTCAGTACAAAATCGTTAAACATGTACTGTGAATAATGAGGCAATTGCTGACCTGACAGGTGAAGTGAACCTGCCAGAATGAAAGGAATTAGTATGTTTTTCAATCGTCTCATTGTTTACCTGATAATTGTGACATTTCCTGTAATGGGTTTAGCTTCGGGGTAGGGAATGACAACATAGTAGTAAGTCCCTGTTGGCACATCCTTTCCGTTCATAGTTCCATCCCACCGCTTATCATCGGAATAACCATCTGATGAGAATATCCTTGCCCCCCAGCGGTTATATACTTCGACCAGTATATCAGGGAATTTATACGCATTTTCGATCTCAAAGTAATCATTGATCTGGTCGCCATTGGGTGAAAAAGCATTGTATACTGTTATATCTTCTATAACCTCAATAAAGAGTGAATCGGTTTCAATACATCCATAGTCATTTGTAGCCTGCAACCAATACCACATACTGTTTTGTAAAGTAACAAGCGGATCGGGTACAGTGACCATACTCAGTCCCGTTTCCGGAGTCCACAGGTAATTTTCATAGGTTCCCTCATTCACTATATCCAACTGTATGACCTGACCCTGAAGTCCGAATGTATCGGCAATAATCTCCAATCCATAGACAGGAAGCACATCAATTTGCAGGGTATCTACATTGTAGCATCCATATCCCGATACTGTTTCAGTGAGTGTATAGGTATAGGTAACAGGTTCAACAATATTTGTGGCAACAGGGTTGTAAACAGTCGGGTTACTGAGGTAGGTTTCCGGTTCCCAGAGCATGTTATAATCCGGTCCGATAGAACCTTCCAGTGTAATTGTGGAACCTGCACATACAGTAGTGTCCTCACCTGCACTTACATTTACTGTTACCAGGGAGGGAATAGTGACACTTTCTTCCAACGTACATCCAGACTCATCACTGATCGTTACAGAGTATTGGCCGGCAACCACATTCTCAAGATCCTCCTGTGTAGTTCCATCCGACCAGATGAATGACAATGCACCGGTTCCACCTGTTACACTAATATCTGCAATGCCCGTTTCACTAAACGAATTGCAGTTTGCGGCCGTGATGTCTATTGTTGCTATTAATTCGGCAGGTTCCGCAATATAGACACTGCCGGAAAACTGTTTTGCTTCATCGTCGTATGCCCTGAGTTGGTATGTTGAATCACCTTCAAGGTTTTCAAACAATGCTTCTGTGGAATAAGTGTTTCCATTATCGATAGAAAAGTAAACTGTACCGATTCCATCCTGGGGAATGAACTCAATAGAACCATCATCAAAACCGAAGCAGCTGACATTCGTGTGGTTGATCAACATGTCCAGGGGTATAATGTCAAAGATTTGGACCGTCTCCTCATGATAACATCCAATGGAATCTCTGACAACCACATTGTAGAAACCAGCAGTAAGGTCTGTGTATAACGTGTTTGATGTAAAAGTACCCGTTAATCCATCAATTGAATATTCATAGGGAGGAGTGCCACCGCCTACATTGGAAATGGTAATGGTGCCAAGAGTTTCGTCAACATAATCTGTTTTTGTTATCAGTGCACTTACCTGCTCCGGCTCGGAGACAGTCTCTTCGAACGATAAAGAACAATTCCCGGTGTCCTTTACGAATACTGTATAGTCACCAGCCGGCAGATCAGAAAATACTTCTGAAGACTGGTAGTTAAGTCCGTCGATTGAGTATTCATAGACGCCCCATCCTCCGGTCACCGAAACCGTAATAGCACCGTTTGTTCCTCCAAAACAGGGAGAAACGTCAGTTACCACTGCATTTGCATTCATTCCAGGTGGTTCATTGAGTGTATAAGTACCGATATATATAGAACAGCCATTGAGATCTCTGGCATACACTTCATAGGTGCCTGGTCCGAGGCCGGTAAATGAGTATCCGGATTCCCAGGTCACCTCATTATCTATCGAGTACTCATAAGGTGAGGTTCCTCCTGCCAGGTAAACCGCAATCTTACCGTCACTTTCCCCATTGCATGTTATATGGTCAATTGTAACTGAATCTGCTTGAAGTTCGGGTGGTTCAGTAACCGTAAGGGTATTGGATATTACAGGACCACAACCTTCGGAATCGGTTATTGTTACTGAGTAATCTCCAGCAGGCAGTCCGCTGAAGGTCCCTGTTGACTGGGGTGGTAACAAGGCTGGTAGCAGGCTGTAGGTATAGGGAGGTGTTCCATCGACGGCCTCAACAGTTACAGAACCGGTTGATGTTCCGTAACAGTTGGCCGCAGTTGTTGTCTCAGCCTGAACAGAGACTGGCAGTGGCTCTGTAACAGATACAGTGGTATCTTCAGTGCAGCCATTATTATCCCGGACTCTCACAGTATAGTTACCCGCAATTAAGTTGGTGAACAGTCCTGTTGCCTGCCAGTTTATTCCGTCAATTGAATATTCCAGCAGTCCGGTTCCTCCTGATGCTTCAGAATCGATTTCGCCACTATTATCTCCCGGGCAACCAGTCACATCATTTACATCGACATTTTCAATAGTAATCTGATCGGGTCTTAGAATCTCAACAACTGTATCTGTCTGGCAAAGTTGTTCATCGATCAGGCTGATGGTGTAGTTACCTCCAGGCAGGTTATTGAATTCGCCGAGTTCTTCCTCCGGACCACCATTTAAAGAGTACCTGATATTACCCGTTCCTCCGTCACCCATTATAGTGATCCATCCCTCTTCAGAATCATAGCATGTAGTAACATCCTGATGGTCGAAATATGAGATAATAATTGGTTCTGGTTCAAGGATAGTAAGGGGAGCAATTGCCTGTTCGCAAAGATTGGCATCCCTCACAACAACTGGGTAGGAACCTCCAGGCAGGTTAGGAAACACAGGGGATGAATTGTAGCTGGTTCCTCCGTCGATGGAAAAATCATATGGTGCAATACCACCTGTTATATTATTGATTGTAATGGTAACATTTGAATCACCGTTACAGACATTTTGCCCGCTGATACCATATTCATAATTAATCGCTTCCGGTTTGTTGATTGTGATTGTCCTGCTGGTCATACAGCTGTTAAAATCCCTGGTATAGATTCGATACGTGCCGTTTGATAAACCTGTAAAGATATTATTTGTTGTATACGGACCTGCAAGAAACCGGGAGTGTTCATAGGGGGGTGTTCCTCCATTTGCCTCTACAGTAATCGTACCATTAGCTTGTCCGGCACAGGTAACATCTGTTTTTGTGAGCGACGTTGTTAGTTGTTCGGGCTCAGTGATTATCACGGCGTCGGGATAGAAGACCTCACAGGAAGTATTATCCAATACCCTTAGTGAATATGTTTCCGCCGTAAGATTTGTGGGATCTTCATCTACAGAAACGACAGATCCCTGGCTATTGGTCCAGGAGAAACTATAGGGGGGAACACCTCCGGCAACATCAATATCGATTGAACCATTGCTGTCGCCATTACAGTCGAGATCCGATTGCCCAACGAAGGTAACAGTAATCGGATCCGGCTCAGAAATCGTGGCCACATTATTGAAAGTTTTTATGCAGGAGTTGTTGTCGATGATTGTGAGGTTATAGGGACCGGCTTCCAGCGATGCAATATTCTGGCTGGAGGCGGTGAATCCACCGGGTCCCGACCAGTTAAAACTATAATCAGGAGTACCTCCTGAAGGGCTGATGCTGATGGTACCATCAGATGCGCCAAAGCATGAGATTTCCGTTGAAGTGGCATCGATCACTATTTCGGGGGGCTCGCTGATCGTAACCACATTTGGATAACTGATATTACAACTGCTTACATCAGAAATATCCAGTGAGTAGGTACCTGGCTCAAGACCTGAAATATCCTCCTGTGTAGAAGAGAATCCTCCCGGACCGGTCCAGGAGTAACTATAGGCGGGGGTACCGCCTGCAACCGTAACATTAATTGAACCATCATCGGAGCCAAAGCAATTTGCATTGGAAGGTATGAATGAAGCGGACAGCGGTGCCGGTTCAGTCACGGATTGGGTTGGGAACACCTGTATACAACCAAGTGCATCGGTAACAGTAAGGGTATAATTAGCGGCTTCAAGTCCGCTGATATCCTCATCAACGACATTGATATAGCCATTATCGCCCGACCAGGCATAAGAGTAAGGAAGAGTACCTCCGCCAATGCTAACACTTATCGCACCGTCGTTTGCTCCAAAGCAGGACAGGTTAGTAACATTCAATGAGATAAGTGATATTTCATTGGGTTGATTAACGGTGATCGGTCCCATGGTTTCGTTACAGCTATTGGCATCGGATACGATTACCTGGTATTCACCGGCTTGCAAACCAGCGATATCTTCATCGGTGGAGCTATATGCACCGGGACCACTCCAGCTATAGCTATACCCGGTGCCTGTTCCTGAAGGTGTACCACCGCCGGGGATAATGGCTAATGACCCGTCGGATCCTCCAAAACAGGTAACCGACATATTATCTTCAAGCGTTATTGTAAGTGGAGGGGGGCTGTTAATAGAGATATCAGAAAAATTATCACTGCTGGGACAGCCTTCTGAATCAGTCACCTGAATGTTGTAGGTTCCTGTCGGCAGACCACTGAATAACCCGTCAGTATTATCATCCGATACAGTTCCGGAGAGTTGATAAAATAGATTACCCCCTTCACCGCTTGCATTCACGGTTATTGTACCATTTGAAAGGTAGGAGCAGGTTTGATCACTGGTATTGACGGATTGAATCTGAATAGGGTCAGGTGATCCGATAGTGACATATCTGCTTACCGGACTTGAGCCATCGGAATCGTCAACAAAGAACCAGTAGCCACCTGCAGGATATCCGGAGAAAGTATAGGTCCTGCTACCGGTATCACCACTGGCTTCAAGAAACATAAAAGATGAATTTAACAGTGTAAATTGCAGATCACCAATACCTCCTGTAATATAAATAGTAATGTTTCCGTCTGAATACCCATTACAGGTAACCGGGTCAATAACAACACTGTCAAGAATAATCTCCTGGGCATCAATAGCGGAAAACGACAGCAAAGCCATTATTATATACACTAGTTTTCTCTTCATTTTTTAATAAACTTAAGAGCAGTTTATTGGCAACAGTTTTAAACAGACTTTTTTACGAACAACCTGTATAAAAAGTTCAATGCATTTGGTTAAAAATCAGTACGCACCCGCAAGTTTATACAGAATCTAAATAAGACCTGGATAATTAACTCAATCATATGACACTTCTTATAAAGACAGCTATATTCAAAGTTATCGCATATTATTTCCACTTTCTATTTCTGTTAAGTGTTTTTTACTAATTTGTTTTACGGGGTACCTTGCGGCAATAAACCCGATGAAAAGAACAGTAATCCAAACAAGCAGAACATCTGTAAGTTTCAGTTGTACGGGGTATGCGTCTATGACAAAAGTACCGCTGCCGCTCAGTTTCAGAAGCTCAAACCTGTCTTGCAGCCAACTGATCAGTGTTCCAAGTAATATGCCGATCAGCGATCCTACGATACTGATCAGCCATCCTTCCATCAAAAATATCCGACTAATGAGTTGCTGGCTCGCACCCATGTTTCGGAGGCTGTGAATATCGCTTTTCTTATCGATAATCAGCATACTCAAAGATCCGATGATATTGAATGAGGCGATGATAAGGATGAAAGTAAGAATCAAAAATATGGCCCACTTTTCAGATTTCATAACCCTGTAGAACAGTTCATTTTGTTGCTCCCTGTTTTGAACCCGGAATTCATCTCCGAGTATTTCAGAGATGGTTTTTTGAGTCTCTTTTACATCAAATTCCGGGTTTAGTTTTAGTTCCACGGCAGTAACTTCATTGGTATAATCGAGCAATTCTCTCATAAAGCCGATTGGAACAATTACATACCGCGAATCGTAATCCTGTTCGATTGCAAAAATCCCCGATGGATAAAGATGATTTCGGCGAAAGGCATCATCTGGATTGGAGAGATTGATAGTGCCGACCCTTTTGGGCATATAAACGAAAAGGGGATTGATGAAATTAAGGCCGATCTGCAGGCTATATGCCACTCCCTGACCTGCGACAGCATATGATCGGTTATTGTCCCTTAATACCATTTTTCCTGAATATACCATGGAATCGATGCCCGTTACATTGGTAAAAGACTCATCAACACCCTTTACAGTTGCAATGTGCTGTCGTTCGCCATATTTAAGCAAGGCATTTTCCTCCAGTATTTCCGACAGGTACATAACCCCGGGAAGTTCCTTTATCTGATTAAATCTTTCATCGGGGATAAAAACTTTACCTTTGGAAGGAGTGATTTTAAGATCGGGGTCAAAAGAGCTAAACAGAGATTTTACCACTTCGTCGAAGCCATTAAATACAGAAAGGATGACTACCAGGGCCATTGCTCCTACAGCTACACCCAACATTGAGATTCCGGATATAATATTAATGGCATTACGGCTCTTTCGTGCAAAGAGGTAACGACGGGCAATATACAGGGAAAAATTCATCTTCTACGCAGTTTCTTTTTTGTCAGATGAAGCTCACCATGCCTGTTAACCTGAGATGCCATACCCCTTATTATTATGATCGGAGGCATGTATGTAATAATTATTGTCAAGGCTCTGTTTATTTAATACATCTTACAATCAGACCGGTACCTGAAGAATGTGTTGAATTCACATCGATCATATTGAGTATAAAACAGAATGGATACACAAACAGGTAATACAGGGGCAAAATGACCAATAGAAACCTACTTTTATTGGCGAGCATAATAGGCCACTTCATAGAGAGTTTCCAGGATAATTGGCCCGGCTTTCCGTATGAATAACGACTCTGAATAATCGTGAATCCTGCCATATGAAGTTTTTTTTCTATCTCTTCCATAGAATACCCATCTCTTACATGTTCTTCGATAAATGATTGATCCTGATCGTTATGAACATCACTGCCTCCCTGGTCAGAAGGGGTCGAAATAAGCAGTATGCCGCCTTTTTTAAGGCTCCTGGCCAGGTTCCGGAATACGGCTACATCATCTTCAATGTGTTCCATTACATCAACGGATAGCGCCAGGTCGAAGGTCTCGGGTCGTGACCAATTGGTTAGGTCACCATATTCAAATATTACCCTGTCTGATTTACCAATGCGATGGAAAAAATGTTTACAATCTTCAATTTGCTCCTGTTTTACATCAACTGCTGTGATCCTGGACTGGGGAAATTGAAGAGCCATGGTATAATCGTATTGTCCGAATCCTGATCCCGCATCCAGTATTTCGGGAGAATCCGGAATAACAGGTTTCAGCTTTCTCAATTCTTTTCTGATGTGCCATGACCTGAGTAGTAAAAGGTTCAGCAAATGATAAAACATTCGCCGCGTAAAAGGAGTCCGGTTAAAAAGGTTTCCAAGTTGCTTTTTTATCGGATCATATCTCATTTAGTCTTCCTTAAGCAGGTTATCAATGCCTTCCACATAGTCCAGGGAATCATCCAGGTAGTAGATGAATTCAGGTATATTACGGACCTGGTTTTTTATTCTTTTTCCTATATCCATCCTTATCGCAGGGGCATTGGCTCTTATTCGTTCAAGCGGATCTTCATCGTCCCTGACTGGAAATATACTCAGATAGACCTTGGCAACACCCAGATCGGGACTGATTCGCACAACGGTTACAGTGATCATTTTTCCAGGTAAAAGAACCAATGACTGTTTCCGGAAATACTCAGCCAGCTCTTTTTGCAGTAATCTGGCAACTTTTTGTTGTCTGGTCGATTCCATAGAAATACAATAAACTTTGAAAAAATACGAAAAAATGTGATAGATAATCCCGTGTTTTATCAACAGTCAAAGAATCCGTTTCCTGGCAAAAGGAACAAAAATGATGTTTTTCTCCCATGTTTGGTTCACAATATTTAAGGTAATTCTTGCACCCCCTGAATTTGATGGTTAGTTTTGTAAGCACTATTTATAAAACGATATGGAAACGGTTTTAAGCGGTATCAGGTCAACAGGAAACCTTCACCTGGGTAATTATTTTGGAGCAGTAAGGAATTTTGTGAAAATGCAACATGAGTATAACTGCTATTTTTTTATAGCAGATTTGCATTCACTAACCACGCATCCGAAGCCTGAGAACCTTCACGACAGCATTAAAAAGGTATTGTCTGAATATCTTGCCTGTGGTATTGATCCGGAGCGGGCTACGATCTATATACAGAGTGACGTGCCTGAGATATCGCAGTTATACCTTCTTTTGAATATGAATGCCTATGTGGGGGAACTTGAGCGAACAACTACCTTTAAAGAGAAGATTCGTAAGCAACCTGAAAATGTTAATGCCGGATTGCTTACCTATCCCGTTCTAATGTGTGCTGATATTATCATACATAACGCAGACAAAGTGCCCGTGGGGAAGGACCAGGAGCAGAATCTTGAGATGGCAAGGAAATTTGCCAAGCGGTTTAATCATATTTATGACGTAGAGTATTTTACACTTCCGGAGCCATTTAATTTCGGAAATGAACTTGTAAAGGTTCCCGGACTTGATGGAACGGGTAAAATGGGTAAATCGGAGGGAAATGGGATCTATCTGATCGATGAACCCGGGTTAATAAGGAAAAAGGTAATGCGGGCCGTAACTGATTCCGGACCAAAAAAGCCCAATTCAGGAAAGTCAGAGCCTATTAAAAATCTTTTCTACCTGCTTGAACTGATGTCCGAAGAATCAACCATTGCTCATTTCAACGAGGCTTATAATAATTGTACCATCCGGTATGGTGATTTGAAGAAGCAATTGGCAGAAGACATTGTTCAATTTACTAATCCCCTGAGAGAGAGGATTCTGGATATTTATAACGATGTTGATTATTTACGCAATGTTGTCAAACAAGGGGCCGAAAAGGCACGTGTTAGTGCATCAAAGACCCTTCGTGAAGTCAGGGAGATCATTGGATATAAGTCTTTCTAAATAAAAAGCCCGTCCCAGGATGAGACGGACCGTGCCCCGAATAAAGTCAGGTATATGCTTGGATGAACTGTCAATATAAAAATCGCAAATACTGTGCCAAAAAGAGTTATTATTGGTAGCGATTCGGGGTTGGTTTACTGTTTTTTTTGGCACTACAACATCCAGTCAACTTCTTCCAGCCCTTTGTCAGCAAGGAATTTATTCGTTTTCGAGAAGTGTTTACATCCAAAAAAGCCATTAAAGGCTGATAATGGAGAGGGGTGTGCAGCCTTCAGTACAAGGTGTTTATGACGGTCAATAAGGTGTTCTTTTGCCTGTGCAAATCTGCCCCAAAGAAAAAACACCACATTTTCCTTTTCGTGAGATATCTTTCGGATTACTGCGTCAGTAAATAATTCCCAGCCTTTCCCCTGGTGTGATCCTGCGTTTGCCGCACGGACTGTTAGTGTGGCATTTAGCAGCAATATTCCACTGTCGGCCCATTTTTCCAAATTTCCGTGGGATGGAATTGGAAGACCTGTGTCATTATGCATCTCTCTGAAAATATTTAGCAGTGAGGGTGGAACCGCGATTCCCCGGGGAACAGAAAAGCATAATCCGTGAGCCTGGCCTTTCCCATGGTATGGGTCCTGCCCGATAATAACAGCTTTTACCCGTTCGAAGGGTGTTCGGTTAAAGGCGTTAAAGATAAGTGGTCCGGGAGGATATACGGTAAATCTTCTCTTCTCCTCAACCAGGAATGCTTTCAGGGAAAAGAAATATTCAGACCGGAATTCTTTTGAAAGGACTTTTTTCCAGCTCTCCTCAATATTTGGTGATATTTCTGCCATAGGATGATATAAGATAGAATTAGTCCCGTAGATTTCAGAAACTGGTTTGCAAGGTAAAGATAAAGTTCCTGCCAGGGGCGCTAACTCCCGATGCGTAGGGTTTATAGAACTGGTCCAGGATGTTTTCAATGCTGAACCTGGCTGTGAGAAACCTGTTAATTTTGTAAGATGTATTTACATTAAATGTCCACCATGCCGGGTATCCAAACATGGTAGCTTCACCTTCATTGTCTTCTCCATAAGGTGAAAAAGAATCAGCAAATTTCCAGCCGTTATAATAAATATAACTGTCGAACATCACTTTTTTATAGTCATATGTAATACTTACCCGGCCAAATACCGGGGGAATATGGCCAAGTGGAACATCATCGGTGAGATTTCGTCCCTTTGTAATATTTATAGAGGCTTTCAGAACAATATTATTGTAAAAATCGGATATTACGTTTACCGAGGCACCATAAATATGAGCCAATGAAGCATTGTAGTTGGCTGAAATTTTGTAAATGGTTCCATCATAGAATATCGAATCCCGACCATTAAGTGAGTAGTCTGTCCGGACAATAGCATTGGTGAGGAGTGTATAGTATCCCACAACATCCATCCGGAGAAATCCTTCAATCACCTTGCTTCCTCCAAGCTCTGCATTG
This sequence comes from uncultured Bacteroidaceae bacterium, assembly GCA_964539395.1. Taxonomy (GTDB): domain Bacteria; phylum Bacteroidota; class Bacteroidia; order Bacteroidales; genus M55B112. The sequence goes on from CAZIIU010000004.1 coordinate 17,457, forward strand.
TAGGTGTATTCTGGTTTGATGTCGGGATTTGGTATGATGATATAATCATCTTTGGCCCTGATTTTACCATAGTCGTCTACATTTGGGTTCCTGTAACCTGACGAGAGAATTGCATTGATCTGCCATTCATTGGCAGGGTGATAGACCAGACTCATACTTCCGGTCAGAGCCCCGTTATTGATCCTGGTAGTGTCAAAATCAAGGGAGGGATTATTAAAGACCGATCGCAACAGTGAATAGTTATACCTTAGACCGCCGTTAAGTATTAGTTTATCACTATAGATCTTTTTAAAACTGGCATAAGCAGAAGCTGAAAACGTATTGCTACCCCCTGATGGATAACGTGTTTGTGCAGGTCGTTCTTCTCCGGTTACAATATTTTTATAAAAAGCCCCTGATCCGACATTGTTATATATCATATCAAAACCATAGTTCAACCTCCTGCTGGCATCCCATATTTTAAGCAGATCAATGTTCACACTAAGCACGTTCACCCGTTCAAGCTGTGACAGCTTATCGTTTGAATTGAATCTTCTTGATACTCTTTCTTCGTCGACGAGCTGGTATGCAAAGATGGAGGTAGCATTACTGAAAAAGGGATTATCGTTCCGGTTTAAATTTTTTACAGAGGCCAGCAGCCTGTTTTGGGGCCCATAATAATACTCTGAATATTTCAACCGACCATTGTTGTTGTATTCGCTTAGAAAATCATTTCTGTTGATATTTGATGAAGTTGAATACTGAACGTTCATGATCCAGTCGATAAAATCCGATTGGGAGTATTTGAACTTCTGTAGAAAATCAATCTGGTTATAGGCAGTATTGAGCTGAATATTTTCATTTTGATTCACATACATACTGTCGGTGCCATCCTCCTCACGCTTCGCATAATGCAGTGTTTTACCCCAATCGCCATAAAACAGATTTCTTGTTGATCCAATTCTGATGTTTCCGAAATCCTTAAAAGTGATACTGGTCAGTGAACCGGTTTTTTTCCCTCCGGCATTAAAGCTAATGTGACCAACCATACCCTTGTTGGCTGTAGAGTGCTCAATATAAGCATTTCCCAGGAGTTTACTTTTATTGCTATCTGCCAGTTCCGGATCCCTGGTATAATAATGAATCACTCCTCCCAGGGCATCACTGCCATAAATAAGTGAGCTGGGTCCGAAAATAACTTCAGTTCTGCTCAGGATGGCATGATCTATTGTAATGGCGTTTTGAAGATGTCCGCTTCTGTAGATTGCATTGTTCATCCGCACACCATCAACAACCAATAATATTTTGTTGGCTTCAAAGCCTCTTAGTATGGGACTTCCGCCTCCAGCCTGTGTTTTCTGAACTATAATATTTCCAGTTTCCATTAAAAGGTCAGCAGAGGTCTGGGAAGGATTGTTCCGTAGTTCTTTTTCCTGCATTACGCTTACTTTATAAGGCAATAACTGTTTGCTCTCTCTGGTTTTGCTGGCGGAGATGATAAATTCGTCGAAAAGAATATTGCGTTTGGACAGCCTGATTACTTTCACGTCTTTTAAAGCAGTGTAGGGAAATTCGACAGAATTGTATGACGGATGCTGGAATACAACAGTATCGGTAGGAAGAAATGGTAATGGGCCGGTAAATCCCATACTGTCAGTTATCGCAACTCTTTCACGGGTAGTGTTGAAAATTGCAACATTGGCAACGGGGTCGCGGCTGTTGTCAGACAGAACCCTGAATCTTTGACCATGAGCATTCAGTGAAAAAAACAGAAGAAGTAGCAGGAGACTAATTTTCATGTTCAGATCTATGAAACATTTTTTAAGCCGCAAAAATTATACCAGCTCAAAAGTATAAATAATCGAAAGAAAAAACTTTTAGGGCCAGGGTTAAAATTTAAGCCGGGTATGTTGGTAAGTTCATGCTGAATAAGATATACTTTTTATAATTTTGAGACTAAAGAACAAAAATGCGGAAGAGGGTTTTGATCATAACTATCCCGGCGATAACAGTTGCGTGTCTCCTGATTGTTTTATTATTCGGTAAAAGGGATAATTACCACAGATCTTCTGCTGCTGAGGCAGTGCCTGCCAATGCAGTTATATTTATGGATCAACTTGATTTCCAATTTTTTGTGACCGACTTCAAAGAGGAAAGTCCTCTATGGCGTGAACTGCTGACTTATGATTATTTCAGTTCATTTGACTCTTTATTCCAGCAGCTGAACAATGAGATCAGCAGAATGCCTCTGCTAAACAGTTGTGTTTCAAAAGGGAATATCAGCATTTCGATTCATCTTCTGGGAAAAGAAAAACTGGCCGCCCTGTTTTATGTTGCTCTTGGAGAAGATGTCCTGCCAGCCGATATCAATGCTGAAATTGGATCGGTTCTTACGCAGGATGCGATTGTTAATGAGAGAAAGTATGAGTCGGTTGTTATAAAAGATATTTCATTAAGTAATCACACGTCCTTGAAGGGATTCTCCTATGTTATAAAAGACGGTTTATTGGTTGTCGGTACTTCATCTATGCTTATTGAGGATGCTATAAGAACATTGCAAACTGATACTGGCATATATCATCAGGAGGGGTTTAAAAAAGTCGGATATTCAGCAGGAAAATATGTGCTGGGGCATCTTTATTTAAATTATCCCCTGCTTGATCATCTGTTTATTCCGTTGGTCGAAGACAAATTTCGATCCGGCTTAAATTCGATTTCCGGCCTGGCTGGCTGGGGTGAATTTGATATTGATATCCGCGAAGAGGCCACGCTTCTAAATGGTATGACCTATGCAGACGAATCGATGAGAGGTTGGTTGAAACTTTTTAAAGGTCAAACACCGGTCCGGCAGGAAGCCCCTACGGTTATACCTTCAAATGCAAGTGAATTTTTTGTTGCAGGAATCAGTGATATGTCGCTACTTGCAAAACATTTCATTGAAGAGCTAAAAATCAGAGGTACTTACGATGAATTTCAGGTTGCTGAGCGAAATGCAACCAACAGGCTGGGAGAAAATTTTTTTATGAGTTTTATTCAATTGCTCGGTGATGAGATTATTTGGTTTACAATTGATGAGCAGAAAGATGATATTTTCAATGAAGTTGTTATGCTGGAGGTCGGTAGTCGCTCAGAGGCCAGGGACAAATTTTTACGGTGGATTTCCCTGATGGCTGCAGCAAAGAATAAAGAGGTTCAAAACTATACCAGTAGTTTTCAGCTGGACGAGCAGGTCAGTTATAACATTTATTCGTTTCCCGAATTATTCTTTCAAAAGGGAATTTTCGGCAGACTGATCAAGCAACATTTCGCCTTTTATGACAAATATGTCATTTTAAGTAATTCCCCGCGTGCTGTTTCACGAACAATTTACCAGAACACGCTTCATAAAACCCTGAGTAATGAGTTGTATTATTCTGATTTAAATAACCTGATTTCATCAAAGTCAAACATATTGTACCTCTTGCAGCCTGCAAGTTATTTCTCAAGGCAGAGCCATTTATTGAAGGATGATGTACAACAATTAGCCGGACAATTAACAGCTACCTTCAGTAAGATCCCCGGAGTTATTATTCAATATGTTAACCAGGATGATATGTTTTATTCCAGCATCAGTCTCAGTTTTGCCCCTCAATTCAAGGAGAAGGCGCATACAGTCTGGGAATCTTTACTCGATTCAATGGCGACAGGTAAGCCATGGCTGGTTACCAATCATAATACATATGAAAAGGAGATTCTTGTCCAGGATTTAGGAAACTCACTTTATCTTATAAACAGTACCGGCAGGGTTTTATGGAAAATAAGACTCGACAGCCCATTGCAGGGTGAAGTATATCAGGTTGATTATTACAACAATGGCAAATTGCAGTACCTGTTTAACACTGTTAAGGGAATCCATTTGATCGACAGGAATGGCAATTATGTGGAGCGATATCCGGTAAAGTTGCGGTCTGATGCAACCAATGGTATTGCATTGTTTGACTATGATAAAAGAAGAGAATACAGGATATTTGTAGCATGCGAAAATAGAAAGATGTATGTTTATGATCTGAAAGGTAATATTGTTACAGGCTGGACTTTTAGCGGATCAGAGGGAATCGTGGTAAAACCGGCACAACATTTCAGGATAGCAGATAAAGATTATATTGTTTTTTCAGATCCTGTAAGGCCCTATATACTTGATAGAAAAGGTGAAGAACGTACCAGGGTGAAGGAGCCTGTGATTGTTTCTGAGAAGAATGAATTTTATCTGAACATGAATACTTCTGGTACAGGACCCCGGTTTATTACAACTGACCCATCGGGAAATGTTCTTGGGATTAATATGAGTGGTGAAGTTGAGCGGGTTCATGAGCATTCTGCAACATCTGACCATTTTTTCCGGCTAAAGGATATCAACCAGGATGGGCAGCCGGAGTTGATATTTGCTGATAAAAATTTGCTTGAAGTAATTGACTTAAAAGGGAAAAGACTTTTTTCTTTCAAAATAAACAACGATATTGCTACATTACCGGATATATACGAGTTTTCTGCAACTGATCTGAAAATTGGTCTCACGGATGCAGACAACAATAAAATCTATCTGGTTAATTCTGACGGTTCCCTGTATGAAGGTTTTCCCCTTGAGGGAAATACCAGATACAGCATCGGGTATTTTGCAGGATCCGACAGCAGATTCAACCTGGTAGTGGGAAGCCAAAATGGATTTTTGTATAATTATTCAATTGAATAGTCATGAAAACTAATCTGGGCAGAGTTATAATTCTTGGTGTTGTTTCAGGATTCATCACCTGGTCATGTGATGGGTACCTGGATCAGTTCAACCTCGACAAATTGTCAACAGATATCGAAATATCACCCTCAATTGCGGCCCCCACAGCTTTCGGGAGTTTCAGTATTCAGGATATACTTGAGGCAATCAATGATTCATCCGGACTGGTTTCCGTTGGAGATGGGGACCTGATCCGGATTTATTATTCCGATACAGCTTTCTCCGTGTATGCTGAGGAGCTCATTGAAATCCCCAATAAAATTGCCTCAGAGACCTATATTCAATCGGATGTCGATATCCCTGCATGGGGAGGTATTTTTATTGGAGAACAGTATACCTTTCTAAAAGATGAAGTATTGTCTTTTTCAATTGAACCGGAGGATCGGATTGACAGTATTCTGATTAAGTCAGGATTCCTGAAGCTTCATACCTATAGTGAGTTTCATCATTCAGGAGAACTGAACATTAGAAGCAGCAACATATTAGATGAAAATGGTGATACCCTGGATATAACTTTCACTATCAGTGAGGAAAACGGAACATTTGAGGATCTTTCAGGATATAAGATAATAATGGAAACAATTGATAACGAGGCAGTAGCTGTTATAAATTTCAAACTGACGCTTACCAAATCGGAAGCCGGAATTTCTGTAGATGAAGAGGCCGGTGTAATTCTCTCTTTTGAAGATATCAAGTACAGTAAAGTATTTGGCCATTTTGCATCAAGGGAGATTATCGAAATGAACGAATCTATAGATATTGGCTTTTTTGACAATTTGGATGAGATACCCGATATCTATTTTGAGGATCCGCAGTTCAATATTGCGGCACACAATTCTTTTGGAATACCAATTTTGTTGGAGATTGACAGCTTCAGGACCAGATCATTAAAGGATGGAGCGTACACCGACCTGGTTTTCAGGAATGATACAATGAATCCTTTTGAAATAGGCGCTCCGACAGTTGATATGCTTGGACAGGTTGTTACGACGGAAAGGAATTATAATAAAACGACAACCACTATTGACGAGCTGTTGTCGGATGTGCCAGACAAAGTGGATTTTGCATTCACGGCCAAATCTGACACGAATTCAGCGGGGAACCATTTTTTGTTAGATACCAGCAGGATGGTAATTGAGGCAGATGTCATCCTTCCAATTTGGTTCAGAACGAGCGGGTATACAATTAGAGATACGTTAGATATAGACCTTGAGAGCATTCTATCTGATGTAAGTTTTATAGATAGTCTTGGATTCAGGCTGACAACAATCAACGAATGGCCCCTGGAATTGTCTGTTCAGCTGTTTTTCCTGGATCAATCCGGGAATACTCTCAGTACCCTGTTCCAGGAGCAGTCTATTCTGATTGATGCCGCTCCAGTTGATTCCGAAGGGGATTTGGAGGAAACATTACTGACTCCCTTTGTGGTTGAGGTACAGAAAACGAAAGAGGACCTGGAAGTTGTTGAAGGGGCAAGAAAAATGATGCTGGTTGCAAAGGTTGTAACGTCGGAGAACCTTAATCCCCCGGTGCCGGTAAAACTGTTAAGCAGGTACATGTTGAATTATCAGCTTTCGGTTTATGCTGACCTCAGGATTAATCCGGCTGAATTAGATTTTTAGTAGAAAAATGCATTTGTAAAACCACAATTCGAATCTATGAAAAGCTTCAAGCGATTTTTTGTATCAGGCACAATCATGCTGTCGTCGATGCTTATTACAGTTGATGCGCAGATTTCAAATTCCTTGTTCTTCATGCCCGGAGTACCCCAGTCGAACCGGATCAATCCGGCTATTCAACCTGGGTGTGGTTTTTACCTGGGGTTTCCTGCAATGGCCCCTGTGAGGTTCCAGGTGAATTCAAGTTCTCTTGCATTTAATGATGTAATATATCATAACTCAGATATCGATTCTCTGATCACATTTTTACACCCTCTTGGAGATAAAAATGCTTTTCTGAATGGACTGGATGATGTGAATTTTTTACTTACAAATTTCGGAACATCATTGGGATCATTTGGGTTCAGGGCCGGTAAAAGTTTCATTTCGGTTGACCTCACAACCAGGGTGGACGGAACCATCTTTTATCCGAAAGGTATCTTTGAGTTTGTTTTGAACGGGGCTCCCGATGGTTCTGACATTTCTCTCAGTGGTATCGGAGCCGATGTGAACATTTTTAATGAATTTTCCATTGGCTGGTCGAGGAAGGATTTTTTTATTCCCAACCTGGATTTTGGCATCCGGGGTAAGGCATTATTAGGTGTGGCCAATATTTCAACCAAGAACTCCAACTTTGATCTTACCACATCGCTTGATGAGTGGAATTTGGAAACTAAAATGCAGATTAATGCAGCTGCCCCGCCATTTGTTACGTTCAACGAGGATTTGGACAGTGATGATGGACCGATAATAATTGACGAAGATTTTTTTGATACAGCACCCGTCATGGAGATTGCAAAAAGCATCATCAGTCCCGACAGGTTCGGACTGGCTCTGGATGCTGGCATCAATTACAGGATTATACCGCAATTGCTTTTAAGTGCATCTGTGCTGGACATCGGAGGTATCAATTGGAACAATACTGTAGAAGGCTTATTCGATTTTAGATATGATTTCACTGGTATTGAGGTCAATCCTTTTACAGGAGTTGACTCTACATTTATAAATGAACTTACAGACTCCCTGTTAAATTCCTATGATTATCGTCCGGGTAAACCCTATTTCTCAAGGTTGAATCCTAAATTGTTTATTGGAGCTTCCTATTATCCGATCGAGAAAATCGGGTTCGGGTTGCTATCCCGAACCGATTTTCTAAACGAAAGAATTTCGCAGCAATTTACAGGAACTGTTAATATGACCACAGGAAAATTCATCAATTTATCATTGAGTTATTCTTACATTTCGAGCTCTTTTAACAATATTGGCGCGGGTTTATCATTTAATGTGGGGTTTTTGAATATGTATCTGATCTCCGATAATATTCTCAGCGGAGCATTAACACCTCTGAACACACAATCGGTAAACCTTTGGTTTGGGCTGAATATAACTGCTGGATGGAAGAGGCTAGAGAAAAGGGTAAAGGCTGTTGACAGACCCATGATACAATAACAATAAGTCCAGGTGGGTTAACTTCCCTTATTTGATTCTCCCCGGTCGGTTGATGAAAAGATGCTATCTCCGGATTTTTTTTATATGTTGGGCCATTGCAGTTGCAAAAACGAAATTGTTTAAGGCCTCATTATCGGTATGAAGCACATCCTCCTTCGATCCTTCCCAGGATTTACAGCCATTGTAGATATAAACCACTTTATCACCAATCTCCAGCACCGAGTTCATATCATGGGAGTTAACAATTGTTGTAATATCATACTCTTTTGTAATGTCACTGATGAGGTTATCAATCCGGATGGCAGTTTTGGGATCCAGGCCGGAATTAGGTTCATCACAGAAAAGATAACGGGGTTCCAGGGCGATTGCCCTGGCGATGGCGGCTCTTTTACGCATTCCCCCGCTCAATTCTGCAGGGGTCATACCATTCGTACCTGTCAGTCCCACCCTGTCGAGGCAGAAATTGACTCTCTTAAGTTTTGATGCATGGGAATCGTTTGTGAACATATTCAGAGGAAACATTACATTCTCTTCAACAGTCAGGGAATCAAAAAGTGCCGCTCCCTGGAACAGCATTCCCATCTGTTTTCGAAGCTCATGCTTCTCCCGTGTGCCCATAGCTGTGAAGTTGTTATTATCATACCAGATTTCGCCACTATCAACAGGCATCAGGCCGACTATAGATTTCATCAGTACCGTTTTACCGGATCCGCTGCCACCAATAACTAAATTACATTTTCCTTTTTCGAGGGTTACTGACAGATCGTTAAGAACCCATTGGTCACCAAACTTTTTATAGATATTCCTGAGCTCTATCAATGTAGTATGATGTTTGTAAGAACAAGATTGGCAAACAGGATAAAGATGCTGCTCATTACAACTGCCCTGGTGCTTGATTTTCCGACCTGAACTGCTCCTCCTTCAACAAAATACCCAAAATATCCTGCAATGGTAGCAATTATGAAACCATAAAATGCAGCTTTCACCATCGCGTATGTTAAATAATATGGATAAAACACATATTGGATCCCATAAATATAATCTGCCACCGGTATGTTATTTCCAGTGAGACAGATCAGGTAACCACCGAGCAAACCAACAGCCACACTCAGGGCACAAAGTACAGGCAGAAAGATAACCATTGCTATCAGTTTGGGGAGTACAAGAAATGCCGCAGAATTGATCCCCATTACCTCCAGGGCATCAATTTGTTCGGTTACACGCATCATACCTATTTCTGAAGCTATACTTGAGCCACTTTTACCAGCAATTACCAGTCCAACCATCGTTGAAGAGAATTCAAGGAGTAGAGAATCCCTTACCGTTACACCCACAATGTATCTCGGAAGCCAGGGATTTTCAATATTGAAGTTAGTTTGTATAGTGATCGCAGCACCTACAAAAAGTGATATTATGGTGATAATACCGATTGATCCCAGGCCATGAATTTCCATTTCACGAATAGTCTGCCGGTAATAGATCGACATTTTTTCCGGTTTGGAAAAAATGCTTTTCAGCAGTACCAAGTATTTACCGACTGATGACAGGATGGTTGACATATGGTAAAAATACAAATAATTATTGCGCAATTTCAATAATCAGGAGCGAACTGATCGATGGATTGATCCTCAACCTTTTTTTAAACATACAATGACCCCATTCTGCGTATAATTTCTTATCTTTTGACTTCAAATTATCCAAAATTATGAACAGTACGTATTATGCCATAATTATGGCAGGAGGTATAGGCAGCCGATTCTGGCCGCTTAGCAGGGAGAAATTTCCGAAGCAGTTTATTGACATACTGGGAATTGGAAAGACGTTGTTGCAGCAGACTGTTGAAAGATTCGGGGAATTAATCCCGGCGGAAAACATATATATTGTGAGTAACGCCGGTTACAAAGATATCATCATCAGTCAGCTTCCCTCCGTTCCCATTGAGAATATTCTGCTGGAGCCTTCCAGAAGAAATACTGCACCATGTATTGATTATGCCAATTTCAGGATACAGATGAGGGATCCTGATGCTAAGATTATTGTGGCGCCGTCAGATCATCTGATAATAAAGGAGGAGGCCTTTTTAACCCAGGTAAAAAATGGGCTTGAGTTTGTGGGTGGGAAGAATGCCCTGCTTACACTGGGTATAAAGCCAAGCAGACCTGAAACCGGATATGGGTATATTCAGGCAATTCAGAAGAGTGTTCCGGGTTATGAAAAGTGGGGTCTGAAAAGGGTAAAAACTTTTACTGAGAAGCCTGACCTGGAGTTGGCACAACTCTTTTATGAAAGTGGGGAGTTTTACTGGAATTCGGGAATCTTTTTCTGGTCGCTTCCTACAATCATGAAGGCATTTGAGAAATATATTCCTGAAGTGCATGTATTGTTTGAAGGAGGTGTTGGGAAATATGGTACAAGTGATGAGCAGAAGTTTATCGAGGATGCATATGCACGTTGCAGGAATATCAGCATCGATTATGCGATCATGGAGAAGGCTGAAAATGTGTATGTAATGGTTTCTGATATTGGTTGGTCTGATTTGGGTACATGGGGTTCGTTGTTTGAACAGATGGAGGCTGATCAACAAGGAAATGCAATTAACGGAAAGCATGTTTTCACTTACAATTCTTCCGGAAATATTATCAATGTTTCAGATGATAAACTGGTGCTGCTCCAGGGGCTTGAGGGGCATATTATTGTAGATTCAAAGGATGTATTATTGATATGTAAATTGGAGGAAGAACAGCGGATCAAGGAGTTTGTCAACGATATCAGATCAAATTTGGGTGACAAGTATATATGATTGTCATTTCCGTTATACATGTGACTGATTATGGAAATTACGGGCCGAACGCCGGTATAGTTTCCATCGGAGTAGGGAAAAGAAAGAGGCTCTTCCGTTTATGAGAGAGCCTCTTGTATTGTTTAATATTATTTTTTTAGTATTC
>CAZIIU010000004.1:28355-100126 GCA_964539395.1 uncultured Bacteroidaceae bacterium
CCAGAGGTCTTTTAGTATTCCCAGAGGTCTTTTAGTATTCCCAGAGGTCTTTTAGTATTCCCAGAGGTCTTTTAGATTCCCAGAGGTCTTTTAATATTCCCAGAGGTCATGTTCCATAATAAATAGTTCGCTCTTAATTCTTTCTGCTTCAAGCAGGGCATCCTGACCACCTACATAATCGACAATAAACCTGTTCCCGAATTCATTTGATTCAGCAGCAATTGTACTGGCAAACCTGCGCTGGATAAACAGATCGTCGAATGAGATGTTTTGTGCATCGTTGTTTGGGTTAAAGGCTGCATGGGTTGCAAACAGGTTTCTGCATTCGGGGAAATACACAAAGAACGGTATGATCCTGTCCACTCCCGGAAGAGGTTGCATGGTAATCGGATCAAATTTTGGTCTGATGATCAGCGGTGCGATGGCTGTTATACGAACTCTCATTTCCGAGTGCTGCTTGTCAAAGTACCATTTTTCCTTGATATAGAATCCTTTGATATTTCCACCCCGGGTATCGACCCTGATTACTTCTCCATTGTCATCAAAAATTGTATCGGCTTCAATTCTTTTATATACTTCTGCCAGCGAAGTAGGTTCCGCAAAAGGATTATTGAAATCGTTGTAGGCATAGGGTGTAATCTCACCGGACCTCAATCCTTCCATCAGGAGCAGGTAAAGGCTGTATCTTTGCTCAATCGGTTCTGTTTCAGGATAGCGCAATGTGTAGTTCATGCGTTGCCTGAGGTCAATGATCCGCCATATATCCTTGGCCCACATCAAATCAGCCTCCCTGAGATATGGATATGGTATTGGTTTCTTGTTAGGGATGATATTTTCCCTTGTATAAACATCTTCTGTGGCAACGGTGCTCATAGCTGCATTACCTGGCCCGCCCTGTGCCATACTTGTATTGGGTTGTTGCGCATATACTGAAACTGTAAAACCTGCAGCAAGAACAAACAAAAAATTGACTATTTTCATGATTATCGAATTCTAATTGTTATACTATTGAGTGAGCGCTTGACACCATCCGGTCCGATGGCCTCTATATCTTCAATGAATACTCTCTGTCCCGCCCTCATTTTGCGGAACAGATCCTTTTGAGCACTGGTAAAAAGTTCATTATTTGATTCCTCAATGATATTTATTCCCCCGGCACCTACCACATTCACCTTAAAGCCTGTAACAGTGAAAACCACATCAAACAGGAAATCTTCAGCTGTAGCCTCTACTTTTTGCAGTTGGGTGAGGTCGCTTAAGGACATAAAACCACTTCCTTTGGGAAGGCCCTTTACCACAGCTGTTGGAGAGGGAAGATTCAATACGCGAAAATTCATCTCTCCCATAAAGCTCTCCTTGCCTTCTACATCTGCAAACACACTTATTTTGCTGTTATTTTCACGTGGTCCGGGCTGAACGATATAATTACCGGGGGAAACTTTTCTGATCGTACCTGCAGAAATTCTTGGTCTGACCGCAGTTTCCGTGACACCGGAAGCGGAGATGGAAACAGGATTGTCAACGCCCCTGTAGAATACATTCATTTTTGTCGGTGATATAACGGCATTAGCTTCTGCAACACGGTAGGATGCAGAGAATCTCCGTTCTATCATTTGTCCGTCGTTATCCAGTTTTAAAACACCGCCCCAGGTTCGTTCTCCTGGTGTATTCGAAACAGAACTGTAAATTCCCTTTCCGCCTTGGACCTTCAGTGTCTGACCGCCATCAAGGATTACCTCAGGAACTTTTGTTGAATCGTATGCGGCCAAAAAGACCTGCGCACGGTATTCCTGTCCTTTAAACACCACATTGGAATTCGGTAAAACGATGGCTTCCAGAACATTTACTTTAAAATCTTTGGCATCAACCTGTTCCAGAAGGTAATTGATGATATCGGACTCTACGTTTCTGACATCAGCCTGTATTTTTGATAAAATAGTAATTACAGATGCGAGGGGCAGATGCTCAAAATTATGGCTTTCCCAGGGATGATCCGGATCACCAGCCTTCTTGGCAGGATGGTCATGGGTATCCAGGTTGCCTTCGATGGATTCAATTAGACCGGAATACTCTTCAGGATTTTCGATGAGGGAGATGACATGTTCCCGGTAATCGTTAATCATCTGTTTCAGTTCAACTCCTTTTCTTCCGGTTATCATGATCTGAGCAGGGGTATCAGTATTGTCTTTGACTTTAACTTTATCAAGTTCAACATCCCCATCAACCACTGCATCTGGGTCCTTCACACTAACTATTTCGATCTTGCATTCGTTAATGAAATCGTAGAGTTCCTGGGTCTTCGTTTTTACCTCATCGGCTTTGTTCTTCCATTCGCCTACCTTTTCAGGATTTTGTGAATAGGCCAGGTCGAATTTGCTGTAATACCCCTTGTTTTTTGAAGCAAAGTTTTCAGTTGTCTGGTTAAGTCCGTAATCCACGATAACAAATGCATCAAGTACATCTTTTGAAACATTCAGTGCCAACATAGCTGTCAGCACCAAATACATCATACCGATCATTTTTTGTCTCGGGGTTTCCTTACCGTGTCCCATACGAAATGGATTAAGAAAAGATTAATAACCTATTTTTTTCGGATGCTCATTGCAGAGAGCATTGACCCATAAATATTATTCAGCTCAGAAAGGCTCTCGCTCAACCTGGTAATTTCTTCCTTATACTTTTGAGTTTCATCCACAGATGATTTCAAACTTGAAACCATTTCGTTAAGACCTTTATATACGTCGGACGTGCCCTTAAGATGTTCTTTACTTCCTTCTACCTGGGTAGAGTAGGTTTGATTCAGATCTGCCAGGTTTTTTGCCAGGGCTTCCAGCTGTAACTGAAATTTTTTCTGGCTTTCAGAGATATGGCTGTGTTCCTGTTTCACCTCTCCTGACATCGCCTCATAGGCGGCGGTGAGGTTGGCACTGGATGCGGCAAATCTCTCCGCAATCTCTTTCCCTTTTTCGTCGATCAGTTGTGAAGTATTTTTATAAGATTCAGCCAGGGTTTCCACCTGCCGGTTTAGTGTACCGGTATTCGTACCGTAAGCTGTTGCAACCTGGTCCATGTTTGATGCGGCATGGCCCATTTTATCGAAGTATTCCTTGGTAGCAAGTGAGGCAGTTGTTATATCTGCAATGGATTCAGAGGAAGAAGTTATTGCAGCAATACTCTTTCCCAGTTTTTTGACATCGGCTTCACTGATCTGCGACTCCTGGATCAGCTCGTCAAATTTCTGCAATCCAACGTTACGACCGGCAATTGCCTGCTCCTTGTATTCATCAATCTCATCTGGATCGGACATTCCTGCGAGTTCCGGATAGACCAGTGTCCAGTCAAGTTCCTCATGCAGCGGCTCGAAAGCTGAAAAGAAGAAAATGACTGCCTCGATCAGCAGTCCGGCAGTAAGTGCAATGCCAGCTCCTGGCCAGTGCATGATTTTAAACAGGGCTCCGGTAATAACGATGGACGCTCCGAAGCCATAAAGTTTAGCTGTAAAGGATTTCCAGCCCGAACTTTGAACTATTTCTGTAATTCCCATAATAATTCTTCGTTTAGAATTAGTTTGTACCTAGATATGAACGCACACAACGAAAGCCAATATGTGATTTAGCCGTGTCCTGATATTCGAAGTCACGCACACTAACCTGCAGATAGCGTGCAACATCCTTCCATGATCCTCCCCTGATTACCTTCCTTTTCATTACTGGCGGGTCGTTTGGGTGTGCGTTATATTTATAGTTTGGATTGAGTGTTGCTGAGAAAACATAGGCCGAAGGATCATAGGCGTTGATCGTCCATTCGGCAACATTCCCAGCCATGTCATACAACCCGAATTCGTTGGCAGCAAAGGTGGCAACCCTTTCAGTTGCGAGTGCACCATCATCTATATAATTTCCCCGTAGCGGTTTAAAGTTGGCTACAAAGCAACCAAGACGATTCCTTGTGTATACCCCACCCCATGGATACATACTGTGATCCAGGTTACCACGGGCAGCCCATTCCCATTCAGCCTCGAGGGGAAGCCTGTAGTTCTGCACAAGGGGCAGCCCCTCTTTTGCAAGGGCATCATTCAGGTGACTGGTTCTCCAGTTACAGAATGCATTGGCCTGTTTCCAGGATACACCTACAACCGGATAATTGTCATAAGAGACGTGCCAGAAGTACATGGTAGCCAGCGGTTCATTGTATGAGTAGGTGAAATCTGCGATCCAGCAGAGGGTATCGGGGTAAACCAACGCCCAGTCTTTATGTACAAAAGAACCCCTGCTGACTACATCTTCCCTCGAACCGTCGGGTCTGACAACCTCACCTTCATAGGAGACAATCGGCTCGGCTGTTCCGCCACTGTATTCCAGTTTCATACGGTTGCCTTTTCTGGCTGCCTGGTGATGGTCAACCCAGTAATAATTATAGATCAATTTGCTGATATCCAATTCTTTTCCCCTGGGTGAGAGCTGATCCACACCAGAGTAATAAATACCCATCCCGTTATCATCCGGATTGCTGGGATCGCCATACACCATGTTTTTCAGATTGCCTTCCTTGTCTTTAGTAATTACATCCATGGGCGTTTCCCAATTGATCCTTGGCTGCCCTTCCCTGTCATTTACCTGCTGTCCGTTTTCATCAAGGTATAGAAAATCCTCCTGACCGTTCACTGCAAGAAATTTCCTAATGATAGAGTCACGCACCCAGTAGACAAATTGCCTGTATTCATTGTTTATTATCTCAGTTTCATCCATCCAGAATGCATCAATTGACACAGTTCTGGACAGTGCATTTTGTGCAAATGCCACATCCTGGTCACTCGGGCCCATTGTAAAAGAACCGGAAGGGATAAAAACCATTCCGTAGGGATCGGGCTCAACATATGCTTTTCTCCCCTGTACTCCGACAAGTTCTCCCGTGTTGTAGTTGCTGCAGCTTCCTAGTAACGCGACAAGTAATACCAATAATAGTACTTTTTTCATGGCTTGGGTGTTTATACAAAATCTTCTATTAATCACGATGGTTAAGATATAAAAAACAATCTAAATATAGTAAATAATTATAAAAATCTAATACTCTCATATTTTTCCGGACCTTTGTCCAAACTCAGATCAAAACAATACCGTACCGTTATTTCATGTGATCCGCTGCTATATTTGAACAGGGGCGACAACTCTACATCATAGGAATAGCCGACCCTTATACCGTTCAGCAACTCTATTCCGACGAGTGCGCTTATAGCTCCTCCTACTGAATATGAAACTCCTCCCCAGAATCTTTTATTGTATCTGAGGTTGGTATTGATATAAATATGGTTGTCTTTTCCGTCGGTTTGCAGCATGAAAGAAGGCATCAGTTCATACACTGGATTGGAAAGCTGAATTGTGTATCCTCCAACCGCATAATAATGTCTGATCAACCTGGTTTCTGCAATTTCCTCGGGAAAATCGAAAGATGTCTGGTTCACATGGGTGGTTGACAATCCAACATAAAGGTTGTTTGTTGAATAATAGGCACCAAGTCCCATATCGAATCCGAACAGACTGGCAGAATTCTTCGGTATGGCATCGTCGCCAATCACATCAATAATATCCGCCCCGTTTAGTCCGGAAGGATCGAACGAATGGTTGGCCATGCCGGCACTAAAGCCGGCTCCCAAAACACCGCCACCAATATCAATTTTATATGAATATGAAAGGCTTATAAACAGGTCATTGTTCAGTCCTAAATTATCGTTCATCAGATTGATCCCCGCTCCGTGCGACCTGTTAAATAAAGTAAATGGTGTGTGGGCAGAAAATGTAGAGACTACCGGTGCCCCAGGCAGTCCGGCCCACTGGTTTCTGAAGGCGGCAACAGCACATATATTATCGGTCTGTCCCACGGTTCCCGGATTGAATAAAGGTATGAGAAACATATTCTGACTCAGCTTTGGATCCTGCTGAGCAAACATGCCGGATGACATTATCATGAAAACAAATAAACCTGCCAGTTTTTGCATAATCACTTAAAATATCCTTCTTAGGCCTGCCGGCCACTATCTTGCCGAAGTAAAATAAGTAAAAAATATTGGTCGGAGCAAATAATAATTAACAGAAGAGTATTAATTAATTGACCGCATAATATTTTCATTTTCAGAGATCTCTTCTTAACCATTTACCCGGACATTCGATCCGGTTCATTATTTCAGCTCCATTTTGCTCAGGCGTTGAAAATAGCGCCACCAACGATCTGGTATAAGATTGTTGCAAGCCTGTTTATAGTCTTCATACGAACAGGAGATAAAATAGTTATAATTTGATGATGTATTTTTTACCGGAATTTCGATCCACCACCTTTCTGAGAGGTTACTTTTGTAAAAAACAAGCTCCTGTCCGAATTCATCTGGTGTTACAATAAACTTCTTCATGTGTTTCGAAGTATCAAGCGGATTCTCTTTCAGGCGGTGCGATAATCCATCAATAAAATACCATGCAGCCTGTGCGGCCAGGTGGCTCGTCTGCCCGTTGAGATCTTTACCGGGCGATATTTCATACAGTCCGAATATTTTCACTTTTTCACTAATGCCTCCGTACCTGCTGATAGCACACAGTTCATCGCCAAAAAGTCCGTTAGGTGAGGGTGTCGTAACCCCCGGTGCATCCGAGTGCCTCACTGCATTCATATCAATGCTGATGATATCTGCATCCCTGATGATTGGCTCTGCTTTCCGGATATCTTCACGAAGTTCTCCAAGGCGCATACTTTCCATAAACTCCTGTTCCAGCAGGTCCATCTGGTTTTCAGCAATAAAATATTGCTGGTGACCAATATTTGAATAAGCGAAACGGTTTAGATTCTCCTGGTCGAAGATATAGTCGAGATAGTTTCTTGAATTGATCTCAGACTGGTTTTCCATCCAGAAATCAAACCGGGGATCTACTGTAAGAATATGACGGATTCCCTTTAAATGTTTGATGGCCAGTATTGCTCCAAAGGTAAGATCCTGCGAACCACCTATAAAAAACGGAATAACATTTCGTTCCATTAATTCTAGGGTGATATCCCTTATGGCGTAGTAAGTGTCGTTGACCTGATTTGTAATCTTGAGATTACCCAGGTCATATATCTTCACACTGTTATTGATCTTTCGCAGTTGGTACAGCATACCACGAACCGTGTCGGGTGCATTTGCACTGCCAGAAACATAGGCAGCCTTATCCTCCGGAATTCCAATCAGGGCAAGCTGGTACCTGTTAAGGTCCCTGATGGGCTGGTCGGGAGTGTGGATAGAGATGTTTCTGCTGAAGGAGTGCTTTTCCGGGAGGAAGTGAAATTCCGGTCGGTCCAGGCTCACTGGGTCAAAATATCCGTTGAGGTCCATTACCAGATAGATTTAGGTTTTTTTTCTGCGGGAAGGCTTATCAGGGCTCTTTTTTATGATCTCCATACATTCTTCCAAAGATAATTCTTCCGGCTTCATGTTTTTCGGGATCTTGTAGTTTTTCCTGTTAAAGGCTATATAGGGTCCGTATCTTCCGTTGAGAACCTGGAGTCCCGGTTGTTCATCAAACTCCCTGATGACCCGGTTTTTCTCCTCTTCCCTTTTGGCACGGATTAATTCAACCGCCCTGTCGAGACCGACCGAGTACGGATCATCACTCCTTCCCAGGGAGATAAATTTATTTTGATGACGGACGTATGGCCCATACTTTCCGATACCTACCAATACATCTGCATCTTCAAATGTGCCAAGACTTCGGGGTAGCTTGAAGAGATCCAGGGCCTCCTCCAGTGTGATGGTCTCCATGCTCTGTCCTCTCAGCAGACTGGCAAATTGCGGCTTCTCCTCGTCTTCAGCATCCCCTATCTGTACCATCGGACCAAAGCGTCCGATCTTCACGGAAACAGGTTTTCCCGATTCGGGATGCGTTCCCAGGGCCCGTTCACCTTTCGAATTTTCTGATGTTTGCAAGGTTTCATCCACCTTTTTATGAAAGGGAAAATAGAACTTCCCAATCATCTTTTTCCATTCAGTTCTTCCCATGGCAATGGAATCAAACTCCTTCTCCACATCGGCAGTGAAGTTGTAATTCATGATCTCATCAAAATACTGCACAAGGAAATCTGTCACTACCATTCCTATATCTGTAGGGAACAGTTTCATTTTCTCCTGTCCGTACATCTCACTTCGACGCTTCTCCTTCACCTTACCCTGCTGAAGAATCAGTGTGCTGATTTCTCGCTTTTGTCCTGCACGACTCTCTTTCACGACATATTCCCTGTTCTGGATGGTGGAGATGGTAGGCGCATATGTCGACGGGCGGCCGATCCCCAGCTCTTCGAGCTTTCTTACGAGGCTCGCTTCGGTATACCTTGCCGGCGGGGTTGTATATTTCTGTATCGCCTCAATTATGTTGTTTTCGAGCTGATCGCCATTCTTAAGAGGGGGAAGCAGTTTTCCTGTCTCCTCCTCGTTCTCATCGTCTGTCGATTCGATATATACTTTCAGAAAACCATCGAAAACCAATACTTCACCTGTTGCTGTAAACTGTTCTGCCGTTGTTGATATATCGATCTTAACTGTTGTCCTTTCTAACAGAGCATCACTCATCTGTGAGGCGATGGTACGTTTCCAGATCAGTTCATACAGACGCTGCTCCTGGTTGCTGCCTGAGATGGTGCGGTTGTTTATGTAAGTGGGTCTGATCGCTTCATGAGCTTCCTGTGCCCCCTTCGAGCTTGTCGAATATTTCCTTATCTTCAGGTATTTATCACCGAAAGAGCCTTTAATTTCTTCGGCAGCGGTTGAAATTGCCAGAGCAGAAAGATTTACAGAGTCTGTTCGCATGTAGGTGATTAGTCCCGATTCATACAGGCGTTGTGCTACCGCCATGGTTTGGGAGACAGAAAACCCCAGCTTTCTGCTTGCCTCCTGTTGCAGGGTAGATGTGGTAAAGGGGGGTGCAGGTGATTTTTTCCCCGGTCGCTTTTCCACCGATCCGACCGTGAAGGTGGCCGACCTGCACTTCCCGAGGAAATCCCTTGCAGCTTCGAGTGTATCGAACCGTTTCGACAATTCGGCATTCACCTCTTTGCCGTTGTCAGGCACTACAAATGTTGCAATTACCCTGAAGTAGACCGTCGGATTAAAAGCAGAGATTTCCCGTTCCCTTTCAACAATGAGCT
Source organism: uncultured Bacteroidaceae bacterium (assembly GCA_964539395.1). Taxonomy (GTDB): domain Bacteria; phylum Bacteroidota; class Bacteroidia; order Bacteroidales; genus M55B112. The sequence continues at coordinate 37,518 of CAZIIU010000004.1, forward strand.
TCACTGCAACACTTTGAACGCGTCCGGCCGATAGCGATGGTTTCACTTTTTTCCACAGCAGGGGAGACAACTCAAATCCTACAAGCCTGTCGAGAACCCTCCTGGCCTGCTGGGCGTTCACCAGACTCTCATCAATGCTCCTCGGGTTTTCAATGGCATTTCGAATGGCGTTTTCGGTTATTTCATGAAAGACTATGCGTTTAATGCTTCTCTTATCCAGTTTAAGTACCTCCTGGAGGTGCCATGCGATAGCTTCCCCCTCGCGGTCTTCATCAGAGGCAATCCAGACCGTTTTTGCCCTGCCTGCCAGTTCCTTTAACTCTTTTACGACTTTTTTCTTATCGGCCGATACAATGTATTCGGGTCTGAAATCATTTTCTATGTCGATTCCCAGGTTCTTTTTTGCCAGATCTCTTACATGTCCAAAACTTGATTTTACCGTGTACTCCTTTCCGAGGAACTTCTCAATGGTCCTTGCCTTGGCCGGTGACTCTACAATAACCAGATTCTCAATCATAATTTCTCCCTTCAACTTAACTGAATGAAAGCACAAAATTATACCAATTGATTTAGTACTCTCAAATTTTTACTATAAATTATTGCTATTTTTGTCTCAAACTATATCCACAATGCTGAAAAAGGTCAGTAAACATACGGTATATCTGCTCATTCTTTGGTCGGTTTACGCATTGGTATTTATTATCTTCGTCGTACTTTTTCAAATGATCGCGAAAGGAAAGCTCGGGTTTATGCCCACATTCGAGGAACTCGAGAACCCACAAACCAACCTTGCCTCTGAGTTATATACAGATAACGGAGAACTGCTCGATAAGTTCTTTTTTGAGAACAGAACACTGGTAGATTTTGAAGATCTGTCGCCCTACCTGGTGGATGCGCTCATTGCTACCGAGGATGTGAGATTCAGGAGACACTCCGGCATCGATCTGCGTGGACTTACCCGTGTTGTTGTGAAATCACTGCTTCTGGGTCAGGACGCTGGCGGTGGAAGTACTATTTCCCAGCAACTTGCAAAAAACCTTTTCCCCAGAGACACTACGCAGAAAAACACAAAATTGGGCCGGGCCATACACATGGCCATTGTGAAGTTCAAGGAGTGGAACACTGCTGTAAGGCTTGAAAGAAGCTATACGAAAAATGAGATTATTACCATGTACCTTAACACGGTTCCATTTGGTGGAGAAGCTGTGATAGGAATCAAATCAGCTTCGAGAACTTTCTTCGATACCACAACAGATTCATTGAAGCTTGAGGAAGCCGCTATTCTGGTTGGTATGCTTAAAGCACCTACCAGGTTCAACCCATACCTGAATCCTGAAAATGCAATGTCAAGACGAAACATCGTTATTGAGCAGATGGCAAAGTATGAATTACTCGACAGGACCGTTGCAGATTCCGTCAAACAGATACCGGTAACTGCTTTTTATAACGTAGCAGGTCATATGGGAGGAAAGGCCAATCATTTTCGTACTTTTCTCAGGACCAGTTTGACTGCAGACAAGCCAGAAAGAGACAACTATTCAGCATCATCAATTGAACAGTTCAGAAGGGATTCAATCCGTTGGGCGAACGACCCTCTTTATGGATGGATCTATAAAAACCCCAGACCGGATGGTACCCATTATAATATATATCGCGACGGTTTGCGAATCTATACAACCATTAATATGAAGATGCAGGAATATGCGGAAGAGGCAATGACGGAGCATCTGAAAGAATACCTGCAGCCTGCATTTTTTGCCGAGAAGAGGGGACGTTCCAACGCTCCCTTCGAGGAACTCACCAGGGAGCAGATAGAAAGCACGATGAATAGGACTATCGAACAGTCGGAACGTTACAAGATTTTACGAAGCAGGGGGATGCCTGAAGACTCCATCATGATGATCTTCAGGAAACCGGTTGAAACTTCCGTTTTTACATGGCGAGGTCTTACAGATACAGTGATGAGTCCCTATGATTCAATCCGCTACCTTAAACATATTCTCAGATCGGGTTTCTTGGCCATGGAGTCCCGTTCCGGACAGGTAAAAGCGTATGTTGGCGGACATAATTACCGGTATTTTCAGTACGATCATGTTACACAGAGCAGGCGACAGGTCGGTTCAACCGTAAAACCATTTCTTTACCTTTTAGCCATGCTTGAGGGGGTCTCCCCCTGCAAGCAGATTCCCCTGGTTGAGGTATCATTCCCGGTCGGGGACTCTGAATATACTCCAAGGGCCCCGGAACCGAACCTGAATGCCGGAAAGTATGTAACACTGAAGTGGGGCCTTGCTAACTCCCATAACTGGGTCTCTGCCTGGCTGTTCAAACACTTTCATGCGGAAAATGTGATCCAGCTGATGCGAAAAATGGGTATCACCTCCCACATCGACCCGGTTCCTGCAATGGTTTACGGTCCTTCGGACATTTCGCTTGAAGAGATGGTTGGGGCATTCAACACCTTTGGCAACCAGGGTATTTATGTTTCCCCTGTCTACGTTACCAGGATCGAAGATAAATATGGCAATACCATTTCCACGTTTCAGGCCACGGAAAATGAGGTAATCAGTGAAAAGACGGCCTACCTGATGATCACATTGCTGAAGGATGTCGTGGACCGTGGTACAGCCATCCGCCTTCGCTACCTGTATCAATTTACCGGGGAGATCGCAGCAAAAACAGGGACCACACAAAACCAGAGCGACGGCTGGTTCATGGGAATCACCCCACAACTGTCGGCCGGTGTATGGGTAGGCGGTGAAGACAGGGCGGTTCATTTCGATAATCTCGGTATGGGTGCCGGCGGAAATATGGCCCTGCCAATCTGGGCGAAATTCTTTGAGAAGGTGTATGCAGATTCTACGCTTGGAATAACCCAGGAGGCGATGTTTGACAAGCCCCCCGGATTTTATGTGGACCTGGATTGTCAGGATGTTTCCGACAGGCCCTCTTCGACCGATTATATCGATTTTTAATTATACCGGGATGGAGTCAATCAGTTTTCGTGTGTAGGCCCGTGAGGGCTGCAGGTAGATCTGTTCTGCAGTTCCAGATTCAATGATCCTGCCTTCCGACATGACCATGACCCGGTCCGACATGTATTTTACCACGGTGAGATCATGGGATATGAAGATATAGGTGAGGTTATACTCCTTTTTAAGATCGTTCAGCAGGTTAAGTATCTGTGCCTGTATACTCACATCAAGTGCAGAGACACTCTCATCAAGAACCATGAATTCAGGCCTGCAGGCCAGGGCCCGGGCGATACCGATACGCTGGCGCTGTCCGCCCGAAAACTGGTGCGGGTAGAGGTTATAAGCACCGGCCGGGAGTCCAACCTGCTCCAGCAGCTTGTGAACAGCTGCTTCTGCCTGCTTCCTGTTTGTGACCAGATGATGAACAAACATCGGTTCTGAAATCATATTTCCAACAGTCTTCCCGGGATTCAGCGATGAATATGGATCCTGGAAAACAATTTGTATTCTCCTGCGGAGTTTTCGCAATTCGTTTGGCTTCAGGCGATCCAGAGCTGTTCCCCTGTAGAATACAGAGCCGCTGTCGGACCGGACAAGTTGGAGTATCGTTCTGCCCAGTGTGGTTTTTCCACAACCCGACTCACCTACCAGTCCGAGCGTCTCACCTTCATAGACATTGGAGGAAACGGAGTCGACCGCGGTGACAGACCTGTTCTGGTTTTTAAAGTGCACATGCAGATTATCTATCTGAAGCAGAACCTCTTCATTTTTAAGAGAATGATAAGTACTACTGGAAGGATGAATGTAACCCGGTCTCAGATGCATATCGGCCGTTTTCGATCGGTCCTTATCCATGAAATCACTTATGGTTGGAAGTCGCAGCGGCCGTTCATGAAGTTTGGGTCTGCAGGCAAGCAAACCTTTCGCATAGGGCGTTGAAGGATTTTCCAGGATCTTTTTCGTTTTTCCTTGTTCAAGGATCTCTCCCTGGTACATTACTGCCATGTTATCGGCAACCTGTTTCAGCACAAGGAGGTCATGCGTGATGAAAAGGACTCCCAGGTTGTACCTGTCCTTCAGATCATTTAACAATCTGAGGATACCACTTTGAACAGTCACATCCAGCGCAGTGGTGGGTTCGTCGGCAATCAGAAGAGCGGGTGATGTGGCCAGTGCCATGGCAATCATGACCCGTTGCCTCTGTCCACCCGATAGTTCGTGGGGCCATGCATCAAAGATACTTTTTGGTTGGGGAAGCTGTACATCATCGAAAAGTTGCAGGATCTTCTCTTTCACTTTCTTTTTGGATGACTGAACTTTCAGTAACGGTTCCATGGCCTGTCTGCCACATTTCATGGTTGGGTTCAGGCAGGTCATCGGCTCCTGGAAAATCATGGAGATCCTGTTTCCGCGAATGCGGTTTAATGCTTTCAGGGGAACTTTCAGCAGGTCGACCTGTCCGGCATTATCCTGAAAAATAATACTTCCTTTGGGTGAACTGACCCCTTTTGGTAAAAGTCTTAGTATGGAAAGTGCCGTTAGTGTTTTTCCGGATCCTGATTCACCAACCAGACCGGTAACGGATTTCCTGAAAATATCCAAAGATATATGATTAACCAGGGTTGTGTTCCCGGATATGATCTCCAGGTGGTTGATTTTCAATACAGGTTCCGGCATGCTATCTCTTCTTTCTGAAAACTACGACTTTATTTCCGCAAAGTTCAACGGACCACTCGGGATGCAGGATCTGTTGAGCCTTCCTGTAGTAGAGCATGGATCGCTTACTGGTTTCCTCATCGTCATTATAATCTTTGAATTCCCCGCTGAACTCGTAACTTGAAGAATAGGCATGATTCAGGTGATATATTCTTATGATTTCAATCACAGTAGATATGACCCTGTACACCTCTCCGCGGTTCGTTTCACTGTATTCATCTTCGAATTCCTCGTTTAATACGCTGAAGTTGATGATGTTCCCCAGGTAATTGTCTCTTTTTTTTGCGAAGAGTACTTCGTACATCAAACCGCTTCCACTGGTAAAATAGTAAGATGATCCGGAAATGATTTCAGGGGATTCTATTTTGTAGGGTGGTACTGTCGGCACATAATCTTCCCGAATAAGTGGCGGATATTCGATGGGGTCCTGTTCAGTCATTATCCGAATAGTTGTTTTGGCAGTTCCTGTACTTTGGCCAGTCTTATTGTTTTTATTTTAAACCTGTCGTTGTTGATGGCACTGTCATTAAACGCGGAAATAAAGATCTTTTTGAAACCAAGTTTTTGTGCTTCGAAGATCCGTTGTTCCATCCTTCCTGCCGGTCTGATTTCACCTGAGAGTCCGACTTCACCGGCAAAACAGATGTTTTTTTCCAGGGCCAGATCGACTGATGAACTAAGTACGGCACTTACAATGGACAGGTCGGTGGCAGGGTCATCTACCCTCAGTCCGCCTGCAATATTGATGAAAACATCCTTTCCTGAAAGGTTGAATCCTGCCCTTTTTTCCAGTACAGCGAGTAACATGTTTAGTCGCCTGATATCGAAGCCGTTGGATGTGCGCTGCGGTGTTCCGTATGCTGCGGTGCTCACAAGTGCCTGGGCCTCTATCATCAGCGGTCTTACTCCTTCGATATTTGCTGCAACCGCAGAACCACTCAGGTCATCTGTGTGTTGGTTGAGCAGGATCTCGGAAGGGTTTTCAATTTCGGCCAGTCCATCGTTCCGCATCTCGAAAACCCCCAGCTCAGAGGTGGATCCAAACCTGTTCTTGCTTGCCCGGAGGATCCTGTAGATATGGTGCGAATCTCCTTCGAACTGCAGGACGGTATCGACGATATGCTCCAGAATCTTTGGTCCGGCGAGACTTCCTTCTTTGGTGATGTGTCCGATCAGTATCACCGGAATAGCGGTTTGTTTGGCAACCCTGAGCAGTTGGGCGGCACATTCCCTTACCTGTGATATGCTGCCCGGTGCTGATTCGACCTCTTCTGAATGGAGTGTTTGTATTGAATCGACGATGACCAGTGCCGGGTTGACCTGTTTGATATGAAGGATGATGGTCTGCAGGGTTGTTTCCGAAAGCACCAATGTTTTTTCGCTGAGGTTCCCCATTCGTTCTGCCCGCATTTTTATCTGCTGCGGGCTCTCCTCGCCGGAGACATATAGAACGGACCCGTTGAATTTCAGGGCGATCTGCAATGCCAGTGTGGATTTACCGATTCCGGGCTCTCCCCCGATCAGAACCACTGATCCGGGTACGATTCCGCCGCCGAGCACCCTGTTGAATTCGTTGTTCATGGTATCGAACCGTTCCAGATGGTCGGAATGGATCTCTGTGATCTTTTCGGGGACTGCCCGGTGTCCTGGATCAGATTCGTAACGGCGGGAGGACGACTTGTGGATCACCTGTTCCGCGTAAGTGTTCCATTCACCGCAGCTGTTGCATCTGCCGATCCACTTGGGTGATTCGGCGCCACAGCTCTGACAGACAAATACACTTTTAGTTTTGGCCATAATTGAATCATAGTGCAGTGTAAAGGTAGCAATAAGAGGGAGAAAGGATTAAGTTTTATGTATGATTTTTGTTGAGGAAAGCCTGATGGAATACCGGAAAGGCAGGCAGGAAGTCCGTGGTAAGCACTAAAAATGATCTTTGCTGAGCCAGCGAGAACGAATTACCGGGAAGGCATATTGTGGCCGGTGGTCAGCTCTTATTGATGAATTTTGTTGAGGAGTATCCTTCAAGAAAGGGTATAGTTACTGTTTTTCCACCTTTCTTATTTACAAAGTCTGAGCCCACGATCTGATCGGGATGGTAGTCGCCCCCCTTTACCAGCACGTCCGGACCGACCTCACGGATCAGGTTGAAGGGAGTCTCCTCAGAAAAGAGAACTACAAAGTCGACCCACTCAAGAGAGGCCAGCATGACTGCCCGGGAATGTTCATCCATAACCGGCCTGCTTTCTCCCTTCAGCTTTTTTACTGAAGCATCGGAATTCAATCCGACGACCAGCAGGTCACCCAACTCTTTTGCGGCGCTAAGAAGGTGAACATGTCCCGGATGAAGAATGTCGAAACAGCCGTTGGTAAAGATAATCTTTTTACCATACTGAATATGCTGTCCCAGGAGCTCCGGCAGTAATTTCCTGTCGACAATTTTACGCTCTATCTTCGTGAAGGTGCTCAATTTCTCTCTTTATTTGTGCCGGCCGGATCTTTTTGTTCTTTGAGAACAGCAGGATCATCGCAACACTTCCGAGTACAAGTATAAGCAAAGTTTGGGATTCGTGCTGCAGTGTAGCAAAAACCAGCCCTTCGGTAAGCTCCAGACCATACACGAAATGCAGTCCGCGTGATACGATCCAGTGAAAGGCCCCAATACCGCTTTGTACCGGTACGGCCATTCCCATGCTTCCGATAACCAGCAGGAAAACACCGTCGATTAATGTCAGATGACCGGTGATATCTGGCAGGGAAAATACGATAACCCAGGTCATCATGGCATAGTTGAACCAGATAAAGACAGTATGGAAGAGGAACTCCCATTTCCGCTTCATATGGAGAACGGTTTTCAGGCCGCCGGCAACACCTTTGAGGATCTGAATGATCTTTATAACAGGTTGCAGAGCAAAGATTTTTTTCCGGAAAATATAAAGGAATAAAAGAAGAAGGGAGATTACGGCTATGACAATGATCCAGAAAAGCATGGTTTGTCCGAAGAGGGCATTGATCTTTTCTCTAAGCGGCTGAAAGATATAATTGCTGAAAAAGGAGCCGAACTGTTCAAAGCGGGCGATCAGCAGAATAAAGAGGATAGTAAACATGGATAGAAGGTCGATGGCCCTTTCGATAATCACTGTTCCCACGAGGGAGTCGACCGGGATCTTCTCTTTCTTACCGAGGGAGATGCAGCGTGTGATCTCACCTGCACGGGGAAGTGCATAATTTGCCAGATAGCCGAATAGTACGGCATTTACGGTGTTCCAGAGGGTTGGTTTATAGTTCAGGGGATGTATGAGCAGAATCCATCGCCTGGACCGGCTGATATGTGAGATAACTGCGAAGATGAGCGACAGGCCGATCCAGCCGTATCGCGCCTCTCTGAAATGAATGGCCATTTCCGAAAAATCGATCCCACGAAATGCGAAATACAGCAGTAGTATTCCTGCAGCCAGGAAAAGGGAAAACCTGGTTATATTGCGGATCTTTTTATTCAAGGCAGCAGTCAGATCAGCTTGTTGGTAGCTGTGTCGGGAAAGACGATTTTTGGCTTAAAAATTTTGGCCTCCTCGAAATCCATCGAGGCGTAGGAGATAATCAGGACGATGTCGCCTACCTGGACCTTCCGGGCGGCGGCTCCGTTCATGCAAATGACCCCGCTTCCGCGTTCCCCCGTTATGACGTATGTCTCCAGGCGCTCCCCGTTATTGATGTTTACTACATGAACCTTCTCGTTTTCAATGAGGTTGGCGGCATCCATCAGCTCCTCATCAATGGTAAGGCTGCCAATATAGTTCAGATTTGCCTCGGTAATAGTGACCCTGTGTAATTTCGATTTTACGACTTCAATATTCATGTTTCAAAGTTAAGTAAAATATATGTTATCTATTAACCGTACATCGCCAAAATGAACGGCAATACAGCCAATTTTGTTTTGGGGTCCCTGCCAGTTCTTTACAGGCATAAGATTTTGATCGTCAACAATTTCAAAATACTCCAGTTGCATCAGTGGATGACCGTTGATTTCTGAGGTTACAAAACTCCTGATTCCTTCGGGGGAACACTGCTTTTTCATCTCATGGGCCTTCAGCAGGGTGCTGTAAATGAATGGTGCTGCAGAGCGGTGGTTTCGACTGAGCAGTCGGTTTCTTGAACTCATAGCCAGGCCGTCCTCTTCCCGGACGATCGGGCAACCGATAATTTCGATATCGGGTTCATGCTGGGTTACCAGTCTCCGGATAATGGTAAGTTGCTGAAAATCCTTTTGTCCGAAATAGGCCCTTTCCGGTTTTACCAGATCAAACAGTTTACTGACGATCTGTGCGACACCGTTGAAGTGTCCGGGACGGAACTTTCCTTCCATAACCTTGTCGAGCGGTGAGAAGTCGAACTTCCGTGTATCCTTTTCGGGATACATCTCCTCTGTCGGAGGCGCAAAAACCAGGTCGACCGGGTAATTTCGCAGCATTTTGAGATCCGATTCCATATCCCTTGGATACCGTTTCAGGTCGAGTGGGTTGTTGAACTGCGTCGGATTTATAAAAATACTGACCACGATATAATCACTTTTTTCTAAGGCAGTGCGGACCAGGGAGAGGTGTCCTTCGTGGAGTGCCCCCATGGTTGGGACAAGTCCAATATGTTTTTTGCTATTCCGGGCCGCTTCTATCTCCCCTTTCAAAGCACTTTTTTGAGTTATGATCTTCATTTGCTTTTTTGCAGAGCACAAATATAGGTATTCCCACCTTAATTGCAGGAAATCGAAGTGTCAAAAACAAACTTTTCCAATTGACCTGCTCATGGTTCTGATGTCTTGAGGTCTCAATAATTTTTAATACCTTTGCATGATCTCAAATACAAGTCCAGTACGATGGAAAGTGTGAAAGTTTTATTTGTTTCCCAGGAAATTACCCCCTATCTTCCAGAGAACGAAATGTCGCATATTGGCAGGTTCCTTCCCCAGGGTATTCAGGAAAAAGGGAGGGAAATCCGGACATTTATGCCAAGGTATGGGAATATTAATGAAAGGAGAAATCAATTGCACGAGGTGATCAGGTTATCAGGAATGAATCTGATCATCGATGATACGGACCATCCGCTGATTATTAAAGTTGCCTCCATCCAGTCTGCACGGATGCAGGTTTATTTCATTGATAATGAGGATTATTTTAGCAGGAAGGCAACGATGCAGAGTGCTAACGGCAAGTTTTTTGATGACAATGATGAGCGGATGATCTTTTTTGCCAGGGGTGTATTGGAGACTGTGCGAAAACTCCGGTGGTCGCCTGATATCGTACATTGTCACGGATGGTTTACATCGCTGGTACCTGTGTATCTTAAAAAGGCATATCGTGAGGATCCGTTGTTTGTCGATTCAAGGGTGGTTTTTTCGATTTACAACAACGGGTTCGACAAGCCCATGAACAGCAGGTTACAGGAAAAAGCGCTCCTGAACGGGATCAGCAGAGAAGACCTTGCAGTAATTAAGGATCCCCGGTATGAAAATGTAACAAATCTGGCGCTACAGTATTCCGATGCAGTCATACAGGGGAGCCCGAATTTACCGGAAGGAGTAAAAGACTTAATCAGGGGAGCAGGTAAACCCAGTCTGGAATATCAGCTACCCGAAAAATATATTGAAGAATATTCCGTTTTCTATGAGAATGTTCTGAATCAATAATACTGGAAATCCATATGATGTATTTAGATAAGCCGGGTACAGGAGAGAAGTTCTCATCTGCAATTGTTGTTTTGTTCTTTTCTTTACTGAGTTTCATTGCATGTGAACCCGACAGGAATAACCTGGGAGTTGATATCTTTCCGCCCCAGGATGATATCGTAGTATTTACTGATACAATTACCGAGTTTGATGTGATGTTGGTAAGATCCAGGCCACGTGTTACATCCATTAATAGTTTTAACCGTGATATCAACCGCCAGTTTTTACTGGGAAGTTTGGTGGATACCATAACAGGTTTTTCGAAGGCAGAACTTGTAACGGAACTCAGCCTGGCGCAGGCCGCAAACTTCGGGGAGGAGCCTTTCATCGATTCACTTTCATTGTGGTTGTATATCAATGATGTGATCGGCGATACTACACAGGAGATGCATATCAGGGTTTATGAGCTTATGGATACCTTGTCGATGGACAGCGTTTACTATTCCGATTATGATGTAGACGGAAAGTATAATCCTGAGCCGCTGGTTGAAGAGGATTTTATCCCGCGACCTGGTGACTTAAAGCGATTTGACATTGACAATCCGAATCTTCTCGCCCGGATCACTGATGCCACTAATCCGGCTGATTCGATCTTTGTATACAATTCCAGGTTGCAACGGGAATTCAACGGATTATACATCACAACAGAACCGGTAACGGTGGGTGGTTCAATGGCTATGTTACAACTGGCTAATAGCCAGGCCGGTCTCAGTTTCAGATACTATCACGACAGCATTACAGTTGCTGCCAGGGATACTGTACCTCTGAGTACATATTTTATGGGATTTAATGAGGTTATAGCCCAGAAGATAAATATCTTTCACCACGATTATGCAGGCACAGCACTGGAACATATGATTGACAATCCGGATTTTGACCCGCATATCGCCTATGTACAGGGCATGGCCGGAGTGAACGTAAAGATCTCGGTTCCCAACCTTGAAGATTATCTTGGTAGCGGTCAGGTTGCCTTGAATGCCGCACGGTTGGTATTCTATGTGATTCCCGACAGTCTGAGTGGAATTACAGCTGAAAATTACCCCGTTCAACTGATGATGGAGAGTCAACTTCCCGACGGAACCCCGATCCAGCTATATGACCAAATCATTAACAATAATGCCTTTACTTTCGGCAGGCTTACTCAATCCAATGAACGGAGTGCCTTTTTTAACCCACTTTACCTGTACAGTTTTAACCTCGGTCGCCATTTTCAATCGGTAATTTCCGGGGATATTGAAAACAATGACCTATTCATTTATGTTAATCAACCTGCAACCACAACAAAAATTATTAAATTCTGGAGCAACTATTCGGATAATGAAGGTAGTCTTAGATTGGAACTTATTTACTCAAAATTTGATTAACTTATGTGTGGAATAGTAGGATACATTGGAAACAGGAATGCGTACCCTGTATTATTGAAGGGCTTGAAAAGGCTGGAATACCGCGGATATGACTCAGCCGGGATAGCCCTTCAGAACGGAAAGGTGAATATTTATAAGAAGAGAGGCAAAGTGACAGAGCTGGAAGACTTTATTACCGGCCAGGATATTACCGGAACGATCGGTATCGGTCACACCCGTTGGGCAACGCACGGGGAACCCAGTGACCTGAATGCACATCCCCACATTTCAGAGAATGGTATCTTTACGATCATTCATAACGGAATAATCGAGAACTACACATATTTGAGAGACAGCCTTGCCGACCAGGGATATACATTTAAAAGTCAGACAGACACGGAAGTCCTGGCAAATCTGATTGAGTATATCTATCATTCCCAGGAGGTTTCTGCAGAGGTGGCAGTTAGACTGGCACTGTCGAAGGTTATTGGTGCCTATGGCCTTTTAATACTATGCAGTGAGGAGAAAGACAAGATCATTGCTGCAAGAAAGAGCAGTCCGCTCGTGATCGGCCTGGGTGAAAACGAATACTTCGTGGCATCGGATGCTACACCTATCATTGAATATACCGACCGGGTTATCTACATGGACAACGACGATGTTGCCATAATCAAGCGGGATGAACTTATTCTGAAAACAACGATGAAGGCTGATACGCTTGAGCCAAGGATTCAGACCCTTGACCTGGGTATTTCCGAGATTGAAAAGAACGGCTATGACCACTTCATGCTAAAGGAGATTTTTGAACAGCCACGCTCGATAAGGGATACCTTCAGGGGAAGGCTGAAGCTGGAGACCAATGAGATAAAGCTTGGCGGACTGTATGATGTATATGACAGGTTGATCAATGCACAAAGAATTATTATTGTCGCCTGTGGAACTTCCTGGCATGCCGGACTAGTGGGGGAGTACCTGCTTGAAGATCTTGCCAGGATTCAGGTTGAGGTAGACTATGCTTCAGAGTTCAGGTACCGGAATCCGGTCCTGTCAAAGGATGATATTGTGATTGCTATTTCTCAGAGCGGAGAGACAGCAGATACACTTGCGGCCATACAGCTTGCGAAGGATGCAGGAGCAACGGTCCTGGGTATATGCAATGTTGTCGGATCGAGCATATCACGTGAGACACATGCCGGTGTTTACACCCACGCCGGACCGGAAATCGGGGTCGCTTCCACCAAGGCATTTACGGCACAGGTTACGGTACTCACCATGATGGCACTGATGATCGCTAAAGGGCGGGGATTAATTGAAGAGGTGCGGTTTATCGAGTTGCTGAATGAGCTTGAGGACGTACCGGAAAAAATTGAACGTATCCTTGAGCAGAACGATGAACTGAAGAGGATCGCAGGGGTATTCAGCAAAGTTAATAATGCCCTCTACCTGGGCAGGGGAGTATCCTATCCGGTGGCCCTTGAGGGAGCGCTAAAGCTTAAAGAGATCTCCTATATCCACGCGGAAGGTTATCCTGCGGCAGAGATGAAACATGGTCCGATTGCCCTGATCGATGCTGATATGCCGGTTGTTGTTATTGCTACCCGTGATCATTCATACGATAAGATCGTTACCAATGTACAGGAGGTAAAAGCGAGAAACGGAGTTGTTATCGCGATTGTTACTGAGGGTGATGATACCATTGTAAATATGGCCGATCATGTGATTGAGATCCCGGAGACCGATCCGGTATTGGTGTCGCTGCTTTCAACAATTCCCCTTCAACTGATTGCTTACCATATCGCCGTTATGCGTGGTTGTAACGTAGATCAGCCCAGGAACCTGGCGAAATCTGTGACAGTGGAGTAGGATAGTTTGCCCAACCGTTCGGGCTACATTCTGATTGGGGTTCCTTATCGTTATCGGGTCACGTGCTTTCCATACATCTTATCATAGTATGTAATATAGGCCCCTGAAGTGACATTCCGGAGCCAGGCACTGTTCTTAAGGTACCAGTCGACTGTCTTCTCCAGTCCCTCTTCGAAGGTTAGTGACGGCACCCATCCCAGTTCCCGGCTTATTTTGCTACTATCGATTGCATAGCGCAGGTCATGACCTGCCCTGTCCTTCACAAAGGTAATCTGTTTTTCTGCCGTGCCGGGAGCCTGGTTCAGCTTTTTATCCATTATCCTGCAGAGCAGCCTGATAAGATCAATATTTTTCCACTCGTTGTTGCCACCGATGTTGTATGTTTCGCCAATCCTTCCCTCGTGAAAGATTCTGTCAATGGCCGTGGCATGGTCTTCCACGTACAGCCAGTCGCGGATGTTCTCACCCTTACCGTAAACCGGGACTGCCTTATTGTTCTGCAGGTTGTTGATGGCAAGGGGGATCAGTTTTTCAGGGAACTGGTTCGGACCGTAGTTGTTTGAGCAGTTGGAGACCACTACAGGTAGTCCGTAGGTGTTCTGATAGGCTCTTACCAGATGATCGGAGCTTGCTTTTGAGGCTGAGTAAGGACTCTTCGGGTCGTAAGGGGTCTTCTCGGTAAACAGCCCGTCAACACCCAGGCTCCCGTAGACCTCATCGGTTGATATATGGTAGAACCTTCGGTTCTCAAAATTCGGCCAGCTGTTACGGCAACCGTTCAGCAGGTTCATTGTGCCGATAATGTTGGTTTTGATAAAGGAGAGGGGATCTTCGATAGAGCGGTCCACATGCGATTCGGCTGCTAAATGGATTACACCATCGATCTCCTGTTCGGAAAAAAGCCGGTCAATAAAAGCCTGGTCGGTTATATCTCCTTTGATAAATTCGTAATTGGGACCATGCTCAATGTCGCTGAGGTTTTCCAGGTTGCCTGCATAGGTAAGGGCATCGAGGTTCAGAATGCGGTAGTCGGGATATTTATTAACAAAGAGCCTGACCACGTGTGACCCGATGAACCCGGCTCCACCGGTGATAAGTATTGTTTTCATTCCAATTCATTATTAATTGATTGTCAGACTGCTGGGCTGACCAGCTATTTATTAAACCCGGCCCGAACGTTTTTCTGTATTTTCGTCGCGGTAGTGTTGTTCCCATTTCCATGCCGAAAGAAGCGTTTCTTCCAGGGTAGTTTCTGCCCTCCAACCCAGCTCACTGTTAGCGAAGGAGGTGTCGGCATAGACCTGTTCCACATCGCCCGTTCTGCGACCGACAACTTTATGCTTCAACGATTGTCCGGTCACTTTTTCAAAAGCTTTGATTACTTCAAACACTGAGTTACCTTTTCCTGTACCCAGGTTGAAAATCTCGTAGCCCTCCTTGTTTTTTTTGTTGATCAGACGTTCAATGGCCACGACATGCGCTTTCGACAGGTCAACCACGTTGATGTAGTCCCGGATAGCTGAGCCATCGGGGGTGTTGTAGTTATCACCAAACACCTTGAGTTCATCTCTCAAACCAATGGCAGTTTGAGTAATAAACGGCACCAGGTTATTTGGGATCCCAATGGGAAGTTCGCCGATCAGAGCACTGGGATGGGCACCAATAGGATTAAAGTACCTGAGTGAGATGACATTGATCTCAGGGTTTGGTACCCGGTAATCTTCAAGGATCTCTTCGCAGATCTGTTTTGTATTTCCGTAGGGTGAACCGGCCTTTTTAATCGGGGAGTGCTCATTAACCGGCAGCACATCAGGTTCGCCGTAAACCGTGCATGACGAGGAAAAGGCGATGTGGCGTACACCGGTAAGATTCATCCCTTCAAGCACATGAATCAGGGAGTCGATATTGTTTTTGTAATAGTCCAGGGGTATATCGACACTTTCCCCCACAGCCTTGTATGCAGCAAAATGGATAACGGCCCTGATTTCCGGATGTGTCGTGAATACACGCAATGTTGCCTCCCTGTCTTTCAGATCCACCATCTCAAATTCCGGTCTCTGTCCGGTAATAACTTCAATCTGATCAACCACTTCGGGGTTTGAATTGGAGAGGTTATCGACGATAACAACCTTATAACCTGCCTCCTGCAGTTCAACAACAGTATGCGATCCGATGTATCCCGTTCCTCCTGTTACAAGTATGGTTTTCTGCATGTCAATTCTTTTACGGATTTCAGTAGTCTTATTGCTTATTGCTCTTACAGGCTCCAATAGTTTAAATTTCTTACCCTGTTTCTGAAGATTCCCTTCAGGTCTGCAAGAATTCCGCCGTGAACCATCATAGTGCTGATCTCATTCTCATCCAGCGAGACATATTGATCATGTCCAACTGCTATGATTACAGCATGGTAGGTCCCTGATGGCTTTTGCTGAAGTTCATAACCATACTCTTCGAGCACCTCTGCAGGGTTGGCGTATGGGTCGACCACTTCCACCATCATACCGAATTCCTTCAGCTCATACACCACATCTGCAACCTTTGAATTCCTGATATCGCTAACATTCTCTTTAAAGGTTGTTCCCAATACAAGGATCCTGCACTCCTTCAGGTTGGTAAAGAGGTTTGAAAGCCTGATGGTTATCTGTTTTGCAACCCATGCAGCCATGCCATCGTTGATAGCTCTCCCGGCATTAATGATCTGTGCATGGTGACCGTACATTGCCGATTTATAGGTAAGGTAGTAGGGATCAACACCGATGCAGTGTCCTCCAACCAAACCCGGAAAAAATGGTAAAAAGTTCCATTTTGTCCCGGCAGCTTCCAGTACCTCAAAGGTATTAATATTCATTTTATTGAAGATCATTGAAAGCTCATTCATAAAGGCGATATTGATATCCCTCTGGGTATTTTCAATGATCTTGGCTGCTTCCGCGACCTTGATGGAGCTTGCCCGGTGTACACCTGCTTCAATCACCAGTTCATATGTCATGGCAATCTCTTCGGCAGATACCTCGTCGCAGCCAGAGGAGACTTTTGTGATTCTGGTGAGGGTGTGTTTTTTATCTCCAGGGTTGATCCGTTCGGGAGAGAATCCGACCTTGAAATCAGTGATAAACTCGAGTCCGGAGATCTCCTCCAGCAGGGGGATGCATTCCTCTTCAGTACAGCCCGGGTATACGGTTGACTCATACACCACATAATTACCTTTCCCAAGCACCTTACCGACCGTCTTGGTTGCGCTCAGCAGTGGTGCCAGATCCGGTTTTTTGTGTTCATCAATCGGGGTTGGTACCGCTACGATATAGAATGAGGCCTGTTCCAGATCATCAATTTTCGAGGTGAAGGTGATGTCACATCCGTCAAAATCTTTTGATTCCAGCTCTTTGCTTGGATCGATCCTGTTCTTCATCATTTCGATTCTGTCTGCCCTGATGTCAAAACCGATCACCCTGATTTTTTTTGCAAACTCCAGTGCGATAGGCAGTCCGACATATCCCAGTCCGATGACCGCCATTGTTTTCTCCTTTTTTAACAGTTCGTTGTACATATTTATTGAATCTGAATATTACGCATTGATAAAGGGATGGTAATCCCCATTTAGTATAGATTTTTCTGTATTTCTGATGTTGTACACGGTTTGAATGGATCTCCTGGCACACTCAACCCCAAATCCATCCCCTGCAAGTATATGCTGGTAGGATAGGGTATGCAGATCGGTAAATCCACCGCTGAATTCAATTTCATCACCATCCACTGTGATGGACCTGTAGGTACGTTGTCCTTTAATTTTTGCTGCGGCCGGTACATCATCATAATCGATGCTCAGGTACCAGCGTACCCTGGCTTTTTCAAGCTGGAGAAATCCTGAAGCCTTATCCTTTTCCAGTAGGTAGACTTTATTTTCTCTCACTTCACCGAAGATCCAGGATAACATATCGAAGAAGTGAACACCAATGTTTGTGGCGATGCCACCCGACTTGTGTTCATCGCCTTTCCACGAGTAATGGTACCATTTCCCTCTGCTCGTGATATAGGCAAGGTCGATTTCATAAACTTTATCCTCCGGTCCGTATTCAATACTGTTCTTCAGTTTGATGATACTGGGGTGGTGTCTGAGTTGCAGGATATTATACACATTCCTGCCGGTCTCTTTTTCATAGTCGAGCAGGGCGTCAATGTTCCATGGGTTCAGTACAAGCGGTTTTTCGCAGATGGCATCTGCACCGCTTCTTAGGGCAAACCTGATGTGCGAATCGTGCAGGTAGTTCGGAGAGCAGATGGAAACATAATCAATCTGTTTTCCATTCCTGCTGAGCTTTGCAACATGTCTGTCGAACCGTTCAAATTCCACGAAGAAATCGGTTTCCGGAAAATAGGAATCGACAAACCCTACGCTGTCGAATTTATCCAGTGCAGCTACCAGATCATTCCCCGTATCTTTTATCGCGTTAACGTGTCTGATGGCGATATAGCCCGCTATTCCAATGATTGCAAAATTCCTGCTCATGAAATTTTTCTTACCTGGTTGTTTTTCAGTTCGTATTTTTCCTGGCTCTCCGGACATACAGCGATACCTGATGCATCAAACTCAAGGCGATGTCCATACTCACTCATCCATCCTGTCTGCCGCGAGGGATTTCCTACTACCAGTGCATAGGGTGGTACCTCTTTTGTTACTACCGCACCTGCACCGATAAATGCATAGTTCCCGATGTTGTTACCGCAGATAATTGTGGCATTCGCTCCAATGGAGGCGCCTTCACCAACGATGGTTTTCATATAGGCGTCCCTTCTGATCACC
Source organism: uncultured Bacteroidaceae bacterium (assembly GCA_964539395.1). Taxonomy (GTDB): domain Bacteria; phylum Bacteroidota; class Bacteroidia; order Bacteroidales; genus M55B112. The sequence goes on from CAZIIU010000004.1 coordinate 55,938, forward strand.
TTGCTTCTCGGGTTGATTACATTGGTAAAGACCATTGAGGGACCGAGAAACACATCATCCCTGCAAATAACACCTGTATAGATGGAAACATTGTTCTGAACCTTGACATTGTTACCCAGGATGACATTTGGAGCAACCACCACATTTTGTCCGAGGTTACATTTTTTGCCAATCGCCGCACCGGTCATAACATGGGAAAAGTGCCAGATTTTTGTCCCTTCGCCGATCTCGCATCCTTCGTCGATTACTGCTGTTTCATGTGCGAAATATGATTTACCGTTCATCATTGGTTAAAAAACTGTTTCAAGGTTGAAATGATATGGTTCAGTTGTTCCTCGTCCATTTCGGTATGGATGGGCAGGCTGAGTACGTTTCTGCACAGTTCTTCTGCAACCGGAAAATCTCCTTCAGTGTACCCGAGTCCTGCATATGCTTTCTGAAGATGCAGCGGAACCGGGTAATAGATCATTGCCGGAACATCATGCCGCTTCAGGTGCTCCTTCAGTGTATTCCGGCGATCTCCAGGTACCTGCAGGGTGTATTGATGAAAAATATGTTCCGATTCGGGATTTCGCTCAGGGATTTTCAGTCCGGAGATCACGGAAAAGGCTTCGTCATATGCTTTTGCAACCTCCTGCCGGGCCCTGTTGTAAGCATCGAGGGATTTAAGTTTCACCCGTAAGATGGCAGCCTGTATGGTGTCCAGCCGGGAGTTGACACCGATATGGTCGTAATAGTATCTTTGTGTCATTCCGTGGTTAAGAATCGAACCAATTTTTGATGCCAGCTCCTGATCATTTGTAAACAGGGCACCCCCGTCGCCGTATGCACCCAGGCTCTTACTCGGGAAGAAGGAGGTGCATCCGATATCGCCCAGGTTCCCTGTCTTTTTCAGTGATCCGTTCTTTAATCTGTAGGAGGCCCCCAGGGCCTGTGCATTGTCCTCTATCAGACTGAGATTGTTGGCATTGGCAATTTCGATGATTCGGTTCATGTTTGCAGCCTGGCCAAACAGGTGTACCGGAACAATTGCTTTGGTCTGTGCTGTAATGGCCCGTTCAATCTGTGACGGATCAATATTGAATGTCCCGGGGTCAACATCTGCAAGTACCGGTTTCAGTTTGAGCAGGCTGATTACTTCGATGGTGGCGACGAAGGTAAAGGGGGAGGTGATTACCTCATCACCCGGCTGAAGACCGAGAGCCATCAGTGCTGCCTGCAGGGCGTCAGTACCATTTCCGCAGGCGATACAGAACCGTGCACCAATATAATCTGCCATCTCACGTTGAAACTCCCGGACATCGGGACCTTTTATAAAGGCAGTTGAATGGATCACCTCCTGAATGGCACTGTTTATCTCCTCCTTATGTCGAAGATACTGCCTGTGAAGATCAACCATTTCTATTTTTTTCATAGTGCAACTGTTATTCAACAACACGAAGTTAATAATAAGAGATTGATTGATCCGGACAAAGATAAATTATTACGTTGATAACTATGTTCAGAAGTCGAATTATATATTTTCTTACATAACCTCAATTATATTAATTTTGTTTAACATATTGCATGAAACGGTCATTTAATCAAAAAAAATCAATCTGAATGGCATACTTGGGCACCTATATACGTCAGCTTCTCTCCAACCGGGAACAGGTTGTTTTACCAGGGTTTGGAAGTCTGATCGTCACTAAGGGTGAGGGGGGGGTACAAGATAGCGGACTCGTTGAGCCCCCGGTTCCGGTTTTACGGTTCGATCCCGCACATCCGAAAGGTGATGGCAAACTGGCCGGTGTATATGCCGCCGGGGAGAATATCGATACTGAAGAGGCCAGGCAACAGGTACTTGAGCTTGTGGATGCCATTAAGTTCAGGCTTGACAAGGGAGAGAAGTATAAGCTTGCGGAAGTTGGGGTTTTCTCCAGGGATGATGACAACAGGATTCATTTTACCAAAGATCCCGGTTGGATGATCGATCCGGACGCTTTTGGTCTGGACACGTTGGAAATACTTGAATTGGAGAGTGATGTATCCGATGAAACCGGTAATACGGAAGATAATGACAGGGGGGTTAGAATGGAGGTTTTCACTGAGGGTAAGGAAGCAGCTGCATCAGGTTCTGCAGGAAGAGATGCCATGAAGGGAAACCGCGGCTCAGCAGGACAATACCGGAGAAAACCAGTGAATAAATGGAAGATCATTTGGATCGTTGTCGGATCGCTGATTGCTGTGCTGGTATTAATTCTCCTGATTCCTACCCGGAATGGCGTTGAGTTCGGCAGGGAGGGAATTGTAATCAGGGATACAGAGGAGGCGGGAGGTGATGGGCGTAATGCACCAGAGGCTGGGAATATTTCGGAGGGCGGAGAGAATCAATTCCAGGGGGCTGGTCCGGCAGAGGTAAAAGAGCCGGCTGCGGATCAACCCGGCGATCAGCCTCAGGAGAACAGGTATTTTATCATTGCTGGAAGCTTTCAGAATTTACAGAATGCCACTGAACTGATGAACGAACTCAGTGCAATGGGATTTCATGCGGAGATCATTTTCACGGAAAACCGGTTGTATCGTGTTTCTGTAAAATCTTTTTCTGAACGCGACCAGGCGATCAGGGAACTGCCCAAAATCAGGACTGAATCGGGAATGGATGGAGCCTGGGTGATGACCAGGTAAGGGTTAATTCACTTCGGCGCCGTTATGAGCCTGTATTCCGGGCTCGATAAAGAGCAACCGACCGTCGTTGTTTTCGGAAAGCAGGATCATTCCCTGTGATTCAATTCCTTTAATATTTCTTGGGGCAAGGTTGGCCAGTACGCATACTTTCTTCCCTGGTAAATCCTCGGGTTTGTAGTGTTCAGCTATCCCCGATACGATTGTGCGTATATCGATCCCGGTGTCGACCACCATTTTTATCAGTTTTTTGGTTTTGGGCACCTTTTCAGCTTCCAGGATAGTGGCTGTGCGGATATCGATCTTTGTGAAATCCTCAAATGTGATCTCCGGTTTTCGCGGGGATACATAAAAATCTTTCTGACCGGCCTCTCTGGTCTTTTGTAATTTTTCAAGTTGCATGCTGATTACTTCATCATCGATCTTTTCAAACAGCAGTTCAGCACTGTTGATCCTGTGTCCCGGTTTCAGCAGCTCTTCCTGGTACAGCAGTTCCCAATCAGTATGCTTAAACGCTGTGAAGCCTCTCAGCTTTTCCATGGTAAATGGCAGGAATGGTTCCAGCAACAGAGACAGCGCAGCGGTGATCTGTAGCGAGATATACATAATCGTTTGTACACGTTCCGGATCGTTCTTAACTACTTTCCATGGCTCGGTATCGGCCAGGTACTTGTTGCCAAGACGGGCCAGATCCATTGCCAGTTTAACGGCCTCCCTGAACCTGAAGCTTTCGAGGCTTCTTTCAACAGAGGTGGTAATGTTCTGAATTTCGGTCAGCACCTCTTTGTCGCTTCCCGACATTTCCTGTGGAACCGGTACCTCGCCACCATAGTATTTATCGGTTAGCACAAGTGTTCTGTTAACAAAGTTACCCAAAACGGCCACCAGTTCATTGTTATTCCTGTTCTGAAAATCCTTCCAGGTAAAATCATTGTCCTTGTTTTCAGGTGCATTTGCGCAGAGCACATACCTCAGTACATCCTGCTTTCCGGGAAAATCTTCCAGGTACTCGTGCAGCCAGACTGCCCAGTTCCTGGAAGTAGATATTTTATCATTCTCCAGGTTCAGGAATTCGTTGGCAGGGACATTATCCGGAAGGATATAGGTTCCCTCCGCCTTGAGCATCACCGGAAAGATGATGCAATGGAAAACGATGTTGTCTTTGCCGATGAAATGGATCATGCGGCAATCCTCATCTTTCCAGTACTTTTCCCATTCGGGGGTAAGCTCCTTCGTAGCCGAGATGTAACCGATCGGGGCATCGAACCAGACATAGAGTACCTTTCCTTCGGCACCCTCTACAGGCACCGGCACTCCCCAGTCGAGGTCACGGCTCACCGCCCTCGGTTGCAGGCCCTGGTCGATCCATGATTTACACTGTCCGTATACATTGGGTTTCCACTCCTTGTGCCCCTCCAGGATCCACTCTTTCAGCCAGGGCTCATACCTGTTAAGCGGCAGATACCAGTGTGTGGTCTCCTTTAGGATGGGTTTGCTTCCGCTGAGCCTGGAGGTGGGGTCGATCAGATCGGCCGGGCTGAGTGATGTGCCGCACTGTTCACACTGATCGCCGTAGGCAGCGGGATTACTGCAATGCGGACATGTACCCGTAATGTAACGGTCGGCCAGGAAGGTACTGGCCTCAACATCGAAGAATTGCTCAGATTTTTTTTCAAACAGTTTACCCTCTTCAAGTAGTTTTCTGAAAATCCCGGAGGCGGTTTCGTAATGCACTTTGTTGGAGGTACGGGAGTAGATATCGAATGATATGCCGAAGTCTTCAAAAGCCTTCTTGTTGATTGCATGATACCTGTCAACAATGTCCTGGGGGCTCACTTCTTCGCTTCGGGCCTTCAGGGTAATGGGCACGCCATGTTCGTCGGAACCACAGACATGGATAGCATCCTCCCCGCGCATCCTCAGGTAACGGGTATAGATATCGGACGGAACATACACACCGGCAAGGTGTCCCAGGTGGAGAGGTCCGTTGGCATAGGGAAGGGCAGAGGTAATCAGGTATCTTTTGTACTTTCTCATGCTTGCAATGGTAACATAAATATGGGCAAAGATAAAAAATTAATATCTTCGCTGCCATGGGATCTGTCATTTCACCTACACTGCTTAAAAAAGGAGATACCATAGGGGTGATTGCACCTGCACGCAGGTTAGCAATGGATGAACTTAACCCTTTTATTCGCCTGATGGAGGATGCGGGATTCAGGGTGGTCCTGGGAAGAAACCTGGCGGGCAGCGAAGGACAGTATTCCGGATCGGTTGAGGCGCGACTTGCCGATTTGCATCAATTGTTCACTGACCCCACTGTGAAGGCAGTGTTCGCTGCAAGAGGCGGATACGGAGCAGCGCAGTTGCTGCCGGGTATGGACTGGGAGGTGATCCGCTACAATCCGAAATGGTTCATTGGATTCAGCGATATAACAGCACTACATGCGGCGTTTGGAAAATTCATGGAGACTGTTCACGGGGTGATGCCTTATTCACTGGTGATGGAGGAGCCGCAGGATGGATCTTCATTTAAGCATCTGCTTGAAGTTCTTAGCGGAATGAAAATGAAATATTCCGTTGAAGATAAGTTGATGAATACCGAAGGAGTTGCTGAAGGCGCCATTGCAGGAGGGAACCTGTCTGTGCTCTGTTCGCTTGCAGGGTCTCCTTATGAGCCCGATTATGACGGAAAGATTCTTTTCCTGGAAGATGTGGATGAATATTTGTATCATATTGACCGAATGATCCTCAATTTTGAATTGCGCAATATTTTTCGCAGGATCGCGGGATTGCTGGTCGGGAGCTTTTCAGGTATGCATGATAATGTTCTGCCGTTTGGAAAAGATGCGCTCGAGATTATCGCCGAACGTGCCTACAAATACAATGTCCCGGCCCTTTTCGGATTTCCTGCAGGACATGAAAAATTCAACTACCCACTGATATTTGGAAGAGTGGCCACATTAACTGTCAGGAAGGGAGACAATTCCCTGAGCATGTAGGTGCTAAATCTGTCAGGTATGGCTGAATCGCATGATTTTGGTGAAAGGGCCGAAGCGTTTGCGGCCGAATTTCTTGTTTCCAGGGGATATTGCATTCTGCACAGGAACTGGACCTATGGGCATAAGGAGCTTGATATTATCTGTACAGACGGTAAGTTGCTGGTTTTTGTTGAGGTGAAGGCCCGGAAGCAGCAGCACTTTCCCCATCCGGAGGACCTTGTTTCGCCTGCAAAGGAGCGCTTTATCATTGAAGCAGCGGAACATTACCTGTTTCAGTATGCTGTTCGGATGCCGGTGAGGTTTGATCTGCTTTCGGTAATTATGCGGGGTTCCGTATTTGATATTGAGCACCTGGAGGATGCCATTATCCCGGGGGTGGAACGGTTTTAGATTTTTTATATATTTGATTCGGAATACCTGTTTAATGTGAGAAGGAATTATGATCAAGGATCCGGACTCCTCCGGCTTCCGAATAGGTTAAGTTTTTTATGTACACGGGGTATAAGTGACGGATTGACTATTATGCAGCTATAAACTACCCATGATAAAAAAACTCAGGCTCTTATTTGTCGATGATGAAAGTTCAGCAAGGGATCTTTTAAGGGCTTTGCTAAGCGATGTTTCATTGGCTGAGATTGTTGGGGAAGCGGGGACGGTGGACCAGGCATTTGATGAGGTTATCAGAAAAAAGCCGGATGTGCTCCTTCTGGACATCCAGTTGCATGGAGAAAGCGGATTTGACCTGGTTGAAAAGCTGAACCAACATAATATCAGTGTGAGTATAGTTTTCGTTTCAGCTTATGAAAACTATGCCATCCGGGCGATCCGGTCTTCAGCCTGCGATTACCTGCTGAAACCTGTAAAAAAGGAGGAGCTTGTTGGCTCCCTGGAAAAAATTTCAAATGAACCGGTAACCGGCGAAATTGGGGAACGATTCTCACAGGTCATCTCTCAGCTGACATATCGAAAGAAGATAAAATTCAGGTACCGCAACGGGTTTATTATGATCCATCCCGATGAGATCCTCTTCTGCAGGGCAGATTCCAATTATGCCATTCTTGAGCTTGACAGAGGCAAAAGTGTAATTGTATCCATGAACCTGGGAAGTGTGGAAAAGATGCTTCCTTCATTCTGTTTTGCCCGGATCAGCAGGTCTTTGATCATTAACCTGCATCATCTGAAGGAGCTTGACCGTAAAACCATGACCTGTAAAGTGGCCAATGAGACCACACATACACTTTCTGTTTCAAAGAAATACCTTCGTGGATTAGAGGTTGGATGCGACAAACATTTTCACCTTCACAATTAAACAACCATCAGGTTGCATCCCCTCACATCGGAGTGATCTGACCTGCCGGTAATCTCAAAGGAGCCGTTCTCCATAACCTTACCCGTATCTTCTGTGGCAATAAAACTGCAGGAGTAGAGATTAGCCAGATCGATGATATTGATTCCTCCCGATCTGCCTGGTGGAATTGCTGTAAACGGGTCGTATAGGTCCCTCGTAAGCACTTTCATCCACGGAGGAGCATGGAATACTCCCGAACCGGCGGAATAGGCCTGTGAAAGCAGCTCAGTCATTCCGTATTCAGAATGAATTGCATTAATATTGAAAGCATCTTGCAGGATCCTGTGAAGCTCTTCCCGTATCATCTCTTTTTTTCGGCCCTTCATTCCCCCGGTTTCCATAACTGTTATGTTTTCAGTGAGGCTTACCGGGTGCCGGGCTGCCAGGTCAAGCAGTGCAAAACTCACACCCAGAAGCAGGGTCGGGCAGCCATCGGTAACCCGCTGTTCGAGCTTGTCAGCCAGTTCGGAATAGTTGCTAAGCCAGAAGCCGCTGTCGGGATGCCGGCTCAGGTTTACAAGGTGGTTCATCATATATACAAGGGAGGAGTCTTCCCTTTCAAGGTAGGAGGGAAGCAGTGCAAAGATGCAGAGATCCTTTGGATGACCGTAAAACCGGGTAAAAGTTTTCAACAGGCTTTGCCGGTAGAGCTCTGCGGAGGCCACATAATGAACAGAGTGTTTCTGACCGGTAGTTCCGCTGCTGCGGAAAAGCAGCTCTGGTGACCTGTTACCAGTGATGATCCTTTCAGTTCTGAAGAGTCCGATGGGCAGGTAAGGTATTTCCTCAACCGCGCTGATTGTTTCGGGCCGTATGCCCAGCAATGAGAGGTATTTGCCGTATACCTTGTTTTCGGCAGCCTGCAGGTGAAAAACATCAAGTGCCAGGGAGTTGAACTCCCCGGCACTTTCAATATTCAGTATACTGTTTTCGAGATGTTGCATCTCTCTGTTTTTCCTGCTGAGGGGTTCTATCAGGCAGACAGTCGTTACCCCTTGATCGCTTTTACACCGGGAAGCACCTTGCCTTCGATATATTCCAGCATGGCACCACCCCCGGTGGAGACATAGCTTACCTTTTCGTCGAGTCCGAATTTCTTCACAGCGGCAACAGAATCGCCACCGCCCACGAGACTGTATGCTCCTTTAGAAGTGGATTCCGCGATCACTTTTGCAATGGCAACGGTACCCTTCTGAAAGTTCGGCATTTCAAATACGCCAACCGGACCGTTCCAGAGGATTGTTTTGGAGTCCAGGATCACATCGGAAAACAGTTCAATGGATTTTTCACCAATATCCAGTCCCATGAATCCGGGTTTCCCCTCCATGATCGGTGCAGTATCGGTCTTTGCTTCATTTTTGAACTCATCCGCCAGTACCTGGTCGACCGGCAATACAAGGTTTACACCCTTTTCTTCAGCTTTTTTTATGATCTCCAGCGCAAGATCGAGCTTATCCTCTTCACATAATGAGTTTCCGATTTCACCGCCTTTTGCTTTAATAAAAGTATAGGTCATACCTCCACCGATAATCAGGTTATCGGCCCGTTCGAGCAGGTTCTCGATAACCAGGATCTTGTCAGACACCTTGGCTCCACCCATAATTGCAGTAAATGGTGCCTCAGAATCCCTGAGTACTTTATCCAAAGCTTTCAATTCAGCATTTATGAGGAATCCAAACATCCTTGAGTCCTCAGGGAAGAAATCCGCAATAACTGCTGTCGAGCCATGTGCCCGGTGTGCCGTTCCGAAAGCATCATTTACATATACATCGGCATAGGAAGCGAGCTTTTCTGCAAATTTTCTTGTCGCAGCCTGCTCTTCCGGGGTTTTCACCTTGTCTTCAGCTGAGTAAAACCGAAGGTTTTCGAGCAGGAGCACCTCACCGGGTTTTAGTCCTGCAGATTTTTCCCTGGCCTGATCGCCCATGCAGTCATCGGCAAACTGAACATCTACACCCAGGTGTCCGGAGAGAGTCGGGATCACATGTTTGAGCGAAAACCGCTCTTCAGGTCCAGATTTTGGTCTGCCGAGGTGTGACATCAGGATGGCGGAACCGCCATCGTCAATAATTTTTTTAATCGTCGGAAGGGCTCCGCGAATACGGGTATCGTCTGTAACGATAAAGTTCTCATCTAGCGGCACGTTAAAGTCAACCCTTACGATTGCTTTCTTGTTCGCAAAACTGTAATTGTCAATGATTTGCATAGCATTATGTTTAATTAAAAAATATGGTTTCCGATAAGAGATACAAAGGTAATATTATTGCATCAAAGTTCAAACAGCTCGCTTCGCAGAGATGTTACAGGCAGGACCCGGGGATGAAGGTGATTAGTGTATGAGCGTTGCTTTTCTACAAGATTCGATAAGAATGGTTTTACGATTCCGAGATTCCGATGGTATTTTGTTAAATTTGCATGGATCAATAAAAATAATGTGGCTATGTTATTCAGGGAAGTACTTGGACAGGAACAGGTGAAAAGACGTCTTATTCAGTCGGTGAAAGATAACCGTGTAAGTCATGCCCAGCTCTTTTTCGGTCCCGAGGGTAACGGAAAACTCCCCCTGGCAATTGCATATGCCCGGTACATGTGTTGTGAGAATCCTTCTGATGATGATTCCTGCGGTACATGTCCTTCCTGTATCAAATATGGCAAATTTGTTCATCCGGATCTCCATTTCGTTTTCCCCGTGGTGAAGAAAGAAAAGGGATATGAGGTATGTGATGATTTTCTTGTAAAGTGGAGGGAGGTGCTAACATCGAACCCCTATATTTCAGAAAACCAATGGTATGAAGTGATCAGAGCCGGGAACAAGCAGGGACTTATCGGCAAGAATGAGAGCGATGCGGTAGCGCGCAAGCTTAGCCTTAAATCATTTGAGGCTCCATATAAGGTGATGATCATATGGCTTCCTGAGAAGATGAACCTTACCGCCGCCAATAAGTTACTTAAGCTGCTTGAGGAGCCCCCTTCCGCAACTGTTTTTCTCCTGGTGAGCGAACAGACAGATTCAATTCTGCCAACCATCCGCAGCAGGACTCAGATGATCAGGATCGGACCGTTGGAGGAGGAGAGTATCAGAAAGGAATTGCAGGTACGTTTTCCTGATGATCGGGGAATGATTGAAGATGTAATACGCCGTTCCAATGGTAACTTTTCATTGGCTACACAATTGATAGAGGCTGGCGAGATGGAACTCGAACATTTTGAAGAGTTCGGTTACTTTATGCGAAAGTGCTATGGCCGCGACATCGTGGAACTGCATCGGTGGACAGAGAAGATCGCTGGTTGGGGAAGGGAGCGACAGAAATTATTTCTTTCTTATGCATTGCGGATGATACGGGAGAATTTTATGCTCAATCTCCGGCAGGAGGAGATTACTTTTCTTACACAAAAGGAGCAGGAGTTTTCGGTTCGGTTTTCAGCCTTCATCCACCCGGGAAACGTATTTGATATGGCCGGAGAGTTTCAGAGGGCCATTGAGCATATAGAGGCCAATGGTTATGCAAAACTTATTCTTCTCGATCTGGCCATTAAGAATATCCTGCTTTTAAAGCAGCCAGCTCCCGTTGAAAATGGCAACTGATTTTGTACTTCAACGTATGTCCGATCCCTGTCGGCAAATTGTCCGCTTCTGGCACATACATCTGTACGTTTGACTTACCACCGTTGAAAAATATTCACCTGATGTTGAGTGGTTCACCTGAAATGCCTACCTTTGCAAGACTGATAAATCGACAGCCTAATATACATTTATTGTATGGATAGTAAGATTGCAAGGGGATGTTGTTCGCCAAAACAGATGGAGATTAATAACGACAACGTTGATCGTCTTGTGTATTATTTTGGCAGTTGCGGTAAGCTTGACTCGTTCAACTGGTTCAGGGACCTGAGCGGTGATCTTGATATTCCCGATATTGTTGAAATCAGGTTTAAGAATACGAGAAAGGAGATTTACCGCAATGTGAACGGCTTGCGGCTGAAGCGGGGTGATTTTGTTGCTGTTGAGGCCTCTCCGGGGCATGATATTGGTATCATCACCCTGGCAGGAGAGATCGTAGAGAAACAGCTCTCGAAAACGAAATTTGATCCACGGATTGATGAACTTAAGAAGGTTTACCGAAAGGTTAAACCTGCGGATATTGAAAAATGGGAGGAGGCGATCGGGCTTGAACATTCAACGATGCTCAGGGCACGGAGTATAGTGGAACAGCTCGGATTGGACATGAAGATCGGGGATGTGGAGTACCAGGGCGACAGAACCAAGGCGATCTTTTATTATATTGCCGATGAGCGTGTCGATTTCAGGGAGCTGATAAAAGTGCTGGCTGAGAATTTCAGGATCAGGATAGAGATGCGCCAGATCGGAGCGAGGCAGGAAGCTGGCAGGATTGGTGGGATCGGCACATGCGGCAGAGAACTTTGCTGCTCCTCGTTCATAACCAATTTTGTTTCAGTTAGCACGCAGGCGGCGCGGATTCAGGAGATTGCACTCAACCCGACCAAGCTGGCCGGGCAGTGTGGAAAGCTGAAGTGTTGTCTGAATTATGAGGTTGATAGTTATGCTGATGCACGGAAGCATTTTCCCGACAGGAATGTATACCTGAAGCTCGCCGGCGGTAAGGCCATTCACCAGAAAACAGATGTCTACCGCGGGGTAATGTGGTACCTGCTTGAGACGGATAAGGCAGCCATGTCGTTTATTCCTGTACCTGTTGAACGCGTTAATGAGATTATTGCGCTCAACCGGAATAATGTTTTACCCGATTCCCTTCTTGATATGCAGCACCCGAAGGAGTCTGAAAAACCTGAACAATTCAAGGATGTGGTCGGGCAGGAGAGCATCACACGATTTGAGAACAGGAACAGGAAAAAGAAAAAGAGCAAGGGCAGAAGAGGACCCCGGCCACGTCAATATAACAGGTGATGGAGAGAAAGATTTATTTGTGGCTATTACCATTGGTTGCCCTGTTTATTAACGAATCGTGTGATCGGCAAATGGTCTTTGATGAGTTCAGCCGTATAGAGACGGGAAGATGGAGCTGGGATGAACCGGTGAATTTTACATTCAGAATAGAGGATACGCTCACACTACACAATCTGCAGATTCAATTGCGACATTCAACAGAGTATCCTCTCAACAATTTATATATGTTTGTGCATGTGGAAGGTCCTTCAGGGCAGGGTATAACCGATACCGTTCAATTCATACTTGCTGAGAACAACGGTAAATGGATTGGAAAGGGCGTTGGCAACATCCGGGAGATTGGTTACCTGTACAGGAAAAATACAGTTTTTCCGGATACCGGGACCTATTCAGTTACCATCGAACAGGCGATGCGGCTTCCTGAAGTACCGGTTTCGGAGATTGGATTACGGATCAGTAAAAAACAACCATAGGCATCTTAATTTTGGGCAAGAACAAGCTTCAAAGATTCTCAGAAATGGAAACATTTCAAAGGGTTTTCCAACCTTCCTTTGAAGAAGTTTTCGGCAGGGACCATGCCTTAAAGGGAAGATGGGCCCAGGAGGTTTTTGGCAACCGGAAACCCATTGTTCTGGAACTGGGTTGTGGCAGAGGTGAGTATACAATTGGTCAGGCCGCAATGGATCCCGGCAGGAATTACATTGGAATCGATATCAAGGGAGCACGAATCTGGAAAGGAGCAAAATCTGCCAATGAAATGGGTCTGGGAAATGTGGCTTTTTTAAGGACACGGATCGAGTTTATAGAATCCTTTTTTGCACCCGGTGAGACAGAAGAGATATGGCTCACTTTCCCTGATCCCCAGCTCAAAAGGAGAAGAAACAAAAAGCGGCTCACCGGTCCGTCTTTTCTGAACCGCTACCGGACCTTTCTTCGCCATAACGGGATGGTTCATCTGAAGACCGACAATGACGTACTGTATGAATACACACTTGCACTTGCAAGACACAATAAACTGGAGGTTATACACGCGACACGGGATCTCTGCAATGCCCCCTTTCTGAATGAGACACTGGCTATTCGGACCTATTACGAGGAGCAGTTTCTTTCGGCAGGAGCCACGATCAATTACCTTTCATTTAAACTACCCTCTGATAAAATAATTGAAAAAATGCCTGACGATGGATGGTGATGATCACTTTTTTGAGCGTGTGTATGCAATTGTAAAAAAAATACCGCCGGGCAGAGTTACTTCTTACGGGGCCATAGCCCGTTGTATTGGCTCCCCCCAATCTTCCCGCATGGTGGGTTGGGCGATGAATCATTCCCATAGCCGGAGTGATTTTATACCCGCTCACAGGGTGGTGAACCGCAATGGTCTGCTCACCGGAAAACATCATTTTGGAGGTCCGGGTGTAATGGCAGAACTACTTGAGAATGAAGGAGTAAAAGTAGTTGATGAACAAGTTGTTGATTTTGAACTTCTTTTTTGGAATCCTGCCAGTGAAACTGACCTGTAAAGAATTAATCTAAATAAAAAAAATGGCTATCTTTGTAGGTAAAATGGAATTGTTATGAGTATTTCAAGGGAACAGGTGCTGGAGGCATTAAAGCGGGTGGTTCATCCCGAGTCGAGAAAGAATATTGTAGAATCAGGTATGGTGGAAAACCTCACCATTGATGGAATGGAGGTGCGGTTCGCGCTTAAGTTTAACCGTCCCAACGACCCCTTTATACAGTCGATGAAGAAGTCTTGTGTGAGTGCTATTGAGTCGCAGCTCGGTAAAGAGGTAAAGATCAGGGGGAACATCGGCACCAACGTACCGGAGCGTAAAGAGACCCGTGAAGTGTTACCTGGTGTGAAAAATATCATTGCAGTGGCCTCTGGAAAGGGCGGGGTTGGAAAATCGACCGTGGCGGTTAACCTCGCGATCGGACTAAAAAAACAGGGGTATGCTGTAGGGCTTCTTGATGCAGATGTTTATGGTCCGTCAATACCGAAGATGTTTGACATGGAGAAGGCACGACCGGCCGGAAAGACCGAAGATGGTGTGGAATGGATCGTTCCAATTGAGAAATACGGAATCAGATTATTGTCTGTCGGCTTCTTTGTAAAGCCCGAGGACGCGCTGGTTTGGCGAGGACCTATGGCTACAAGTGCACTTAAACAGTTAATAACCCAGGGCGACTGGGGAGAGCTCGACTACCTTGTATTGGATCTCCCCCCCGGTACCGGAGATGTGCACCTGACAATAGTACAGGAGTTGCCTGTAACGGGTGCGATTATTGTAAGTACACCACAGGAGGTGGCACTGGCAGATGTCATAAAGGGCATCAGCATGTTTACGGGAGACAAGATCAATGTGCCGGTGTTGGGACTGGTGGAGAACATGGCATGGTTCACACCGGAGGAGTTGCCCGGTAACAGGTATTATATTTTTGGAAAAGAGGGGTGTAAAAAGCTGGCCGATAAACTCGGGATCGCTTTGCTCGGGCAGATTCCTATTGTGCAGGGTATATGCGAATCGGGCGATGAGGGTATTCCGGTAGCTGAAGACATCGATTCTGCAACAGGCAAGGCCTTTTCGCAGCTGGCTGTAAAGGTAGCGGAAGCAACAGAGAAGAGAAACAGGGAGTTAGGTCCCACAAGAAAGGTTGAGATTACTACAAAATAATACAGTATAAATAAGAATACAATGGAAGAATTAAAGAGCCGGGTTGAGAAAGCACTCGAAAAGGTCCGCCCCTACCTGGTGGCAGACGGGGGAGATATTGTGCTGGTTGATGTAACGGATGACCATATTGTGAAGGTACAGCTTACCGGTGCCTGCCATGGCTGTCCCTTCAGTATGCAGACCCTTAAGGCTGGTGTGGAGATGGCTGTTAAAAAAGAGGTCCCGGAGATCAGGGAGGTGGTACAGCTGAATGAATAGAAGTAAATAACCTGCGACAGGATTAGTCTCTTACACGGGCTTTGCTTATTTTTGTTGCTCGTGTAAAATATCTGGTGCTAAACATAGTTAGTATACTAAGAAATTATATTGTCTTGTCCCGGGGTAAAAGCTTACATATATTGTTGCTCCTGCTGATAATCGCAGGCCTCGCAACGATCTCCTGCAGTGTTGAGAAAAATACAGCAGCAACCCGTAGTTTTCATAACCTGACATCCCATTACAATATCTACTTCAATGCCAGTGAAAGCTATCAGCAGGGAGTGATTCAGGCCAGGGAGTCTTTTGAGGATGACTTCACAACAATATTACCGCTTTTTCTCTATGAGGACAAGTCGATCCAGCAGAGTCTCTCCTCCCAAATGAAACGAGCGATCGACAAGTGCACGAAAGTAATTACATTTCATTCAATCAAAGTCAAGCCGGAGGTGAAAAAGGGCCGGCAAACTGAAAAAGACAAAGCGTTTTATGAGAAGACAGAATATAACAAATGGGTGGATGATTGCTATATTCTGATTGGGAAATCCTACATGTATAGCGGGAAGTTCTTCATGGCCGCCGAGTCATTTAATCATGTAATTAAAAACTTCCCGGAAGAAGAGTCTTATTATCTTGCACTGGCATGGCTGCTGAGAGCCTACAATGTGATAGACGAGAATAAAAGGGCCGAGGAGGTATTTGTACACCTGAAGGAGCTGGATGAATTTCCCAAAAAGTACCTGGAGCAGTTGTATACGAGCCTGGCCGACTATCACTTGCGGCGGAAGGAGTACAACAGGGCAGCGGAAAACCTGGAAAAGGCACTGGAGACCAGACCAAAGAAAGAATTAAGGATCAGATACAGGTATATCCTTGCCCAGCTTTATAGCAAGGCAGGCAATGGAGATGCTTCAATCAGGAATTACAGGCGTGTGGTGAGGATGAACCCGCCATATGTAATGTCTTTTAATGCCAAGGTGAGCATGGCAGAGGCTTTTCAGTCGGGGGATTCTGAAAGTGGAGAGATTATCAAACTTCTGAACAGGATGTTGAAAGATTCCAAGAATGATGAATTCAGGGATCAGATCCTGTTTGCGCTTGGTAACATATATATGGAGAAAGGTGAACGTGACAGGGCCATTGAATATTACCACATGTCGGTGAGAGCGAGCGTTCGGAATAATTACCAGAAAGGGCAGACGAGCCTTACGCTTGCAGAGATTTATTACAATGAGCCTATGTATAGCACATCGGCTGCCTATTATGATACTGCTGTAAATATGCTTAGCGAGGACTATCCCAATTATGATGCTTTGAAATCGAGATCAGCCAGTCTGAACGACCTTGTGAAGAACATCAATATTTACGAAATGCAGGACAGTGTCCAGGTGCTGGCGCAGATGACCGAAGAAGAGCTGTTGGCGGTGATAGACCGGATCATCGACGAGGTCAGGAAGGAGGAGCAGGAGGCACGGATCCTCGAGCAGGAGGCGATGCAGGACCTACAGCTGGGCAGAATGGGATTTATGGACGGACAGGGTGGAGATGGCAGAGGTACCCAGCAGGGCGGAAAATGGTATTTCTACAATTTGAACGCTAAAAGTTTTGGTCAGCCTGAATTCAGAATGAAATGGGGTGACAGGAAACTGGAGGACAACTGGAGACGCAGTAACAGGCAATCTGTGAACGAATTACCCGGAGAGGGTATGGAAGAAGGGCTCCTCGCCGGGGGAGAAGAACCGGTGGCAATTGACAATAAATCGAGGGAGTTCTACCTGCGTGATATACCGCTGACAGATTCTGCAATGGCTCAGTCGCATCGGATGCTGGAGGGAGCCCTGTACAAAATGGCAATGATCTACAGGGATGAATTGCTGGATTACCAGTTGGCGATAGATGCCCTCGAGGAGTTGGTTAGCAGGTACCCGGACGGAGCATATACCATGGCTTCATACTATTACCTCCACAGTTTATACAACAATGTACAGCAACCGGCGAAAGCGAATCATTATAAGGACCTTCTGGCCGGGAAATACCCTGATAGCCACATGACTAAACTTCTGACAAACCCTGAATATCTCAGGGAGCTCGAGAAGGAGGAACAAAAGGTTGAGATTTTTTACGAGGCTTTATATGCAGCATACAGGAGCGAGCGCTATGCGGAAGTGGTAATGATGGCAGATCGGGGACTGGATTTGTATGGGGACCGCCACGGACTGGCTGCAAGGATGGCCTATTTGAGGGCACTTTCTATAGGAGCCCTGCATGGTAAGGAGGAGATGAAAACAGTACTGGACTCAATAGTAACCAGGTATTCGGGAACAGATATTGCAGAAGAGGCACAGGAGATCATCGACTATTTATATGTAACTTTCCCTGTATTCAAGGAGGCAGACCAGGAGCGGGAGGCGGTACAACTTTATACCTATAACCCGGAAGCTGACCACAGGTTTGTTCTTGCAGTGAGGAAGTCTGAAAACCTGAATCTGATTAATTTTAACCTGTTGAATTTCAATCTCGACTATTTCAACGCTTACGATCTAAAGATTGAAATGATTCAGCAGCATACCGATTATAATCTCATATTTGTTACGGGATTTTCCGGTTTTGAAGGTGTTTCAAGGTATGCAGCAAGTGTCCGTGAAAAAATTGATGAGGTGATGGACGGGATCCCAGGGGAAACATATGAGATTGTGCTTATCTCGGAGGAGAATTACAAAACTCTTCTTCAGACAAAGGAATTTGTACCATACCTGTTGTTTTACAGACAAAATTATAGTGAATAGTGACAAGAGAGATTGGCATATTATGGACGGATGATGAAATAGATCTTCTCAGACCATATATACTTTTCCTGGAGGAGAAGGGATATCGTGTGATTACGGCCAGCAATGGAGGGGAGGCCCTGGAACTGGTACGGGAGCATACATTTGACCTGATTTTTCTTGATGAGAACATGCCCGGAATGAGCGGTTTGGAGACATTGGAAAGGATCAAGAATATGGTTCCTTCAGTACCGGTGATCATGATCACAAAATCTGAAGAGGAGGATATCATGGATGAGGCGATCGGGAGCAAGATAGCCGACTATCTGATCAAACCGGTGAATCCGAAACAAATTCTACTTACCATCAAAAAGCACATCGATTCAAGGCGGCTGGTAACACAGAAGACCACCTCTGCTTACCAGATGCAGTTTGGACAGATCGGATCGCTGATCAACAGGGCAGTCAGTTTTGACGACTGGACGGAAGTGTACCGGAAGCTGGTCTTTTGGGAACAGGAGTTGGAGTTGTCCGATGAAAGTGGTATGAATGAAGTGCTTCATATGCAGTGGGCCGAGGCTAACACTGGTTTTACAAAATACATTAAGAATAATTACTTAGGTTGGTTTGCAGGAGATGAGGACAGCAGGCCGGTAATGAGCCCACAGCTATTTTCGAAGAACGTTTTCCCCCTGCTTGAGAAGGGAAAGGTAGCGGTGCTGGTAATTGATAACCTGCGGTACGATCAGTGGAAGCTTATTGAGCAAAAGATCGATGATCAGTTCAGGGTTGAGCAGGAGTTGATCTATTGCAGTATTCTGCCCACCGCGACACAATATGCAAGGAATGCGTTATTTGCGGGACTGATGCCTTCAGATATTAAAAGACTTACACCGCAGTACTGGGTGGATGAAGAGGAGGAGGAAGGTAAAAATATGTTTGAGAAAGAGTTACTTGCAAACCAGATGCAGAGGCACGGGATTAACCGGTCGATGCAGTACGAAAAAATACTGAACCAGAAACAGGGGAAACGGGTAGTGGATCAATTCAGCGACCTGATGAACTACGACCTGAATGTATTGGTCTATAATTTTGTTGATATGCTCTCCCATGCACGAACAGAGATGGATGTGATCAGGGAATTGGCCTACGATGACAGATCCTACCGTGCACTCACTATCACCTGGTTCAATAACTCCTACCTGCTCGACCTGATCAGGCTGCTCTCCTCCAATAATGTGAAGCTTGTATTAACTACCGATCATGGAGCCATTCGGGTGCAAAACCCCTTGAAGGTGGTGGGTGACAGGAAAACGTCGACGAACCTGCGCTACAAGCAGGGAAGAAACCTGAATTATCCCTCCAGGGAGGTGTTTGAAGTAACCGAACCGAAGAAGATTCATCTGCCAAAGGCCAATATGAGTACCACTTATATCTTTGCCGGGGGGAACGACTACATGGTTTACCCCAATAACTACAACTATTTTGTCAACCATTATAAAAACACATTCCAGCACGGGGGCATCTCCATGGAAGAGATGGTGATTCCATGTGTAACCCTCACACCCCGATAAGGTCATGATAGAGATTAGAATTCCTTCACTTAATGAGATTGACATGGCCGCTGAACAACTTGTGGATCTTTTTGGCGGGAAGAGGAAGATCGCCTTAATGGGAGAGATTGGAGCCGGAAAAACCACCCTCATACAGGCGTTCTGCAGGGTGATGGGTGTTGAAGATATCGTTGCAAGTCCCACTTTCGCCCTGATAAACGAGTATTTTACACAGAATGGAGAGTCAATTTACCACTTTGACCTGTACCGCATTGATGACATCACTGAATTGTATGATATAGGGTACGAGGACTACTTCTATTCAGATGCAACCTGTTTTATCGAATGGCCCGAGAAGGCGATGGAACTTATGCCTGAAGATGTTTTGATTCTTACAATTGCAGTGCTTGAAGATGGTACCCGGGTGGTCACCTCTGAGCTATCAGCAGACAATTGATTTGACAATCCCCGCAAATTGTTCTAATTTTAGTTCGGCTAAACCGGAATTGCATGAAGAAAGGAGGAAAACCAATAGAACTAAGGCGGGAGGGTCTGCTGCCAAAGGAGGAGATGCTGGCTGTGGGTACCATCAAAAAGGAGATGGTCATAGGTATACCAAAAGAAGATCCTGAAAAAGAGAGTCGCGTTCCGCTCACACCCGAGGCAGTTGAGATACTCACATGGCACGGTCACAAGATAGTAATTGAACCTGGTGCGGGTGAGGCTGCCAATTATCCCGATAACCAATACTCAGAAAGCGGAGCCCTGATCGCCAAAAGTCGCCGGGAGGTGTTTCAGTCTGACGTTGTCTTAAAGATTACCCCGCCACTGCTCACGGAGATTGGGTTAATGAAGGAGCGTATCAGGCTTATTTCAACCTTTCAGATTCAGGTTCATAATGATAAGGCCTATATTGAAGGACTGATGGAAAAGCGGATCACTGCCATTTCTATGGACCGGATCAGGGACGAGAACGGTTGTTATCCGCTTATAAGGAGCATGAGTGGGATCGCAGGCAATACCGCGGTGCTTATCGCCGGGGAGTATCTGAGCAATGTTCGTGGGGGCAAAGGGGTAATGCTCGGAGGGATTGCCGGGATCACGCCCACCGAAGTGGTAATTCTCGGGGCCGGTACAGTTGCCGAGTTTGCCGTACGTGCCGCACTCGGTATGGGTGCCTTTGTGAAAGTTTTCGACGAATCGGTACACCGGCTGAGAAGGCTGCAATCGGCAGTTGGAATCAATATCCCCACCTCGATCTTCCACCCAAAAGTCATTAAGAAAGCGCTGAAATCTGCTGATGTAGTTATTGGCGCAGTGAGAAGTGATGAATATTCCCCTACATTTTTTATTACTGAAGAGATGGTGATGGGGATGAAGAAAGGGTCGGTGATCGTCGACATCAGCATCGACCATGGAGGATGCGTTGCCACTTCGGAACCCCGTACACAGAAGAATCCGGTATTTAAGAAGCATGGAGTGATTCACTATTGTGTTCCCAATATTCCGTCGCGTGTAGCAAGGACCGCCTCCATTGCCACCAGCAATGTGTTAACGCCGATCCTGAAGAGTATGGGACAACTGGGTGGAATGTCACCGCATCTGAAAGAAGACGAAGGATTGAGGCATGGTGTTTACATTTACAATGGTCTGCTTACCAATGAAATGCTTGGCAGACGATTTGGGATACCGTATAAGGATATTGACCTGTTGATGGCAGCATTTTAGTGGTGATGGAAGTTATGAACTGCAAGGTAAAGGTATTGGTGGTGGTTTTATTACTCTTCTCCTGTGAGTCGCAGGAGAAAAGAGGCCGGGGAGAGGTCATAATTAGCTCGAAGTTTGATTTCGAGAGTTATTCAGTGATGGGATATAATTTTGAACTTGGGAAAAGCACAAGTTTTCCATCATCCGGTAATCCACTGCCCGATATCCTTGTCGACCAGTTCAGACTGATTGATGGCTCTGTGAAACCAGGATTTACTTCTCCGGATAATTCCGACGGATTCTGGAAGGCTGGGGAGTTCGGTACACGGTCTGAATCGATGGATTTTTTCCAAAATGAATTAAAAGCAGTTGATCCTTCGGTCGAGTTCACACCATCTACAGATACAGTAAAACTATACCAGGTATATGTTTTAAAGACTACCTCAGGCAACTATGCAAAGATACATGTATCGGAGATCTGGGAAGTCGATGATGTTGCCGGAAAGTACATCGATGTAAAGATCGATTATCACTATAAGTCCGATGGTGGTACAAGTTTTTCTGATTGATATTCAGCACCTATTCCTATATTAAAAGCTGTAGAAACAATGTAACTCACATACTGTATGAATTTCGTATTACTTGGCTTCGTTGTCTACCTATTTCTGATCCTTTTTATCGGTTTTCTTACCTTTAAAAGCAATAGAAATCATAGTGATTTCTTTGTTGCCGGCAGGCGGCTGAATCCCTGGGTGGTTGCCATCTCGGAGCGGGCAAGCGGTGAGAGTGCCTGGTTGCTGCTCGGTTTGCCGGGTGCCGCCTATGCCCTTGGTTTCCTGGAGCTATGGACCGCCCTGGGATGTGTTCTGGGCATCATTTTCTATTGGCTCGTTATCGCCAAAGAGCTGCGTATCCAGTCGGAAAACGCAGGCGCTATTACGCTTCCCACCTTTTTCGCTGCGAGGTACCTGCGGGGCCAGTCAGCGATCAGGATACTCTCTACCATTATTATTATCTTCTTCTTTATCTTCTACCTGTCAGCACAGATCAACGGTGCAGGCAAGATCCTGAATGTCACCTTCGGCATCAGCAATGTTACAGGCATGCTGATCGGTGCGGCTGTGATCATCTTTTATACCATGATGGGCGGGTTTTTTGCCGTGGCCTGGACCGACCTGGTGCAGGGAGTGATAATGATCGGCACCCTGGTGATTTTGCCAATTGCCGGGTTTATTGAGCTGGCTGAACGGGGAGTAACACTTTCCGGTGAGATGGGGAGCATGACCACGGCCGATGGACTTTCGTTATTCTCTTTTACGGGTGGAAAAACCGGCTGGGCGGCCACAGCGCTGATCATCAGCGGACTGAGCTGGGCATTTGGTTACATGGGTCAGCCCCATTTGCTTACCAGGTTCATGTCGCTGCGCTCTTCGGAGAAGATGAAGATTTCACGACGGATCGCCTTTGCGTGGGCCATACCGGCATTCACCGGTGCAATGCTGATTGGTATTGTGGGGGTGGCGATGCACGGACAGGGCTATTTTGGAGATGTTGAGCAGATAATGCCCTACATGGCAACATCAATACTGCCGGCTTGGTTGGCGGGGATCCTGATCAGCGGCTCCATTGCGGCGATGATGTCTACAGCCGATAGTCAGCTGCTTGTGATCAGCTCTTCGGTGATCGAAGATTTTTATCACCGGACCCTGGGCAGGGAAATGACAGACAGGATGATGCTCAGGGCGAGCAGGATCATAACAATTGTAATTGGCACTGTCGGACTGGGTATTGCGATCTGGTCAGACAAATTGATCTTTGCAATGGTTTCCTATGCATGGGCCGGACTGGGATCATCGTTCGGACCGTTGTTACTGCTGATGCTAAAGTGGAAGAGAGTGACCTGGCAGGGAGCCGTGGCAGGATTGGTAACAGGATCGCTGACGACCGTGGTCTGGTCGGAAATCACCGTGCTGGATGAGCTGATTAGTGTGCGTTTTGTATCATTTGCAATGGCATTCATGGCGGTTTGGCTGTTGAGTCTGGCAACAATGGAGCAGAGCAGGAACCAAAATATGCAGAGCGTTTAAAGTATTGAATAAACAGGATAATTCTGTATGCTTTTACTATACGATATCGGTGTAAGGATCTACTACTTGATAATCCTTATTGCCTCAGTGAGAAATACCAAGGCTTCCAAGTGGGTATCAGGAAGGAAAAACTGGAAGAAGAGATTGTCAGGAAAATTTGGTTCAACCGACCGGGTGATCTGGTTTCATTGCGCCTCGTTGGGTGAGTTTGAGCAGGGCCGGCCAGTGATCGAGATGATTCGGGAAAGGTATCCGGTTTACAGGATTGTACTCACATTCTTTTCGCCCTCCGGTTTTGAAAAAAGAAAGGATTTTGCAGCGGTTGATCTGGTGATGTACCTTCCCCTTGATACAAAATCAAATGTAAAGGCATTCCTGGAGCTTGTGCCTGTGCAAATAGCCTTTTTTATCAAGTATGAATTCTGGTTCCATTATCTAAAGGAGCTTACAGACAAAAAAATTCCTTCATACCTTGTTTCCGGGCATTTCAACTCCAAACAGCTTTTTTTCAGGTGGTATGGCGGTTGGTACCGGAGCTTTCTGAAACGATTTACCCATATTTTTGTGCAGGACCACCGGTCGGTTGAATTGCTGGAAAAGTATGGTATTTACCGTGTGAGCGTTGCCGGTGATACGCGGTTTGACCGGGTGGCCGCTATTGTTGGCAACGGTAGCTGGAATAAGCAGATGGCTCAGTTTTTAGGAGATTTGCCGGTTTTAATTGCCGGGAGTACCTGGGAGAAGGATGAGATGATCATCAGGAAGGTTCGTTCGCAGCTTAAAGAACAATTGAAACTGGTTATCGCTCCACATGAACCTACGGAGCAAAGCATCCGGCGGCTTCAACAGTGGTTCCCTGATAACCTGCTTTTCTCAGATTTGCAGAACGATACTTCGATGCAGGGGGCTGGTGTCCTGATCGTGGACACCATGGGCCACCTTTCTTCATTATATCGTTATGGATCAATGGCATACATTGGAGGCGGATTTGGCCACGGGATACACAATATTCTCGAGGCAACAGCTGCAGGAATGCCGGTGATGTTCGGACCCAATTACCAGCGCTTCAGGGAGGCCGTTGAGTTGAAGAGCGACTGTGCAGCATATGTTGTCGGGCATTCGGGGGATCTCTTAGCCGTGATAAGGGGTTTTATTGAAAATAAAGAATTGTTAAAAGAGCGATCGCAAAGAGCTCTGAATTATACTTTTAGCCGTACCGGGGCAACAAGTCGGATTGTTGATTTCGTGTTTAAGAATAACGGCTGAGCTACAGTATTATGAATTCCATCTAATATAGTTTAAATTGCACTGAGGTGTGCTGGAAGGATTAACATTTTGTTGATGCTTATGAAGTTAGGTTGAAAGTTGATTTCTTGTTAATAAAAACGAATACAACTATGGCAATCAGTATCTTTTTTCTTTCTAATTTCAATCACCAATTTCGGTTTCAGCAGAGGTCTTTATTTTTCAGGACGAGCAGTCTGGGGGTTGCAAAAAAACAAGGGATCTCTTTCGCAATTATCGACAGCAGAGGGGTTTATAACAAATACTGATAAGCGCTGGTTGAGCGGGTGGAAGATTTTGTTAATAACTCACACAGAGGAGAGGGAACAGGTTTATTAATTTGGATGTTGTTATTGAGTATCTCAACCGGAATTGATTTAACCATTTATTAAATAGAACAGAATGTCAGACCAGCAAGTTACGCAAAAGTTTGAGGTAGCCGTTGAGAAGGGTGCCGGGGAGAATGGAGCAGAAAAAGTTAGAAACATGGAAAAGAGGAAAACGTACACAAACGAGGAGGCGTTCAAATCTTCGCTGGAGTATTTCAATGGTGACGAGCTTGCTGCCAGGGTATGGGTCAACAAGTATGCCCTGAAGGATTCATACGGAAAACTTTATGAACAGAATCCTGACGACATGCACCACCGGTTGGCAGCTGAGATTGCACGTATAGAACAGCGTTACCCCAACCCGCTTAAACATGAGGAGTTGTATGAGCTCATGAAGGGGTTCAAATACATTGTTCCACAGGGATCACCGATGACCGGTATTGGCAATAATTTTCAGATTGCCAGTCTTTCGAACTGTTTTGTTATAGGTCATTCCGGTCCGTCAGATTCCTACGGCGGTATCCTGAAGATTGATCAGGAGCAGGTACAGTTAATGAAACGCCGGGGCGGTGTGGGTCACGATCTCTCACATATTCGTCCAACAGGCAGTCCGGTATTAAACAGTGCCCTCACCTCAACAGGTGTCGTACCGTTTATGGAGCGTTATTCAAACTCCACAAGAGAGGTTGCACAGGATGGCAGAAGAGGTGCATTAATGCTAAGTATATCTATTAAACACCCTGATGCTGAACATTTTATTGATGCGAAACTGGAATCAGGTAAGGTAACCGGAGCCAATGTGTCGGTTCGGATCGACAATGAATTCATGCAGGCGGTGGTAAATGGAGAGACCTACAGGCAGCAGTATCCGATTGAGTCTGACAAGCCTGTTTACACCAAGGAAATTGATGCCGGTAAATTGTGGAAAAAGATTGTTCACAACGCCTGGAAATCGGCCGAACCGGGCATCCTGTTCTGGGATACCATTGCTGGGGAGTCTGTAGCCGATTGTTATGCTGATAAGGGTTTTCGTACCGTGTCGACCAATCCGTGCGGTGAGATACCCCTCTGTCCTTACGACAGCTGCCGACTGCTTGCCATCAATCTTTACAACTACGTGGAGGCACCCTTCACCGATAACGCGGTATTTAGCTGGGAGAAATTCAGGAAACATGTACAGTTGGCCCAGCGGATGATGGACGATATAATCGACCTTGAACTGGAGAAGGTTGAGGCAATTCTCGGTAAGATCAAGTCGGATCCGGAAGATGAGGAGATCAAGCGTGTAGAGATCAATCTATGGGAGAATATTAAAAAGAAAGCTTTAGAAGGAAGGCGAACCGGGGTTGGAATAACTGCTGAAGGCGATATGCTCGCAGCGCTCGGATTAAGGTACGGTAGTGAAGATGCAATCGATTTCTCTGAGGAGGTGCACAAGACCATTGCAATTGAGGCTTACCGTTCCAGCATGACCATGGCCAAAGAGCGTGGACCATTTGAAGTGTTTGATGCGAAGAAGGAGGGTGATAATCCTTTTATCAAAAGGCTCGCCGCTGAAGATGCCATGCTGGTTGAGGATATGAAGAAATATGGCCGGAGGAACATCTCATTGTTGACCATTGCTCCCACGGGTACAACGAGCCTGATGACGCAGACCACTTCAGGGATCGAACCCGTATTCCTGCCGGTATATAAACGAAGGAGAAAGGTGAACCCGAACGATAAGGATGCTACGGTTACTTTTGTGGACGAGGTAGGTGACAGCTGGGAGGAGTACAATGTATTTCACCACAATTTTCTGACATGGCTCAAAGTGAACGGCTATAATCCGGAGGAGGTAAAGCGATACGATGACCAGAAGGTGGAAGAACTTGTGAAGGCCTCGCCTTATTACAAGGCAACATCGAGCGATGTAGACTGGGTTTCAAAGGTAAAGATGCAGGGCAGGGTACAAAAGTGGGTCGACCATTCGATCAGCGTAACCATCAACCTGCCTGCTGATGTATCGGAATCGCTTGTAGGTGAATTGTATGTCAAGGCATGGGAGAATGGCTGTAAGGGTGTAACCGTGTACCGCGATGGTTCCCGTTCCGGAGTATTGGTTGCTTCAACTGACAGGGAGCGGAACAGAGAGACCGCCTTCCCGAAAAAGCGTCCACGGGTATTGGATGCTGATATCCTCAGGTTCAAGAATAACGACGAGGAGTGGATCGCATTTATAGGACTGATCGACGGAAGACCTTATGAGATATTTACCGGGAAGAAGGAGGATGACAATTTCCCGATTCCGAAAAGCATCCGCACCGGCAAGATCATTAAGACCAAGGAGGAGAGCGGTCAGACGAGGTACGATTTTCAATATATTGACAAGTACGGATATAAGGTAACGATGGGTGGATTGTCGCACCAGTTTAACAGTGAGTTCTGGAACTACGCGAAGCTGATCTCAGGAGTGCTTCGCCATGGGATGCCAATTGTTCACACGGTTGATCTGATTACTTCGCTGCGGCTCGACAGGGACAATATCAATAACTGGACCGCTGGAGTGGCCAGGGCACTGAAAAAATATATACCCAACGGAACTGAAGTAAAGGGAAAGTCTTGTGAGGACTGTGGCTCGGAGAGTTTGATATATCAGGAGGGCTGTCTGATCTGTAAAGATTGCGGATCTTCCAAATGCGGGTAGTAGCAAAATATACCGAAATGTCAGAGCCGGCGCAAACCGGCTTTGTTATTAAATGACCTTTAGTTTTTTTCCTGCTTTCTTAAAGGCGTTTAGAGCTTTTTCAAGTTGTTCCCTGGTGTGCGCGGCAGAGAGCTGTACACGGATCCTGGCTTCCCCTTTTGGTACCACGGGGAAGTAAAACCCGATCACATAAATCCCTTCGTCGAGAAGCATCGCTGCAAATTCCTGCGACAGCTTCGCATCATAAAGCATCACCGCGCAGATGGCAGATGCCGTGGGTTTAATGTCGAATCCTGCTGCTTTCATCTCTTTTATGAAGTACCCGGTATTGGCATGTAGCCGTTCCTGAAGTGCAGAGGTTTCCGACATCATATCGAACATCCGGATCCCGGCTCCTACAACTGCGGGCGGCAGGGAATTGGAGAAGAGATAGGGTCGGGAACGTTGCCGGAGCATCTCTATGATCTCCCGGTGGCCCGTTGTAAATCCACCGATTGCACCACCAAAGGCCTTGCCGAGCGTTCCTGTAATAATATCTACTTTTCCACGGCAGTTGAAAAGTTCAGTAACTCCCCTGCCTGTCTTGCCGACTACTCCGTGGGAATGACACTCATCCACCATTACCAGCGCGTCATATTTCTCTGCCAGCAACAGCATCTTATCCAATGGTGCCACATTGCCATCCATCGAGAATACACCATCGGTTACGATGATCCTGAAACGCTGTGCCTGTGCTTCTTTCAATTGATTCTCGAGATCGGCCATATCGGCATTTTTGTACCTGTAACGTTGTGCCTTGCATAGGCGCACTCCATCGATAATGGAGGCGTGGTTGAGCGCATCGGAGATGATCGCATCCTCTTCGGTAAGCAGGGGTTCAAAGACACCCCCATTGGCATCGAAGGCAGCGGCATAGAGGATCGTGTCGTCGGTACCGAAGAATTCCGCGATCTTCTTTTCGAGTGTTTTGTGAAGGTCCTGTGTACCACAGATAAACCGAACCGATGACATGCCGAAACCGTGACTGTCGAGTGCCTGTTTGGCAGCTCTGATCAGCTCAGGGTGGTTTGAGAGACCGAGGTAGTTGTTGGCGCAGAAATTAAGTACTGTTTTACCGGAGCTCACTGTTATTTCGGTATCCTGGGGAGAGGTAATGATCCGTTCATTTTTGTAGAGGCCCGCCTCTTTGATGGCATTGATCTCCTTCTGCAGGTATTCCTTTATTTTTCCGTACATGATTCTATGTATTATTGGATTAACTTTTTCCTGATTTCGTCGAGCATGATCTTCGTCATCTTTTCCAGGTCATATTTATTGTTGTACTTCCAGTCGATCCGTGCTATAGAATCGTCAACGCTTTGTGGCCATGATTCGGCAATCTGTTGCCGGAAGTCGGGTTTGTAGGTGATTTTAAAACCTGGGATGTGTTTTTGTATCTCTTTGGCGATCTCACCAGGTGAAGTGCTGAAACCTCCCAGGTTGTAGCTGTTGTGGATGGTTAGTCTGGTGCGTTCGGCCTCCATAAGGTCAATCGTTGCCTTGATAGCATCGGGCATGAAGAGCATCGGAAGGGAGGTCCCGGACTGCAGGAACGATTCGTAACGGCCCGTACGGATCGCTTCGTAGAAGATTTCCACAGCATAGTCGGTAGTTCCGCCACCCGGTTCGGTTTTGTAGCTGATCAGTCCGGGATAGCGCAGGCTCCTTACATCGACGCCAAATTTACTGTAGTAATAGTCGCACCACCGTTCCCCGGCCAGTTTGGAGATGCCATAAACGGTAATTGGCTCCATAACCGTGAGTTGCGGTGTGTTCACCCGGGGGGTTGTGGGACCGAACACTGCGATAGAGCTGGGCCAGAAGACCTTTTTTACATCATTCACCATGCGTGCCACCTCCAGGATATTCATCAGGCTGTCCATATTGATATTCCAGGCCTGTATCGGCAGTTTTTCGGCATTTCCCGAAAGGACGGCCGCCAGGTGATAGATCTGGGTGATCTTATGGCGGATGATGAAATGAATCAGCTGTTTGTCGTCCATGACATCCAGCACCTGGAAGGGGCCACCTTCTGTAATATCCTTTGACGGGGTTTTGATATCTGTTCCCCAGACGTTTACCGCGCCATAGATCTTTCTTAGTTCAACGATCAGCTCCGAACCGATCTGTCCGGCAGCCCCGATCACCATAATTTTTTCCATGCGTTGCACTGTAAATTCTTTACTGCGAAAATAGAACAAAGTACGGGCTTAAAAAATGATGTGAAACATGGAAATGGAAATTCCTGCAAGTGAAAAGACGAAATTCCGTTTTCCTGAAATACTGGTTTATCGCATCCGGATGATTGTATATTCGGCATTTGAAAACAGTATATCCCAGGTGGTGGTTGTTTCGGCAAAGAGTACTGCGTGGGTGAAGTTGTATTGTTCCTGTAATTCTTTCAGCCTTTTGTCATTGAGGAAGGTGTAGTTATTGATCATCAGGGGTTCATTTTCAAATCCTGATCTGTTCAGTGGTTGCGGTGAGCCATAGCAGTTCCTGATTCGCTTATACCACTCCAGCATGGTCTGGTCGGTAAAGGGAAAGCATTTGAAGTCGGCCACAATGGCCCGCTCAGCCGACAGGCGAAAGAAGCCGAAATTGTGTGGGGTAAGGAAGACCGCATCGGCCGGGGTGTTCTGTTTGGCGAATTCTGCGATTTCAGCAGCCTGCTCACCGGGGATGGAAACGATCTCATGGGAGAGGAGTGTTTTGTTACCGGTTTGACCAGCGCTCCCCGGTGAGAACCGGCCCCTGGCGAATAGTGCAACGATAATCAGCAATACTGCTGCACCTGTCATTTTCCTGTACCCTTTTCTCTCCGGTGTTTTGGTGAAGTATTGAACCATGAAACCAGCAAGGAAGATCAGCCCGGTCCATTTAAAGAGGTAAAGCAGGCGGAAGGTTTGCGCCATGGCGGCCAGGCGCAGTGGAATGATCTCGACAAACAGGTAACCGCTGATACAGGCTGCCAGGATAGAGAGATTGAGGATCAGAACGAAAAAACTGTTGTATTTGTTGGTTGTTTTCCCAAGGTCATGCCAGGCATAGCTGAAGGCGAGGAGAAAGAGCAAGAACAAAAGGTAATGGGTTGCCGGGAAACTGCCGGGGATGTAATGGTGCGGATGGCGGAAATGGCCGATGATGTGGATGAACTCCCTTGTGTTGAGCTGGAAGTGCTGGTTGAGTTGGGGGAGGATCGACAGCAGGGCAAAGACGGTAAGCAGCAGAGCCGATATGATGAGTTTGACTGCTAAGGGCCTAAGCCTGTTTTTTTGAGACCGTTCTTCCTGAATCTGCTCCTTATACATCAGCTCAGCGACGATCCAGGCAAAGAGCACCAGTGCCATTGTTTCGAGCCCGAACAGGGGATGGACCAGTGAGGCTGCCCCCCCTGCCAGCATGGCCCATGCAATTCTTTTTCGTATGGAAAGAAAGACCGCCAGCATTATAAAGGGGGCTGCAAGGGAGGATGGGATGAGGTAGGTTACAAAGATGTTGGGTGATGCCCCGAGGTGAAAGGTGGGAACCAGCATAACGAGTGCTGAAGCAATGAGGGCCTTCAGGTTGGTTCTAAACAGATCGGAATGGAAAGAATCGCGGCAAAGTGTGGCAGGTTGCGGCAGAAACAGGGCTCTAGCGGTAAGGAATGTAACCAGGGAGATAGCGGCATTCAGGATGACTGTGAAGATAAAGAACAGCAGAGGCAGGTTTTCGGGTGAGTTGGTAAATAACCTGATAAACCGGATGTAGTTGGTGCGGACGGCTGATTCCAGTGCAGCATTTACAAAGAAATCATGTTGCAGGTAGGAGCTTTCAAATGACCTGTAGATCAGCGGTAGTTGCTCCACCTGGTCCTCGTATCCGAATCCGTTGTAAGAGACGAGCGTGCGAATGATCCCGAAGAGGATGGACAGCAGGATGAATAGTGCGGGTTTTTTTCCGGAGACAGCCAGTAAAGCATTGAGTAGAGATTTGCCCATTACAGATCTTGTTTTTCGGGGGTTATTACCCGACCTGGTTTTAAGTATAAAGGTTCATGGGGTTTATTCATTGTAAATTTCGTCGATAATATAGAATGGACGTTTTTTTACTTCGAAATAGATCCGGCCGATATACTCCCCGATCACACCCAGCATTATCATGATGACACCTCCGAGAAAAAAGACACCTACAGCCAGGGATGCCAGTCCGGGTGTATCGGCAGCATAATGCCCCAGGAATTTAAAATCAAAGATCCGGTGGATTACAAAAAAAAGTCCGACGAAAAAAGAGGGGATCGCGATCAGAAAGCCGAGATAGGTAGCGATCCGCAGTGGAAATGTGGAGAAATCGAGGAGTCCGTCGAGCGCCAGCTTTAATAGTTTCCTGAAGGTGTATTTT
The DNA here is from genome assembly GCA_964539395.1 of uncultured Bacteroidaceae bacterium. Taxonomy (GTDB): domain Bacteria; phylum Bacteroidota; class Bacteroidia; order Bacteroidales; genus M55B112. The sequence continues at coordinate 87,642 of CAZIIU010000004.1, forward strand.
ACCTCACCTGCTGCTCTTTCGGCCCTTTCATATTCCACACCGATCTGTTTAAACCCGGCGTATGCACGGAGTCCCCTGACAAACCGACTGTGCTCAGTCATGTCGTTGTTCATCACCTGCACCACTTTACGGTCCATCACACAGAAATCGCCCGAATCGAGAGGAATACTGATATTGCTGATCATTCCGAGGAGCCTGTAAAAGATTTTATAGGCGGTCCTTTTAAAGAGAGGTTCTTTGCGGCTTTTCCGGATGGCGTATACCACCTGGTAGCCTTCCCGCCATTTCTCCAGGAACCGTGGCAGCTCTTCCGGCGGATCCTGCAGGTCACCATCCATGATTACTACTGCGTCGCCCTTAGCATGTCTGATGCCTGCAGAGATGGCAGCCTGGTGACCAAAATTGCGACTGAGCCGGATGGTTTTAATCTGTTTATCCTTTCTGCAGAGGTCCTTCAAGAGCTGCAGGGTATGATCGATGGAGCCATCGTCGACAAAAATGATCTCGTACGATTCTTCCCAGAGCATGGCTGCCTCGCTGAGGCGTTTGTAGAGGCGGGGTACATTCTCCTCCTCATTAAACAGTGGTATAACGATCGATATCATTTTAAAAACCTATTTTACCTGACAAAGAATTGGTCTTTTTTGGGATCTTGGTGGGGATTCCAATGCATTTCAATGCCTCAGCGGCAATCTTTATTGAATTGTTCGTACTTCTCTCATCGGGGTATACATGGCTCATATTGGCGATGTAGAGGTTGCTGACTTCACTTTTACAATCGGGCACCTTAGCTGAAAAACCCAGATCGCACACAGTCGCGGCCGTGTTGGTTCTGAATACAAAGCTATTCTTTATTATACTCTTGTCAAAACCGGGATAGATCTCCGGCAGGTATTCAACCATCATTTCCATGATCTCCTTTTCGGTCATGCAGGCGATCTCTTCTTCACCGGCGAAGTACCTTGAGAGATAGGCAATGTGGCTGCCATTGTATTCGTTTTCAGCAACGAAATTGGTATGTTCGATGATACCACCAAACGGAATGTCCTCGTCGGCTATGTTGAGCCAGTAGTTATCGCTGAGGGACCGGGTAAGTTCCAGAACGACGCACACAGCACCGAAATACCTGATCCTGCTAAGACGTTGGGCCAGTTGCGGGTGTGCTTTTTCGAGTAGCCGGGACAGGCTGGTGCCGGGGATGGTGAAGAGGAAATCTTTTCCTTCAAGGCTTTTTTGCGGGGTTGTGACGGAGGTAACCCTGTTGTTTTCGAAGTTGATTTTGTTGACCGGGGTATTCGGAACCAGTTCGACATTCATCTGTGCCAACTTATCGAGTAGTGTGTCGAGCAACAGCTGCAGGCTCCCTTCGATGTACCCCAGCCGTTCATCGCCGCTTCTGCGGGAATTCATTCGCTGGCGCATTCTGCCGATCATCCAGGAGAGAGGGACCTCGGAAGCGTGAGGGCCGAATTTGATCTTTAGCAAGGGAGCCCAGAGGGAGGTTGTTGTTCTTTTTCCTGCCCATTTTCTGAGCCAGTTGATGCAGGGGACATCTTCGTTATTCTTCCAGTTGGCCAGCTTGGCGAGGTACAGGCTTGTAAGGCCGAAGCGAATCTTGCCGAGTGGACCGACAGGTTTAAACCGCATCAGGTCGCCGGGCGAATTGAAGGGATAGATTTTCCCTTGCCGGTAGACACCCATGGTTGTTTTGCGGTAGAAGAGTCTTTCTTTAAGTCCGAGTTCACTGATCAGCCAGTGCAGTTCACGGTCGTGCGTGAAGAAATGGTGGTAGTAGTATTCCAGCCTGTTTCCAGCGATTTTAAAGGTGCTGAGGAGTCCGCCGAAACTATTGCCGGCTTCAATTATGGTGACCTTTTTCCCGGCGGAAGCGGCCATGTAGGCTGCGCTCAGTCCGGTGATCCCACCACCGATGATGACCAGGTCGGGGGAGCGATCCCCCGTGTAATTTATATTTGTACTGATTTTTTCGGCCAATGAGTTTGGGTTTATACGATTGAAATTATGAGGTTCAGGTACTGGTTTTTACTATACTCTTTTCCTGTCCCGGTCGGCTCGGGCGATGGAGTGTGCGGCGAGTGGGGCGGTGAGATAGATGAATGTGATTACCAGGAATGCCTTGAAATATACGAGCGGGGTGTTGAAGAACAATCCCACGCCAAGGAGGATCAGGAGCAGTCCGAAGGAGGTTGCTTTGGTGGTGGCATGGATCCAGCTGAGCATATCGGGGAAACGGAGGGTACCAATGGCCGCCAGCAAAATAAACGCGGAGCCTGTAATAAGAAAAAAAGAAATCACTATTGTCATCATCCTTTTTGGTTTAAGTAGGTTGATATTGCCACTGTACCTATGAATGCAACCAGGGCAATTACTATGGGTATGTCGAAATATATTGCGTTTTTGTCATACACGCTGTAGAGCAGTATAAAACCGACAACTGTAAGTGTGATCAGGTCAAATGCAACGACCCGGTCGGCTACACCGGGTCCTTTGGCCAGCCTGATGAAACCGATTATAAGTGCTGCCATGAGAAGAGCCATGGAAATGATTATCACTGTATGGGGAATTTGAACACCCATCACTCAAAAATTCTTTTTATCCGGCATTGAATATCGTATATGTTTATCCTGATCTTTTTTTCATCTCGTAAATATAGCACATGCACGGCAGCCTCTTTTTTGGCAGGATCGAGGTTTATAACAAGGGTTCCGGGAGTCATTGAAACAAGGTTGGAGAAAAGCAGGAGTGCGCTGCGTGATTCCAGCATAAGCTTAATGGTTATGACCCCGGGATTCATCAGCATTCTTGGGGTAATCACATCCCAGGCCAGGTAAAGGTTGGCCTTTACCACGCTGTAGAGATAGTATCCTGCGAAGTTGGCGACCCGGTATGCTTTCCTAATATATTTCATAATATCAGCGAATCAGAACGTTCTCTATATATGGTACTGTATTCAGCAGCAATTCGGCAGCTTTCTCAGTAAGTACAAACACAGAATTGGCAAAGATACCCATAAAAATGCTCAGTACACCCAAAAGGGTGGATGGCAGGTAATCGACCCATTCCAGCGATCGTTTTTTGCGTGGGGGTTGTTCATCTGGAGGTTGTGGTTTGAGGAATGCCTCGTTCCAGATCTTGATCATTGAGTAGAGAGTAAGAAGGCCTGTGAACAGGGCTACGGCGGTTATGATATACTGCTCAGCTTCGAAACCTGCCTTGATAAGAATGAATTTTGCAAAGAAGCCAGATACAGGAGGTATTCCTGCCAGGGCGAATGCGGGGACAATAAACAACACTGCCAGCAGCGGACTCTCTTTATACAATCCGCCAATACTTCTAAGGTCGTATGTATGCCTGATTTTATGAATCATCCCAGTTACAAGGTAAGTATTGGTTTTAGCGATCATATTGTGCATCATGAAGTAGATAGTACCGGCGATGGACAAGGGTGTAAAGATTCCGAGACCCATGATCATGTAACCGATCTGGCTGATAATATGGAACGAGAGGATGCGTTGTAATTTAAACTGGGTAGTGGCGGCCATTCCCCCATAGAGCATGGTGAGTCCTGCAACGACAAGAAAAATCGTGTGCCACAATCCCTGGTCCTGTGTATAGATCAGTGTGAAAAAGCGGATCATGGAGTATACCCCGACTTTGGTCAGGAGGCCTGCAAAGAGTGCGCTAATTGTAATATTGGGTGTGTGGTAAGAGGCAGGTAACCAGAAGAAGAGCGGAAACACGGCAGCTTTTATCCCGAAGGCCAGAAATATCAGAGTTGCAGAAGTGTTCAGTCCGGGAGGAAAACCGTTCTCGCGGAACAGGAGGGCGAGGTGGGCCATATTGAGCGTTCCCGTTTTTCCGTATAGCAGTCCAATCCCCGCCAGGAAAAAGAGTGATCCCAGGAAATTCATACCCAGGTATTTAATACCGGCGTGGAACTGACTTTGCCGTTTGCAGTAGGTAATAAGAACGAATGAGGAGATCAGCATCAATTCGAACCAGACATAGAGGTTAAATACATCGCCTGTGATGAAAGCCCCGTTTACTCCCATTGCCAGGGAGAAGAAGAAGATGGTGAACCGGTTTCCACTGGTTCGTACCGGTATGAACCGTATTTTGTAAACAGAGATGCACAGCAGTATAAAGGAGGTAATGATCAGCATCAGCGCGCTGAAAAAATCGATCATCAGGGTTATTCCATATGGGGCCTCCCAGGCACCCATATAGAGTGTAAGTATCCCTTCATTATTGGTTTTCCAAAGCAGGAACAGGGATGTAAAAAGAAGCAGAGTGCTTCCCACGATGCTGATTACATGACTGAATATGTCCGACCTGAAGAAGAACAGCAACATGATGGCTGTAAGGGGGATCAGTATGGGAAGTAAAGCTGCGTTCATGGGTTATTTATCGGTTTCTTTTAATACATCAAGGTCGTATGTACCAGTTGATTCGAAGAATTTGAATTTAAGGGCAAGGGTAAAAGCGGTGATCCCGAGTCCGATCACCACAGCAGTCAGCAGGAGTGCCTGAGGCAGAGGATCGGCCAGGTCAGCAGTTTCAGCAGCTTCTTCGGCAATAAAGACAGGGTTTCCGCCAACAGGTGTCGATGCCAGGAAGACAAATAAATTGGTGGCATTACTAATGAGGATCACCCCTATTACAAATTTAAGAATGCTTCTTCGCAGCAGCAGGTAAACCCCGGCTGTGTATAGTGTGCCTACCAAGATTGAAAGTATTAGTTCCATGGTTCGAAAGTTGATTTTGAAAATAAAAATGTAACTGTAACGCCGAATACCGCAAAGAATACACCTGTATCAAAAAGGAGGGGGGTGCCCAGTTTTAATAGCTGGTCGGCAGGGAGCGGGATTTCCAGCCAGTAGCCTGTCATGAACGGCTCGGAAAAGAGTGCTCCCGGTAACAGGCTTATGATAATAGTTAGCAGACCGATTCCCAGGTAGCGCTCTGGCGACAACAGCAATTTTTCCCGGGCATACTGTGGATTGTAGGCGAGACCCCTATAGACCACCGACAGGGCTGCAAGTAATCCTCCGATAAATCCTCCTCCGGGTAGGTTATGGCCCCGCAGCAGGGCGATAATTGCAATGATCAGCAGGAACCATCGTACATATCTTTCGGCTATTTGCAGGAGGTATGCGTTCATCTGTATAAAAACTTAAAATTATCTGCTTCGAATAATGACAGGCTCATAAGCGTGTACCCCTTTTACTTAATAAAACAAAAACTCCGAGTGCCGCGATGATCAGAACAACCACTTCACCAAGTGTATCGAGTGCACGAAAATCGACCAGGATCACGTTCACCACATTTCTGCCGAATGCTTTGGGCAGGCTGTTCCGGACATAGTACTCCGATATTGGCGCAGTGATGCTGATATCGGTAGCCTGTAAGGCCAGGATAGTCATCACTGCTCCAAAGGCAACAGCAATCGCCAGGTCCCTGTTTTTTATCCTTTTTGCCGAAATTCTTGCAAAAACCGGAATACGTTGCAGGATGAGAACAAAGAGTACTACAACCAGGGTTTCGGCCAGTATCTGGGTAATGGCCAGATCGACTGCACTATAAAAGAGATAGATAAAAGCGATTCCATACCCGATTACCCCCATTGAGATGATGGCTGCGAGCCGTGATCGTGAGAACATAGTTTGAATCGCTGCAAAAACCATAATTACAGCAATACCATACAGGTAGAAGGGAGCACCGGTCAGGCTGCCGATACCGTACCACTCATTTCCGAAGAGCATTTGCATCCATAGCATTAAGGCAGCGATAAGGAAGAAGGTAAGGAGATAAATGCGATGATACCCATGGTTTACAACCCTGTCGTTCCGGCGTATAAAATCGACAGTAGTAGAAATCCCGTTCAGGAACACATCTGCAAAGTGGAACCTGACAATTCGATGGGTAAAGCTTCGTAAGCTTATAAGAAATTGTTTGCTTATTATCATGGTTACGGCAATAGCTGTACCCATGAATGCAGTAAAGATACTTAGCCATAATACCGGGTTGAATCCGTGCCAGAGCGCCAGTTTAACATCTTCATACCCTGGAATAACATAATGCAGCGCACCTTTGAGAATGGAGTTCCCCAGGTAATCGGGAATCAGTCCGGCCACAAGGCTGAACACCGACAGGATCATAGGGACCAGGAGCATTGGTGAGATGTAGCGTGGTATTTGTGGTTGCTTTGGTAACCTGTTTACACCAAAGAAGATGGAGTACACCAGGTAAAGAGAAATGGCAACCATCAGGATATTGGCGATTACCCCCAGGACAAGGATGATTCCTGAAATACCTGGTAGCTGAAGCTGAGCTTCATATATCAACTCCTTACCAATGAATCCCAGCATAGGCGGAAAGCCTGCCATCGACAGTGCTGCCAGTAAAGTTGCTAAAAATGCAATTGGCATTTGCCGACGGAGGCCACCCAGTTGCCGCAGATCCCTGGTGCCTGTCTTTTTTTCTAGATAACCCGCGATCATGAATAGCGTAGCTTTGTAGAGGGCGTGCACAAACAGGAAGAGTACTGCGGCCTTGATGGAGAGGCTCGTATCGATTCCCACCAGCAGGATCAGCACTCCAAGAGCGTTGATGGTTGTATAGGCGAGCGTCGCTTTCAGATCGGTCTGGGTGATGGCAAAGTATGCTCCGAAAAGCATGGTGAGTACACCAACAAAAGAGATGGTATAGTGCCACACATCTGTACCCCCCAGGATGGGTTGAAGGCGAAGCAGCAGGAAGAAGCCCGCTTTTACCATGGTAGCAGAATGCAGGTAGGCACTTACAGGAGCAGGGGCCTGCATGGCCCATGGCAACCAGAAGTGAAAAGGAAACTGGGCCGATTTGGTAAAGACACCAATAAGAATCAGGATCAGTCCGGGCAGGTAGAGCGGACTCTCTTTTATTTCGGAGGAGGCAGATATCCATTCTGCCAGTTGGTAGCTGCCGGGGATGGTTCCCAGGAGAATGATCCCGGCCAGCAGACTCAGTCCGCCCAATACTGTAATAAAGAGTGACTGAAAACCGGCGATTCGTGCCTTCTCTTTTTCATGAAAGAAGGTGATCAGCAGAAATGAGAGAACGGTTGTCAACTCCCAGAAGATAAAGAGCAGGATCAGGTTTGATGAGAGGACCATTCCCATCATCGACAGGCTGAACAGGTAGAGGAACAGCAGAAACCGGGTTTTGTGGTTGTATGAGCGCATGTACGTACCTGCGTAGAAAAAAATAAAGCCGCCCAATCCGGCGATCAGCAATGAGAAAGCGAGACCGAGACCATCGACACAAAGCGAAACATGGATGCCAAGGTCGGGAATCCACGGAAAGGAGAGTGTGGGGAAATCGCCCTGAAGAATAGACTGAATATGGGAGAGCAACACAACGACAACAGCAATTTGGGTTGCCCCGATTGCCAGGGCCTGTTTTTTTTGCCAGGACCGGGGAAGTAAGAGCAAAACCAGCGGCAGTAGCAGAAAGATTAACAGGGTTGCCATTTTTTATTCAGTTGTGATGCTCAGACAAATATAACATGATAATTGTTCTGAATAAAACAATTGTACGTATTGGGTAAGTGTTGGGGCCATCTGAATTAAATAATCATTCATTGTTTATATTATACTGATGAGAAGAAAACAGGATGAATGGTTTGAATGGTTTGAATGACTTGAATGGTTTGAATGGTAGCAGGAGTACTTTTAATAGATGTTTCAATCAACTACATTTATTGAGAGAGATTAAAAGCTCCAGCCAATATTGATGTTACCCAAGACCCTGTTTTTTTGAGGACTGTAAGAGATGGTAGCCGATATGGGACCAAGTGGAGAGAGGTATCCCAGGCTCAGGCTGGTCCCCAATAGCATGTTGCCGACATTAATTTCGCTGATTAACTCAATATTAAAATCATACAGGGCAGCGCCAACGATGGGAGTGAAATAAAAATCAGACCAGATGTTCATGTGCCATCCCAGTTCTGCCGTTATTACTGATGGGGTGAGCAGTCCATATTCATCGATACCTGGAAATACAATCTGATTGCGTAAAATTGAATAACTTCCACCAAGATTGAACATATTCAGAAACCCCTGGGTGTATTTATAGTTATAGCCAGCCTGATATCTTGTAAAAAATGATGAGCCGGAAAGAATCGGAAGATAGTATTCATAGCAGAATTCCAGTTGTATAAAATTACTGATGGAGATATCAGTCTGTGATAGATGACTCACATTTTCATCGTCACCGACAATGTTAAATGAAGGCTTCTGATTCAGTACCCAGGAAGTTTTTACTGAAAGGTTATGACCCGAATTTGAAAAGGCATGTCTGTCGAGGGAGTATTTCTTAAATCCGGCAAAAATCTCATTTGCTGAATTCTTACCATCCAGTGCGATATCTGTCTGAATGGTTGGATCCAGGTACTCCAAAGAATAGGATACACCTGTAAAAAGGTAGGAATTTTTGCCCGCTATTTGATTAAACGATGCATCCAGCCTGAAATAGTTTTTTTTATAGGCAGCCACAGTTACAAAATCTTCTTTGTAGGGAAAATTCAAGACATTACCTTCAGTTTTCAGGCATATCCAGTTTTTAAGGTATTCAGAAGTAAAAAAATCTATTTTTGCACGATATGCCGGTTGTCTGCCTAAACTGAAACTGAAATCGCCATAAAGATTGTGGAGGAACAGCTTTTTGGCTGAGACAGCTCCGGCAAGGCCAACACCCTTGAAATCATTGTAATGCAGACCTAACTTCAGGAGATTCATCGGTTTCTCACGGAAGGTGAAGGTCAATAGCTTTTTAGCGGGGTATATTTCAGAAGGTCTGAAGGTATAGGTAATTTGATCGAAGTAGCCCGTGGCATAGAGCCGTTGTGTGATCGTATTGATGTTTTCTGCGGTTACAGTATCTTGAAGGTATGCATGTACAATATTACTGAGAAAGTTTTCCCTGATATTTTTAAGGCCGTGGTAGAAGACATGATCAACCTCAATATATTTTAACTGGTTTGATTTGGCAGTTTTTGCAATATCAGTTGGATTTTTTTCAGCCAGTTCCTTTAATTGGGGCAGAAAATTTCTGGCCATCTGTTTCCCTCTTTCAATAATATCGGCCACCTGAGTAAAATCTGAAGCATCGTAATCATCCAGGTCAGGGAAAATATAGAGATCCGTATTTTTTCTGTTCTCCTCAAACACATCAGCATTTTTAAACAGTCCCATCTGGTAGATGATATCGAAAGGATTGTTGAGCTCCTCAGCTTTTCTCAACCCGTGTGAAACATTCACGCCAATTACGAATACAGCCCCCATCTCCTTTACAACATCTACGGGAAAATTATTTACGGAACCTCCGTCCAGCAGGAACATACCGTCTCGTTCCACAGCAGTAAAAACTGCCGGTATGGCTATGCTGGCGCGGATAGCGCTTACAATATCTCCCGATGACATCACAACAGGTTTACCAGTTTCTATGTTGGTTGCCACACAAGCAAAAGGTGTAGGAAAATGGCAGAAGTTCTTTGTTTCCCGAAGATGAAAAAACAACGCTTCCAAGCGACTCCATAGATGCTGACCTTCAATTGCACCTGTTCCGACAACAACTTTCAGCTTCTCAAACGGAATCTCAATCAGGTATTTTCCTGACTCATACCTGTTGCGGACATGTATATTTTCCAATTTGGGATTGGGGTCGAAAACATGAGTCCAATCGATTGATAATGCGATTTTTTCAATATCGGCAGCGGAATACCCGGCGGCGTAAAGGCCTCCGACAACACTTCCCATACTGGTTCCGGATATATAATTTAATTCTAAACCGAGACTGTCAATCACATGTAAAACACCGATATGGGCAAACCCCTTGGCTCCACCCCCGCTAAGGGTGAGTCCGATCCGGTCATTTACCGGGCTTTCAGCCGAGGCCGGAAACTGAAGTACAAACATGAGGAGGGAAAAGAACGTCCATCCTCTGTAAGGGATGGGAAACAGGACTATTGCGCTGAATCGGGTTCTCATTTCAGTGTAATTAACGACACATTTTTCGAAGCATGTTACTTCAGAGCAGAGGAACAAAGCCTGGATTTATGAAAGTGCCTCCAGGTCGCGCTCAATATTGAAATCTTATTGTCTGTCAGTTACGATCCTCAGCCAAATATAGCAAGATATAAGTTATGATTAAAGCATTCGCAGCACTGCTTTTCGTGTAAGGTGTAATAAAACGCTGAATTTCGTGAAAACTCAAGAAAGAGTGATAATAATGCTGGAAGAAAGAGATGATGTGGAATTATACATAAACCGTCCTGAAAAACCCTTCTTGAGATTGAGATTATTCAGAACGGTATGCAGGCTACAATTTTGGTGTGACCGGTACTATTTTAGCAGGGTTCCAAACATCCATAGCAGTTTTTCCTGTTGTGATAACCTGTCAGATACAAGATTAGCAGTTCCTTCGTCATCATTTTCTCCGGCCAAAGCCAGGATTTCCCTTTCATCGTTAAGCAGAGCTTTGAGGTCGTCCATAAAGGATTTGACTGTGTCATCAGCAGTACTCATGTTTACTTTTTCCTCAAGGGATGCAATTTTAAGGTAGCCGGAAAAGGAGTGTACGGGTTTGCCTCCCAGCATAAGGATCCTTTCAGCAATTTCGTCGGCAAGTTCATTCAGACTATCATATATCTCTTCATATTTAGCGTGCAGAGAAAAGAATTGCTTTCCAACGATGTTCCAATGATACCCCCTGACATTCATATATGCTACCTGTACATTGCTCAGGTATTTATTTAGCAGTTCGATCATTTTACCTGTGTACTCCACGTTTAAACCGGTGTTGTTTTTCATGATTGTTGAATTTATTAATGATGATTATTATGATAATATCTACTAAATAATAAACATTCATAATTAAGTTATGTTCACGATTAGCGTGAAACAATAGACCATTGGAGGTTGTAAACACCAGGCCTGCAAATGAGTATTCATTGAGAAACTGTTATCGGGCTATTCATACGATTGCCCGGTCTTTTAGAGTCTCATCACTTCTTTAGCGACTACGCTTTACAGGTTGTTCTTAGCAGATATTTTGCATCTGTAGTCAACTCCAGTGGATTTTTTTTTATTTTTGTGAGATCATAAAAATTAGCTTTTTACAGTTTCAAAAATATGATATATAATATAAGAGATTGACAATAAGAAGCTTGCTAAACTGTAACGGAAGATGAAAGCATTGGTGATTGAAAAGCCAGGGAGCATTAAAGTAGTAGAAAGAGAATTACCCAAACCGGGAATTGGTGAAGTACGTGTACGCATGGATTACGTGGGCTTTTGCGGTTCGGATCTCAGTACTTACTTGGGGAAGAATCCCATGGTGAGTTATCCCAGGGTACCTGGACATGAGATTTCTGGAGTGATCGATCAGTCAGGGAAGGAGGTCCCCGACAGTTTTGTTCCAGGAGATGCCGTAACCATCGTTCCTTATACCAGTTGCGGAATCTGTCCTTCCTGCCGAAGGGGAAGGAGGAATGCATGCAGAGACAATCAGACCCTGGGAGTACAAAGAGATGGTGCCATGCAGGAATTCATATGCGTATCGTGGGAGAAAATTCTGAAAGCACCTGCTCTCAGCGAACTAGAGCTGGCTATGGTGGAACCACTCACCGTTGGGTTTCATGCTGTGAACAGGGGTCGTGTAACCGATTCGGATACGGTAATGGTACTGGGATGCGGCATGATCGGAGCAGGAGCCATTGTCCGTGCCTCTTTGAGGGGTGCCAGGGTGATCGCTGTTGATATTGATGATCTTAAATTGGAGCTGGCTGCCAGATTGGGAGCACACCATACAATTAATTCGAAGAAAGAGGACCTGGCTGCAGTTGTAAATGAACTAAGCGGAGGTGATGGACCTGATGTAGTGGTGGAAGCTGCCGGTACGCCAGTCACATACAGAACTGCGATTGATATCGTAGCTTTCACGGGAAGGGTGGTCTGTATCGGCTATGCAGCTACCGAGGTTGCTTTTGCCACTAAACTGTTTGTTCAGAAAGAGATCGATATCATGGGATCACGAAATGCTACCCCCGAAGATTTCCGGGCAGTGATCTCCTACCTGGAGAGGGGAGACTTCCCCCTTGAAGCAATGATCACCAGTCGGTTTAGGCCGGAAGAAGCTGCGGAAGCAGTGAGTAACTGGGGCCAGGATCCCGGGAGAGTAATGAAACTACTTCTGGACCTGACTGACCCCAGCGCAGTGTCATAAAGAGTTGCAAACCGGTTATTAAGAGATATCCTCTGAAAAAAGATTGTCGGTATATAATTTGACACATAGGTTTAGTTCTAAAATATGTGTAATTGTCATTATTTCAAATCGTTGCAAGTACTGGCGTCTACTTATGGAAGTATAGTAAATCATTAAAGTTTCGCACTTGTTATCAAATCACATGATTACAACCAATTATA
>CAZIIU010000005.1:0-98797 GCA_964539395.1 uncultured Bacteroidaceae bacterium
TTGTTCGTTAAGGTTTGCTCGATAAAGCCAAGACTCCTGCCCAAACTCTCGGTCTGTCCCGTTACATCACCTACTGCACCAGAGGTACCCTCGATGGTAAAGTCATACAGTACTTCGCCCGTAGTAAGCAGTGTCGGACTTGTAACTGTAATTACCGAGGTCTCGCCGTCACAGATCGTATCCTCCACTACCGTGACTGCAATGCGTGGGGTCGGGTTTACGTAGATCCTGAAGACCGTATCGCGGATCGTGCCATAGTCGCAGTTAGCGCCCGGTCCCATTCCCGTTGTGCGTGGATGTACCCTGTACTCTACCCACTGGTACTGGTCCGTGTTGTTCGTTAAGGTCTGCTCGATAAAGCCAAGACTCGTTCCCAGACTCTCGGTCTGTCCCGTGACATCACCGGGTAGTCCCGAAGTGCCTTCAATGATAAAGTCATACACAACCTCGCCTGTGGTAAGCAGTGTCGGACTTGTGACTGTGATCGTTGCTGTCTCGCCGTCGCAGATCGTATCCTCTACTACCGTTACTTCGATGCGTGGAGTCGGGTTTACATAGATACGGAACACCGTATCGCGGATCGTGCCATAATCGCAGTTCGCTCCCGCTCCCATTCCCGTTGTGCGTGGATGTACCCTGTACTCTACCCACTGGTACTGATCCGTGTTGTTCGTTAAGGTCTGCTCGATAAAGCCAAGGCTCCTGCCAAGACTCTCGCTCTGGCCCGTTACATCACCGGGTAGTCCCGAGGTGCCCTCGATGGTAAAGTCATACAGAACCTCACCCGTGGTAAGTAGCGTCGGACTGGTAACTGTGATCGTTGAGGTCTCCCCGTCACAGATCGTATCCTCCACTACCGTGACCTCAATGCGTGGGGTCGGGTTTACATAGATAACAACTGTATCGGAATGGCCTTCGCAATTCAGGGTACCGGGTCCATAGGGAATGATTCTGTAAACAACAGAATCTGCATTATCAGAAGTATTAAATAACGTATGGGTGATCGTATCGCCATTGAGTGCTTCTGATGCCCCGACAATAGAACCATTATACAAGACCTCTATTTCAAAGGTGGCCCCGGGCAAATTGCTGGTCAGTTCAATATGTGTTGTCCCGTTGTTGCAGAGAACATCTTCATCTGCAGTACCTGTAGCAGTTGGTATCGGTTCAACAGTGAGTGTGGCGGAGTCACTTCTATTTGTTCGCCCAAGGCGGTCAGTAACCAGCACCCTGAATTGATCACCATCCATTGAAAGTGCTGAAGGAAATATAGTTAAAATACTGGTTTCAGCGCCAGAATAAACTTCATCATCAGAAAGATTGCTCCAGCCTGAGCCCGTATTGATCTGCCACTGATACGTTAATGGTTTTGGACCCACGGCACCGACACTGAAAGTTGCTTCACTTTCTTCACAAACTGTAAAATCATCCGGATGAATAAGTATCCGCGGATGGCCCCGGCCAAAAGCAAAATGATTTCCTCCAGGAGCTATCCCCCCGGTGAGATTATTCCGGTATGCTATGGTCCCATCTGCATATTCATGCTCACCATCGACGTACCAGTCACCATCGGGTGCATCTCTTTTTATAACAATCGCAGTATCTTCAATGATAAAGGTAAAGCCTGCGCCATCCAGGCTTAAGTCGAAAGTGTCGACGGAAAAACCATTGTTAGCCTCAAGGCTCCAGTAACCATCTTCAAAAGTGCCATAAATATCTGTACTGTCACTTTCATCATATATTGGAAGTCCTGCATTTCCGGGGTCGATCGCAAAAAACTCAGACAATACCGAGCCCGGATTTGAGAGGGAGTTAATACTTAGGTCTACCGGGTTATAATAATCTTCCGATCCAATAGGAAACAGGTAAGCCTCAGTATTGCTAATTCCACGTTCAAATTTCCCGATGATCCGACCGGAAGTATAGATAAGTGAAGAAGCGGACTGGTTTGAAAGAAATACCTTATTAGCACCCGTTTCAATAATTCCGCTGGTAAATGACAACGTATTGGAAATCTCAATATCATTAAAAAGCAGGATTCTGCTTAACGGAAACAGTCCTGTATTATTGATAACAAGGTTATAAAAACTTCCTATGCCTGAATTGACTAAAGATTGGGAAGAAATCCCATTTAACTGAACCGTACTCAATCCGGGATTAAATGTACCGCTGTTGACCCAGTTTCCTGCAATATTGAAAAAACCGTCACCACCCGATGTGGCAGCATTCAGAAAATGTCCTGAAAGATTTATCGTACCATCATTTTCGATAGTACCTGTATTGTTTTCAATTGTATCACCCGTTAAGGCTGCACCTTCCGACACTGAAATAACTGCACCCGTATTTGTAAGAACCTGGGCTGAAAGGGAATTTGAAAGGATAAGAAAACAGAGCATTACCAAACAAATCATAGAAGGGACCTTCCCTAAAGTCCCTTTCTCTATTCGATAGAGATAATCTATATTGATAAAACGCTGCATCCTTACTTCCAGGAATTTTAATATAGTCTCAATTCCATATTAATCATTTCTACTACTTCTATAATATTCATCTACTATTTTTACTGTTTATTAACTTAATTTACATCTTTAAGGCCCTATTCTAACTGCTTTGATATATGAAGAATTTGCTCCAACATCTAATAAATCTGACCTACGTCTTATACTTCCTCCATTATTTTGAGAAGATGCAGCCTGAATTGTAACGGTAGTTGTGGAGGCTATAGTAATAATACCGCTAATTGATAAAGAGCCAAATTCACCTGCCGCTATTGAAGTATTACTTGAGGATTCTGTTGTGGTTCCATATAACAATCGAATCGCAGCAAGACAATCTGTACTACCATTTTGTAAAGTAATTGTACTTGTAATAAACCAAGTTCCAGCATCAAGGTTGACATTAGGTCCGTTTATCCAAGTATTTGCAGCATCAATATCAATACTATTTGGTATACTGTATTCTGCAGTAGAAAGTGATCCTGAAACATAATTGGTACCATTTGAAGTTATTACACTTCCAGGATTTCCAGCTACCGAAGGGTATGATGCTGATGACCATGACGGATTAGCTCCACCACCTCCCGTTTGAAGAACCTGACCTGCAGTACCTGCAGGGAGAAAAGTAGTTGTTCCGGAAGCAGACTGGTAAGGTACAGAACCTAAAGCACCACCACCAATATTTGTTGCCGTGGTTGCCGTTGTTGCATTACCAAATAAACTTCCCGTGACATCTCCCATTAAATCTCCGGTTACATCTCCTGTCAGATTACCCGTAAAACCTGTCGAACTAACTGATGTTAATCCCGCAAGCGTTGCTGAAGTGTCTCCCAATGTGATAAGTGTAGTACCAATGGTCAGAGAACTGTTCGCCAAATTCGCATTCGTAATGCCTGCACTCCCACTTAAATTCGAATTGGTTAAGCCTGTTATCATATTGTCTGACGCAGAAATATTCTTATTTTTAAATGTTTCATTACCCGCCAATGTGGCAAGTATACCTGTGGTGGGTAAAGTAACATCGGTCAACCCAATTGTCGTTAATGTAAGCCCATTGGGACCAATTGTACTAAACGATCCGGCTGTATTAATATTTCCACCTAGTGTGATCGTACTTGTACCATTATTAACGCCTGTGCCGCCATAGGACGCTGGTAATACTCCGCTAATATAACTTGATCCGCCAGCGATATTTAATGGTCCATATGTGAGACTGCCCGCACCAGCCACCTGCAAAACATTGCCTGTAGTCAACGCACCGGCAACAGGCAGGGTTGCTCCATGAATTCGATCCACCGTAACTACTCCTGAATTTGATATACCCGCATCCCCCGAAACCGCGCGGCTTTCCCAGCTGTCACCGTCTGCAATGAGGATATTTGCACTGGTTTCACTATCATCACCTACATTGGTTAGCTCCCCCAGGGATAGGTCGGGCGTAAGGGCCGACTGGTCCGACCAGGAAAAGGTGCCATCACCGTTGCTGATCAATACCTGGTCCGGTGTTCCGTCTCCGGCAACAGCCAGCTTAGCAGCATTAACAGCATTATCAGCTAACTTGTTCCGTGTTACATTTGCATCCAGTATTTTCACTGTTGTCACTGCATCTGCGGCTAATTTCCCGGCAGTAACATTCAAATCTGCAATATCATCGGTCTCAACAGGACCATAAAACGGGGCCCCTAACGCATTGCCGTGTAACACCGTACTCGTTGTGCCTGCTTCTCCCTGTACAATGGCACTGCCATCTGATATCATAATGGAAGAGCCGGAAAGAGCTGCTCCCGAATTGGTTCCACCGTTTGCCACCGGCAGGATATTGGTCACCTTCTCGGTCAGGTCAATTTCACCGTCCTCGATATCTTCGTTCTGAATCAGCCCGGAATACAATACGCCATTGGCATCATTGTGGACCACGCCAGCAGAGATGAATGCCGGCATGATCACATCGTTCTGGGAATTGCCGATCCTTACATCTCCTTCAGATGTGCCGGTATTGATGTTTGTTGCATTATTTGAACTGACATTCAGATTAATAACTCCATCATAGATGCCAGCTCCCCCCGAAATATCGGCTCCTCCTGCAATATCAGCTCCTCCTGCTGTAATATCCAGTCCGGAATTTCCGGTTAGCATTCCGTCCGAAGTGATCGCCCCTGAGCCTGTTGCCGAAATATTCCCTGAAGTTGTAATATTATCGCCGACAGCCACGGGTGAAAGGGTAGTCCCTGTACGGTTCCAATAACCAATCGTACCGCTCGACGGTGGGATGGATGTCAGTGCACTGCTATTATCAGTGTAGACACCTGAATTGGCTGTCAGGCCACTTATCGTCAAACCGGCAAACTCCGGTGATGCTCCCGAGTGGATATCCTGCGGTGCTGCAAGTGTTATTGCTCCGTCCCCGTCACTAACAAGCACCTGGTTCGCCGTACCTGACAATGTATTCCTCGTCAATCCTCCGGCCGCATTGCCAATCAATAATTCTCCCGGCAGGTAACCACTCTGACCCGTTCCGCCGTAAAATACTGGTATAATTCCGGCATTCCATAAGCCGGTTGTAATGGTTCCCAAAGTATTAATAGAGGGCTGGCCGATATAATCACCATCAATATCAATCACCGGGTCGGCAGTGGTACCGCTGATAGAGATGCGATTCATCGTACCTGTAATGCTGTTGACACCGGAAGAGGAACCGGAAAAAATGATCCGCCAGATATCCGGAACTTCCTCGTAAATATTTAAACTGTTATGATCTTCGTTGTAGATAATCAATCCATTTGCCGGATTTGCAATTGCATCCCTCTCCGCAGTTGTCATCCTTGGAACAAGCAAACCCCGCTCAACTGATCTCAGTTCCAGGATTGATGATCCGTCCGGGACAATGGAGATCTCGCTGATCCCCACTCCCTGCCCAATGGTATTGATGCTTCCAAGGGACAACGCAAAAGTCAGGAGGCATAGGGATATCCTGCGGCCAATGATCGTTCTGAATCTTTTCGCCGGCATTAAATTTCCTTGCCGGTTTGCCGATGTTGATTTTCCTTTTGTGTTCATGGTATTACTATAACAGTTTTTCTTTCTTAAAAATCAAATGCTTAAACGTTTAGCTGTCAATATCATATTTCCCAATAAAATGAGATTGATCAGACTCTAATCCGGAAGGGGAAAAATGATAGGATAAAGCAATTGGATATCTGTAATTGCATGGGGTCATATTCTCAACCAATTTTGAAGTGTTTTCGGGTATCTCAGTAAGCTTTTAATCGGCACCATACAAATAACAGGTTCACATCACTATGTATACGGCAAAAACATTGCAATAGTTGCTTCTAAATTAATAAAAATGAGCTAAGAATAACCGGTAAGTTTTAACCAAATATGGTTCTGAGAACATCCGTGGATTTCAACTCCTTCATTGAAGGATGATGATGACGGTAAAACAGGAGCAAAGAATCCAGGAAGAGATTCCTCTGCTCATGATTGCTAAACAGCTGATCAACTGTACTATACTCACATGCAAAAAAATGGTGCCACTGCTCTCCCAGCCTTCTTTCCAACTCCGGGTCAGCACTATCCGGTGTCGTGGAGAATGCACCTTTTCCTGTATTGAAAAAACGTCCATCAGCTGAAAAATTATTCCTGGGAAAGAAACCGAGATACCTTGTAAGCCGGAAGAGAAACAGGATATGAAAAGATGGTGACGCCGGTACAGTTTGGTTAAAGGAGATAATTGAATGACGAAGGAAACCAAACAGGTCGGGGTTCTTCTCCTCCTCCCTGATGGTTCTGAGTAACACTTCGCTGATAAAAATTGCCTGGGCCGACTTCACCACATCGAGGTGTATTCCCGGATTGCCTGAAGTGACAGATGCCTCCCTTATCCAGTGCATCTCGCGGTTATCGCGATAATAAATATCCAGATCAAGCATGTAGAGTGGTTGAAACATAGCAGCCCTGTTGCTCTTCTTTGATTTCCTGGCCCCTTTGAGTAGCAGGGAAATTCTTCCAAATTGCTCGGTGTAGGCCTGAACTATCAGGCTGCTGTCCCCATACCTCACTGTATGAAGTATTATCGCCCTGGTTTTTTGAAGCATCTCCCCGGATTACACTGTTTCAGTAAAGCTACTGAACATCCTTTAATGAATGAATAAAATTTTAGTCACATGAGCAGCAGTTGCATCACTGTTGGCCAGGAAAACGAGGTATACGCCTGTGGCCACCCTGTTTCCGTTAAAGTCATTTCCGTCCCATATAGCCTGACCGCCGTTGGATTTTATTTCATTCACCAGGTTTCCCCCTATATCTGTTATCTTCACAGTAGTTTCTGCGACCAATCCACTGATGGCTATCGGACCATCATAGGTTTCCCGAACAGGGTTGGGAAAAACCTTCACATTGTTGTAGTTTGCTGCACCTGTTGTCGCCTCCCCCCGAAATGAGATGATCCCTTTGTCAGTACCAAAAAATACCTCACCGGACTTTCCATCCACACATATGTCAGTGATGTTGTTTGAAAGAATCGGACTGTTCCCTGTATTAAAATGATATAGCTGCTCCTGTCCGTCCTCTGAGACAAGAAATGCCCCTCCGGTTGCAGTGCCTATCCACTTCCGGTTGGATCCGTCTATCTCGATGTCTGTAATCTTCTGCGTCTCTAAAAGTGGATCCGCATTTTCTGTACCGTCATTCCTGCGAACCAGGATCACCTGGGCAAATGCTGTTCCGTCAGAAAACAGGTTTCCAGGACTATACATCACCAAAATGCCCTGATTTGTACCCAACCAAATATTTCCATTATGGTCCTCAGCAAAAGCGTAAACCTCATTGGTAATCACACGACCGTTTTTATCAACCACACTGACCAGTTCGTATTGATCATCTTCTTCATTCTCAATTGTCCCATTGAAATTCAGGGCAAAAAGCCCTCTCCCCCTGGGAAGTATCCCCCATAAATGCCCATCAACAGTTATGAGAAGATCGCCAAGTGCATTGTAATCGCTTAATATACCATTCACACGGAAGCTTAACCAGGTACCATCCCTTTTTAAAACTGATATCGGTTCTGTAACCCCGGTATTACTGATCCACAAGTTGTTATCACTGTCAAATGCCAACCCCCCAAGCCTATAAAAATTCTTACCCGGCAGGATACTTTCCAATGTACTGTTTTCATCTTTATAAACGGTTTGCAGTACCCCTTCACGGTATTCCACCAAACCGTAACCCCATGTTGCGGCAAATATACGCTCTGTATCCTCAGGGTCGGGAGCAAGTACAATGAGATCCCTTATTCCATGGTCTTTTTGAAAACTCCATCTCTGATCACTAAATATCTGTAAAACACCATCTTTCCCAAGATTATTCCAGTTTGTTGTAACTCCCCCCATAACAGCATATAACTTCCCGCCAGCAGATTTCATATCATAGGCGTTAACTGAATAGGCCCCATTCGGCCTGATGGAAGTCGATTGACCCTCTGCTCCCACCCTAATAAGGCCCCTAACATTATCAGCGATCCAGATTACTCCATCACTATCAATAGTTGCAGAACGAGGTTTGCCATCCTGGAAATGGCGGACAATAATAAAATCCCTGCTCATTAATCGCACCCCCTCTTCACCGGTCAATAAAAGGTATTCTCCTGCGACTCTAAGCTCATTACACTCAGTACCCGACAGTTGCTCCATTTCCCCCCAGGATCCGTTTTCCAGATAAAATATCCTGTAACTTTCAGTTAAATCACGATATACAACAAATAAGCGTCCGTTAAAGAAAGCCGCAGCGGAATAGATTCCGTTAGGATCAGGAAGGTTTTCCATCAAATCCCAGGAATTATAATCAATAAGAAAAGGGTTTTCTGCCTCTGCCCTTCTAATGCCCCGGTCTGTTGCAGCATATAGATAAGTGCCATCTGAAACAACCTGGTTGACCTTTAGCTTTACTCCATCATCACCAATAATAAAAGTTTCGGATATTTCGAGTTTGTCCAGATCAAGCAGAACAATTCCAAATCCACAAGACAGATAGGCCTTTCCGTCCAGAAAAGTAATGTTGTATACCGACTTATCACCCGGGACCTGCTTTTTCATAATATCCGGAATATTGATGAACCGGTTATTTCTAAAAATATCCAGGTTGGCGTTCCCATACGCAAAAACAGCAATCTGATCATTCTCGCTCCAGTTCATTGCAACAACTCCATTATCCGCAAGTCCGTCAGTCTTAGAAAGTTTCTCCAGACTTTTGTCTGAGAGTCCGTAAGTGAATAATCCACCAGTAGAAGAGCAGAACACCTTGCTGTCGGTCAACATCACAATGTTTGCGGTTTGGTAAGGAAGATGTGTCCGCCATTCTCCAACTGCTATCTGCGCAGAAACATAACTACAGGAAAGTGATGTAGCAATTAAAATAAAAATATCCTTAAGTGTCCTCAACTTTAAATCATTTTATATAGTACGAAGAAAAGGAGCGGATATTACTCTTCGCCAGCAGAATGATCTCCCGAAATAAGGAAATTAACAAGCTGCCTGACCGCCTTTGCGCGATGACTGATCCTGTCTTTGTATGCAGGATCCATTTCTGCAAATGTCAGGTGAATGCCATCCGGGATAAAGAGCGGATCATATCCAAAACCATCGCTTCCCCTCTTTTCCGTTGTGATAACACCATTAACCACACCCTCAAAAAAATATCTCTGTTTGTCAATAATAAGCGCAATCACTGTCCTGAACCTGGCGCTTCGATGGTTGATACCCTGCATCTTCTCCAGTACTTTACGGATATTTCCCTCCACTACCTCCATCTCAGGATATACCGGATTACCGACCCTCGAATACCTGGCAGAAAAAACGCCCGGCTCACCATTCAGTGCATCAATTTCCAATCCTGTATCGTCGGCAAAACAGGACTTTCCGGTTTTTTTCCAGATAAACTCAGCCTTTTGTAATGCATTCTCCTTAAGTGTCAAATGATCCTCCGGTAACTCCCCGTCAATTCCATATTCCCCGGGACCGGAGACAGAACAGGCGGAATGCAACATACTCTTAATCTCCCTTAGCTTATGTTCATTGTTCGAAGCAAATATCAATTCTTTCATTCTATATCCTTAATACAACAGGCCGCAAAAACGGCCTGTCGTTTAGTTTAATACTCTGGGAAAATACTATCTTCTTCGAAACTCCGAGAAATCGACTATCCTCCGGTTGCCCTGAAACCTCCTGAAATCTTCCGGGGCCTGGGGTTGATGCACATAACGGGCAGGTTATACTTATTAGCAATTATGTACTGTTCAGGTGCCCCAAAAACGTAATCAAAAAATGTTATATCACGCGTGGCCATGATCAGGATCATATCAAAATTATTCTCTTTCGCATATTCAACCACTTCAACCTTGAATTTCTTTTTTCCCTTGCACGATACAATGTCGTAATCTACGTCCCTGGTTTTCAGATAATTCTCAATATATTTCATATTGGAAAGTAATTTCCGCTTAAATCCTTTATCCCTGGGGTGGGACTTAAAAATAGTAACTTTCTCCTCAAACCTGGTCGAAAGATGATATATCCAGTTCGCCTTCTCTTTATTTTCTTTCTTAAAATCTATAGGAAGGAGGATAGTTTCCAGCTTATCCTGCACAGGTTTATCCTGTACAATTAAAAAAGGAATTCTTGAAGAGACAACAACCTTCAATGCCCTGCTTCCAAAAAGTTTCTGGGCGCCTCTGATACCATGGGTTCCCATAATGATCATCTCAGCATTATACTGGTTGGCAACCTCTCCAATTGTTTTAAAGATTGTTCCTTCCTTTACAACACAATGAGGTCTCTTTCCAAATTCCTTTGAAAGTCTCTCAGCAGTCTCTTCAAGGGCCTTCTCCTTTTCGGCAATTTGCTTCTCCTCGCTTACAATATGAAGAATGGCAATACCCGATCCAAGGACCCTGGAAAAATTCAATGCATGAAGAAATGCATTCTGAGCAACATTTGTAAAATCCCAGGGGACAATAATAGGCTTATCAACCTTTTCCATAGATCATGTAGTTTTAATTTTCATTTAATGCGTTATTCAAATATTTGCGTACTTTTGGTTACATTACTGCGAACAGGTCTGAGCATATCAGGTTTACAAGTTATGAATTTATTTTTCAACTCATACAAGTTTTATTTGTTTTTTTTCCTGGTAAGCATCCTGAAATCCTTGCTATTGCTAGGACAGGATGTACAAAAAACAATTGGACTCTATCCCGAAATAATTCAATATGAAGTTCCTGCAATTTTTAACCGTTCTCCAAACACATCATTAATCAGAACGGCAGATGGTATTGTTTATATCGGCAAACAAAACGGAATTCTGACAATTGACCAGGACCAGGTTTTCCATAATCAGGCAGAAGATCCGGTATATCTTGGTTACACGGATAACAACAGGGTTGTCTATCTTACCTCAAATGATTTCGGATATATAGATTATAACGCTGCAAACGGACCTTTGCTTCGATCCCAGGCGAAAAGGGTTACTGCGCATTATCATGATTTTTATCCTTATGAAATTATCACCGGTGCATCAACCTCCTTTCTGTCCACTTCGGAAGGTATCTTTGTATTGAATGACAGCCTGGCAAAATTGTTCTTCTATAACCGCCTGTATTGCAAACTGCACCGTACCAGGGAGCAAATTTTCCTTGAAGTAGACAAGCAAGGACTGTATCAATGGAAAAAGAATGATTTCTCCCTCATACTATCTCCGGATGAATTGAAAAACAATAAGATTCTTTCACTTATCGATTGGAAAGACGGACTTCTGATAGGTTTGGAGAATGGTGAAGTCTGTTTTTATCATCCCGGAAATGATACCTGTCATTACATAACAGAATTCAACCAGATACAGTATGATTTTCATATTATCCAGCATCTTACCGGAGATACTTACCTAACAAATGATTCCCGGGGTGAACTGGATATTCTGTCCATAGAAAATATGGAAATCACACCGTTATCAGGTCCAGGATATCTACCCTCCTCACAACCCGTGGCTGTTTTTAAGGACCGGTTTAATGATCTTTGGGTTATCTTTGATTTCAATATTTATAAAGTTGAATACCCTTCAAGAACTTATACCCTTGACCTGACACGTATTATTCCGGGATCGGTTTTATCAACTGCAAATTCAGGAGAATTGCTCTATGTCGGGACCGGTGAAGGTCTTTACTGTTTTGATATTGTTGATGAAATATCACTGAAACTTCGAAAGATATCTCAGAAATTCAATGGATATTTTCACCTGATTGACAGTAAAAATGACTATTTGATTACAGCAGGAAAGTACGGACTGTTTGAAATAGGTGGCCAATCTTTGCTAAGAATTTCTGAAGGGGATTATAATTTTATCCGGATCATTGACAAGTCATCAATTATCTGTTGCAGTGATGATGGTTTAATCCTGTTCAGGAGAATAAACCATGAGTGGAATGCAATCTTACTTCACACAGATACCAGGCATATTATTTCATCTGCTACAGCAGGAAACAAAATATGGTTATTTTCCGGTACAAACAAAATATTGGTTTTTGATCCTGAAAACAGGAGTAATCAGTTATCTTATAAGTCGTTGCCAGAAGACTCCATCAGGGGGCTGGCAGAAAACAACGACAAACTGCTGGTAATAGGGGAGAAGAACGTTTGGAAGTGGACGGAGGAATCAGATTCATTCGAGAATATTAATTCCTCACCCTGCAAAATACAACTAGGCAGATCTAATCTGGTGGTGAGCAATAGCAACCAATTGTGGAGTGTTACCAGAGACGGGTCAGGAGCATCAACAATATGGAGACTGGGTAACGATCTGGTATGCACACCTTTTTTTGAGATTACAGGTGACAGATCATTTGGCCGCATTATAAATATCATCGACAACCGGGGACACATATGGATATCGGGTAACAGGAAAATCATACGTATTGACACTATGCTCAATCCAGCAACTCCCGATGATCTTTTAAGGATACAATCCGTGAGGATGGAATCTGAAACTGATGGCTTCAGCAGCAACATGGTCGAGCCGGATCAAAAACTGAATCTCACCAGGAGCAAAATTATCATCAAACTCGCCGATACTAGGTATATACCCGACCCTCACGCCTATTACAGGTACAAGTTAACCCATTATCAGGAGGATTGGTCGGACTGGTCACGCAGCAGAGAAATTGTCCTCGAAAACCTTTGGGAAAGAGACTATACATTTTTAGCCCAGTCTGCCACTTCATTTGGTAAATTATCCACTCCCGTTGAGTTCACTTTTACAGTCAATCCTCCCTTATACAGAAAATGGTACGCCTGGGTATTTTACCTTTTAACCCTTTTTTCCACTGCATTTTTAATTTATAAATGGAGACTCCTTAATTTGAAACGTGTTGCATTTCAGAAGGAAGAGGAGATCAGGGAGCGGATGCGGACAGTTTTAAGTGAAAAAGAGAAATCGGATCGGCTCGTTGCCGATCTTTTTCCAAAAGGGACCGCTGAAGAGCTAAAGAGCAAGGGACGTGCGCAATCCAAGAAATTTGAAATGGCCACAGTGCTTTTTAGTGACATACAGGGATTCACGAAAATTGCAGAAGAGATGAACCCTGAAGTGCTCATCGATGAACTGGATAAGTTCTTCTTTCATTTCGACTCGGTTGTAGAAAAGTATAACATTGAAAAGATCAAGACAATCGGTGATGCATATATGGCTGCCGGAGGAATTCCGGTAAAAAACAGTTCTAATCCGGTTGAGGTTGTTCTTGCAGGACTGGAGATGCAGTACTATATGAAGGAACTTAAAAAGAAAAAGGCAGATATTTGGGACCTCCGCATTGGAATCCATACAGGCCCGGTTATTACAGGTGTTGTCGGACATAAAAAATTATCGTTTGATATCTGGGGAGACACAGTCAACACCGCTTCACGCATGGAATCATCGGGTGAAGGGGGGAAGGTAAATATCTCGGGAACAACCCACGCCCTTGTAAAAGACTTCTTCATTTGTGAATACAGGGGAAAATTGCCTGTCAAGTATAAGGGTAACATTGATATGTATTTCGTAACCGGTTTGAGGCCTGAATTATCCGTTGATCTGCGCGGAATACCAAACAAACGCTTTTTTACTAAGCTACAGATGTTAAAATTACTGGACCTGAAGGAGCGTATTTCGGAGCTGATTAATGTTAAACACCTGGTCAGCCTTCACTTTCATAAAAGTCAGATGTTCAAAAAAGTATATGAACAAACTGAACTTTTAGGCAGATCTGAAAATGTTTCCGAAGAGGATATGCTGCTCCTCCTCGCTTCAGCAACCTTATTGTTCTCCGGATTATCAGACAGCTATGAGAATTTTGAAAATAAATCGGCCGATATTGCCAGACGTATACTTCCGGAATTTGGTTTTGATCCCGATCAGACAGAGCGTGTTTTCAACCTGATACTTTCAACCAAGGAACCTTTTCTTCCTCAAAACAACCTGGAAGCAATATTAATCGATGCAAGAATGGAATTTCTTGGACGCATCGATTATATTACCCAGGTTAAACTTCTCTACCTGGAGGAAAAAAATATGCTGAAAGATTTTTCAAAAGAAAAATTCCTGATAAAACAAAAAAACCTTATTAACGGATTCAGGTACTTTACAGTTGCAGCACAACGACTCCGTGAAATAAGTCCTGATGAACAGCTAAAAAACCTTGAAGCGTGGAAATAAGATATAAAACATCCTTCTAAAACATCTTATCCGGATTGTACAACACCCCGCGATTCATTACATTTGAATCCTAAAACATACAACAATGAATACGGACTGGAGAAACCTGGGTTTTGGTATAAGTAAAACTGACTATAACGTTCGCTGTTACTACAGAGACGGGCGATGGGGTGAACTGGAAATTTCCAGTTCTTCTGAAATCAACCTCCATATGGGGGCAACATGCCTGCATTATGGACAAGAGACATTTGAAGGACTTAAGGCCTATCGTGGTAAGGATGGAAGGATCCGTCTGTTCAGATATGATGAAAATGCTGAACGTATGATAAATTCATCAAAAGGGATCATGCTTGCAGTGGTGCCTAAATCACTGTTCCAGGGTGCCGTAGAAAAAGTTGTAAAATTGAATGAGCGTTTTGTACCACCATATGGAACCGGAGCGTCCCTCTATATTCGTCCGCTGCTGATAGGTACCGGTCCGGAAGTAGGAGTCAGACCTTCAAAAGAGTACCTCTTTATGATATTTGTTATGCCGGTTGGTCCCTATTTTAAGGATGGATTCAAACCCGTTGATATTTTGATCACCCGCGACCACGACAGAGCCGCACCGCTGGGTACTGGTCATCTTAAAGTGGGAGGAAATTATGCAGCCAGCTTGACCTCTGTTGCCAAGGCTCATGCAGAGGGATATGCAACAGCGATGTACCTTGATGCAAAAGAAAAAAAGTATATTGATGAATGTGGACCTGCCAATTTCTTTGCAATTAAGAACCAGACATATATCACTCCAGACTCACACTCAATCTTACCATCTATAACAAACAAAAGTCTTCAGGAGCTTGCAAAAGACATGGGAATGAAGGTTGAAAGGAGAGCCATACAATTGGAGGAGCTCTCAGAATTTGAGGAAGCAGGTGCATGCGGAACTGCAGCAGTTATCACACCTATTAGAAAAATATTCGATCCCGACCAGAACAGAACCTACAGCTTCGGAAACGGGAAGAATCCCGGTCCGGTAAGCACAAAACTTTACGAGGAACTCACCGGCATTCAATATGGCGACAGAGAAGACCTGCATGGCTGGATAACCATTCTTGATTGAAGGAGTAGAAGAAGTATTGTTAATTGAAGTAGTAGAGGCAGTATATTTGACCGCGAAAAAATCACGGGGATTTTTCATTTAATTTCTATCTTTGAAACATGACAATCCTTTGCCATGTCAAAAAAAGAGAATAAAACCAATCGCAGAAGACTCACAAGTTCGTACCTGACATCCATTATCAGCATCTCGCTGGTACTTTTCCTGACAGGCATAGTCGGACTCCTCATCATTAATAGCAGGGAAATCAATAAAACTGTGAGGGAGAGCATCGGGTTCAACATCATCCTGAAGGATCATGTTAAAGATGCCGATATCTTTCAGTTACAGAAGATACTTGATGCCAAACCCTATAGTTTATCCACAGAGTATATTACCAAAGAGATGGCAGCACTTGAAACAGAACAGCTTGTTGGTGGTGATTTTGTAGAGTTTCTTGGTTATAATCCCCTTCCGCCTTCCATCAGGTTAAGGTTGAACGCCAGTTATACTCGCCCCGATTCAGTTGTGTTTATTGAAGAGGAAATCCTGAAATATGATGCAGTGAATGAGGTCGTCTACAAAAAAACTTTACTGTATGCC
Organism: uncultured Bacteroidaceae bacterium; assembly: GCA_964539395.1. Lineage (GTDB taxonomy): Bacteria > Bacteroidota > Bacteroidia > Bacteroidales > M55B112. The sequence goes on from CAZIIU010000005.1 coordinate 15,910, forward strand.
ATCAACGAAAATATCAGGAAGATTTCCATTGTAATTCTCGGATTCAGTCTTCTTCTCACCCTGGTTGCAATTACCCTGATCAACAATACCATCAGATTGTCAATTTACTCTAAAAGATTTATTATCAATACAATGCAACTTGTAGGTGCCACCCGTGGATTTATCCGTAAACCCTTTCTTCTAAAAAGTATTGTTAACGGAATCATCGGATCCGTAATCGCCATTTCGTTGATCGCAGGCCTGGTTCATATCGCAGCAGAAGAGCTTGATAATATTATTTCCTTTTCCAACACCAATAATATCTTACTTCTTGGAGCAATAATCCTTGTAATAAGCATTGTTATTAACTGGATTTCTACTTTCTTTGCAGTAAATAAATATCTGAATATTAAGCCAGATAAACTCTTTTATTAAATTCAACTATGGCCAGGAAAAACACGGGAAAAGAGAACTTTGCCTTAGGACCTGAAAATTATAGGCTATTGATTATTGGGTTCGTTATTATCGTTATAGGATTTCTTTTAATGGCAGGTGGAAAAACCGATGATCCTGCTGTATTCAAAGAAGAGGAAATTTTTAGCTTCAGACGGATCACATTGGCCCCAATGGTGGTTCTATTCGGTTTCATATTTGAGATCTGGGCAATAATGAAAAGACCCAAAACCGACCAGGAAGCGTAATTTGCACCTTTCATAATGAGCATCATAGAAGCGATCATCCTGGGTATCATCCAGGGATTAACAGAATTTTTGCCCGTAAGCAGCAGTGGCCATCTTGAGATAGGAAAAGTAATTCTTGGTGTGGAAATTGAGGAAAGCCTGGGCTTTACTGTTATGGTACATTTGGCCACTGTACTCAGCACAATTACCGTTTTCTTCTCAGACATTAAAGCATTGTTTAACGGGATAATGAAAATGAAATGGAACGATGAGTTGCGTTATATGGGTAAACTTCTTTTTTCAGCCTTGCCAGTGCTCGCTGTTGGACTGTTTTTTGAAGTTGAAGTTGAAGCACTTTTCAACCTTTCAGGATCCACACTGGTTCCGGTTGGAATTGCACTGCTTGGTACATCGCTGCTTCTGGCTCTTGCCCATTTCATGAAAGCAGTCCATAAGAGAAACATTACCTGGTCGAATGCACTGCTTATCGGAATTGCTCAGGCATTTGCCGTTATTCCCGGTCTTTCCAGGTCGGGAGCCACTATTGCTACCGGTTTACTCCTGAAAAATAGCCGGGAAGAGGTTGCCCGGTTTTCCTTTCTGATGGTGCTCATTCCAATATTGGGTGCTTCTTTTCTCAAACTTCTCGACTGGACCGAAAAAGGAACTGCCGGTACTGATCTGCTCCCGCTGATCGCAGGCTTTGCCGCAGCCTACATTAGTGGTTTCCTGGCATGCAAGTGGATGATCAATGTGGTGAAAAAAGGAAAGCTGGTCTGGTTCGCCACCTATTGCCTCGTCATCGGTTTAATTGCCATTATATTCTGAATCTGGTCATGAATGAATCCAACCCAGCACAATTCATTGAAGGAAAAATAATTCTGGTAGATAAAGAGAAGGACTGGACATCTTTCGATGTGGTTAATAAGCTCCGGATATCACTAAAAAATATACTCGGAATAAAGAAAATCAAGGTAGGACATGCAGGTACACTTGATCCACTTGCAACCGGACTACTGATACTCTGTACAGGAAAAGCCACAAAGAAAATTGAATCGATTACTGCATTTGATAAAGAGTATATTGCTGAAGTTACCCTTGGTGCAACAACACCTTCCTACGATCTGGAAACAGAGGTGGACCAAACATATTCCTATTCCCATATTACCAGGGAAAAGGTTATAAAGGTATTGAATGATTTCACAGGGGAGTCAGAGCAATCCCCACCCATTTTTTCAGCCAAGCAGATTGATGGAAAAAGAGCATATAATATGGCAAGACAGGGAGATAAATTCATATTGAAAAAGAATAGAATTCTGATTCATCAACTGGAACTGCTGAATTTCGACCTGCCTGTTATCCAGTTGAGAATTTTATGCAGTAAAGGTACATATATTCGATCCCTGGCCAGGGATCTGGGCATTGCATTGAACTCGGGGGCACACCTCTCAGCATTAAGAAGAACCCGCATCGGCGATTATCATGTAAAAGATGCAGAAAAAATATACGATATTATAAAATATTTAAAACCTTTGTAACCTTTTTGTGTTTCTTACGTATAACGTATTCTGCCCAGCCTTAATAACAAATATTATCATTTTCAAATAATTACACATTTCACAGAATGAAGTTATCACAGTACAAGTTTAACCTGCCACCTGAATTAATTGCAAAATATCCCCGGGAAAACCGGGATGAATCAAAACTGATGGTCGTTCACCGCGATTCCGGAAAAATCGAACACAAGATATTTAAGGATATTATCAATTACTTCGATAATCAGGACATCATGATTTTTAATGACACGAAGGTGTTTCCTGCGCGTCTGTATGGTAATAAAGAAAAAACCGGGGCTGAGATTGAAGTATTTCTGCTGAGGGAGCTAAACAGGGAGCAGCGTTTATGGGATGTACTGGTTGATCCGGCTCGAAAAATACGCATAGGTAATAAACTATACTTTGGTGAAGATGACATTTTGGTGGCCGAAGTAATTGACAACACTACTTCAAGGGGAAGAACACTTCGCTTTCTTTACGATGGCGACTATGATGATTTTAAGAAGACCCTTTTTGAGCTGGGTGAAACCCCCCTTCCTAAATTTATCAATCGTCCGGTTGAACCTGAAGACAAGGAAAGGTTCCAAACAATTTTTGCAAAAAATGAAGGTGCAGTTGCAGCTCCTACAGCAGGAATGCATTTTAGCCGGGAATTGCTAAAACGGCTGGAGATAAAAGGGGTCGATTTTGCTTATGTAACCCTTCATGTTGGTTTGGGAAATTTCCGGACTGTAGATGTTGAGGATCTGACTAAACATAAGATGGATTCCGAAAGGATCATCATTTCGGATGAGGCGGTAAACAAAGTAAACATGGTAAAAGACAGGAGAAGTAATATTTGTGCTGTGGGCACAACTGTTATGAGGACCCTTGAAAGCTCTGTTTCAACTACCGGGCATCTGAAACCATTTGACGGCTGGACCAACAAATTCATATTCCCACCCTATGAATTCAGCGTACCCAATCGCATGATTTCGAATTTTCATCTACCCTATTCAACGCTTTTAATGATGGTCTCCGCATTTGCAGGATATGATCAACTGATGGATGCTTATAAACTTGCCATCAAAGAAAAATACCGGTTCGGTACCTACGGTGATGCAATGTTGATTTTATAAATCCCCAATTATATGCCTCTGATCAATTCCATTATCTCCTGGCTCAATGTAAAAAGACTGCACCAGATTGAACTGTTTAAAAAATACCCTGGCAATGTGCAACAGGAAGTGTTCAACAGGTTGATCCGCCAGGCCGAAAACACTGAATATGGAAAAAAATACCAATTTGGAAATATTGAAAATATCAATCAGTATCAGGCAAGGGTGCCGGTTCAAACCTATGAAGATATTGTTCCCTACATCGAACTTCAGCGTTCAGGAAAACCAAATATACTGTGGCCAACAGAGATTAAATGGTATGCGAAATCGTCCGGGACAACCTCTGAAAAGAGTAAGTTTATACCCGTTAGCCCGGAGGCTTTGGAAGAGTGTCACTTTCGTGGAGGAAAAGATGTTCTGGCTCTCTATACAAAACAATTTTCTGATTCCCAGGTGCTGAGGGGAAAATCCCTGACCCTTGGAGGTAGTCACCAGATCAACAATTACAGTACACAATCATATTATGGTGATCTCTCGGCCATATTAATTGAGAATCTTCCTTTCTGGGCAAATTTTATTCGTACTCCTTCAGCAGAAGTAGCTCTAATTCCCGATTTTGAGGAAAAAGTTGAAAAAATCACAAAAGTTGCTGTCAAGGAGAATGTCACGAACATTGCAGGTGTTCCCTCATGGAACCTGGTATTGTTAAAACATATTCTCAACTCTACAGGAGCAAAGAACCTGCTCGAAGTATGGCCCAACCTTGAGCTGTTTGTCCATGGCGGTGTCAGCTTTGCTCCCTACAGGGAACAGTTTCAAAAGATCATCCCCACACCTCACATGAATTACCTGGAAACATACAATGCTTCGGAAGGTTTTTTTGGTATACAGGATGATCTGAATGATCCTTCCATGCTGCTCATGCTGGATTATGGCGTTTTCTTTGAGTTTATTCCGCTGGAAAAACTCTCTGACTCAAATCCGCCTGTATTCACCATTGGTGAGGTCGAAAAAGGGGTTAATTATGCAATTATTATCAGTACAAACGGCGGATTATGGAGGTACATGATCGGAGACACCATTACCTTTACTTCCCTCACACCCCATAAATTCAGAATCACCGGAAGGACAAAATATTTCATCAACGCGTTTGGTGAGGAGGTGATCCTTGAAAATGCTGAAAATGCCTTAATGACTGCCTGTAGTCATACCGGAGCTCAGATAAGGGATTATACAGCCGGACCTGTTTATATGTCTGACGATACCAAAGGATCGCATGAATGGATAATCGAGTTTGAAAGAGAGCCGGAAGACCTGGAACATTTTACAGATGTGCTCGATAAGGCTCTTTGCTCAATAAACTCAGATTATGAAGCAAAAAGATATAAGAACTCCACGCTGGTTAAACCAACTGTGATTGCTGTCGCAAAGGACACTTTTTATCATTGGTTTCAAACGAAAGGAAAGGTGGGTGGACAACATAAAATGCCAAGACTGTCAAATGACAGAAAGTACCTTGATGAAATCAGGCAGCTGATTTAACAAAAATAGTTCGTATTTTAGATTTTTGTTCACAATTGACCAATTATGCATATAGCTGTTGCTGGAAATATCGGATCCGGAAAAACTACCCTTACCGGGCTGCTTGCTAAACATTATGGGTGGGAAGCGCAATTTGAAGATGTCGACGACAATCCATACCTGAATGATTTTTATGAAGATATGCAGCGCTGGTCATTCAACCTGCAGATCTATTTCCTCAACAGCCGGTTTAGTCAGATCGTGAAAATAAGACAGAGTGGCAGGACCACCATTCAGGATCGTACGATTTACGAAGACTCCTATATTTTCGCTCCGAACCTTCATAGTATGGGACTGATGACAACCAGGGATTTTGAAAACTATTTTGCACTGTTCAACCTGATGAGTTCGCTGATAGAACCCCCCGACCTGCTCATTTACCTTCGAGCTTCAATCCCGACACTTGTTAACCAGATTCAAAACAGGGGAAGAAAATATGAAAATAACATCAGGCTTGATTATCTGAAACACCTGAATGAACGATACGAAGCGTGGATTGAAACCTACAACCTGGGGAAAGTACTGATCGTCGATGCCGATAACTACGATTTTCCTGAAAAACCGGAAGACCTGAGTGTAGTGATTGACAAGATCAACGCAAATCTACACGGACTCTTCTGATCATCACCTGCTCAAAATCAGTTTCCGGGAATATCCATCACGACCAACCGGTAAGGATTAAACCTTCTATGGAAGATTACCGGTCTCTTCTGAAATTTCTGCAGGATAAAATACCAGGTCAACTATATTTGCATTCCTGTAAAGTCTCTTCATGAATCTCTGTACATCCTTTATGGTAACAGATTGAATAATCTGTTCATAATTGGCCGGATCGTCGGGATTGTACCCGTGAAGAGAATAGTTGAACAATGCATTCATCCAATAATTGTTGTGCTCCCGGTTCTGCTCCCTCTCTTTTAACATGTTCTCTGCAGTTTTTGAAAGGTCCTTCTGTTGCGGTCCGCCTTTCATGAGGTTCTCCAATTCTTCATAGATCAGACCCTTCAGATACTGCACTTTTTCCGGGTCAGTATCAAACATAGTAAAGAGTGTCGCCTTTTCATCAGGAAAGTGGCTCAAAGATGTATTTATCATAACTCCATAGGTTCCATCCTCTTCTTCCCGTATGGTTTCAACAAACCGCAAATCAAGTATACCTCTGATCATTCGCATCATCACCTGATTCTCCGGAGTATATTTTATTGATTGATTTAATACAATAACAGAGGTTGATTTAGGTACCGACAGGTCAAGCACAATCTCCCGTACAAGACGTCCGTCCGGTTCATTTACTTCCCGGTCGATCCAGCTTTCCCTCTTTCCGGATGAAGGGAGTGAGGCAATATACCTTTCCACATAGGGAATAAGCTCCTCCTTTTGAATATTACCGACAAAAAAGAAGGTAAAATCAGAGGCATTACTGTATCTTTCCCGGTAGGCCTTTTCAATCATTTCAAATTCAACATCCTGAATGTATTCGGTGTTCATGACCCGTGCGCGGGGATGATAATCCGATAATATCATGGTAAGTGAATCACTCATTATTTTCTGTGGATTCTTGCTCATGTTCTCCACAAAAGAAAGATACCGGCTTGCAATTGCCTTGTGAGCCTCCTGATCAAATCTTGGAGCAGTGAATCGAAGGTGTACCAATTGCATGAATGTTTCAAAATCATTTGGACTAGCACTCCCTGTAAGACCTTCCGATAATTCATTCAGATCGATACTCAGTTTTACTGTTTTACCAGTAAGCATTTTCTTAAGTGTTGTCTGATCAAAATCTGACACGCCATACATCAGGACAAAATCCGGGAGCATGCCCAGCGAAGGTAAATAATCCCGTTCATAAAGCGATGTCCCCCCCGGGCTGTAGGCCCTAAAACCAATATTATCCTTCTCATAATCAGCAAACTTATAGATAACCTTTGCACCATTTGAAAGTGTCCACTCCTCAGCATCAAGACCGGTTATTTTCCTTTCTGAAACAACTGTCCCTGCAACCAGCTCATCGCTGATCAAAGCAGTTTCCAACTCAACGTCCTGGTAAGGTTCAACCTCCGCATTCGAAGAGGTATTTAAAAGTTCAAGCGCCTCCTGTTCCGAAAGGTGCGTCACATCCTCACTTTCCGGACCACTGATCACCAACACATTGTTCTTAAGACTGAACCAATCAGGCATAAGCTGCATAAAATCCTCCGGCGAAATTGTACTGTAAAGAACGCGCATCAACTCCAGCTCCGTCTCAACATCAAGATAGGCTGTGTTTTCCAGGTAATGAGCGCGGTATTGTCTTGCATACTGATCATTGGTAATTTTATCCTTCTCTTTCACCCTGTTTTCCAACATGTTCAGATAGTGGCTCTTTGCTCGGTCGAGCTCTCCCGGTGAAAATCCATACCGTTTTGCCCTCTCCGCCTCCTCCAGTATGCTGCCGAGTGCCAGAGCCTCTTCATTGGTTTTGGCAATGGCCCGGATCAGGGTAACATCATTCTTTCTTGTGAGTGAGCTCCTGAGAATACTGCCTGCAACAAACGGTGGATCGCCCTTTTGAAGAAGCTCGGAAATACGTTGTGACATCATCCAGTTGAAAAGCTGCCTGATGTAGTCATTTCTTAATTGATCAGCTGTTTCAATCCCGGGTTGATCCATTTGCTCCCTAATGTATAGACTAATGATTGACTGGTCAGCCTCCCTGTCCGTAACAAGACCGAATACAGGTTCATCATTATCCGGGATAGATACTATATATCTCTCTTTCGGGTTTTTAACAGCCGGAATTTTTGAAAAAAGCTCAATGACCTTTTTCTCCATTTCCTCAGCATTAAAATCGCCCACAACGGCAATTGCCTGCAGATCCGTTCTGTACCAGTCGTGATAAAAATCGCGCAATTCATCATGCTTAAAATTTCTGATTACGTCAATATCGCCGATAACATCCCGCCGGGCATATTTTGAGTTGTTATAGATATAAGGCATGGATTCACGATATACCCTGAAACCGGCATTCCTTCTTGTCCTCCACTCTTCAGCAATTACTCCCCGCTCTGCGTCAATTTCCTCTTCTGAAAGTAACAGGTAGTTGGACCAGTCATTCAGCACCAGTAAACAGGTATCCATTAACCCGGGCCTGTCTGTTGGTACCTCACTTAGATTATAAACAGTCTCATCCTGGGCAGTATAGGCATTGATATTATAACCAAATGCCACACCATGCCTTTCGAGGGTATTTAATATTCCTTTTTCCGGAAAATTTTCTGTTCCGTTAAAGGCCATGTGCTCCAGAAAATGAGCTAATCCATTCTGGTGGTCCTCTTCCAGGATTGCTCCAACATTCTGTATCATATAAAAAGAGGCCCTGTTTTTGGGCTCCGCGTTTGAACGAATATAATAGGTCAGGCCATTTTCAAGCACTCCATACTTTACAGCAGGATCAAGGGGCAATGGCAACTCATCGAGCGATTGGGAATGCAACCCGGATAAAAATGATATACAGATTACACAGGCTATCCCACGAAAAGATTGTTTCATAACTAATACTTTTTTGAATGACTGGTGAAGATAATTAATGAAAGACGAATAATAGTCACGGATTGTTGTAAAACATTAAGAATGGATAAAAAAAACCGGGGCTGTACCCCGGCTTCAGCTCCTCAGGTAGGACTTGAACCTACGACCTACGGATTAACAGTCCGCCGCTCTAACCAACTGAGCTACTGAGGAAAAGTATTTCAATGGAAGCTGCTCTCAAACAGCGACGCAAAAATAGAGCCTTTTGATTAATAATACAATTATTTCCGGTAAAAAATCAATTCTTTCCTCACTGCACAATCTCAAAGCCTATAAGTTTCTATATTTACCCAAATTTTTGTGTTATGAAAGTACTGGGAATGGGCAATGCCCTGGTAGATATCATTACAACCCTTAAGAGCGATGAAATCCTCAATACATTTGGGCTGCCAAAAGGAAGCATGACCCTTGTGGATCATGAAACATCAAATTTTTTAAATGCTGAAACTGCCGGAATGCCAAAACAAAAAGCTTCCGGTGGATCTGCAGCAAATACAATTCATGGGCTTGCCCACCTGGGTGTAAATACCGGTTTTATTGGAATGGTTGGTAACGACGATCTTGGAAGTTTTTTTTACAAGGACATGAAGAACAAAATGATCGAGCCAATCCTGTTTAAAAGTATTACAGAAACTGGCAGAGCGATGGCATTTATTACTCCTGATTCCGAAAGAACCTTTGCCACTTACCTGGGAGCTGCCATTGAATTATCCATCGAGGACCTGGATTCAAATATATTTGCCGGATACAATTATTTTTACATCGAAGGTTATCTTGTGCAGGATCATAAACTTATTGAAAAGGCCTTGCGGCTTGCAAATATTAATGGATTGAAAGTATGTCTCGATCTGGCAAGTTATAATATCGTTGAGGAGCACAAATCATTCTTCAGGGAATTAATTGATCAATATGTTGATATTCTTTTCGCAAACGATCTTGAGGCCGAATCACTCACGGGAAAAAATCCGGAAGAGGCGGCCAGGATGCTCGGTGAAATCACTGAAATAACAATTATTAAAACAGGGGTCAAAGGCTCATTGGTCAGTTCCGCAGGTGTGCTCACAAATATTGGTGCACGACCATCCAGTCCTGTTGATACCACAGGGGCAGGAGATATGTATGCCGCAGGTTTTCTGTTTGGCCTGATCCATAATCAGCCACTGGAAATATGCGGCAGTATCGGAGCAGCAATCGCCGGCAGGGTGATTGAAGTTTACGGGGCTAAAATGGATGAATCCATATGGGAAAAGCTCAGAAGAGAGATTAAGGTTTTAATGGTATAACAAATTATTTTAAAAACTTAACCTGATCTTATACCCCCCAAACTTCCTTATATTCAAAACCCTGTTATCATCAAACAGGATGTATTGACCTTTAATTCCGGTTAGTTTTCCCTGGTGTACGGCTGTTTTATCCAGGTTCAGACTGATAACTTTATGGGGATATTGTGAAACAGGGTAGTTTATTCTGGTAATGTAGTTATTCTCAACAACATATTTTTTCAGCTCCTCCGGCAGAAGATCTGCCAATGCACTTTTCCTCCCTGGCAGATCAGTTGGTTGGGTAACCTAACCTTTTAACATCCCCCTCCAATTGGTCTTGTCACCAACATACACCTTAAGAGACACCTCTGCCAATCCGGCCAAATACCTGTTCGGTGTCCTTGCCATCTCAATTGCCATAACTGCTCCCTGATCAATCCATCGATGCGGAACCTGGGTATTTCTTGTAACTCCAACTTTTATTCCACTGGTGATGCTCAGGTACACAACATGTTCAATAAGACAATGACCCTTTGCATATTCCATATCCCTTGCTTCACCCAGGTGCGCCCTGCAAAGCTCAGGATTCAGAACACACACTTCTGTTTCAGGGGCCGAAGTGTAACATGGATAACAATATCCCTGGAAAAATGACCTGCTGGTCTTTCGGCCACACCTGATACAATGAATCTCTCCAAGATATTCCAGAAGGATATTATTCCCTATCATCTCATTCATATACAACTCATTACCGCCAATCGGCAGGTAGTAACTGACTGGATCATTCAGTACGGTTTGCATTTTTAAAATATTTCCTTGCACTACCATAGCTTGCAGTTTGGAGGTATTGAATTCAGAGAACCAATGTATGATAAAAAAAAAAGAATTATAAAATTTTAGTACTATGTTTTGCATAGTACTAAATTAATTTTATATCTTTGCATTGTCAGGTTATTAATAATACATATGGATAAACCATGCCGGAAATGAACAGTGAAAATGCAAAGGCACAAATGAAAAAGGGGGTTCTTGAGTTCTGTATCCTGGCAATTGTCAGTAAAAAGGACTGTTACGCCTCCGATATTATTGCCACAATGAAGGCAAAGAACCTTATAGTAGTGGAAGGAACTTTGTATCCACTGCTTACCAGGCAGAAGAATGCCGGATTGCTAAGTTACAGGTGGGAGGAATCCAGGCAGGGTCCGCCGAGAAAATACTATGCACTGACTGATAAAGGAAAAGCCTACATGTCGGAACTTGAAAAATCATGGAAAGAACTGACAGAATCGGTCAACTCAATTATTTAAGTAGATTTAAATATAATAATCAATAAAGATCGTTGCCAGAAAAAGCAATTAAGTCTAGAATCTAAAAACCCAGAAATTGTGAAAAAGACAATAAAAATCAATTTGAGCGGCAATATCTTCCATATAGATGAAGATGCCTATGATCATTTAAAAAAATACCTGGATGCAATTGGCCGACACTTTTCCGGAAGAGAGGGTGGTGAGGAGATCCTCAACGATATTGAAGCCAGGATTGCCGAATTATTCCAGGAAAAAAGATCGAAAGATGAAGAGGTCATTACAAGGATACTCGTTGTTGAAGTAATTGAGATAATGGGTGATCCTGAGGAGATTATAAATACAGCTAATGAGGATAGCCCTCCTGGCGGACCCTCTGCGTCTGCCACAGGCAGCGGTACCAAAAGGTTATACAGGGATCCCGAAAACTCAGTCATCGGAGGTGTCTGCGGCGGACTTGGTGCATACTTTAATGTAGACCCGCTATTATTCCGGATCCTGTTTATTGTGCTATTCTTCCTGGGGGGGGCATCAATCCTGGTTTACATTATACTTTGGATCGTCTTGCCAAGAGCGCTGACAGCAGCACAAAAACTGGAAATGAGGGGCGAACCGGTAACTGTCTCTAACATAGAAAAAAAAATTCGTGAAGAATATGAATCAGCCAGGGAGCATGTAAAAACTGCAGCAAAATCGGAGCCTGTAAAAAAAACTAAAAAAGCTGCTGGCGATTTTCTCTCGGAAGCTGGAAAAATCCTTCTGGTTATTGTTAAAGTAATTCTCATCATTTTAGGCACTGTGTTTGTCCTTTCGGGCATAGGCATTATCATCGGAATTGTAGCAGGAGCCTTTGTTGGCATGCAGGTCTTTCCTTTACCTGGTTACAATTATTCCTTAGGCGACATGCTGGCACCCTTTACTGATCCAACCAGCATCGCTTTGCTCGTGATATCACTCACACTGCTATTTCTTATTCCGGTAATCGCAATGATTTACGGACTGATCAAACTAATTTTTTCAATAAAAACAAAAAATCGCGGACTCGCCATCGGGGCATCCATGCTATGGATTGTATCGCTACTAATGACCATTGGCATCCTGGCAATGGAATCCAGTAACTATTCCAGCAATGGAGTAAGCAAAACTGAAAATGGGCTAAGTATTATGTCAGATACGGTATATATTTCCGTGAATGAATCACAAAAAATGGAAATTGATAATACCTTTTCATTCAACCTCGATTCAGATAATAAGTGGTTCATCTCAAAAAACATTGAAAAGATATATGGACAGGTGGAAATGGAAATCGACCTTTCAGGGGATGAGAGCTACATGCTCGAAATCAAAAAGCACTCAAAGGGAAGAAACAGAGATGATGCGGTGGATAATGCTGCCAACCTAAACTATCACTTCGTTACAAACGGTAACAAGGTAATTCTTAATCCCTTTTTTTTTATAGAGAGACCTGATAAATGGCGGTATCCGCGTGTAGAGGTGACCATTGAAGTTCCGGAGGGAAAATATATTCACCTCGATGATGAAACCCGTGAGATTATTAAATCTGCTTACCATGCTGATCATCTTCCAGCCAGGAAGTTGAGCAGTAAAACCTGGATCATGACCAGGAAAGGTCTGGTGGCGGCAGATGAATAATTTAGTTATTGCTAATTTTCCTTTCTGCTACATTCCGGATTGGAGTCCATCATTTTTGCACCAACCCTGTTTCTCCATTTGTGCAGCATTTGCCGCAATTCTTTCACCTTTTCCGGTTCAGTTAATGAAAGGTCATTTTGCTCAGCAATATCCTCTTTCAGATTGAAAAGCTGTACTGTATTGTTTTCAAAATACTCCAGTAATTTATATTCTCCTGAACGTATTGCCCCGCCCGGACTTTGCATTCCATGGTTGCTGTAGTGAGGAAAGTGCCAGTAAATCGCTTCCCTTTCAAGACTTTCCTCTCCTTTTAACAGAGGAACTATGCTTACTCCATCCAAATTATGATCAGATGGAACCGGTATCCCCAGCATTTCCAGTATGGTAGGGTAGAAATCGGGACTAATAACCGGTACATTGCATACACCTTTTTGCAATCCCATTTTCGGCCATTTGATTATCAGCGGCACACGGATTCCTCCTTCATAGAGCCAGCCCTTTGCTCCCCTAAGGGGTAAATTGGATGTGGAGAATGCTTTATCCGTTTTGTCTTCCGGAATTTCACGGTCAGGATTATTAAAATTTGCGGATGACATACCTCCATTATCTGAATAAAAAATGACAACAGTATGATCGTCTATTCCCAATTCCTCCAATTTTTCAAGCACCCGACCGAAACTTTCATCCATGCTTTCAACCATCCCCGCAAATTCGACATTATCCTGGAATTGCTTAATTTTTACTATTCGATTAGGAAATACCCGGTAGCCTTCATAAGCATCATCTTTAAGGAAATCGGAAAGTTCTTTACGGGTGAATGGATTTTCAGTATCAGGATTTCCTTCGAGGATATAAGGTGGTTCATCCGGAACAAGTAACTTATTAAGCTTTTTCTTATATTTTTCCACTAAATCAGGTCGTCTTTCTATCGGACCGTGAACAGCAAAATGTGAGAGGTACAGAAAAAATGGGTGGTCTTTATTCTTTTCGATATAATTAAGTGCCTCATCTGTTAGCCTGTCGGTAAGATATTCTCCATCAGGGCCACCTTCAAGTCCTTTCATTCCATACGGAGAGAAGTATCCTTTATTTGGCCATCCCTTGTTCCAACTGGGAATATGCAGGTCGAATCCCTGCTGTGCAAAAGAGGCAGAGTCTTCGCCCAAATGCCATTTTCCGTATATGGCAGTTTGGTATCCGTTTTCCTTGAGCACTTTAGGCAGGGTACTTATTCCATAAGGCAGGTGCTGGTTGATTTCCACATTTTTCAATTCTTGAAAAGGGAAATCCAGTCTTCCCGTTAACCAGTCGGTCAGATTGATCGATGCCGGGTAGTTACCCGTCATGATGCTTGCCCTGGTAGGAGAGCATACATGACAAGCAGCATAGGCATCAGTAAAACGCACTCCTTCTTCAGCAAAACGATCAATGCTGGGAGTCTCATAAAAAGAACTTCCATAGCATCCCAAATCACTCCAACCCAGATCGTCAACTAAAAAAAAGACTACATTTAATGGTTTATCCTGCTTTTTTGTACATGAAACAAAAAAGTTAAGGAGAATCGATACTGCAAAAATTGATACGAATATTCTTTTCATGATAATTTGTTAAAGCTTTACTTATTATGGCTTATCCCCATAAATACCAGCATAATTGAGCTCGATCTTTGCATGCTCTACAGGGTTCAGTATTTTTATAACCACTTTATGTTTGCCATTGGGTAATTGGTATTTCCATCAAGCAAACCCATAACTACCCATGCTGAGTTAATCATAGCATCAATATTAAAAGGCTCGAAAACACCTGAAGGAGAAGCAATATCCTCAGGCCACTTTTGATTGGTTTTGTGCCTGCTGGCTTTCCAGTTATTAGAATTTTCACCATGCCATTTAATAGCCTCATTAATACTTTGGGCGAAAGAACTTTCAGAAGGAATTACACTTATTACTTTATTTAAAATGTCACCAATTTCATTCGGGTTATCGGCAACTAATACAAATGAGAATTGTGTCGCAAAAAACACGCCGCCATAATACTTATTGCAGTAATTCATATTTTAACCCACTTTGTCACAAATCTCCACCGCCGAACTTACCATTCCAGGATTCATTGAACCAGCAAATTACTAATGTTTTTTTCATAAAATATTTTATTTTAATTGTATTATTCTTCATTCATTATGTTATCGAACCCCCAACGTATCTTCATATTTCTTCTCCAATCCCGCAATTGGAAAGGGACTTGAAAAAATAAAAAAACGGGGATTCCATCAAAACTGATAAAATCCCCGCTTTGGTTGACCCGCCAGGGCTCGAACCTGGACTCTTCTGAACCAAAATCAGACGTGTTGCCAATTACACCACGGGTCAAATCCTGTTCACGACTGGCTCTAAATCTCAAAAAAACAGCAATTATCCGGCCAAATCGGGTTGCAAATTTAAAACATTTTCTATTTATAAAAAACAGGTTTTAAAATTCAAACAATTTTTTCAGTCACATTACAGGTTAGTAAGACAAATTTTACTAAACCTTGATGTTGATTTAAAGCAGAAAAAGTTAAAGAGAACTAATTTGCACATGCAGCAAATTCTGAATTCAATGAAAAAACTTTCTGAAGAGAAACCTGAACAGGTTAACTCCAATGAGATCATTTCCGATTACTCCTTTTGTCTTCAACTCATTGTTGAAGAGAAGGAACTGGATATTGATGCAGGGTAGTTGTTAACCCTGTTTAACTGTGGCTCAAATTAAGGGAGGCTTCAGGCAATAATTGATTGTTGCCGGAGTTTTTTCCTGAGAACCATTGCGTCGGGCATAATCTCTGTAAATGCACCCCAGAACCGGTGACTATGATTCTTGTGAAGCACATGCATCAATTCATGCAGGCATACATAGCGAATCAGCTGTTCAGGAAGAAAAATCAGACTGCTGTTAAGACTTATTCTATTCGTTGTGGAACAACTTCCCCACCTGGTTTTCATTCTTCGAACAGTAACCCCGGAAAACGGCAGGTTATAAGATTCCGAACACTCCCTTAAAATCTCCGGTAAATGAATTCCTGCTTCAAGGGCCCCGATCCGGGCAACACAATTGTAAAGCATTTTCGAGTGATCCGGTTCTCCTGCATCATACCCGGCCGGAACTGAAACCCTGTAAACACTTCCGTTATTTGAAATCTCAAAACCACTTCCCAAACCCCTGTCAATATGAATCCTCCCGGTGATCATTTCAATTATACTTCCTGTCTTCCATGTAAGATTATTCTCAATCTGCCTCCTGATTTTCTCTTTCTTACCAGAAATCCAGCCACTCTTTTCAATCACAAATCTTTCTGCCCTTTGAAGGCTGCAATGTCCGGGAACCGTTACCCTGACATGTCCTTCGGCATTAATCCTGATAGCAATATTTTTTGCCCTGGTGTTTCTGTAATACAGCACCTCACCTATTTCCTTATAAACAATGCTTTTTTTTCCTGCCATTTCAATTAAATAAACTCAATATCCATATCTTTGATTTTACAATTCCAAAATTAACATAACATGTTTAAAAATAGTTTGGCTGCATTGATTTTCCTTTTGGCTAGTTTTAGCACAGTTTACACACAGGATAAGGAATGGAGCCTGGAAGACTGTATTCAATATGCGATGGAGAATAACATCACCATCAAACAGGCTGATCTGAATACAAACTACAGTAAAATCATACTCGATCAGTCGAAAACCTCAAGATTACCAAACCTGAACGCAAGTTCAAACTACAGCTATTCCATGGGGAGGGCACTCGACCAGACCACTTATGAATTCACCAACAATCAACAGATCAATTCCATAAGCGTCAATGTCAGCTCAGGGGTCAATCTTTTTAACGGTTTTCAAAAAAGAAACACCATTGAACAAAACAAAATTAACCTCATGTCGGCCTACGAGGATGTAAAGAGGATTAAGAACAATATTTCACTCAATATCGCCGCTGCTTATCTGCAAATTCTATTTAATGAAGAGCTTCTTTCGGTAACAAAAAATCAACTGGAGATCACCCGTCAGCAGGTTGAACGGACCCAAAAACTGGTTGATGCCGGGAAACTTGCCAGAGGAAGCTCACTCGAAATAGAGGCACAACTTGCCGGAGAAGAACTAAACCTGGTAAATTCAGAAAACCAGTTGGTTTTATCCTACCTGAACCTGCAACAGCTGCTTGATCTTCCGTATGATCGGAACTTTAAAATCATTGTTCCCGATCTTCAGGAACCTGGGGAGAACCAGCTGTTAGTCAATGTTATGGATGTTTTCAAAACTTCTGAAAAGATTATGCCACAGATCATCGGATCAGAATACAACCTTCAGGCAACATTGAAAGACCTCGATATTGCAAGAGGGATGAGGTACCCCACCCTGTCACTTTCAGGAAATTATAATACCGGCTTCTCTGATATCAGAGAAAAAGTTGTAGATACCGATCCATTTGGACTCCCAATCATGGGTAAGTATCCGTTTTTTGAACAGATCAGCGACAATTTGAGCATAGGGGTCGGTCTTGGGCTGAGCATTCCTATTTTCAATGGCGGCCAGGTAAACGCTTCCCTGGCCAATGCACGTATCAGCATTGAAAACGCTCAGCTCGAACTGCAGAAGAGAAAAAATGAACTTTTCCGCGACATTCAGCAGGCGTATGCAGATGCTGTGGCAGCACTGAAAAAATATGAATCAACCGGAAAAGCACTGATATCAATAGAAGAATCATTCAACTATACAGAAAAGAAATTTGAAGTCGGACTGGTAAACACAGTAGATTACAATGCATCTAAAAACCAACTGATCATTACCCAGTCGGATCTGCTGAAAGCAAAATATGACTTTATTTTTAAAACAAGAATCCTCAATTTCTATAAAGGAGAGCCAATAACATTATAAAGGATAACAGAATCAAAAAAATGAAATCAAAAAAAATCCTCATTATTTTATCAATCCTGGCCGTCGTGCTCCTGCTGTTTTTTGGCATTGGAAGTAAGAGCGGATGGTTTGGCCAGGAGGCATATGTAAAAGTCGCCGTCGAAACCGGCCAGAAAAGGGATATCACAGAGATTATCACCGCCAATGGCAAAATACAGCCTGAGAAAGAGGTGAAAATTTCTCCGGATGTATCTGGTGAGATCGTTGAACTCGCTATAAAAGAGGGATACAATGTCGATAAGGGACAATTCCTGCTCAAGATCAAACCGGAAAACTATATCATGGCCAGAAATCGTGCAGAAGCATCACTAAACAATGCAAAAGCGAGGGAAAGGCAGGCTGAGGCCCAACTTCAAATGCGACAACTGGATTATGAGAGGAGCAAGCTGCTTTTCTCCCAGAAAGCCATTTCGGAATCGGAATTCGAACAATCTGAAACCAATTTTAACTCTGCGAAAGCAGAACGGGAAGCTG
This sequence comes from uncultured Bacteroidaceae bacterium, assembly GCA_964539395.1. Taxonomy (GTDB): domain Bacteria; phylum Bacteroidota; class Bacteroidia; order Bacteroidales; genus M55B112. The sequence goes on from CAZIIU010000005.1 coordinate 34,012, forward strand.
CCATATTTACTGTAAAAAGTGCCATGGCCGCCCTTGAGGAAGCTGAAGAGAACCTGATCAAAACATCCATATATGCTCCCATGAAAGGAATTATTTCAGCCCTGAATGTTGAACTGGGTGAACGCGTTGTAGGAACGGAGCTGATGTCGGGAACAGAAATTCTCAGACTCGCAGATCTGAGTATGATGGAGGTCGAAGTGGAGGTGAATGAAAACGATATTGTACGGGTAACTCAGAATGATACTGCAATTGTTGAGGTAGATGCCTATCTCGATACTAAATTCAAAGGTATAGTAACAGAAATCCCAGTTTCAGCCAATGTTACCGGAATCACTACCGACCAGGTTACAAATTTTAATGTGAAGATACGGCTCCTTCCGGAATCATACAGCGATAAAATCACAAAAAGAAACCCCTATCCGCTGCGACCAGGAATGTCCGCCATAGCAGATATTCAAACTGAAAGCAGAAAAAATGTTTATTCAATCCCTGTTCAGGCCGTCACAACAAGGGTATTAAATAAGCAGGAAAACAGTGATGAAGGGTCTGAAGAAAAAATAAAAGATCCTCTGGCTGATGAAAAACAGAAAAAAGAGACTGTAGTATTTGTTGAAAGTGATGGGAAAGCGGTGATGAAACCTGTAGAAACCGGTATTCAAGATAATACCCACATAGAGATCATAGGTGGTCTGGAACCGGATGACAAGATAATCATTGCTCCCTATTCAGCCATTTCCAAGCAACTCTCAGATGGTACCAGCCTGGAAGTAGTACCTGTTGATAAACTCTACTCCGAAGAATAATACCTTTTTAAACAGTATGGCGAATCCATTTATAATCAACATTGAAACCGCTACAAATATTTGTTCTGTAACCCTTAGTATGGGCGAAAAAGTTCTTTCGTTCAGGGAAAGTAATGTTGACCGTTCACATGGATCGCTCCTCACAGTGTTCATGCAGGAGGTAATCGATGAAGCCGGTCTGAAACCTGGAGAGATCAATGCTGTCGCCGTAAGTAAAGGTCCAGGATCCTATACCGGTCTGAGAATCGGTGTATCGGTAACCAAAGGTTTTGCATACGCCCAAAACATACCGGTTATAGGTATTGGAACACTCCAGGCTATGGTTATAAATGCCTTGCGCAATGAAAAGGTGATGGAAATTCAACAACAGATCCCTGGAATCCTGTTTTGTCCAATGATTGATGCACGACGTATGGAAGTTTTTTGCGCCATCTATGATAAAAGCCACCATGAAGTTTCCGCTGTGACGGCAATTGTGGTTGAAAATTCCAGTTTTGATACTGTGCTTGCATCAAACCATATTGTGTTTTTCGGGAACGGGTCTGACAAAATAAGAGATGTGATTCGTCACCCAAATGCCCACTTTATCACAGATATACACCCCTCTTCCAGATCAATGGTGCCAATAGCCCTGGATCATTATCGCAACAATGAATTTGAAGACACCGCCTATTTCGAGCCCTTTTATCTGAAAGACTTCATAGCAACAACACCAAAAAAGAAAGTCCTTTGAACTCTTCATTAAATTGCCTCTGAATAAATTATTTCCTTAATTTGCACCATGTAAAACAATGATACGGATATATGGCCACAACAGCAGATTTTAGAAACGGTTTGGTCCTTGAATACAACAATGACCTTTATTCCATTGTACAGTTTCAACATGTTAAACCTGGAAAGGGACCGGCGTTTGTACGGACAAAACTTAAAAGTCTCACTACCGGTAAGGTTATTGACAATACCTTCTCCTCAGGAGTAAAAGTCAATACAGCCCGTGTAGAAAGACGTCCATATCAATACCTTTATAAAGACGACCTGGGCTACAGTTTTATGCATCTTGACACATTTGAACAGATCGTTATTGATGAGAAACTGATTGATAATCCCGACCTGATGAAAGAGGGACAGGAAGTTGAAATCGTTGTGCACGCGGATAATGAAACCCCGCTCTCCTGTGAATTACCCCCCTTTGTTGAGCTGGAGATCACCTATTCTGAGCCGGGAGTTAAAGGAGACACATCCTCTTCCACCGCACTTAAGCAGGCTACCCTCGAAACAGGGGCCACTGTAATGGTCCCCATCTTTGTAGAGCAAGGTGAAACCATCAGGGTAGACACAAGGGACCGCTCATACGCTGAACGGGTTAGAAAATAAAATTGCCTATCTTCGCAAGTAAACACCGATAGTTTTATATTTCATGGTAAAATCATTGAACAGCCTGAAAACTTCGAAATTCAAGCTTAATTCGCTGCTTGAAATCACATTGGCAATCAATGATAATGTTGCTATAAGTGAACTGGTTCGCAGGTTTGAAAAGCTACTCACCATTGACCTGTCAATCGGAAAAGTACTTGTGATCAAATTCGGAGAAAAATGGGAGTGTATACTAAACTCAGGATTCTCACCGGAGTTCTTCAGGAAAATTGATATAGAAAAGGACCTCCTGTGCCATACCGAGATAGAACATGTGACAACCCATCATGACAGGTTCCCAGAACCTCTTGACATTATTATCCCGGTAACACACAAAGACGAGCCCATCGCCTTTGTTTTAATTGGTGATATCGAAGAGGAGGGGGAGGGGATGAGTCCCATCCTCAAGCATCAACGATTCATACAGACATTGTCGAACATTATTGTTGTTGCAATAGAAAATAAACGTCTGTTTAAAGAATCCCTGCGACAGGAAGCCATTAAGCGTGAAATGGAGCTAGCACGGCGAATGCAGACGATGCTCATACCCAAGGACGAACAATTGCCATCGAATAACAGTATTTCGATGTTTGCATTCTATCAGCCGCATTTTGAAATTGGAGGCGACTATTATGATGTAATTGAACTGAACGACCATGAAATCGGCTTTTGTATAGCAGATGTTTCTGGAAAGGGAATTTCTGCAGCTATTCTGATGTCTAACTTTCAGGCCAACCTACAGGCGCTGTTTACGGAAGAGATAACTATGGAATCCCTCATGATGAAGCTCAACAGGCGCGTGATAAGCAGTGCAAAATGCGAGAAATTTATCACCCTGTTTATTGCACGGTACAATTATCGCACAAAAGAGCTGAAATATGTGAATGCAGGGCACAACCCTCCCATTCTTTATAAGACAAAAAGTAAAGAAATAGTTTACCTTACCAACGGCTCTGTTGGTATGGGAATGCTCGATGAACTACCATTTCTCAAGGTGCAATCGGTGATAATGAATGAACGTTCAAAAATGCTTTGTTATACCGATGGTTTGGTGGAGGTCCTGAATGAATCCGGCATTGAGACAGGAACAGAAAAGCTTGAGATTCAATTAAAAAACGATGATCCTATTGTAGGGAATATCAAATCCATCATTAAAAAGCAGGGTATTCTCGAAGGGAGTGCCTCTATTTTTGATGATATTTCAATACTAAGTGCAGAATTTCCCGGCGCCTGACCAATGAGTTGCGGGAAATCAATACCTGTTGCAATAACCACCTGAAAACCCAAACCTGGATATATTGTAATTATCAGCCGGCACTGATCAGGTAATAATTCTTTTTTCCCTTTTGTATCAACAGGTATTTTCCATTGATGAAAGAACCCGGAGTAATTATTGTATCAGGATCAACAACCTTTTTCCTGTTAATACTCAATCCTCCACCCTGTAAAAGCCTTCTGAGCTCTCCTTTCGATTGGAAAACCGATGTGTGTTCAGTAAGTAGCTGTATGATGTCGGAATTCATCTGCTCATTAGAGATTCTAAAATGGGGGACCCCCTCAAATACGGACAAAAACATCTCCTCCGGAATCCGGGTAAGTGTCTCTTCTGTGGCATGCCCGAAAAGTATACCTGAAGCCTCAACAGCGAGTTGGCAATCCTCCGCAGAATGAACCATACTGGTAACCTCCTCAGCCAGCCTTTTCTGCAAAACACGAAGATGAGGTGCCCCTTGATGCTCCACAACAAGGTCTTCAATCTCATCCCTTGAAAGCAGCGTGAAGATCTTTATATACTTTTCAGCATCCACATCAGATGCATTCAACCAGAATTGATAGAACTTGTAAGGCGAGGTTCGTTTCGGATCGAGCCATACATTTCCCTCTTCAGTTTTGCCAAATTTGCCCCCATCCGCCTTGGTAATCAGCGGACAAGTAAGTGCATAAGCATCACCCCCCTCTTTTCTTCTGATCAGCTCCGTTCCGGTAGTGATATTTCCCCACTGGTCGGATCCCCCCATCTGCAGTTTACAATTATACTTCCTGTAAAGATGCAGGTAATCAAACCCCTGAACAAGCTGATAGGTGAATTCGGTGAATGACATTCCGGAAGCTGATTCCGTGGAGACCCTCTTTTTAACGGAATCCTTGGCCAACATGTAATTCACGGTAATATGCTTACCTATATCACGAATGAAATCAAGGAATGAATACCCCTTCATCCAGTCATAATTATTTACCATTATTGCTTTATTGGGTGCCTCCGTATTAAAATCGAGGAATTTTGCAATCTGGTTTTTCAGACACTCCTGGTTGTGCCTCAGCGTCTCCTCATCAAGCAGGTTTCTCTCCTGTGATTTTCCACTCGGATCGCCAATCATACCAGTTGCGCCTCCTACCAATGCAATAGGTCTGTGTCCGGCTTGCTGCAGGTGCTTCAACATCATTACCCCTACCATGTGGCCAATGTGAAGCGAATCTGCTGTCGGATCAATTCCTACATAGGCAGAGATAATCTCCTTTTCCAGGCATTCAGCAGTTCCCGGCATAATATCATGGACCATTCCCCGCCATTGTAACTCTTCAACAAAATTCATAATTCCAGTAACAATTATCTTTTAAAACTCCACTAACACCATTTATAATACCGGCAAATCTTTCGGCCGTTGTTACTATTTCATTCTTAATATTCTCAATTGCCTGACTATATAGTTTTGTCCTTCTGCTCCTCTTCCCCGTCTAAAAATGGAAGGTAATTCTTAAACTCCTGCCGTTTAAGATAGGGAAATACAGTAGGTGCCAGGCTTTTCAGGGGCTGATAAAGCAACGATCTCTCTATCGTCTCTTTATTTATAAACTCCTTCCTGTTATTTGCTGCATCAATTGGCATCAGAACAATGCTAACAACAAAAGCTGTAACGAACAGTCCGAAAAACATACCGGCTGCACGATTTAGAAAGCTGAGTGCTACAGCCTTAATCAGACGGTCGACCAGAAATGCAGCAATATGCACAACTATAACAATGAAAACAAAGGTAACAGCAAATGAAACCAGGTTCAGGTGTTCCGGATTGATATTAAACCAGTTATTGAGTATTGTACCAGTTTGGGCATGGAACCGCATTGCCCCCAGAATACCCAGAACCAGTGCAGTTAAAGAAGCAATCATATAAATCAGTCCCTTTCTGAAACCCCTGTAGAGCGCCCATAACAAAGGAATAACAAGTATAATATCAAGAATATTCATTGTCAATTATGAGTCAACAAAATAAACAAATCATTTTCAATATCGAGCCAAAAAAATGACCTATTGCAGGAATGAATATGGAAATGATGATCCATCCTTTGCTGTTTCTACAAAAATAGGTATCTTTTCATCTCTAAAATCAAATCGCCATGGATATCAGGAAATTCAGAAACATTTACGGACTGGAGCTCATTGCTGCTTCTCATGCAGGTATTGCCACCGGGGACCTTGTCTGGAACCCGCTGATCGGCTCACCCGGTTTTTCCTATCCGGGAATGCCAAATAATATTTATACAGCCTTTCTGGACGCCGGACTCATCAATGAAACTGAATTTGAAGACTTTAAAAAGGAGTGTACAGATATTGCACTTATCCCTGCACAGCTTGCAGATAAGCATGTAGATATAAACTCGGATCTGATCACCGAGCTGCAGCACCCGGTCATTGGAAAGATTGAAGGCAACTTCGAACTGGATACGATCAGTAAATTCGTTTTCGGGGATCTCCAGGTTAAAATGATGGATGACCTGCTCAGGGTGAAAATCGATCAGTACCTTGAATTGATGAAAGAGAAAAAATGGAAGGATTATGATGGCCGGATCAGGAGGGTAAATATGATTACAGAGCTCTACTATGGCTCCATTAAGCTTATCGTAGAAAAGAGATGCAGCGGAAAATTGGATACGGCCCTGGAAAAAAGCCACATACAGATCCTTTCACGATCAGAAGGCAGCAGGTCTATCGAATATGCTTTCTCTCACGATGAAGTGCCATTTGCCATGCGTATTGAACAGGTTAGAAGATTCAACGGATAGATACTTAAAAGCAGACTTGCCTGAAAGAGCTGGTTGCAGGTAACCTGCATTTTGGTACCCCTGTGCTTTTTGTAATAATCGTCCGCCATATCCATACCCTCGGGATTACGACTTTTTGAGATCATCCTGAAAGTTTCTCTCCTCAGTCATGACAACCTGTCTTCGTCAATGTTAGTAACCATGTCGCATGCAATCAGTAAGGCCGCCTGTGTCGGTCACAACTCCTTCAGGTAGCCGATCTCATCGCAGGTACAGACTAACCAACAGAGCCCGGCTGAAAGCCATACATTCCGCAGGGGTTTTAATCACATCCTCAGCAACAATTGCCGTGCGAGCCCGACCGGCGAAAAGGACAAGTGGTAGAATCCGCCCAACTGTTTAAAAAATAATGATCAGGCCAAACTTCCGACCAGGTAATAAAAATCTCTTACCTCCAACATTTCTAAGCTGATTACCCCTGGGATAAAAAAAACAGCAGGTGAGTTAAGTCACCTAAAAGTAATTATAATTGTAGTTAGATAAACCCCAATCGAAAGATTGAGTTGAAGAATACGAAATTTCATTTATCTTTAACAATAGAGGTGACCTTTTACATAAAACAAAGTTTCCAATCCTGTGCAATTGAAGAGCAACCATTCTTATATCGCGGCATTTGATCTTGACAAGACAATTCTCTCAGTGAACAGCAGCCGGCTTGTTGTTATCATGTCACGAAAAATGGGATTAATGACTAAGCGGGACTACCGGCAGGCTGTCATTTACTCATTGGTGTACAAATTTGACCTTAAAAATGCAAGCGAAATAGTACTTTCTATGATGCAATGGTTAAAGGACTTAAGGGAAGAAGATGTAAGGATCCTTGCAGAAAAGTATATCGTTCCCGAAATGAAGAAGTTGGTCAGGCCGGAAATTCTTGACGAGCTTAATTTTCATCGTAAAAACAATGCTCGCCTCGTTCTGCTATCATCGGCGCTGCCCTATTTGTGCGAACCCATTGCCGGGTATCTTGGCATGGACGATGTAGTCTGTTCACGGCTGGAAACCGACAGAGGCCGCTTTACTGGAAGGTCTGTCGGACAGCTGGTATTCGGTCCGGAAAAGGCAGTAAGAATGGAAGCATATTGCACTGCCTTTAATCTTCCGATCAACACTGCATGGTATTATGGCGACGCCTACACAGACCGCTTTATCCTTGAAAGAGTTGTTAACCCTGTCTGCGTAAAACCTGAGGTAAAGCTCAGGTGGCTGGCCAAAAGGAAAGGGTGGAAAGTTATCTGATTCAATTTCAATGGTTTCAAATAGTTATAATCGGTATATCCAACTTTTGAATAGTATTTACCTGAGAATTTTACGGGCAAAAGCTACAGTAAAGTAAGACATCATAAATGGCCCGACAAATCCTTCAACCGCAGCAACTCCGCGCAAAAATCCATTTGGCGAACAATCACCGTAACCAACGGTAGTAAAAGTTATCAAACTATAATAAGGTGTTAAGGATTTTATCGATAAAAGCATCATCAGGTGCAATACAACTGATACTGGTATTTATTAAAAAGGGGAAGGTGAGGTGAATCAGGCTAAAGCAAGAATAGATAATAAGCAAGCTAAGTATCACCCTTGCAGGAGAAGTTGCATACAAACCCATTCGGTCAACAACAATAAATTTGAATACAAACAGGGGCAGTTGCCAGAGACCGTTCAGTTTTGATTCTCCCAATGACTTTTTAAGTATTGATTTTTGTTCATTACGCTTGAATTGAATGTAAGCCAGATCCTCCGATTTATAATTTCCGATATGACCGTAATTCTCCTTCAGAATTCTGAATTGTTCAGCCTTTTCAGCATAACTCGACTCCTTTTGACTGTTAATGATATGACTGACATTGTTTTCAAACCAGTCGATGTATATTTGTCCAACGAGTCGCATGCCAGTTAGATTCAAACAATCTATCCTGACTATATGGTCATAGGATGAAAAATCAACAATATCCCGGGCTATCGAATCTGATAAGTCCAGATATGTGCAACGATTCACTCTGAAGTCGACGTAAGCATTCATCTGACATGAAATCAGAGCCAGTTTTTTGAAAGACGATTTCCCAAAATTCAGGCTGGTACTATTAAAATAGACCCCCTCAAACAAGACTTCAGAAGAACCAAATTCAACATCCTCAAAAAACAGATTGCCTGTGCCAAAATCTGTCTTCTTAAATGTTATTCTGCTATCTGTGAGTTCACTTCCTTCAAAAGTAACATCTCCATTCCCAAAAGAGGCCCTGTTAAAATTAAGCCTTCCCCCGGAAAATTCTACTTTTCGATAATCAACCTTTCCATCGCCGAATTCTGTTCGTTCAAAGGAAATGTCACCAATACCAAATCTGGCAAACTCAAAATCAATTTTTCCGGCCTTAAATCTTGCTGCTTTAAATGAAGTATTTCCTTTACCAAAATGTGTGTTGATAAAATTTACCTCACCTTCACCAAAATCAGTATTTATAAAAGATACATTACCATTACCAAAATCGGCATATTGAAATTTTTTAGTTCCTTTTAAAAATATCGTGTTCTTAAAATCGATATTGCCGCTGTTGAATTTCGTATTTGAGAAATCAACTTCTCCGTTTTTAAAAATTATATAGGAAAAATTCTTAGCTCCAGCAGAAAACTGTGTCATATGAAAAGAGACCCTCCCATTAATAAACCGGCTCTCCTGGAATGAAATATCCTCTCCATCTATAAAAGCATAGGAAAAGTCTGTTTCAATTTTTGAGTCAAAATAGGTAAATCTCGCACTAAAATTATTTAATGTAACTGTCGATTTCTCTTCCAGGTTTCTGGATTTACGGTACCCTGTTAAAGAAAAATCCTCAATATAACACTCGTCAAGAATAACCGGTTTCTGTTCGTCGATTAGTCTGTAGACAGCTTCTGTATCATAATAAGCCAGTTCATGGTATGCTTGCTCCTTATTGTTTTCATCAAAAAATGAGATACACACCGTTGCATCAAATCTTCTGCCCTCGCTTGTAACATATTGGTCCGGACGAACCCTGGCTTTGAAGTTTTTAAAGTTTGAAACCATTTGTAATAGAGATTATAATAGGCAGTAATTTAATAATAATGATTACGGATGACGAAAAATTTGTTAAAAAAATGATCTCCTATTCTCTTCGATTGCCATATTAACAGAGAAAATTTACAAGTTTTATATCAAATCCGGTAATCTGCATAACCTAAATATAGCCTGAAGCAACACATTCTCTGAGTGTTTCATATTGATCAGAACCAGCCTGTTTCCTTATAAGCAATTATGTTAAAATACATGATTAACCAACAGTGAATTTATTATATGTTAGTCGATATAAATTGTTAAAGCGAATTTTTCTCTAACTTGTGTGATGGATCAAAAGGTTAAAATACTTAATATCAGTTATCATGGGAGTACTTAAGAGATTTATCAAGGCTTCAGGGATTCTTGTATCCCTGGTTCTGTTATCATTCACAACACTGTATAGTCAGCCAACAGGAGGCTTTTCATACCAGGCGGTTGCAAGGGATAGTACCGGTAAACCTTTGCCTTCCCAGGAATTGACTGTGCGTATCTCCATACATGCCGGTAGTGCCTCAGGAGAAAAAATATGGCAGGAAGACCACCTCATCACGACATCACCATATGGTTTGTTCAGCCTGTTAGTTGGGGGTCCGGATGCTTACGGGCAGACCGGAACAGTTGAATCATTCAAAGATATTGATTGGTCATCGACGCAGTATTTTATAAATGTGATGGTAAAGAAAGATACTGATTTTCTCGACATGGGAGGTTCTCCTGTCCAAACCGTACCTGTAGCCCAGTTCGCACAGTCAGCAAAAAGTGCGACAGGAAATTTTGCTGTACAAGCCGACAAAGTGGCTGGTGAAGGAGAGGCCCTTTTTGAAGTCAAGCGTTCAGACGGATCTGTTGCATTTGCGGTATACGAAGATATGGTGTGGGTATATGCCGGTGCGGATGGCACAAAAGGGGTAAAGGGTGGCTTTGCCGTTGGTGGTTACAACCAGTCAAAAGCTTCACCTGATGAATACCTGCGGATCACACCCGACAGCATCCGACTCTATATCAATGATGATGAAACAAAAGGTATAAAAGGCGGGTTTGCAGTAGGTGGATATAAAAGTGCTTCAAAGGGACCATTGGATCAGTACCTCTACGTATCGGGCAGCAACCCGGTCGATGATAACTACACCATTGCCCTGGGAGTGGAAGCTGAAGCTTCCGGGACCTATTCAACAGCCATTGGATACAGGGCCATTGCAAGTGGTAGTTCCTCTTTCAGTGCAGGAAGGACAACCCTTGCATCTATGAACAATACCATCGCAATTGGCTATGGGGCTAAATCCACCGGCACCGATGCAGCTGCAATCGGTTATCAGTCGGAAGCCAGGGGTGACCGGTCCATTGCGATCGGATCCTACTATTCCTATACCTTCAACAACCTACCCTATTTCAATTATGGTAAAAAGAGCGGTTCAAAAGGTGATTTCATCATCTGGGAGCCTATAATAAACCCTTTCTTCAGACCCATTAGCTTTAACAGGGCCAATATTGCAGAGGGGAAATACTCCATTTCCATAGGGAACGGTAACTACTCACTTGATGGCGGTACGGCGCTGGGATCTAACAACGATGCCACAGGTTTTGGGGCTACGGCAATCGGGGTGTCGAATAAAGCCAGGAACACCAATTCCTTCGCAGCCGGCTATGGTAGCGAGGCCACCGGCTATTACTCAACGGCTTTTGGCAATAACACCTTTGCCAGGGCTTACGGATCGTTTGTAATCGGACAGTACAACCTGATCTCCGGGGACTCATCCACGTGGGTGAATACCGATCCGCTGTTTGTTGTTGGTAATGGACTGAACGATTCAAACAGAAGCAATGCTCTTACTATCAGCAAGAATGGTCAGTCAACATTTATGGGAGAGTATGCCACAACAACAATGAATTACAAATGGAGTTTATACGATTTCTTTTCAGGCACATGGTACCGTTACGTGTATGGCGTAAGGTCTTATATCAACCGGTCTGATCCGGATATTGACATATACTATTCAGGATACTTTTATGACACAGGGACTGCGGGAACATATAATGGTCTTTATGCCGATGTTCGTTCAGGAGGGTCAAAGGATGTAGCCGAATACATTTACGATACTCATGGGAACACCGAGCCCGGCGATGTACTGGTTGCAGATCCTCTTGCCAAAGAGAGTGTTATAATTTCCGAAATTGCGTATCAGTCATCTGTAGTTGGCATAGTAAGCAGTGAACCCCACCTTGTAATGGGTATGGAACTGGTGATCGATGAAGAGACCGGGGCACCATTACCAGATGTGCAGGCTACCAGGCTTGCACTGACAGGGCGGGTTCCCTGTAAGGTGACCGATGAGAACGGCCCGATTAAACCTGGAGACCTTCTTACCAGCTCATCACTGCCGGGACATGCCATGAAGTGGAGCCTGTTGGACCTGAATGAGGCGCAAAACTTCGATGAATTAAAACAGATGCTTACTGAAAATGAGCTGAGGCGGCATGCTGTCATCGGAAAGGCGCTGGAGTCGCACACCGGCGGAACCGGCAAAATCATGGTGCTTGTCTCGCTTCAATAGGCAATAACGATATACACAAATGAATTTACCTGCAAATATCCGGCGGGTAGTATAATTTGTTTTGTAGCTCCACCAGGACTCGAACCTGGATCTACGGTTTAGGAAACCGCTATTCTATCCCTTGAACTATGGAGCCATGTTTATTCAATAAACCTGACCGGATCATTAGAACTCCTTACATAGTGCCTATGACTAATTTCGGGATGCAAATATAGAGTAAAAATGGTTTGCTGACAAGTTCTGCTCAGGGAAACTGTCTGGTCAAGCAGAGGAGCCTGCAAACTAGCCTAACGGTTTGTAGATTATTCAATACCCAAACCGGCACCTCCCCTTCGCCGCTTCTTTTCACCGGCAGCCTTTTTCTCCTTCAGTCTCCTCTCAACAGCACCCCTGGATGGCTTAGTGGCAATTCTCTTTTTGGGCGGAACAAGCATTTTTTCAACCAAACCCAGGAACCGCCGCTCCACAATCTCACGATTTCTTATCTGGGAAGGGGTCGCCTGGCTTGTCATGATCAACACTCCATCAGCAGTCAGCCGACTTTTCATCCTTTTCCGAAGCCTTACCTTTTGTTCCGGTGTAAGCACACTGCTTTCATCCAGGCGCCAGCTTAACTCCACCTTCGACTCAGTCTTGTTCACATGCTGTCCTCCTGGTCCGGATGATCGGGAAGTCCTGATCCTGATCTCATTCAAGAGTTTTTCATCCATATTACAAATTTACTAAAACCATACCTTTTACAAACCGCAATTTCAACTCCTGATACAAAGACCAACTCAGCGAATTCAGTAAATGATGACCGGACCTTGCCATATAAAGGCAGCCATCACTATACTGCTACTATTCATCTGCCTAGTGATAAAGAAATTTTTATAGCTTTATGTCCTAAACCTATAGGATCATCACAGCCATGAAAAGACGTGATTTTATCCGGGGATCGGCAACTGCAGCCGCAGCGGCCACGGTAGCACCGCTGCTGGGGGCAGATAAACATTCAGATTGCAACACACCGAAAAGCGGAAAAGGCTTTAATCTTAAATATGCCCCCCACCCTGGTATGTTCAGACACCTTGCAGGAGAGGACCTTCTCGATCAGCTTCATTTTATTGCCGATCAAGGGTTCACTGCACTCGAAGATAATGGAATGAAAAAAAGGGAGGTAATCCTGCAGGAAAAGATCGCTTCGAAAATGGCCAATCTTGGCCTGGAAATGGGTGTTTTTGTTGCACATACAATCTATTGGAACAAACCCGGACTGGCTGGCGGAAATAAAGACCAGCGCAGGGAGTTCCTGGAAGAGATCCGGGAATCAGTCGAAGTTGCAAATCGGGTGAATGCAAAGTGGTTCACTGTGATCCCCGGACATGTAGACCTGCGACAGAATATGGACTACCAAACCGTCCATGTGATAGAATCCCTTAAGCGTGCCTCAGAAATACTTGAGCCTCATTCCCTTACCATGGTTCTTGAACCGCTGAATTTCAGGAACCACCCGGGACTCTTTCTCACAAATACCGGTCAGGCCTACCAGATCTGCAAGGCGGTTGACAGTCCGGCGTGTAAGATCCTGTATGATATCTACCACCAACAGATCCACGAAGGAAACCTGATCCCGAATATCGACCTGGCATGGGATGAGATCGCGTATTTTCAGTGTGGAGACAACCCGGGCAGGAAAGAACCAACAACAGGGGAGATCAATTACTTAAATGTGTTTCAGCATATCTATAATAAAGGCTTTAAAGGGATCGTCGGAATGGAACACGGGAATTCCATGGATGGAGTTATGGGTGAAAAAGCTGTTATTAACGCTTACCGGAAAGTAGACTCATTCAGATAGATAAAACTGATGTGATACTATACCAATAACCAGCAGTTCTGATAAGGCAACCAATATCCGGCTATGTTAACTGAAAAGGTTCAGAATTTCCTCCTTCTGCATTTCACGCAAGGGATTGTTGGAGGTAACAAACGTTTTAGCCAGCTCCGATTTCCGTTGCTGAAGCCGTTGAATCTTCTCTTCAACAGTCTGGTTCGAGATAAACCTGTACACAAATACGCTTTTATCCTGACCGATCCGGTGGGCCCTGTTGAGTGCCTGCATCTCAGCAGCAGGATTCCACCAGGGATCAAGCATAAAGACGTAATCAGCCGCAGTTAGATTTAATCCAACTCCACCGGCTTTCAATGAAATTAAAAATATACGGCAATCCGGATCGTTCTGGAATTTATCCACCTGCTCCTGCCTCCTCACCGTTGAACCTGTGAGCCGTGCATATTCCCATTTGAGCCTGTCAAGCTCTCCGGCATAGAGATCCAGGTGCTTGACAAAAGAGGAGAAAATGAGAACCTTATGTCCCTCAGTGACAACACTCTCAATATTTCTGAATACCTCATCATATTTTCCCGATCCATATTCATAGTCATCTTCCACCATCAGGGGATGATTGGAAAGCTGCCTTAACTTTGTCAGTGCCTTCAGGACCATGAGCGAAGACCTCTCAAGACCGATCTCCTCCAGGTTTTCAAGCAGGTTATTCCGTATGGTCGACTTCTCCTCCTCGTACAACCTTTTCTGCTCATCAGTCATATTACAAAACCTGTACTGCTCATACAAAGGAGGCAGTTCTTTTGCAACCTCCTCCTTGGTTCTTCGAAGGATAAACGGATTTATAAGATCCTTCAACCGCTGCTCCTGATCCTGGTCCTTCTTCTTCTCAATCGTTTTGACAAACCTCTTTTTAAAAAAACTGAGGCTTCCCAACAGTCCCTCATTTACAAAGTTTATCTGCGACCAGAGGTCAGTGAGCGAATTCTCAATAGGTGTTCCGGTAACAACCATTTTGTGACTTGCCCTCAGGTCGGACATGGCCCGGTACAGCTTGGAGTGCGGGTTCTTGATCATCTGGCTCTCATCAAGAATCACATAGTGAAACCCGTAGTCCCTGAAGAAACTGATGTCCTGACGAACAGTATGATAACTTGAAATAACGACATCCTTGTATTTAAAGCCCGAAGCGTCCCTTGGCCGGTTAAGTCCGGTATGGGCAGCCACCTTTAAAGAGGGTGCAAACCGCTCAATTTCATTAATCCAGTTCTGAATCAGGGAAGCAGGCACAACGACCAGTGAAGCAGCATGATCATTCTTGTCATTAAAAAGCGTCAACTGTCCCTCCTCAGGAGTGTCCTGGTTGGTTTTTGCAACCTGCAGCTCTTTGTTCAAAAGTAATACAGCAATGGCCTGAAGAGTTTTACCCAGGCCCATATCATCGGCAAGACAACCCCCAAAACCGTTTTCCTGCAGCAGCCAGAGCCAGGCAATTCCTTCGACCTGGTATTCCCGCAAACCTGCATTCAATCCACGAGGCAGTCTCACCCGGGGTAAAGCCTCCATCCGGTTCAACCTTTCCAGGTGACCAATCGTTGAAGCATGCTTCTTCCGAACCGCTTCATCCACCTGAGAAAAATGCTGCTTATGGATTCTGAGTCTTTCCTGATCTACCTGCCCAAACTCAAAAACCGGCTTGTAACGCGAAAACCATTCTTCGGGAATAACCGCTGTGGAACCATCCGGTAATTCAAATAACCGCTCGTATGCAAGAATATGGTTCTTCAGTTTAATAAATGGCATACTGTATTCTCCGAATTTCACCTTGGCATAAAGATCAAACCAATCCTTCCTTTCCTTCGACTCAATTGTAAATTCAACTGCTCGCAGCCAATACCGCCGATCCAGTTTTTGCTTTATATCAAAACCGCTTTCAACCATCAGGTCATAGTGGTCATTTGTAAATTTAACTGCCTCTAATAATTTATCTTGAGTGTTATTACCTGACCATTTCCTTAAAGTATAATTGTTCCTGTCACGACTTCTAAGGCCGATCTCTTCCAGCGCTACCTCCAGTTGCTCTTCCCAATCAGTATCCCTGCTGAACCTGGTAAATGAATAGTGCCCGGCTTTGTCATAAAATGTGACGAACCTATGTTGTGCTGAAGCAGGTAAAAACCTGTAGTTGTTGTATTTAAGTGTTAATAGCCAAACCGGCTCCTGGTTTAATCCATATTCGAGGGTAATTTGGGCACTCTTCTCCGGAACCGTATCTATTATGTCAAAACCGACCACCTCAACATTTTCGTGCTCCCTGAGTGTCGAAGCTATAAATGATTTATAATATTTGGTTTCAGCTGACTTTGGTACCATAATACCGGACTTTGAAAAGAAGGGAGTTAACCTGACTGCTTCGATGTTATCAATGAAACATACATCCTTTCCCAGCAGGACCGCAGCGGGTTGGTTGCTGATTACCTCCGCCCTGTCATGAATCATCTCAACAGGCCTGTCTTCTCTGAGAATAGTTAAGCTGTAACGTGTACCTTCATCTGTTTTCACAAAGCGAAAATAGGGGCTGGCGCTTCGTTTATGGAGAACAAGGAAATCATCTTTGGAAATATTCTGCCATGATCTCTCTTTGAAGAACACCCCAAAGTTATTTTCAGAAGCAATTTTCAGAATGGCATAGAGCCGTGCTTCTATATAGGGTCTGATATGACGTTTTATGGTATCAGCATCAATGGTATCCTGAAATTCCTTGACAGTGGCTTTTTTGGAAAACAGGCGATGCAGTTTCCTGTCGCTGTATTCATCGATCAAAGATACAACCTCCTGCTGCATCGGTGTCAGTTGCCTGAAAGAGGCTGAACCCTCATGCTTCAGCAATACCTCTCCTGTGGTATAATACAACGATTGCGCATCCTTCTCCAGGAGTTGGGCGATCAGAACATTTCCCCACAAGCGATGGGGTAAATAACCAAGTGCAAATAAATATTTTTTCACTGTACGTTGCTTGTACACATCAAGGCAAACTGCAATGATGGGAAAATGGCGGGAGAATTCAAACCTAATTGCAATATTTATTTAAGACTACCGGAATTGGTCCCTCTTATCACCCATCTTCACCTCAACCGTTTGCCCATCGCTAAAGACAGTGATAACTGCAAATTTCTGTGCTTCCATTTGCTGGATCTCATCCTCTTCGTCAGGGTTTTTACGTTGCTGGCCGGAAAGCAGGTTCATGGCTGTACCCCTTATTAACCTTGTCGGGACCCTTGTCAGGTAAAGAAAATCACCTCCGAGTCCTTGCTCTCCCTCGATAAGTATCAGTCCCAGGGTCGATGATATGCTCATCAGCGGAACCTGGATCACACCTCCTACAAGGGAAAAGCTTCTTCCGTTTCTCAGCTCCCCGAATTTCACATTATCCAGATCTTTGTTCCCCGTATATTTGGCAATCTCATGAAGCGGTGCAAAGTTTTTTATCCTGCCATTGGTAAGTACCACATTGAACATAGCCGTTGAGTTATCCAGGTCAATCGAGAAATCGGGATTGATAAACAGCTCTACAATGGCATCGGTACTTAATATTCCATTAAAATTGTCGTTGAGAGAATAAACTGAGTCTCCCATGGAGAACTGCAGGTTGAAATCACTCACATTCACAGTGTCTATATCAATTTTTGCACCCAACATATACTGATGGGGATCTGATACATTAAACTGTCCGTCCAGCACCATACTTCCGCCTGTTTCAGACTGCAGTCCAAATTTGTCTAAGTAGACAATCTTGTAAGGCTTTAGATTGATCTTCCCATTGACAGCGCGTATGATATTGTCAGCATACCTGATTTCATTCAGGTCCAGTCTCATTTCCAGGTCCGGGAAATTCAATCCTGTTAGTCCGGCTGAAGCCTGATCCACCGTATCAGCAACTGCTGAAATTAAAGTATCTGAAGCAGCGGGTCCCGGCAAGGCATAGCTCATCAATTGGTCCAGGTCGAGCAGATCCGATTCAAGATCAAGACTACCGGTAATAATCCCAGCAGTATCAAACAGATGAGACACCGAAGCCCTGATACTAAAATTACTCTCACCAATAAATCCGCTGAGCTTGTGCACGGTTAGCAGGCTGTCGCGAAAATCCATATCCATTTCGAAATTTCTGAACGACTGGGAATAGTTCTTTAGTTTGAACTGCAATGTTTCACATAAAAATGCCACATTTGGTATAATATTGTCTGTCATCAAGTCGCCTACTGTTGTTTCAACTTTTACTTTAAGTAGTAGGTCAATAATTTGTTCTTCTGCGAAAGTTGCCGGAAGGATTTCAAATTGTTCATTAAAGGTAAACAGATCGGCTGCCAGCATTGTATCTGCTCCGAGGCTAAACCCAATTTGTAACAAGGCCGAACTATCTTTTTTCAAATAGGCCGCATAGTTTTCCACCTGCCCTGAAAAGTTGAAGTCGCTTTCCCCGATCATTCCATCCACCTTTGGAATAGTAATTTTTTCTTTCTCCAGCCGGAAACTCATATTCACATTAGAAATGTCTGAATAGCCGGGAAGAGAGATCCGAAAATCTTGAATTGCCAGTTTTATTTCAGGCATGGTTTTTTCATTTATGGCGGCCTCTATTTCTCCCCCTGTGGTTTCGAGATTCATCCTAAAAAACAGATCTTTGATTGGTTCGGAGAACAATGTGTCTCCAATGATTTTTTCAGGATATATTTTCTCTGCCCCGGCGATCAGCATGGCATTTAAATCGCCCTTGTAACCCATAAAATATGGCAAAAGTTGATCTATCCAACCTTCAAGATGAATATCATTGCTGTCGACAGAAAGGTTTAGCTCCCTGAATCCAAAACGGTTCTCTTCGAGGTAGAAGGTACCTTTGAGGTTTTCCACCTTGTTATCGGTAAGGGAAAACCCAACATCATCCATGTTTATTTCGAACAGTCCGGTATTTTCCATAAAAATCCCGGAGGATCTGTCGACTTTTCCGATGACATCCCCGGAAAAACGGATTCTACCGGTCATATTCTGAATAGCATTGTTGTCAATGATCTCTTCAATGATAAAGAGATCTGTCTCGCCATTCATCTCCAGGTAAATCTCCGGTGCAACCAGATTTTTTATACCAATACCGGCCTCCAGGCTACCCTCAGGGAATGAGACATGAAAATCGTTGATTCGGATCTCTGCTTCAGAAAAATCTTTCAGGGCACCAGTTGTGGCGGAGCCCTCAAAACCTATTTCGGTGATTGACTGCTGTAATGTATGAATCCTGAAGCCCATATTGGACGCACTGAAATTCACGTTTGCTTCAGGTATGCGGTCAGCAAAAGACCCTGCAATAGTTCCGGCGATCCGAATCTGACCCTCACCGATCTGTTCAATTACATCCATATCCAATACGCCTGATAGCAGGAAATTCAGTAATTCAATTCCCGAATTCCTTGCTGAAAACTGCATATCCATCCTTTGTTCCCTGAAATCAACAACGCCATCAAGACCAAAAAGAGCATAATTCATATCGAGAGTGCTTTCTTCAAGTAGCAGTCTTTGTCTTACCTGGTCATATCTCAAGGAACTGCTGAATGAAAAATCCCGTGGCTTATCGATTACGATCTCATTATAAATTGCTGATCTGATCTCTGTATGTGTCATCAGTTTCACAGTGATCAGTTCGGGATGGTAGGAAAACCCGGCTTCAATTCCATGAACTATCATTGATAAGGATGTTTTTTCCGGAATATCGCGGTAATTTATTTCCACGTTCCTAACCGTCAGGCTACCAAGATCGAGGTACATAAGTAAGCTGTCAGACTGAGTAGTATCTGCCACTTCGCTGCCTGTAAATTTAACTCCCATCGCCTTTTCAAGATTTGAAACCGAATCTGATTCAACGATATAGTTGATAACACCGTCACTTAATCGTACCTTCGAGACCTTATATTCCCCCCGGATCAGCTGTATCAAATCCAGTGAGACATACAGGCGGTTCATCCGGAGAACAGGTAGTGTATCGTTAGCTGACCCGGATAATCCCGTTAAGTATTGTATATCATTCAATTGCAGAGAAATGTCAGGAAAATTCAAAAAGGGCCTCAAATTCAATGTGCCAATTGTGACCTCTCCTGGTTGTTTGCTGTTCAGGTAGTCAAGGGCTTTATCGGTGATCTTTCCCCTGAACAGGTAGAATAACATGATGATCAGGACCAGCAGAGCGATTATCCCGGCAATTATACGGATGAACCATCTGAACATATTTATCACCCTCTTTCTCATATTCCAAGTACCCGATTAACCAGTTAACGGCCGGTTTATGAATAAACTCATTAAAACAAATCTGCCTTAAAGTTAGCCATAAATGCAATGATATATGCACCACAAATCAACCAATCGTAAAGTTGAATGGCAAGAAAGTCGACCAAAACAAATTTCGGGGAAACTGTTGTTAAGTCTAACATCTAAGCTTGAATTTAATTTGTCTGTATTAACAATTATCGATTTCGTTCATAAATACTGTCTTGATGATTGGTAAAAAAATGAGTAATTTGTATTTCTATTGCAACTTTTGCATGAGAAACGGAGTATAAAGCAAAGAGAGGCAACAGGTCACTTTTAGTTAGATCGATATTTGCATCATTAATTGTCAATTAGTTTAACAAAGAATTTATACCAATGAAGAAACAAATACTGCGCTCATGTGTAGGGCTGATTTTCCTTGCGGCAGTTGCATTGCCGGCTTGTGATTTTATTGAAACCTGTGGAGAATGTGAACTCCTGGAAGATGATGGAAATGAAGTAACCGTTATAATACCAGCAATGTTGTATTGTAATGATAGTTATGAGAAAAAGCTCAATTCAAAACCTACGGAAGTGCTTGGTGTAACAACCTACTGGTATTGTTATTAACTATTTACAATTCACATTGAATCAACTAGTGGAATTATAGATTCCCAGGGGATTATGTTCCAAGCCGTTCGTGATTGTTAATACCGTACACCTATAACCACCACATCATCCACCTGTTCAACATCTGCCATGTACTCTTCGAAGACATCGTCGAGCTTTTTCCCCTGGTCGATCATATCCAGGCCCTGAATTTCCAGCAGAAGAGTCCGGAAGTTTTTGGATAAAAATTTCTTCTGTTTCGGCCCGCCAAACTGATCCACATAACCATCTGAGAAGGTATAGAAGGTATCTCCTTTTTTCAGATCAACGGTTACAAGGGTGAATTCATCCATAACCTCATGAATGGCCACTGGCATTTTATCGGCCCGGTACTGTGTTAACTCACCGTTTCGAATGTGATAAAGCGGGTTGTTGGCCCCGGAAAAATAGAGCTTATCCGTATCAAAATCAATCACTGTCACCGTCATATCCATTCCATCTTTCACCTCGGTTCCTGCCTGGCCCTGTCCCAATGACTCGATGACCATGGTTCGAAGAGTATTTAACACTTCATGTGGGGCAAGGATGTTCCGGTTTCTAATAATCTCATTCAAAAGACTTACACCCAGCATGCTCATAAAAGCACCGGGTACACCATGCCCGGTACAATCGGCTGCTATGATCACCTGTTTATTATCCAACTTATCCACCCAGTAGAAATCGCCACTTACAATATCGCGGGGTTTGTAAAGTACAAAGTGGTCCAACTCGTCGGTAAACAGTTCCATTGAAGGGAGAATAGCACGTTGGATCTTTTGTGCATAGTGGATACTGTCGGTAATATGCTTTTTCTGGTAAGCGATCTGGTCGCGCTGTGCCGTGATCTTCATATTCCTCTCCTCCAGCAGTTCATTGGCCCTCTTCTTGTTTTTATAGTTCACAAAAATAAAGTATGCCAGTCCCAATAATAGTACCAGCGCCACTATGGCAGCAAGAATTACCAGTTTCTGTTTCTGGATCGCTTCTAACTGGATGGCAATCTTTTCTTCATTCTTTTTGATCTGCATGTCACGCTCGGCTATCAACTTCTCGCGCTGACCGATCTTTTCCATCTGCTCCATCAGCACCACTTTTTGATCTGCGACCTCCTGTTTCTGGCTGGCGATCGTTTTTTTCTGAATTCCGATCTCCTGCTTCTGCTGCTCAATGGCCCTGTTCTTTTCCGTCAGCTCCCTGTCCCTGTTCAGCAGGGTTTTTATCTTCTCCTCAAGCTCTTTCTCTTTTTTCAGTATCTCATCGCCCAGCGATCTGAGCCTGGCAAGTTGAGCCTGAATCATTGCCTCCTGTTCTGAGATAATAATTTTCTGTTGCCTGGTAACCTCCTTCTCCTCCTGAAGTTCTTCATCTGTCACTTCAAATAATTGCTCCCAATCTTCCCTGGTTTTAACGGCATGGGCAAGAAATAGTGCGTCCACCTTCAGGCCGTGCTCAACCATCATCTCCTCATTGGCCTCGAACCTCGGTCTCCCATTGACTACCAGAAAGTTAATCATCGACTCCCTAAAAGGATATCCCTCGGTAATCAACAACGTATTCCAACCCTCAATCTGGTTTAGAACATTCCTGATCTTATACCCATCCTCGCTATTTACATAGATCACCTGTGTCTTCTTTATCATATCCGGTTTCCTTACCATATTTATCCGGATAGGCTTCCCCTGGATAAACTTTCGTGCTCCGGCCATTCGCTCGAGCGGCCAGAAAAAACTGTCATCATAATCGAGTATAGTAATGGTAAAGTTCTCCAGGCTGTCGAATTCCTCTTCGTACTCTACATATTTAGCTATATCGAGAATCAGTGTGGCCCGTGTATTATCGTCAAGATCCTGATTGTCCTGGGCAATCAGGGAAGAAAACGATAACATCATCGGAAGGGTCAGCAGTGAAAAAAGCCATTTTGTCATTTGAAATAATAATTTAGTCTGGGATACCCTGAAATTTTTTCAAGTTAACAATTTATGAATATTGCAGCGATATTCATTGAACTTTTTTAGTACTATTGTATCGATAAATAACCAGGAGAGCGGTGCGTAACTAATAACTATTTGTTTTAATTACTGCCATAATTCTCCCGGTGATTACGGTTTAAACGCTTACGGAGAAGAAGTTACGTGATTTAGCTCCCTCAACAACCTGATTAACTGGCGGGAAGAAAAAAATAATTTGCTTTTCCGCATAATGGCAGTTAAATTGGACCATGATTATTACAGCCTCAAACCGTACGACAGCGGTTTTCCGGCATGGCTAATTTTTACCAGTCATAAATGACGCTATCCGCATATATTGCTATTGTAGTTGTAGTCCTGATGATCATTGCACTGCTGAAGGAAGTTATGCGACCGGGTCTGGTCCTTTTTACAGCGGTAGTGATTTTCATGGTAGCTGGCATAATCTCATCTGACGAAGCATTATCAGGGTTTTCAAACAAGGGAATGATTACCGTGGGAATTCTCTTCCTGGTGAGTGAAGGGTTCAAACAGACCGGTGCGCTATCAAAAATTGCGGCTGTGTTGTTGCCAAAGAAGAGGGCCCCCATTCCAAGGTTAATCCTACGCCTTACCATACCCATAGCAGGTATATCCGCTTTTCTGAATAATACACCCATGGTAATCATCTTTGCGCCGATGATTAAAAAATGGGCGGAAAAGCTGAGTTTGCCCAGTCAGAAATTCCTGATCCCTCTCTCATATGCCACCATTTTCGGAGGCACCTGTACACTTATCGGCACATCGACCAACCTGGTAGTACATGGTATGATGCTCGATCGCGGACTGGACGGGATTGGCTTTTTTGAGCTCGCGAAAGTCGGAATTTTCATTTCTGTTTTTGGATTCCTTTATCTCAATGTATTTTCCAACCGACTTCTTCCCGGTGAGGTTATTCCCAGGCACAGCTTCCCAAACGATATAAGGGAGTATTATTTTGATGTAATTCTCCAGAAAGGAAGCTCACTAATTGGAAAAGAGATTGAAAAGCGAAGACTGCCCGGACTTTCAGAATTTATAGTTAAATCTGTTATCAGGGAAGGTAAACACATCAGGATTTCAAATACCCCTTTTGAGATTCAGGAGGAAGATGAGATGATCCTTGCCGGTAAATCAGAAGATATTGGTTTTCTGATGCAGCAGAGCGGCATCTCATTAAAATGTCTTGAATCGGCCGACTCCGGATTTTTGAACCAGGACCTGAAGCTGGTTGAAGTAGTGATTGCTCCGCGTTTTCCAGGCATTCAAAAAACCATTGAAGAATTTGATTTCAGGGGACACTATAACGCTGTTGTAATGGCTGTTCACCGGAATGGTGAGCGTATAACAACCAACATGCAGAGTGTCGAACTGAAATCGGGGGATAACCTGATGTTGCTTACAACCGATGATTTCACAAGGTATTGGGGTGAGTCACGTGCATTTTACATGTCCTCAGAGGTGGGCGACATGGATAGTTCAAAAGACCGGCGAAAAAGGTGGCTGGCTGTTATCATCACCTTATTAATGGTTGTTGGTGCTACGCTGGGCGGGCAGATAAAAGAGTTTCTCGACAGCCAGGGATCAGATTGGAACGTTGAGCTGGACATGTTCTTTTTTGCTGCTGTTGCCATGATTCTGATGGCCTCAATGAAGATTTTTGCGGCCAAGAAATATACAAAGCCAATCAATTGGGATGTATTAATCACAGTTGCAAGTGCATTTGGGATCAGCCGTGCGCTTCAGAACTCAGGTATGGCCGATATTATCGCTCACTCTGTGATCAATTTCTCCAAGAACATGGGACCGATAGGTGTTCTTGCTGCCATCTTTATTATCACCAATATTTTCACTGAGATCATCACCAACAACGCAGCAGCCGCGCTTAGCTTTCCCATCGCCCTATCCGCTGCCACTCAACTTGGTGTTGACCCCAGACCCTTTTTTATTGCAATAGCCATCGCTGCCTCCTGCAGTTTCTCCACTCCCATTGGTTACCAGACAAACCTGATTGTGCAGAGCATCGGCAATTACAAATTCGGTGACTACTGGAAAATAGGCCTTCCCATGAATATACTTGCATTTATCATAAGTATGATTGTAATTCCGATTTTCTGGAGCTTCTGATTCCTTTACCATCCTGCTGCTTGACCATCTTTACGCGATTCCGAGGCACCGTACAATACACCCGTTTCAGGATCCCTCATTATTGCCTGGTATCCGCCAAATTTACCATGATAGTATTGAATCTTGTGACCCATCATAATAAGCTTCCTAATTTCTGAATAATGAATCCCCGTTTCGAGGAAAAGGGTACCTCCGTCGACCATTTTGCCCCCGGTAGGTTGGGAGGAACCCGAATGCCTCATCCTGGGAGCATCGCCTGCCTCCTGGAGGTTCATGCCAAAATCTACCAGGTTTACCACTACCTGAACATGACCCTGCGGTTGCATTGGTCCGCCCATCAGTCCGAAACTGATCAGAGGCTCTCCATCTTTCGTAATAAAGGCAGGTATGATCGTATGAAAGGGCCTCTTTCCGGGTTCATAAACATTATAGTGTCCCTCTTCAAGGGAAAAAAGTTCACCCCGGTTTTGAAGCATGAAACCCAGTCCGTGAGGACACATCCCTGAACCCATCCCACGGTAATTCGACTGAATCAAGGATACCATATTTACGGCTTCATCGGCTACAGTCAGGTATATTGTGTTTCCCTGTTCAATATCCCCGGGATCGTATGTTTTGGCGGCAAGGCTGCTGTTGATAAGCTCCCTCCTCTTTTGCGCATATTCATCGGACAACAGCAATGTATAATCAAGCTGGTTAAAATCCGGATCTGCATAATACCTGGCCCGGTCCTCATATGCAAGTTTTTTTGCTTCAGTAAAGTGATGAATGTAACCGGCACTTCCAAAACCCATAGCCGATATATCATACCCTTCAAGTATATTCAACATTTGAAGTGCAGCTATTCCCTGTCCCCCCGGAGGAAGTTCCCATACGTCATATCCACGGTAATTAACCGATAAAGGTGTTACCCACTCCGAAGTATGCGAAGCAAGATCCTCATAAGAGAGAAATCCTCCCTGGGTTGCAATGAAATCACCGATCACCTTTGCAATATCTCCCTTGTAAAAAGCATCCCTTCCTTCTTCACCGATCGTCTCAAGTGTATTGGCCAGAGAAGGATTTTTAAAAATATCCCCCTTTTCCGGAGCTTTTCCCTCTGGCATAAACAGATCGGCAACATTGGGAAAACGCGACAGGTAGTTGGTGTTATCCTGCCAGAGATAGGCAATAACTTCGGTAACAGGAAAGCCCTCCCGTGCATAATCTATGGCGGGTTGCAGTATCTCCTCCATAGGCATGCTCCCAAATTTACCGTGCAGCTCAAACCAACCATCCACACACCCGGGTACTGAGACAGGAAGTGGTCCGGTTGCAGGAATTCTCTCAAAACCATTTTTTATAAAATAGTCGAGTGTAAGTGATGAGGGTGATCTTCCACTTGCATTTAGTCCGTAGAGCCTTCTTGCATCGGCATCCCAGACAATGGCAAACAGATCCCCTCCAATTCCATTTCCGGTAGGTTCCACAAGTCCAAGCACTGCATTAGCTGCAATTGCTGCATCAACAGCGTTGCCACCTGTTTTTAATATGTCGATGGCCACCTGAGTGGCAAGCGGCTGACTCGTAGCGGCCATTCCATGCCTGGCAATCACTTCAGACCTGGTAGTAAACAATTCTCCTGTGAGGCGGTCCTGACCGCAAACCAAAGAAGCTGCAGCAAGCAGAATTCCAATAATAATTAATCTCATGCGATTGATTGTCCGTTTTAAAAAAAAACCGCGAGCGGATGCCTCTCGCGGTTTTATCTTCTGGCATAAAAAGTTTACTCCCTCTCTTTCAGCTTATAAACCCTGATCCAGTCAATTTCCATAGCTGATGGGAGTCCCTGTTCCGATGCCCACTCCTTGAGCCCGGCACTAAAAACCATGTACATCTCATCCTGGGGCACATCTGACGATTGTGTTTTGAATACCTTGTCATTGATCTTCCAGACCAGTTTTCCCGGACTCCAATCCAGGGAAAAGATATAAAAGGCGCTTGCGTATCTTGAGCCTCCGGTTTTTGTGACAGATCGGGAGGGTGCTTCTCCCTTTCTGGAGGACCAGAAATAATTGGCATATAGTTTTCCCTTTTCGTATTTAGCCACATCAATATGGGGTACCATGCCGTCAGAGACCATCCAAAATGACTGGGTTAGATCGGTAGGGGACATTTTAATCTTGGCCTTGAATATTCCGAATTTCTGCCTGAAACTGTTTCCGCTACTGATCAATGCTGATGTAAATTCAAATGTATCCTGAAGAAATCCATGTAGCGGATGCCATTTCTTCCCTTCGATCTCTTCCCTCTTCGTAACCAGCCGCAACTTCTTATCATAAAACTCTACATTCTTCCCGTCAGTTGGAAAACTTTTATCATCAGACATTGTATAGGGTTCATTCAGAATGGCATCTCCCCAGAAATAGCGGGTCATCCATCTTTTTTCATCAAGCTTGTTGCCCTGGAATGTCTCATTGAAGGTCTCTTCCCATTTCTCTATCTCCTTGAATGGATACTTTTTTTTCGTTTTAAAAAACCAGTTAACCTTATCTGACTTTTTAAGTTCCTGATATTCCTGCTCTTTCTGAAATTCATCTGTAGTTTCGTACCGCTCTTTGGGTTTCATAAGCAGGTAAGATTTTCTCCTTTGAAACTCATCGGAATCAATCTCTTTTTCAAGTGTTTTTAGCTCATTGGCCGGTTCTTCTCCCTTGTTCTTTTTTAAAAGCTGGTTATACTTTGATTCTTTTCTATACTCCTCGGAAGATTTATAATTCTCGCTGAGTATTTTCTTTTTTCTGATGGCAAAATCACTGGAGGTTACCTCTTTCTCAAGTTCGAGAAAATGCTTCAGCTCAGCCGATTTTTCATATTCCTGATAGGCTTTAAAATCAGCTCTGAGCTGATCATCTGCTGTCTCAACTTTTTCAGTACTGGGGATCATCCCAAACAAAAATGCTAAACTCGCCATAATTAGTTACTGAATAAAAATTTGAACTGGGTCAATATATGGAATAAAGATAAGAAAAAAAGATTACAAAATGCAGCCTGATTATTTTGCCCAATCAGGCAACCGGCCAGCATTCCCGGCAGATACATTCTATTCTGCAACATCAGTTTTTTCTAAAAGGTCTGCTATAACCCCGACCGGAAAAATAATAAACAGCATAAATCTGGATTATCGGAGCAGATAGCGGAGCAATGAGAATTCCTTCACCTGCAGAGGTGTCTCCTGCTCTTAACCCGGCAAAGCTATATTTCCCTGAAAGTATGAAATCCCAATGTGAAGCCATCCTCATTTCCATGACAGCTCCTATAGCCGGCCCAAATCCATAAACAGTTGAGTCGATTGGAGGATCAGGCAATCCTGCAATCATCAATTCATTCCTGGAAATAATATGCGTATAATTCAATCCTGCTGTTGCAGCCAGCTTCAAGTCTTTATCACGAAAAAAAACGTACTGAAAATCCAGATCCCCATGGAACATATAGGTGGTCGTATGGTGGGTTACATGGTTAATGACCAAATAATTAAAAATAGTTGCCGAGGGAACCAGGTAAAAACTCCTGTTCTTATGAAGCGGTATCCAGGTTCGGATATTCAAGCCGGGATTCCCGGTGTCTCCCCCGTTAAATCTCTTTTTCGTTGCAAAAGTCAACCCGGCCCCAACCCGCTCAGGTTGTGCCCATACTGCTGATACACTAATCAGTGATAGAAGGCCAATGATCAGTAACTTTCTCATAAACAAAGAAGGTTTCGGTTTCTTTTTAACTGTATCATCCTCTCAACAAAGCTGCATTCCAACAGAACCATTCAATATGGGTAAATCATATAAACAACCAATTATTCCGGAATACACAAACAAAAGTAAAAAAATATATATCCGATTGAAAGAAGCTTGAAAAAGTGACTATGAAAATGAACAGAAAGTGTTAAATTTGTGGCTCTCATGATTAAAAACAGGAAATATAAGGATTCATGTCACTAAAAGGAAAAATTATCCAGGTTATCGGACCTGTAGTTGATGTTAGTTTTGATGAAACCGGAACTACCGATCTTCCAAATATCCACGACGCTTTGGAGATTCCACGCGGAGATGGTGAAGGATTAATTGTTGAATGTCAGCAGCACATTGGAGAACACTCCGTTCGAACAATAGCAATGGATTCAACCGACGGACTACAACGTGGTATGGAGGTTATCTCTTATGGAAAACCCATATCGATGCCCAATGGTGAACAGATTAAAGGACGCTTACTCAATGTTGTCGGGGAGGCCATCGACGGTATAGGATCTGTTGACAAAACCGGAGGTTATCCTGTTCATAGTGAGCCGCCCCTGTTCAAAGAACTTGCAACGGATCCGGAGGTATTATTTACGGGAATTAAGGTGATCGATCTGCTCGAGCCTTATGTGAAGGGGGGCAAGATCGGATTGTTTGGTGGAGCAGGTGTTGGTAAGACAGTAATTATCATGGAACTTATCAACAACATTGCAAAAAAATACTCCGGAATGACGGTTTTTGCCGGTGTTGGAGAAAGAACCCGCGAGGGAAATGATCTGCTCAGGGAGATGATCGAATCGGGTGTTATTAAATATGGAAAAGAATTTGAAAAATCCATGAATGAAGGATCCTGGGACTTAACAAAGATCGATCATGAACAGCTTAAACAATCCAACGCAACCCTTGTGTTCGGACAGATGAATGAACCCCCCGGAGCACGTGCAACCGTTGCTCTTTCGGGACTTAGCGTTGCTGAATCATTTCGCGACGGAGTCGGTGAGGAAGGAGAGGGAAAAGACATTCTTTTCTTTGTAGATAATATTTTCCGTTTTACCCAGGCAGGTTCAGAGGTTTCTGCACTTTTGGGCAGGATGCCATCGGCGGTAGGTTACCAGCCAACCCTGGCTACAGAGATGGGGTTGCTCCAGGAGCGTATCACTTCAACTAAAAGCGGTTCCATTACATCAGTGCAAGCTATCTATGTGCCGGCAGATGACCTGACAGACCCTGCCCCTGCGACAACTTTTGCTCATCTCGACGCTACAACGGTATTAAGCAGAAAAATCGCTTCCATGGGGATCTATCCTGCAGTGGATCCCCTCGACTCAAACTCCCGCATACTCACAGAAGAGATCGTTGGCAAAGAGCATTACGAAACAGCGCAGAAGATCAAGCTCCTCCTTCAGCGGTACAACGAACTACAGGATATTATTGCAATCCTTGGTATGGATGAACTCTCTGAAGAGGATAAACTGATCGTACACAGGGCACGCAGGGTGCAGCGATTTTTATCACAGCCCTTCTTTGTTGCATCGCAGTTTACGGGACTTGATGGAGTATTTGTCTCTCTCGAAGATTCAATCCGTGGTTTTAATATGATCATGGATGGCGAGGTTGATAAATACCCGGAAGCTGCATTTAACCTTGTAGGCACCATCGAAGATGCCATAGAAAAGGGTGAAAAATTACTGGCTGAATCAAAAAAAGCCTGATATTGTTGTTCATAAATCATACAGGTTAGCATGTTGCTGGAAATCATATCACCAGACAAGAAACTCTATTCGGGAGAGATAATCAACCTGAGCCTGCCGGGCTCAAAGGGACCGTTCATGATACTGAAAAACCATGCCCCGATCATCTCTACGCTGGAGCAGGGTGTTATCAGGATCCTTGAAGCGGATGGAAAAAAAACCTCCTTCAAAGTAGATGGGGGTGTGATTGAAGCAAAAAACAACAAAATCATTGTTCTCGCGGAAAACGCAATATAATTTTTACCGTCTCTGCCGGAAGAATCTTTACCTGATTATTTCAGCAGTGCTTTTTATTTGGTCGGTCTTTCCCTCCTGCGCACAGCCAGATAAATCAACGATAAGCTTCTATTCATCCGACAGTCTGCTTATTACCGCCGATGTATACAACACCTCCGATACCCTGCCCTACCTACTGCTTATTCATGAGCAGGGTTCGAGCCGGGGCGAATTCAGTGAAATAGCAGACCGCTTTCAAAAAATGAACTTCAATTGTCTCGTTCCTGATATCCGGAATGGCCGTAGCTACAATTATACACCGAATCAAAGTGCCCGACGGGCAAGAAACCAAAATAAAAGCAGAACCGCTGAAGCCGTTTCGGCAGATATTGAAGCAGCCATTAAATATGCTGCAGAAAAATCAACCCGGAAGATTATCCTCCTGGGTGCTGGAGCAAACGGATCGCTTGGTCTGAAGGCAGCAAAGGAACTGGAGCATGTTAGAGCCGCTATCGCAATGAGCCCGGGTGAGTTCTTTTTGCCGGTCTTTAGCATAGAGGAGACAATTGCCGGCATTCAAAAGCCCCTTCTCATTACCTCCAGCCGGATGGAACATCCTTATATAGTGCAGCTCATGTCAAATGTGGAGGAGGAGTATAAGACGATCTTTGTTCCGGAAACTTCAGCGGGTGAAAGAGGTTCGGCAGCTTTGTTACCGGATAATCCTTCCAACAGTGAATACTGGCTCGCCATGCTTTTGTTTTTTAAGGACCTGCAATGATGGTTAAGTTTCTTGTAATCCGCTTTAGTTCCATTGGCGATATTATTCTAACCACACCTGTTGTACGCTGCCTCAGGCTACAGGTCGAAGGAGCTGAGGTACATTTTCTTACAAAACCTGCGTTTGCCGGAATGCTCAGCGCAAACAGGTATATTTCAAAGATCCATACACTGTCCGAAAGCCAGGATAAAACTATTGCTGCCCTCAAAAAGGAGGAATTTGACCACATCATCGACCTTCAGAATAACATTCGTTCACTCCGCATCAAGCGATCCCTTAAAAAAATGTACTTCACTGTCAAGAAGTTGAATTTGAAGAAATGGCTCCTGGTAAATCTGAGAATCAACAGGCTACCCAACCTTCATATTGTCGACCGATACATGAAAACTGTGGAGTTATTCGACGTTAAAAATGACGGTGCAGGACTTGACTATTTCATTCCCGCAGAGGAGTCAGTTGCACCCGGTTCTTTTCCGGAATCATTCAGGAGTGGTTTTATAGTTGCAGTTATCGGGGCAAAACATAATACGAAGCGGCTTCCAACTGAACGCTGGATAGCACTGGCGGGAATACTGCAAAAACCGGTGGTACTGATTGGAGGTCCTGAAGACAGTGCAGTCGGGGAACATATCAGAAAGGCACTCCCGGAACACCCGATCATGAATGGATGTGGTAAATGGACCATCAACCAGTCCGCCTCAGTAATTCAACTGGCGGATTGCATCATCACCCACGATACCGGAATGATGCACATCGCAGCTGCATTTAAAAAGAGTATTATTACTATCTGGGGTAACACCGTCCCTCAATTTGGAATGTATGCATACCAGGCAGGTGCGGAATCTGTCGATTTCGAGGTAGACATGCTGCCATGCAGACCCTGTTCAAAGCTTGGAAAGAAAAAGTGTCCGAAAGGTCATTTCAGATGCATGATGGATCATGATATTCAACAGATTGCCAGGATCGCCAATCATCTGAGTAATCCTATTGCGCCACAAACTGGTAGGTAATTCTGGCCCTCTGCCTTTCCGGTGCTTCATAATTGCTGTGGAATACAGAGGTTAGTGCCGCATTCGTCGCAGCCTCAACAAAACAGTTTGGTTCCTTTTCCGTCTCCACACTAGCTACTGAAACATTCTTTACAGATCCGTCGGGTCGAACCTCAATATCGACTTTCACCAATGCCGACCCCTCACACCTGTATACCGGAACCGTAAGCAGCCGATTCTGCCTGTCGAGCGGCGGATCGAAAAATTCATAGGTGATGGTTGTAGGACCGGTATAGGGTTCATCTTCCGATCCTTCCAATGGCTTTTCCTGTACCTCCTCCTCATATACATACGAAGAAATAATCTCCTTCCATCGTTCCCTGTCCTTCAGGAAATCCTCATCTTTCTGTGCTTCGAGCTCATCAAGAAGTTTATTGACATAATCTTCTGTGGAGATGTTTCTGTTTATGGCATCGTTTAAGTTTACGGCCCTGTTACTGGCCATTTCACGGGCCTCAACTACCTGCTCAATCCACTCCGAAGGAAGTTCAATCTCCTCCTCGTTCATGAGATCCTCCAATGCCATCTCCCCGGTAAAATCAAGCATCACACCCAGTTCATGATCGTGCTTCAGGCCTTCAACCTTCACAATCACCAGGATGATTAAAACCAAAAGGTGAAAAATCACTGTATAGAGAATCGCCACCAGGTTTGTTTTAATAAACTCCCGGATGGAACGAGGTCCGTATGAAAAAAGATCTGCCATTTGGTTCTGCAAAATTATGATCTTCTACGAAACAGAGAAATATTGTATATTTACATAACGAAAAACGGATGAAAACCATATATAATACCATCACCATGAAAAGAATACTGGCATTAGCATTGATGTTTGCCTCATTTACAGGTTGCAGTGTCCTCTCGGAACTAACTGCACTGTCCAAGTGCGAATTCAGTTTTCATTCAGCAGTTGATCCTGTCGTCGCAGGTGTTGATGTTATGCGTATCCGCTCCTATTCAGACCTCACATTTCTCGATGCACAACGCCTGGTCTCCAATATTCTGCAAAAAAAACTTCCTTTTGATATCACTGCAAATGTAGAAGTAAAAAATCCGGGTATCACTACGGCTGCAATAAATTATATTGAATGGATCGCATATATTGATGATGTTAGTATCACAAGCGGAAGGGTTGATAAACGGGTAGAGATTCCCGGCAACGGTGGTACGGCGCTGGTGCCTATACACATTGAGACCGATCTTTTTGAATATCTTGAGGGGGATAACCCTAAAACAATGCTGAACTTTGCCCTCAACCTGGTCGATGCAGGCGGACAGCCTACAAGACTGAGCGTAAAGATCAAACCCTCTGTATATGTCGGCACAAGACTGGTCCCGTACCCCGACTTTTTTACGATCAGTAAAGAATTTTCATCAGGAGACTAAACGTATTCTTTTCCGCATTGCTACCCTGAAACATTTATCAGGCAAGGATCAGGCAAAACTATATCCTTCCTTTCCGCAATCCCACACTGAAACCTTTATCAGGAAAGGTCCAGGCGAAACTATATTATTCTATACCGGTTGTTGGATAAGCTTTCTGATACAGTTTAATCGATATCGATTGTAAAGAGGAACTCTGGCTTCCACTCCCCTGTAACCGGAAGGAAGGCAATCCTGGCTCCCATGGAAAACGGAAATAAAAACCGCAAAACATGCAGGTCAAATAACAGATCGGTCCCAAAAGAATAGTAGTTTTTGTCCTGAATGGACGGTTCCGGTTTACTGACCAGGATACTTTTACCCTGTAGATAGTCGCCCCACAAGTTTCCCCTGACCCTTTTAATGTAAAGAACCGGACCGATATTCAGATCCGGATATGCCATGGGAAAATGGTAATCAACCGCCACCATTCTCATCCCCAGCCCGTTAATATCCCCGTATCCCCTGGGTAGTGAAATCTGACTACCAAACAGGTATCTTTCCGGGTCCTGACTTTCTGTTGAGAGAGTCAGTTTCAGCGATTGGTGCTGAAGCAATCCAGGTAGGTAGAGTGTCGTTGTTAAAAACCGTTGATTTCCAAAATTGTGCGTATTCCAGGGTGCATGCCCATACCCCGCCCGGACCGAGAACCCGATCCTTGGAAGGATATCCCTGCTTCCCAGGCGCAGGTAGGAGCTTGCGTACATACTGTAAAACAGCCGGTGTGTACCCGTTTCATAGGCAGAAAGGCTCTCATTGGGAAAGAGATCCGATGTATAACTGTAGGAGAGTAATGGCTGAATATAACTAATATATTTCCCTGTATTGAGTCTAACCGGAACGTATGTATTGGCAACGAATGCAAGCCTGTTGGGTTGAACAGGCGGGTTGTCCGAATCATCGATCCTGTATACCCGGGGCATACCCCCATACTGTAGGCTGATATCAAATACGGGAAATCGCCCTTTTAGCCTGACACCACTATGCAGCATATGCATTCCTTCCCTGTATTCATATCCGACTGCACCTGTTACAGTGCTCAGCAGGTTTTGCGAAAGAAGTGTGAATCCGGGGGCCACAGGCAGTTTTTTCGGTGTGAGTGCCGCTTCCGGATTCATATAATCAAACCAGAGCGGCAGCCAGGAATGGATATTTACCGCGTGAGCAAGCTTGTAGTACCGCTTTGGAGTATAATCACCCTGGGGCAAATTTTTGCTGCCCTCAATGATCTCCCGCTCTTCTGAAGTAGGTTCAGCGTCAATCTGCTCATCGAAAAGAAAGGATGCATTGAAAGGTATCTCCAGCTGCATCTCTTCATCAGTATCCAGCGGTTTTGATACAGCTCGGTATCCATCAGAGTGATAATCGGAGTAGAGTATCATTCCCCGCTTAATATCCGGATAAAAAGCTCCAAATGATGCATTTGTGACCCGGTAAAAAGTTCCTGTTTCCCTCTGGTACCTGTATATATTATCGATTCCCGAAAAAGAGGAGTTGAAATAGATCCCTCCATTACCTGTCATCGGCCAGGATATATCATTGTAACCCGCGTGAAATATGCGGCTCCATTTATACTCCACCAGGGAGTATTGATATAAATACTTCCCCGTATCAGTATTAACGACTGTAAGCAGTGCAGTATCCTGCTCCATCCAGTGTGGATGCTGAATAAACAGATTATCGGGTGACTCAGCAATATGAACCGGTTCCCCGTCAATATTAAGTATTACCAGCTTAAATTTATGGTCAGTGCCTTGTTCAACAACGGCTATCCTCTTCCCGGACTTTGATATTGCAGGTGCATAATATCGTGTACTTGAACCTAAATTTTTAACCTTACCAGACGCCAGATCAAACATACGGATCACGGAAAAATTCCGGTTGCTCCACCTGATATCCGGAACCCATTCATCCCAGACAATTACATCAGCGGAAGCGCTAAAACGGCCGGAATTCAGGGCCCCGGGTCTGAAAATACGATTCTCCTCTCCGTCAGCATTTATCCTTACAAATTCAGGAATCTGGTCGATACCGGTTTTAAGGGCAATAATTACAGAATCATTCAGCCATTGCGGAAAACTATAACTTGTATACATACTTTCCGGAATACTGCTCCAATTCTTTACTGAATCCGGTTTGCGCTTTTCAAAACTAATATTCCAATGATTCTGATAAAGGTCCAGCGCTGCCTGGTACAATTCATTTTTCGACTTCACCCCATACTTTCGCATACTGAAGTAAGAGGGTGCTATCAGGAATGGTTTCCGGGCGGTAAGATCTACCATATCGTTCCAGAATTCGTCACCATAAGTTCTTCGGCCATACCGTACCAGTAGATAGCCCAGCTCATAATGGTTCGGAATATAATCTTTATAGGATCCTAAAAGGGCCTTGGACAAGCCGTATCGTCCACCATTTTCAAGCAAAATTGCCTTGGTTCCCATTTCAAAAGAGGGAAGTCTACCCCTCCCGGTGTAGGATAATCTTGTTTCAGCATCTACCGCATCTCCTTCAAGATACCAAATTGGCAACATCCCTGTTATTCCACCAACAGCTTGTTCTCCGGCAATAAAAGAAAGTCCCCTGCTCAATCCCTGGTTGAGTTTTGATACCTGCATTGCGTGTCTGCCCTCATGCAGTGCAAGTTGTGTCATCCAATCCTGCGGATAGCCATTGGGATCCGGATTGGTAAAAACTTCAAGACGTTTTGGGGCCCAGACAAATACCCCATTTGAAAAACTGGACTCATTATGAATAATTACCGGCATTTTTTTATGGCCATGGTCCATAATTTCAGCCTGGTGTGGGTAATAATACTCAAGCTTATCTGCAAAATCCATTGCCAGGCTGTCAAGTCCCTCCGGATAAATCAAACGATAATGCTCCGATGAAAAATGATACCAGCGGATTAATCCGCGATCCTGTCCATATTCAAAGAATTGAGCTTGTCCAACGGCAGAAAACAGGGTTAGAATCCAAAAGGAAAACAGTATTGTCCAATATAAAAGATGCCGGCGCTGTTTATTGCTCCGTAGTGTCAAATTGCACCCCAAATCCTTTATTACGCAGATAAACATAAGCCCTTTTACGTACATCCCTTGCAAGAACAATCTCATACATGCGGCTAGACCCACAGGTTCTGCAAATCTCAGCCAGTTCCTTCTCTATCAACAGAAGATCGATCCGTCGACCCACAAAACCAGACACAAGGGTGACGGGAGCTCCATCTACCTTTCTCCTGCCAAGTGCTATAACCAACCTTTGATCACGCGAATCCAGTGTATCCGGTTCTTTGATGTTGGAATACTCATATTCGAATTCGGGATAGGTAGAATAAACATCGTCAACAGAAGTAATCTTCTTTACTACCATAATAATTCAAGATGTGGAAAAACAAATATAGGTTTCCTTTACGACATTTTCAATTAATAATTCAATAATATGCCTTTTTCACTCGGAAACCACAACGGCAACTACGGAAACCGATTTTTGCAGGTTGATTCTAAAAAATGTGTAAATTCGTGACCTTACACCTATAAATATCAAACCGATCGATGAACAAATTCCGTAAATACAACCTTATTCTGGGATGGCTTACTTTTTTAATTTCCCTGACAGTATATATGCTCACCATTGAACCCTCGGTAAGCCTTTGGGATTGTGGTGAGTTTATTGCAACATCTTTTGGGCTGCAGGTGGGACACCCCCCGGGCGCACCACTTTATATGATACTTGGAAGGGTGTTTTCGCTTTTCGTAAACGATACGTCAGATGTTGCCGCAGCTTATAATGCCATGTCTGCAGTGGCAAGTGCCTTTACGATCCTGTTTCTATACTGGACCATTGCTCACTTGCTAAAGAAAGTATTTATTAAGAATCAGGATGATCACAACAGTACCAATTACATCCTGGTAATGGGCAGCGCCATGGTCGGGGCACTCGCCTATACGTTCTCAGACACCTTCTGGTTTTCGGCAGTTGAAGCCGAAGTATATGCTACATCCTCCCTGTTTACCGCCGTAGTATTCTGGGCAATCCTGAAATGGGAAAATATCGCTGACGAAAGATATGCGAACCGTTGGCTGATCCTTATTGCTTACCTTATCGGACTCTCAATTGGCGTTCATTTGCTGAATCTTCTTGCAATCCCGGCAATGGTAATGGTGTACTATTTCAGAAAATATACTGTATCAACAAACGGGATAGTGAAGGCTGTCCTGGCTTCTGCAGTAATCCTCGGATCAATCATGTATATTGTTATCCCCGGACTGTTTAAGATATCAACATGGTTCGAGCTGTTTTTTACCAATACAATCGGTTTGCATTACAATACAGGAATGGTCATCTATTTCGTTTTGCTTTTCTCCCTACTTGCCTATGGTATATACAGGACCCAGTTCATCAAAAAGAATATTCTCCTCAATACAGTTTTCGTTAGTCTCACGGTTATTATAATAGGCTATTCATCCTATGCCATGATCATTGTCAGGGCCATGGCCCAGCCTCCTGTGAACGAAAACAGGCCCGATAATGCATTTGCCCTCCTGTCCTACCTAAATAGGGAACAATATGGCGACCGACCCCTTATTTTCGGCAACCAGTATAATGCTGAAGTCGAAACGGTCGAATACAACAAAGCTGTTTATGCGCTAAACAAGGATACAAACAGGTATGAAATAGCCTATCATAAGCCCGAAGTAAAATACAGGCAGAACAAAATTTTGTTCCCCCGAATGTACAGCCGGGATAATCAACACAAACAGGCTTACATGCAGTATGGAACTATAAAAGAGCCGAATAATCCGACCTATCTTGATAATGTCGAGTTTTTTATTCGCTACCAGTTGGGACATATGTATCTGCGGTATTTTATGTGGAACTTCGTTGGCAAACAGAACGATAATCAGGGACACGGGGGAATACTGAACGGAAGGGTTGTAAGCGGAATTAAAGGAATCGACAGCCTCTGGCTGGGTAACCAGAAAAAGCTGACCGATGAAATGCTAAACCACCCGGCCAGAAACACCTACTATTTTCTTCCACTTTTACTGGGGATCATCGGATTACTGTTCCATTACAAACGCCACCTGAAAGATTTCTGGGTTGTATTGTTGCTTTTTATCCTTACAGGGATCGCCATCGTTGTCTATCTCAATCAAACCCCTTACCAGCCAAGAGAAAGGGATTATGCTTATGCAGGATCTTTTTATGCTTTTTCCATCTGGATCGGAATGGGTGTTGCGGGACTGGCAGAGATAATCTCCAGGTGGATGAAGTTAAAAACAGCTGCTGTTTTCAGCCTCATCATCTCCCTCATGGGAGTACCGGTGCTAATGGCAGCACAAAACTGGAAAGACCATGACCGTTCTGGCAGATTCCTGGCCAGAGATATCGCAAAGAATTACCTGAAATCGTGCGATGAAAATGCAATTCTATACACAGTCGGAGATAATGACACCTTTCCATTATGGTATATGCAAGAGGTAGAGGGGTTTAGAACTGATGTAAGGGTGGTGAACATGATGCTATTCAATACCGACTGGTACATCGACCAGAAGAAAATGAAGGTATATAAATCAGAGCCCCTGCCAATTACCCTTCCTTATGCAAAATACAAGGATGGTACAAACAATTCACTTTTCGTAAGAGAGAATGACCGGTGGGCTACGGCTATGTATATTACAAACTTTATTAAAAGTGATGATCCCCGGACAAAAATTACTTTGCGCAGCGGAGAAAAAGTTGACTATGTTCCCACACCCAATATTGTTATAGAGGTAGATTCGGCTGCTGTACTAGAAAACGGGATCGTTGAGCCTTACGATGCAGACAAGATAACCGATGCTGTTCGCATCAAACTCAAACCCAATGAACAGATTCTCAAAGGGAATATGGCACAATTGGATATCTTTGCCCATAATGAATGGAAACGGCCCATTTACTTTACTGCGGGATCCTTTAGCGGAAGTCTCGGACTGGAATCCTATTACCAGCTTGATGGACTCGCCTACCAGGTTGTACCAATTAAAACCCCTCAGGAAAGCATCCTTGTTATGGGACGAATTGATCCTATGAAAATGTATGATATGGTAATGAACAAGTTCAGCTGGGGAAGGATGAACGAAGAAGATGTTACCCTCGACTATTACTCTGTTAGAACTTTATCTGTAATAAGGTTCCGGAATTTACATACCAGACTTGCTCTGGCCCTCCTTGAAACTGGTGAAAGAGAAAAGGCCGTTGAGGTACTCGATCACTGTATGAAGCTGGCGCCGCATTCAGTATTGCCATACGACCAGTATGTCGGGGGAATAACCTTTCCACAGGGAGAGGGAAGCATGGTACACCACGAAGGAATCATTGAAGCATACTTTATGTGTGGGGAAACGCAAAAAGCCAGTGCGATCATGAATGAATATCATGAAATACTGAGCCAACGGCTCGGCTATTACAACTCGGTGGAATCGAAATTCAGAAAACTTATTGAACATGAAACATATGAAGCAATGTCACAAATGGAAGAGCTGAGAATACTAAAGTCCACTTACGGCCAGGATGATCTGATGCCCGAACTGAATTTTTAAACATGCAATTGCCTTATTGTTCCCTTTTCATCAGATATTCCGCAAACCTGTATAATTCCGACTTTCTGTTCTCAGGTGTGTTCAGGCGATTAAGACTTTCAATCGAAGTCTTGTAATAGTCGTCGACTTTCTTCTTAACCTTATCCTTCACCTGCAGTTCATTAAATATTGCAGTTACATCATTTACCTTTTTTTCAGGATCAAATTCCTCCTCTTTCAGCCATTTGGTTAATACTTCCCGTTGCTTTTCACCGGCATCCCTGAGCGCGGTAATCATCAGGATAGTCTTTTTATTGTCGACAATATCCGTTCCAAGTTTTTTACCAAATGATTCCGGATTGCCATAGACATCAAGTAGATCATCCTGCAACTGAAATGCCATCCCCAAGTCCCTTCCAAAAAGATACAGATCTTCTGCATTTTTTTCAGCTGCACCTCCTACCATTGCCCCAATCTTCAGGCTCGCAGCAATAAGTACCGCGGTTTTCAATTCAATCATTCGAAGATACTCCTTCTCCTCAACAACGAGTCTCTTTTCAAAATTCATATCTATCTGCTGACCCTCACATACCTCCCTGGCCGTCCGGAAAAAAACCTCATTCACATTACGCAACACTGCACCGGGGGCTTCATTCATAAACCTGCCTGCCATAATCGACATTACATCACCTGAGAGTATAGCAATGTTCTCACTCCACTTCAGGTGCACTGTTGGATTTCCGCGTCTTAATTCCGAACGATCCATGATATCATCGTGAAGCAGGGTGAAATTATGAAATATCTCGATGGCAATTGCAGGATGCATGGCCGAATCAACCGATCCGGCAAACATATCGCAGGCAAGTAACACAAGTGCCGGTCGAATTCTTTTCCCCCCGATGGAAAGTATATACCTAACCGGGTCATACAACTCTGAAGGCTGGTCAGGAAACCTGATATTCGCAAGGTGCCTTTCGATTAAATTCCGTGCTTCGGCTAAAGTATACATAGGATATATTTTTAAGTTATTCTACTGGCTGACTGCGAATCTAAGTTAATTCCATTTTTGCACCGTACCAAGTAAACCCATCAATTTTTAAGGATTATTTAAGAAGACCCTGTCTTTAAAAGAGTCAGCTGATTCAGAAGTATATCCCTTTATGTATTTCTCATATGAACATTGGTACAGGTATTGCAGTTATTAATGGAGGCGGAGATAAAGCAAGTGTTGTATTATTGTTCATAATTATAAAACTATTCCCAAATAAGGGATATTCTATATATTGTTTAAATTTGTATCCTTAATTGAATTCTGATGATAAAAACGCAAATGCGAATTCAAATATTAATAATCTCCCTCTGGTTTTCTATCGTTTCATTATCTGCCCAGGGCTACCAGATCAAGCTCAAGGCGCCTGATTTTGCGGGTCAGGAGGCGATCCTGGCCGAATACTTTACAAGCAGGATGGTACCAAAAGATACTGTCCGTCTCAGTATTCTTGGAGAAGCGGTTTTCAAAGGAGATCAACCATTCGACGGAGGTATGTATATCATCTTTTTCACCCCGGAACACTATTTCGATTTCCTGCTCGATAAAGACCAGACTTTCACTATCACCGTCGACAGCTCCGACTATTCAGGTAAAACAACTTTTCAGGGGTCCCCGGAAAATGAGATGTTCTTTTCATATAAACAGTATCTGATAAAACAGCGGGAGCTTCTCCAGGAATATTCAAACCAATTAGCGAATGCCAAAAACAGCTCCGATTCCACTATAGCCAGGCTAAAAATGGAAAAACTGAATAATGAGACAGTAACCTATATCGACAAAAAGATCTTACAAGGCGATGGTTCTTTTTTTTCAATATTTCTACGCGCAACAAAAGATATTCGCCCTCCTCCGGAGTTACTTGCCGGAACAAAAAGAGAACAGGATTCCATTCGATATGTCTATTTCAAGGACCACTATTTTGACAATTTTGATCTTTCCGATATACGGTTGCTTCATACCCCTCTCTATGAACCAAAAGTCCAGACATATATCAACCAGGTTGTCCCAAGGCACCCCGATTCGCTTATTGTCGCTGTAGACAGGCTGATGGAGAAATCAAGGTCGAGGCATGAAATTTTCCGGTACATGCTCATTACACTGTTCAACAATTTTGCCGAAAGTAAGATTATGGGGATGGACAAGGTTTATTTCCACATTGCCGAGAAGTATTATATTCCCGAAGCAACATGGAGCAGTCAGGATTTTATTGAGAAACTGCAGGAAAATCTTGAAAAAAGCAAACCCACCTTCATTGGAAATACTGCTCCGGATTTTGAGCTGAAAGAGATCCCTAAGAGCCACTTTCTGATGGCTGAAATGGATACAATCATTAAAAATGATCCCCACGTTGGTTCTCTATTCAGACTCTCACATATT
Source organism: uncultured Bacteroidaceae bacterium (assembly GCA_964539395.1). Classification (GTDB taxonomy): domain Bacteria; phylum Bacteroidota; class Bacteroidia; order Bacteroidales; genus M55B112. The sequence continues at coordinate 76,810 of CAZIIU010000005.1, forward strand.
CCTGCAGAGTACACGCTGCTCTATTTCTGGGAAGCCGATTGTGGCCACTGCAAAAAATCGACACCGGCCCTCTATAAAGTTTTTGAGAAATACAGGGATCAGAATGTGCAGGTTTTGGCTGTGCATGTCATCAATTCCGTGGAAGGCAAGGTGAAATGGATTGATTTTGTTAATGAATATGAAACTCTCGACTGGATCAACTGTTGGAGTCCTTATGACAATGAATTCAGGAAGTTGTATAACCTACAGAGTTTTCCTCAACTTTTTTTACTTGATAAAGAAAAAAAAATACTGGCAAAAAGTCTCTCCCCGGAACAAGCTGACGATTTCCTGGAAAGGTTGTTGAATAATTAGCTTACCCGGACGAAAACAAATCACAGGAAGATGAGGGAACCTGATAGTTATTTATGTTAGCAGATTATTAATTAAAGATATATAAATGGAGCACAAGAAGATTCAGTTGAAGCTGGAAGATGGAAGTACATATGATGGCTACTCGTTCGGATATGGAGGTAGCACTGCCGGAGAGGTTGTTTTCAATACTGCCATGACCGGATATCCTGAGAGTTTGACGGACCCATCCTACAAGGGACAGATCCTCGTCCTCACCTATCCGATTGTCGGGAATTACGGGGTTCCCCATGAAACACTGGAGAACAATATGTTCCGGTTCTTTGAGTCCCATTCCCTTCATATTTCTGCATTGATCATCAGCGATTATTCTGATGAATATTCACATTGGAACGCAGAAAAAAGCCTTGGTGAATGGCTCACTGAAAACAGGATTCCAGGCATCTACGGGATAGATACAAGACTGCTGACAAAATTACTGCGGGAGAAGGGGTCAATGCTCGGGAAAGTTATTTTCGAGAGCCAGGAACCCGATTGGTATGATCCCAACCAGGAAAACCTCGTTAAAAAGGTAACTACAAAAGAGAGAGAGGTCTATGGCAAAGGTAAGCATAAGATACTTCTGATCGATTGTGGAGTAAAATACAATATAATCAGGTACCTGTTGGAGAGAGACACAACTGTTATAAGGGTTCCGTACGATCATGATATATCAAAGGAAGATTACGATGGATTGTTTATTTCCAATGGTCCGGGCGACCCCAAGAAATGTGCTGCAACCATTGAAGAGCTCTCAAAGGCATACCTCAGTGATATCCCGATTTTTGGAATTTGCCTGGGAAACCAATTGATGGCTCTGGCTGCCAATGCCGATACCTATAAACTCAAATACGGACACAGGAGCCACAATCAGCCAGTCATCCAAACCGGGACCCAGAGGGCCTACATCACCTCACAAAATCACGGTTTTGCGATCGACAACAACACACTGCCTGATCAGTGGGAACCACTGTTCATTAACCTGAACGACCAAACCAATGAAGGAATGAGACATAAGTTCAAACCATTTTTCTCAACCCAGTTTCATCCCGAGGCTTCTGGTGGTCCGACAGATACAGCCCACCTGTTTGATGAGTTTATCGATCTTATTATTCAGGCAAAGAAGTAAACCGGTTTAATAATCAGAGACAAAACACCTCTTTTCCTGCCGTTTGTACCAAAGCAGATTCCAAATCATTTCCTGATTTGACCGTTGCCATATATCACATACTTGGTGGTTGTTAGTTCCTTTAATCCCATAGGGCCCCTTGCATGTAGCTTTTGAGTACTGATACCAATTTCTGCACCGTATCCAAATTCAAACCCATCAGTAAACCTGGTAGAGGCATTTACATAAACCGCTGCAGCATCAATCCTGTCCAAAAAATATTGTGCATTTCCGTAATCTGAAGTAACAATAGATTCTGAATGGGAGGAGCCATACCGGTGTATGTGGGAAATTGCATGTTCCAGCGAATCTACAACCCTGGCACTTATGATATAATCGAGGTATTCTGTACCCCAATCTTCTTCAGTTGCCTTTTTAGCCTCTTTAAGGTATTTCTGCACTGTCTCATCTCCGCGAACCTCAACACCGGCATCAACAAGCGCTTTCCCAATCAGAGGAATCGCATCATCTGCAATATCTGCATGAATCAAAAGGCTCTCTGCAGCATTACAAACTCCCGGGCGATGTGTCTTGGAATTCAAAACTATACTTTTTGCCATCTCCAGGTCTGCTGAAGCATCAACAAATACATGACAATTCCCAACACCTGTTTCTATTACAGGTACTGTACTATTCTGAACTACTGCCTGTATAAGTCCCGCTCCTCCCCTTGGAATCAGGATATCAAGGTATTCGTTTAGTTTCATCATGGCATTGGCACTCTCCCTTGAAGTATCCGTTACCAATTGTATCATATTAGGATTATATCCTTTATCCCCGATCGCCTCACGAAAAATATTGACAATAGCCAGGTTTGAATGAAATGCCTCCTTGCCCCCGCGGAGAAGGCAAACATTTCCTGTCTTGATACATAATCCACCCACATCTGCCGTGACATTTGGCCGGGATTCATAAATTACACCAACAACTCCCAGGGGGACACGTTTCTTTCCAATCATCAATCCATTTGGTCGCTTTTTCATTTCCAGAACCTCGCCAACAGGATCCTCAATGTCAGCGATCTGTCTTAATCCTTCAGCAATACCAATAATTCTCTCTTTATTTAAGGTCAGCCTATCAACTATGGCACCTTTCAATCCCATCTCTTCCGCACTTCGGAGGTCCTTCCTGTTTTCATTTAATAGGAATTCTGTCTGGCCTGTAAGCTTCTCCGCCACATCCTTTAGGATTTCATCCTTTGAACTGGTTTCGAGATGTGCCAACTGGTGCGAGGCCTCCTTTGCCTTTTTTCCTAATTCTATAATATCTTCCATTAGTAATAGTCTTTAATTAAATAATTGATAATAAATTCATTATTCTATTGCTCAACCTTCAAGTGAGTCATTTGTCCCCTGCAGTGGACACTTGAGTTTCAATTCTTCGCGGTTGCTGTACCTAACCGCAAATAATTTTGCAGCGATACCCGTACAATCCGCTTTACACCGTTTTCTGGTCGGTTGATTTGCTGACGAATAAAGTACCGTATCTTCCTCCTGCCAGGATATCGTAAATCACATGTGCTTCTGAGCCATCAGCAATAACGACGTCGATATTCTTCTGCCGGCACAGTTCAGCTGCCTTAATTTTTGACTCCATTCCACCCTGGCCAAGTCCCGACTCACCATTGGTTACAACTCCCCTAAGGTCTCTGCCGGCTTTCAACACTGTCGGAACCTGTCTCGCATTACTGTTTAGTTTTGGATTATCCGTAAAAACGCCATCCGTAGTGGTTAACATTATTAAAAGGTCCGCATTGATCAGCTCAGCTACCAAAGCCGAAAGCATATCGTTATCTCCAAATTCAATCTCTGCTGTGGAAACCGTATCATTCTCATTGATTACGGGAGTCACTCCCATCTCCAGCAGTTTTTCAATGGTATTTCTTGCGTTTCTTCTTCTTACCGGTTCTTCAATACCATCCCTGGTGAGCAGCACCTGTCCGATCACCTGGTTATACTCTTTAAAGAATGTTTCATACATTCTTAGCAAAGCGGCCTGACCAATAGACGCAAGGGCCTGCCTGTCGGTTACTTTTTCTGGTTTCTCGTTCAAATTCATGATGCCCATCCCGGCACCGACTGCCCCTGAGGTCACCAAAATAATTTCTCTTCCCTCATTGCACAATCCTGCAATCACCCTGGCAAGTTTTTCCAGGCTCAGCAGGTTAATTTTACCATCTTCATGAGTAATAAGGGCCGTTCCAACCTTCACAACGATCCGGTGTTTGTCCTTCAATAGTTTTCTGTGGTCCACTTTTTTATGCTTAAAAAATTTGTATTCAGGTTTTTTTTACCCGCGATAAATCGCTATTCTTTTGTCCTGGCAGATAATAATTCAGATATTTATGCTGCAAGGATTATTCCAGATATCCTTTCATGGAATTATATATCTCCTCAATAGGACGAATTGTATTCATTTCAGCGACCCTAGCCATCTTTTCTTTTATTATTCCTAAACCGGGAACTCCAATACTTCCAAGATGTGTGTAATTCATACCATGACCAGGTTTATAAGTTCCATTTTCAATTTCACCGGCCACCTGTCGGTATGCATCCCTGAATGATGTTCCCTGCATTACTTTCCGGTTTACCTCTTCAACGGAAAAGATCAGACTATATTTTTCTTCCTTCAGGATATCTTCATGGGGAACCATCTCTGCTACCATCAGTTGCATCATTGTAAGGCACTTCTTAATTTTCCTGATCCCCGGCAGCAGTATCTCTTTGGTCAACTGAAAATCACGATGGTAGCCTGAAATAAGATTGACAGATAGGCCATTGAGCATTGAGGGCATGTGAGTTACTGTATTGCAGTGGGCCCTGACCAGCTCCAGTACATCGGGGTTTTTCTTATGCGGCATGATACTCGAACCCGTAGTGAGTTCATCCCTGAACGAGATAAAAGCCATATTCTGATTCAAATAGAGAATCATATCTGACGCCAGTCGCGATAAAGTAATAGCAATTGAAGCGATTCCATATGCCATATGTGATTCAAGTTTACCCCGGTTTAACTGGGCAGAGACGGAGCTGACCATCTGTCCGCCAAAACCTGCCAATTTGGCGGAAAACTCACGATTAACCGGAAATGATGAACCGTATCCGGCAGCTGTACCAAGGGGATTCTGATCCAATAGTGGAATAATTCCGGATGCTATATGCATATCATTAACGAGGGATTCAGCAAAAGCACCAAGCCAGATACCAATGGAGGAGGGCATGGCAATCTGGGTATGCGTATAACCAGGAATGAGGGTATCCCTGTATTTCTCTGCCTGTTCAGTGAGTATTTCAAAAAGTATTGTAACCTCTTTTAATATCAGCCGGTATTCCTCTTTCATCAGCAGCAGCATAGCCGTCATCACCTGGTCATTTCTGGAACGGGCTGTATGAATCTTCTTTCCGGATTCACCCAGATTTTTTACCAGGTAACTCTCCAGGTGACTGTGAATGTCTTCATCTCCAGGGTCAAGGGTAAAATCGCATTTTAATGTTTCAGGGTAATATGCTTCCAGGGTTTTTGCAAGCAGGATCGCCTCCTCCCTGGGTATAATTCCTGTCTCCCCGAGCATTATGGCATGTGCCATTGAAGCGATTACATCATACGGGGCAAGTTTCTTATCAAAAATCCGGTCATCTCCAACAGTGAAATGAATTACCTCCTGCTCGGTCTTTTTGTTCTTATCCCAAAGTTTCATAGTACAAGTTTTAGTGTATTATCAAGTAACACCGTATAAAGCTCTACCGCCTTATTGATTTCCGGAATGAGGATGTATTCATTTGCCGTATGTGAGCGCGATGAATCTCCCGGACCAATCTTCACAGCGGGCACATCAAGCAGCGCCATATCAGAAAGGGCAGGTGATCCGAAAGGTAATAACTGCAATTCTTTTAATACTTTAAAAACAGGGTGATCCGGGGGAAGGAATGAGCTTTTCAGCCGCATAGATCTCGGGATCAGTTCCGACTGGCAAACATTCCGTAGACTATCGAGTAGTACTTCATTGGAATATAAATCATTGCTTCTTACATCAATAACAAATTCACAGGATGCTGGAACGACATTGTGTCCGGTTCCAGCATGGATCATGGTTGTAGTTAAAGAAGGTACATCGAGCCATTTTGACCTTTTTTCAAATGACAGATCACGAATCCGGTTAATATCTGTGATCGCCTTATAGATTGCATTCACTCCTTCGTTACGGGCGGCGTGACCGGCAACTCCTTTAGCCAGGGCATCAACGACCATTAACCCGCGCTCAGCAACAGCTGGTTGCAGGGACGTGGGCTCACCTATAATTGCAAATTTCAGATTTTTCAAATCGGGAAGCACCGCCGACAATCCATTTTCACCACTCACCTCCTCTTCGGCAGAGATTACCAGTACAACTTTATCTGCCAGTGCGGTTTTTACGATATTGGCAAAAGCTGCGATCATTGATATAACAGAAGCTCCGGCATCATTGCTACCGATTCCTGTTACCCTGGTTTTTTGCAAAACAGGAACGAAAGGATCTGTTTCCCATCCATCAGAAGGCGATACTGTATCTGAATGTGAATTAAGCATGATGGTTGCATCTTTCGGATCGCCTCCGCCAGTTATCAAGAGGTTGTTTCCTTTTCTTTGCAGATAAAATCCTTCATTTGTGAGCCAGTCCTGCAGAAAATCAACCCGTCGGACCTCCTGCCTGCTCAGGGAAGGTATCCCCAACATAGCAATTAACAGATCAACATATTTTAAGATTTTGGTCATTTCAGGTCACTGATCCCTCCATAGGAGGTGATTATTCCTTTTATCAGTGCCGAGCTAAGTCCGTAATGTTCCATCTCATTCAACCCGGCAATAGTGCAACCCATTGGTGTGGTTACCTTGTCGATCTCCCGTTCCGGATGATTGCCTGTGCTAAGGAGAATCTGTGCAGCACCCTTGGCTGTCTGTGCTGCGATTTTTCCGGCCTCTTCAGCATGGAAGCCAATCTGTATTCCCCCCTGGGTCTCAGCACGAATAAAGCGGAGAAAAAAGGCAATCCCACATGCTGCAAGTATGGTGGCTGCCGGCATCAGCTTCTCAAGAATGATCATCGTTGACCCCATAGGTTCAAAGAGCTCTTTCACAGTTTTTTCTGCCCCAGGATCATTGCCAGCGATGCAGGTCATTGATTCTCCGAATTCAACTGCAGTGTTTGGCATAATACGTACAACCGGCACCTTGTTTTCAAGCCATTTCTCCAGTTCACTCATTGAAACACCGGATACTACGCTGACTAAAATATGCCTTTCAGCATTGAGATGGGGGAAAATCTCCTTTACAACCTCTTCCGACTGTCCCGGAAGAACGGCCAGGATAATTAATTCGCTGTTCTTTACCAGTTCTGTATTGCTGGTTTTTACTACCATTCCCAATTCACGGAATCCATCGAGCAGCTTTTCCTTCCTTCGGCTGATCATGATATCCTCCCCCCTATAATTCCCGTGATTCAGAAGTCCCCTGGCTATGGCACCGCCTATATTTCCGGCTCCTATGATTCCTACTTTTATCATCTTCCTTATTCTATACAATGAATATAAACATGTTTGTATGCAATTAATAATCTTATTCACGTCCAGCTACTCAATCCACAAATACTAATCCGGATCGTTCGATGGTCCAATATTCAAATCCAACTGCAATTGAACGGACCAGGTTAACAGAAATGAACCTTTATTAACTGTTTTTCCGGTGCCAAATATTTTGCTGAAGTCCGAAGAGCTTTGTAAATCCGTCTACATCTTCTGCACTCCATTCGCGGTTTTCCTCGCCATAGGCAGCAAATCTGGCATCCATCAGGTCATATTTACTTACCACGCCCGTTACGACATGGTGGTAGGGTCTTAGCCGTAAAGTTACATTTCCTGTAACATTTCGTTGTGTGGATTCAAGGAAATCTTCGATATTTCTCATAACCGGTTCCAGAAACTGGGCTTCATGCACAAACATTCCGTACCAGTTTCCGAGTTGTTCCTTCCAGTGCAACTGCCACCTGGTAAGCACATGCTTTTCCAGTGCAAGGTGCGCGTCAATAAGCATCCTGGCTGCTGCAGCTTCGAATGCAACCCTTCCCTTGATACCAATGATTGTATCTCCAACATGAACGTCCCTTCCGATAGCATACTTTGATCCTATCATTTCCATTGTACGGATCACATCAGTGGGCTCCATTTTCTGCCCGTTGATCCCAACCGGCTCCCCTTTCTCAAATGCTATTTCCAACAGTTCAGTCCCGGATACAGGTTTACCTGACGGCCAGGCATCATCGGGCAGTTCTTCATGACTCGTAAGGGTCTCCCTGCCCCCTATGCTGGTACCCCATAATCCTTTGTTTATCGAGTACTTAACCTCTCCGGAGTTCATGGATACTCCATTTTCGGCCAGATATTCTATCTCCTTTTCCCGCGAAATATGCAACTCCCTTATGGGTGAGATAACTTTTATTTCCGGTGCAAGTACCTGGATGGCAAGGTCAAATCGGACCTGGTCATTTCCGGCAGCAGTTGATCCATGTGCCATCTTCCTGAATCCATGAGCTATGGCGTGTTCTGCGAGGGCAAGTGCCTGAAATGAACGCTCTGAACTTACCGACAAAGGATAACTTCTGTTGCGCAAAGCATTACCAAAAAGCATGTACCTGATACACTTCCTGTAATAATCGCGGGTTACATCCAGAACGGTATGGGATGCTACCCCCAGTCTTTCCGCATGTTGCCTGATCCTGGTCAGATCCTGTTCGCCAAAACCTCCAGTATCAACAATTGCCGAATGCACCTCATAGTTCTTCGATTTTGCAAGATATACAGCGCAAAAGGAGGTGTCAAGTCCACCGCTGAAGGCCAACAATATTTTTTCTTTCTTACTCATTCACTTTTTTTCAGTTGTTTTTATTATGCTGCCTTCTCATTCTCCTGGTCCTTCTTGTTCTCCTGGTCCTTCTTGCCTTTTATACTTGCGGGACTATCTTTAAGCATTCCGGTACAGAGACAGTGTGCCCTTCTCGTTCTTACAAGGATGTCGTAATAAGGACATGACTGGCAACCTTTCCAGAATTCATCATCGTCTGTCAGCTCAGAAAACGTAACCGGTTTATACCCAAGGCTGCTGTTGATTTTCATTACAGCAAGACTCGTAGTAAGACCGAAAAGTTTTGCTTCCGGAAATAACTCCTCAGACAATTGAAGCGCCCTTGCCTTAATCATACCCGCCAGACCGCGACCCCGAAACTGAGGGTTCACTACCAATCCACTATTGGCTACAAATTTATTGTGTCCCCATGACTCAATGTAACAAAATCCGGCCCACACACCGTCGGAATGGACAGCAATCACTGATTTCCCCTCGAGTATTTTCCCGGAAAGGTACTCTTTACTTCTAACGGCTATACCGGTTCCTTTTACCTGTGATGCATTATAGATCGCCTTCTCAATATCTTCCAGGTACTTCAGATCCTTCCCGCCTGCAACAACTATTTTAAAATCTGACATTTTGTAATTTGAATTGAGTTTATCATTCTTTCTTGTAACTCCTTATTCTCTTCCGGCAATTAATTAACTTGTTCTATCCAGGAATTCCTTTGTCTTCCCGGTCTTTGTGTTTTTCTTAATTGATCAGTTCTTTTTTAAACCCCGGCATCTTTGTTTTTAATAGTTTTAAAAGGTCTGTTTTGCTCACCCCATCCCTGGGGATTATTAATATGGTATCATCACCCGCGATTGTTCCCGATATCTCATAAGAATTAAGATTGTCGAGAGCATAAGCAATACTGCTGGCATGACCCGGCATAGTTTTCATGATCGCCATACCCTGGGCAAAATCAATGGCAATAAACCCGGTTATTGGAATATCCATAATTTCAGAAGGAGTATTCAACTGCTTTTCAGTAAGCATGTAGATATATCCCTTCTCACTATCCGGCATTTTTGCCACCTTCAGATGTTTTAAATCCCTGGACAATGTTGCCTGTGTCATCGAAAAACCCTGTTCCTCAAGCAGCGACAGCAGTTCATCCTGTGAAGAGATATTGATACTGTCTATCAGGCGCCTGATGGCCATTAATCTTTCGCTTCTGTCTCTCATCTTAATTGTATATTTATACGTTGTATTTGCAAAATTATACAATATTTATCAACAAATGCAAAATTCACTGATTTTTTTTATACTTTTGACCTCCGGATTATCTGAACCGGGCAGTTCATTTTGCCGGTTGAATTATACACTTAAAACATAGCGACAAAATGACGGAAAAAATCAACAAGGTTATTATTCTCGGATCCGGAGCATTAAAAATTGGAGAAGCAGGAGAATTTGACTACTCCGGTTCACAGGCATTAAAGGCATTACGCGAGGAGGGGGTCAGCACAGTACTTATCAATCCGAATATTGCCACAGTGCAAACTTCGGAGGCAGTTGCTGACGAGGTCTATTTTCTACCGGTAACTGCTTATTTTGTTGAAAGGGTTATACAAAAAGAGAGGCCCGACGGAATTCTGTTGTCATTTGGAGGGCAAACGGCCTTAAACTGCGGAGTAGAACTATACCAGAAAGGAATCCTTGAAAATTACGGGGTAAAGGTTTTAGGAACACCTGTACAGGCTATTATGGATACTGAAGACCGTGAATTATTTGCAGGCAAGCTCAGGGAAATCAATGTAAAAACACCTCGCAGTATTGCAGTCACATCCATTGCCGATGCGCACAAAGCAGCCGTGCAAATGGGATTCCCTATCATTATCAGGGCCGCTTATACCCTTGGTGGTCAGGGAAGCGGCTTTTGCAATAATTCTGAAGAGTTGCAAAAACTGGCAGAAAATGCCTTCTCATATTCAAAACAGATCCTAGTGGAGGAGTCGCTCAAGGGTTGGAAAGAGGTGGAATATGAAGTTGTGCGCGATAAATACGACAATTGTATTACTGTCTGTAATATGGAAAATTTCGATCCACTTGGCATTCACACCGGGGAGAGTATAGTCGTTGCTCCTTCCCAGACATTAACGAACAGTGAATACCATAAATTAAGAAAGCTTTCAATTGAAATCGTCAGGCACATAGGCATTATCGGGGAGTGTAATGTACAATATACGTTGGATCCTGAATCTGAAGATTACAGGGTGATTGAAGTCAACGCCCGTCTTTCCAGGTCTTCTGCTCTGGCTTCAAAAGCAACAGGCTATCCCCTGGCATTCGTTGCTGCCAAGCTTGCCCTGGGATATGGTTTGCATGAGTTGAAAAACTCTATTACAAAAACTACTACTGCCTTCTTCGAACCCGCACTGGATTATATTGTTTGCAAAATCCCTCGCTGGGACCTCAACAAGTTCACCGGCGTTTCCAGAATGATCGATTCAAGCATGAAATCGGTGGGAGAGGTTATGTCGATCGGCAGAACATTTGAAGAAGCTATTCAAAAAGGGATAAGAATGATCGGTCAGGGAATGCATGGTTTTGTCGGAAACATGAACCTGGAATTTGAAGATATTGATAAAGAGCTGACAGAGCCCACGGACCTGCGTATCCTTGTCATCGAAAAAGCGTTAGAAAAAGGGTATACCATTGACATGATTCATGAGTTGACTAGAATTGACAGGTGGTTCCTGGTTAAGTTAAAAAATATCTTTGATCTGAAAAACAGGCTGGAAAAGGTTGATTCGCTAAGCAGCCTGGATGATGAACTATTATTACAGGCTAAGATAGCTGGATTTAGTGATTTTCAGTTAGCCCGCATTATTATGAACGGGGATGTTACCGAAGAAATGCATCTGGTTAGGGATCACAGGAAGCGCCGGAATATCATTCCTTTTGTCAAACAGATTGACACAATGGCTGCGGAATACCCGGCAAAAACCAATTATCTCTACCTTACTTACAGTGGAAATGAACATGATATTGATTTTTATAATGACCAGAAATCGGTTGTGGTACTGGGTTCAGGGGCCTACCGGATTGGCAGTAGCGTAGAATTTGACTGGTGCAGCGTAAATGCATTAAAAACTGTAAATGAGCAGGATTACAGGTCGATCATGATTAATTATAACCCTGAAACGGTGTCGACCGATTATGATATGTGTGACCGGCTCTATTTTGATGAGTTGTCTTTTGAAAGGGTCATGGATATTCATGACCTTGAACAGCCGAAAGGAGTCATTGTCTCAGTCGGGGGTCAGATTCCCAATAATCTGGCTATGCGGCTATTCAGTGCCGGCGTTCAGGTCCTGGGCACATCTCCAAAATCCATTGACAATGCCGAGAACAGACATAAGTTTTCCATGTTGCTCGACAAGCTTCATATTGACCAGCCCCGATGGAAAGAACTCTCCAGTATGGAGGAGATTTATACGTTTGCTTCAGAAGTGGGATACCCGCTTTTAATTCGTCCTTCCTATGTATTATCGGGTGCAGCAATGAATGTTGTATCCAACAGTGAGGAGCTTGAACATTTTCTGACTCTGGCAGCAAGGGTATCGAAGCAGTACCCGGTTGTTGTCTCTGAATTTATTGAGCAAGCGAAAGAAATTGAAATTGACGCAGTTGCGAAGAGTGGTGAATTATTCTCCTATGCAATATCTGAGCATGTTGAGTTTGCCGGGGTACACTCCGGGGATGCTACCATGGTTTTTCCTCCGCAGAAGATCTATTTTGAAACAGTAAGACGGATTAAGAAGATAGCTCGTCAACTGGCAGAAGCACTTGAAATCTCTGGGCCATTCAACGTGCAGTTTCTGGCCAAAGACAACGACATAAAGGTTATCGAATGCAACTTAAGAGCTTCAAGGAGTATGCCTTTTGTAAGCAAAGTATTGAAGGTTAATCTAATCGACCAGGCAACCCGGATCATGCTTGATCTTCCTGTAACCAAACCTGATAAATCGATCTTTGATCTAGACCATATAGGATGCAAGGCACCGCAGTTTTCTTTTTCAAGGTTGAAGAAAGCAGACCCTGTACTCGGGGTTGATATGTCATCTACCGGGGAGGTCGGCTGTATTGGTGACAACTATTATGAAGTAATATTAAAAGCGATGTTATCTGTTGGATATACTATTCCAAAAAAGAATATTCTTCTTTCCACTGGTCCGATACGTTCAAAAGTTGAATTGATTAATTCCTGCCGGATGCTTGTAGAAAGAGGATACAATCTGTTTGCCACACATGGAACACATGAGTTTTTAAAGCTGAATGGATTCGATTCAATCGATCTTGCATGGCCCGATGAGGACAAAAAACCAAATGTACTCGACCATCTAGCAAACGGCCAGATTGACCTGGTGATCAACATTCCCAAAAACCTCACCAGCCATGAACTTTCAAATGATTATACAATCAGGCGTTCAGCAGTAGATTTTAATATTCCACTGATCACCAATGCCCGATTGGCGAGTGCATTCATTTATGCGTTTTGCAGGATGAGCATGGATGACCTGCCCATAAAAAGCTGGAGGGAATACAACTAGCAGGTGTTACCCGTTAAGTCCCTGTGCGCCACTGACAATTTCAATAATCTCGTTGGTAATTGAAGCCTGCCGGGCCTTGTTATACTGCAGGTGCAACTCCTTGATAAGCTCTGTAGCATTATCGGTGGCCTTGTGCATTGCGGTCATCCTGGCCCCGTGTTCAGAAGCTAATGAATCAAGAATTGCCTTATAAAACTGGAGTTTCAGTGACCTTGGAATCAATTCTCTGACTATATACTCTTTTGTAGGTTCAAAGATGTAATCGGCAACAACCAGGCTTGCCTCTTCGTCCTCCAGGTGCTCCATCCTGATAGGTAAAAATTGTTCCGTAACTAGAATTTGGGTTGCTGCGTTTTTAAACTGGTTATAAATAACATCAACATGGTCATAATCTCCTTTTACATAGAGGTCCATTACCATCTGAGATATCTGTACAGAATTCTCAAATGTAAGATCGTCAAAAACATCGCTTCCATTGTAGATTACGTTGTATCCGTTTCTCCTGAGAAAATCATATCCTTTTTTACCGATAGCAAGAAAATGTACATTTCCTGCCATCATCTTCGCGGAATAAGTTTCAAGGGCAGTATAGATAGCCGACTTAATTGCATTGCTGTTAAAAGCACCGCAAAGTCCCCTGTTGGAGGTTATTAATATCAATAAAATCTTTTCTTGTTCACTGCTCCTGGAATAAATATTTTGTTCATCATCCTTTAGGCTGCCACTGATACTTCCCAGAATTTCCCGAAGTTTTTCAGAATATGGACGCAGTTGAACAATTGCGTTCTGGGCCTTTTTAAGCTTTGCGGCTGATACCATCTTCATAGCACTGGTGATCTGTCGTGTTGAGACGACCGATTCTCGCCTTACCCTTATCTCTTTTAATGTAGCCATCTATTTAACTGAGGGTTACAGTTGGAAATCAGGTTTTTTATACTGGCTTCCAATCTTTTAATTCATTAGCTTTTTTTCATTTTTTCAACAATATCCTTTGCTACAGATTCCATTGTTGATGTTGCCTCTTCGGTGATCTTTCCTTCTGCAAGTTGTTTGAGGATGTTTTTATGCTTGAGCTCCATGAAACCAAGGAATTCATCCTGGAATTGTTCTATCTGATCAATTTCTATGTCATTCAGCAACCCTTTTGTTCCACAGTAGATAATTGCAATCTGCTTCTCAACCGGGAAGGGAGAGTATTGGCCCTGCTTCAGTATCTCTACATTTTTTCGTCCCTTATCAAGCACCGCCTTTGTGGCCGCATCCAGGTCAGAGCCAAACTTTGCAAATGCTTCAAGTTCGCGGAACTGCGCCTGGTCAAGCTTAAGCGTCCCGGCAATCTTCTTCATTGACTTAATCTGGGCATTTCCACCTACCCTGGATACAGATATACCTACATTTATCGCAGGACGTATACCCGCGTTAAATAAGGTCGACTCAAGAAATATCTGTCCATCAGTAATAGAAATCACATTCGTTGGAATATAGGCAGAAACATCTCCGGCCTGTGTCTCTATGATGGGTAGGGCCGTAAGAGATCCTCCGCCCTTTACAAGGTGTCTGATAGAATCCGGAAGATCGTTCATTTTTGCAGCAATCTCATCAGATTCTATGACCTTTGCAGCCCGTTCAAGCAGCCTTGAGTGCAGGTAAAAGACATCCCCCGGATAAGCTTCCCTTCCAGGCGGGCGCCTTAAAAGCAGCGATACCTCCCTGTATGAAACTGCCTGTTTCGAAAGGTCATCATAAATAATCAGGGCAGGTCTTCCTGTATCTCGAAAGTATTCTCCAATTGCACACCCTGCGAATGGGGCATAAAACTGAAGTGCGGCAGGATCCGACGCAGTAGCCATAACCACCACTGTATAGTCCATAGCTCCATGCTTTTCGAGTGTTTTTACCACATTGGCCACAGTACTTCCCTTTTGTCCGATGGCAACATACACACAATATACGGGTTCCCCCCTGTCGTAAAACTCTTTTTGGTTGATAATGGTATCAACAGCAATGGCTGTTTTCCCAGTCTGCCTGTCACCTATAATCAGTTCCCGCTGACCCCGCCCGATTGGGATCATTGCATCAATGGCTTTAATACCTGTCTGTAGGGGTTCATTTACCGGCTGTCTGAATATTACACCTGGTGCCTTTCGTTCAAGAGGCATTTCGAACAGGTCTCCGGTAACAGGGCCTTTGCCATCCAGCGGTTCTCCAATTGTATTGATTACGCGACCAAGTAGTTTTTCTCCCACCTTAAGTGAGGCAATTCTTTTTGTACGTTTAACCGAATCTCCTTCTTTAATTAATTCAGATGATCCAAGCAGCACGGCACCGACATTATCCTCTTCAAGGTTCAGGACAATTCCCATAACACCACTGTCAAATTCGATCAGTTCATTGGCCTGAACGTGATTCAACCCATAAATCCTTGCAATTCCATCTCCTACCTGGAGCACGGTACCTACCTCTTCCAGTTCGACATCGCTTTTAAAGCCCTCAAGTTGTTTTTTAAGTATTTCTGATACTTCAGAAGGTTTGATCTGGGACATGATATTCTTTTTACAATTAACGCAATAATGTTTTCTTCATCTTTCTCAGGTTGCTTGACACACTGGCATCATACTGCCTGTCCTCTATCCTGATTATAAACCCGCCAATCAGGTCCTCATCTGTTTCCGTTTTCATTTCGATACCCGATTTAATTGTCTCTGCAACCACTTTTTCCACCTTTCTTTTTAGCTCTTCAGGAACCTGAATTGCAGTAATTAAAGTGGCCGATTTAATTCCCTTGTGTTTCCTGTACAGATTTAAGTAATTCCTTGCAATTGCAGGAATATAGAATTCACGACCATTTCTGATTATAAGTTTAAGAAACGAAAGCGTCAATGAATGTACTTTTTCTGCAAGCAGCTGATCAACAATACTGCTTTTTCTTGATTCTTTGATAACCGGGTTGGTCAGCAACCCCTGAAACTCCGGGACCAATGAAATCTTCTGAATATCGAGCATATCGTTTCGGACACGGTCCAGCAACTCTTTTTCCCGCGCACTTTCAAACAAAGCCGTGGCATACCTTACAGATATTTTGCTATCGTTCATGCGTTGGGTGTCAGTTCAGGTCAATCTCATCAATGAGTTTATTAACCAATTCTTGTTGTCCTTTATCTTCACTGAGCGCTTTTTTCAGCACCTTTTCCGCAATATTAATTGAGAGATTTGCGATTTGCTCCTTAATTTCATTGATGGCGGCCAGCTTCTCATTTTTAATTGATTCCCTGGCATTTTTAATAAGCTTTGAAGCATCCTCAGCAGCATTTTCCCTGGCCTCCCTGATAATTGATTCCTTGATATCCCTCGCCTCCTTAATCATGGCATCCCGTTCTGCCTTGGCTTCTGCCAGTATCCTTTCATTATCTGCCTGAAGCTTCTCCATCTCTGACCGTGCTTTTTTTGCAGCGTCAAGTGATTTTCTGATACTCTCATTGCGGGCACGCACTGCTGAAAGAATTGCGGGCCATGCAAACTTTCCAAGAATGATTAGTAGAACCAGGAAAAATACCGTTGTCCAAAAGATCATTCCAATACCGGGAGTTACAAGATCCATAGTATATTGTTTTAACGATTAATCAAATGAACGACCCGCAACCAACCGTTGCGGGCCGATTTTTTACGCACTGTCTGAAAGCAGGGCGACTACAATTGCAAACAATGCTACACCTTCAATCAAAGCAGCAGCGATGATCATAGCGGTCTGAATCTTGCCTGATGCTTCAGGTTGACGGGCAATGGCCTCCATAGCCTTGCTGCCAATCGTACCGATTCCAAATGCTGCCCCGATCACTGCGAGAGCTGCTCCAATTGCTGATAATGTACCTGTCATAATTATAAAGTATTAATTAAAAAATATTACTCATGATGGTGCTCAGGCACCGCCAATCCAATAAACAGTGATGAAAGTAGTGTGAAGATATATGCCTGCAGAAATGCCACGAGCAGTTCAACCATAAACATGAAAAGAACCATAAGCATCGTTGGAAGAGACATAAACACACTCTTAAAAATAAATATCAGTGATACCAGACTCAAAATAATAATATGCCCGGCAGTTATATTTGCAAAAAGCCTTATCATCAATGCAAAAGGCTTGATAATGATCCCTATTAACTCCACCGGAACCATAATAGGAAGGAGCCAGAAAGGAACTCCCGGTGTAAGGAATATATGCTTCCAATACTCCCTGTTACCGCTTAAGTTTATAACGAGCAAAGTAAACACTGCCAGCACCATTGTAAATGCAATATTACCGGAAACATTCGCACCAAAGGGGAAAAACGGAACCAGTCCCAATAAATTATTAAGCAGTATGAAGAAAAAGAGTGTCAGCAGATATGGAACATAACGCTCATATTTTTCCCTTCCTATATTTGGCATTGCAATATCCTCTTCTACAAACACGATGAGTGGTTCCAAAAATCCCTGCAACCCTTTTGGAGCACTGATACCTTTTTTCTTATAGGTCCCGGCTACACCAAGAAATACGATCAACATGATGAGAAGGGTTATAAACATCATGAATACATTCTTTGTAATGGAAAAGTCCAATGGCAGACCGGCCTCAACAAGTTCGCCGTTCTCATCCAATTCCAGGATTTTACCATCAACATTTTTTTCAACATGTTCACCTGTACTACTGGTTACTTCAATCGTTCCATGACCGGTTTCAAATCCCTTGTAATTATGTCCGTGAGCCAGCTTATTCGACATAAACAGGTGAAATCCAGAATGCCTGCTGTACAGAATCACCGGGAGGGGAACAGTTACATGGTGACCGCTTTTGGTAGTCAGAATGTGCCATTCATGCGCATCCTTAATGTGGTGGAGGATTGTCTCTGCAGGGTTATATTCTTCTATATGCTCCCCATCGTGATCCTCATTGTTGTGATGACCAGTTTTTTTTGTTATATGATCGTTTGACGCAACCATATCTTCGTGGGATTGTGCCACCGAAGTTGTGCCGATTGAAATAAAGGCAACTATAGCCAGACACAATACAGAATTCTTATCAATAAACAACCTTCCTGTCACTCTTAATTAATTTGTTTTCAGGGTTTTATATAATATACTAACCAGAAAAATTGTGAGCACTAAATATAATACAAAAAAAGCAATGAGAAACCCCGTACTAAAATTTTTTCCCGAAATCCAAAAGAATAGAATCATTATAAGGTAGGCCAGAAATTTTCCTCCTATACCGACTAAAATCAGGATACCTCTTTCAGATTCCTTCCGTTTCGCACCGGCCATGATTACCAGGTATGTTCCCAGGCTGATGATCGTCATTATTGTGAGAAGCAAAACATAGGCTGCTTCTTCAATACTAATTCCTGTAGAACGAATGAGAAGTACTCCCCCTGCCAATAAACAGGCATAGATGATAAATAGAAGAATAATATTGCGCCATTTATGGGTCACTTTTTTCGTATAAAGTCCTTCAAGGCAGAATAGATCCCGATAATTACACCGACCATAGCAAGTAATGCAGTAAAAAGAGGGGTATCAGAAGCAGTTTTTTCATCTAGTTTGATTCCTGCCCAGGTAAAGATTCCAATAACTGCGAGCATCTGAAAACCTATTCCGGTGTATCTGATATAATCATTGATGCCAGAACGGTATCCGGAATTATTTTCCCTCTTTTCCGGCTGGTTCGTTGATTGCTTCTTTTTTTCCACCCATATCACATTTTCCAGTGAATATTGCACCGGGTTCTATAGCCAGTTTGCTGGTACGAATCTCACCATAGATACGCGACATTGACCTGAGAGAAAGCAATTCCTCAATTACAATTTTTCCCTCAACTACGCCTTCGACTTCACAATTTCTACATTTAATCTCTCCATTCACCTTACCTGATTGCCCGATGAAAACCTTTCCCTTGGTATAAAGGTTTCCGATAAGGATCCCATCGAAGCGGATATTCTCATTCGAGCTGAGGTTCCCTTCGATGGTTGTTCCAATTCCTATCAGGTTTATCTTGTTGGTGTTTTCTGATTCAACTTCTTTTGCCATAACAATCATGTATTAAAATTTGCAGCTCAATAAATATAAAACAACCTAAAGATAAATATTATTTCTGTGGTTTATCCTTAGAATCATATGCCCATTTCAAATAAACGGATCCCCAGGTAAAACCTCCGCCAAAAGCTGCCAGGATTACATTGTCTCCTTTTTGCAATTCTGATTCATATTCCCAGAGACATAGCGGAATGGTAGCTGCAGTAGTGTTTCCATACCTTTGAATATTAATCATCACCTGCTCTTTTTTAATCCCCATCCTTCTTGCAACAGCTTCAATAATACGCATATTTGCCTGGTGAGGTACGAGCCATTTGAGTTCTTCCGGCTTTACATTGTTCCTGCGCATGATATCAACACTTACATCTGCCATTTTTGAGACGGCTACCTTAAAAACGGCCTGACCCTCCTGGAAAACAAAGTGCTCCCGGTTATCAACCGTTTCATGAGTGGCGGGTCGCAAGGAACCTCCGGCCTTCATATGCAGGTTCTTATATCCGCTTCCGTCGACCTCAAGGATATTGTCGATCAGTCCAATTCCCTCTTCCACAGGCTCAAGCAGAACTGCTCCGGCGGCATCACCGAACAAAGGACAGGTGGTGCGGTCAGTATAGTCTGTAATGGAGGACATCATATCTGCACCAACAACAATAATCTTCTTGTGCGACCCGCTCTGAATGAATTGCTGCGCAGTTACCAGGGCAAACAGGAACCCTGAGCAAGCGGCTGATAAATCAAAACCCCAGGCATTTATTAACCTGGCCTTATTACATATCATCGTTGCCACAGCCGGAAAGACCATATCAGGGGTAATAGTTGCAGTGATTACCAGCTCAATCTCTTCAGGTTTGGTACCAGTTTTTTCCAGCAGCCCCTTCACCGCAGCTGTAGCCATATCTGAGGTTGCCTTTCCTCCCTTAAGAATTCGTCTTTCGCTGATTCCTATACGCTGCATGATCCACTCGTCGGTGGTATCGACCATCTTACTCAGTTCTTCATTTGTCAATCTGTATTCCGGAACCCAGCCATGAATGCCGGTAATGCCTGCCGCGATCATAGTCAATTATTCAATGTTTCTCTAATATTTTCAATCAATCCCGACTGAATCACATGTTGTGTTTGCAGGATCATATTTTTCACCGCCTTTGCATTGGAGATGCCATGACCGATAACCAGTGGATCCTGTACACCCAGGACCGGTGTGCCTCCAAAATTTTCAAAATTAAACTTTTCAAAGTATCCATTGTACACTTTCTTTGCTGAAATCAGCTTGTAAAAGGCTTCAGCCTCTTTAAGAACAATATTACCAACAAATCCGTCACATACAACAACATCGGCCTTGTCTTCAACAAATAGTGAATTGGCTTCAATATTGCCGGTGAAATTAAAATCGATGCTGCCTGCCATGAGTTGATAAGTACTTTTCACTACCAAATTCCCCTTTTCCTCCTCCTCACCAATATTAAGCAGCGCCACCCGCGGGTGATTTACTTTATTTACAAATTGGGAGAAGAGGCTTCCCAGAATTCCATATTGGTAGAGCACATCAGGTCTTGCATCAGGATTCAGTCCCACATCGAGAATCACAGCATCCGGACCTTTAAAGTTAGGGATCATAGCAGATATTACCGGTCGAATCACGCCTGGAATAGGCATTGTGATCCGCATGGCACCAACCAGCATTGCCCCGGTATTTCCCGCACTGCAGAAACCATCAAGTTTTTTTTGCCGCAGCAACCTTTGACCAAGGAAAATGCTCGCGTTAGGTTTATTTGAAAAAGCTTTTAGCGGGTGATCACCTGATTCAATGTATTGATCTGAATGTATGATCTCATAGGAGGAAATATCCAGACCCTTCTCCTTTGCACAAGTGCGAATGACCTCCCTGTGCCCCAAAAAGATGATCTCATATCCTTCAGGCAATTCCTGCTTTGCAAGCAGGCTCCCCTCAATGGGGGCTTCAGGGGAAAAATCCCCTCCCATGATATCAATACCAATACGCATAATGCGTTAACAGAGGCTTCAAGGTTGGATTAAACCATTTCGGCCTCGCTATCTATGACAAGCTTGCCCTTATAATAAAGATTTCCGTCAACATAATAGGCACGATGACGCTGGTGTACAGTTCCCGTGGTTGAACAGGTCGACAATGTCGGAGTCTCAGCTTTGTAATGCGTCCTCCGCTTGTCTCTTCTCTGTTTCGATGTTTTTCTCTTCGGATGTGCCATGCCTTTTAATTTTTATCTATTAATTTTTTTAATTCATCCCAACGGGGATCACTCTTTTCAACCGTCTGATTCACTAAATGTCTTTCCAGTTTTTCAATCATTCTCGGGTTACATCCCTCCTTGCCACCTGTTCTCCCGGGATGTACACGCTTCATGGGTACTGCAAGCACCAGGTACTCATAAAAATATCCCCCCATGTCAACCTGGTTTTCCTCCTTTGTCACCACCACCACATTATCATCAATTTCCCGGGCCTCTTTTCCATATTTCACATAAAGTCTCTGACTGGACATCACCTGTAGTGCAAATAACTCCAGGCATCTGTCACAGTTCACAATGAGACTGCCGGTCATTTTGCAATCGATAGTAATTCCATCAGGACGTTTTATTACATCCACTATTGCCTTGATCCTGCCTTTTTCCCATTCACTGTTTCTGTAAAACTGAAAGAACGAATCGTCCAATAAAAATTCAAACGTCTCTCTCTCCCCTTTCAGCTCAGAAAAACGAACCACATATTCATTGCCTTTCTTCACGCTACGTCGAATTTCGGGATGCAAAAGTAAAAAAACTTATGATATAAAAAAAATCTTAGGCACCTTCGACAGGGCCGACGCATTTAAATTCGAAGAATTTTTAGCAAAAACTGATTATCCCAG
>CAZIIU010000006.1:0-87522 GCA_964539395.1 uncultured Bacteroidaceae bacterium
CTGGGATAATCAGTTTTTGCTAAAAATTCTTCGAATTTAAATGCGTCGGCCCTGTATATTTTTCTGATAATTAGGGATTTTAGTCGAAAAAGTATAACTTTGCGGCTCGATTTAAATAATTATAATGTCTAACTTATTAATTTTAAAGTTTTTAACCAATGAATGAAAAAGAAAAGGATGCTTTAAACGAAGGGTTTAATTCCGAACAAGGCGGTACGGAAAACAATGAAGCGAAAAATGAATTATCATCATCAGGGGAGAATGAAAGCAAAGAATTAGCAGGTGAATCAGTACCTGCAAAGGATGAAGATACGAACCATGTTTCTGAGCCTGGATCAAAGAAAGAAGCAGTTGATGAAAAAGCAGCTGATGAAAAAGCAGCTGATGAAAAAACATCTGCTGAAAGAGCATCTGCTGAAAGAGCAGCTGATGCAGATAGCGATAAAGAAATTGCAGATCAGCCGGCAACTGGAATGAATACAAGTTCTGATGAAGCGAAAGAGACTAAAGTTGAGGCAGATGAAGCCGCTGCTGAGGCATTGGCAAAGGATCAGGAGGTTAACATGGTAGATGTTACTGCTGAAGGAGATACAGATGACTCTGATAGTGCTGAAGAGAAAGAGGCTCATGTTAAAGTGCAACCCGAAGAGGATATAAAATCGGATGCCACAACCGGCAATATTGATTTTGACTGGGACATCTATGAGGCCGATGTGCTTGAGGGAACGAAAGAAAACCTAAAGAAGCTAAAGGAGATGTACAGTGATACACTCTCCACTATCGCTGAGAATGAGGTGATTGATGGTACAGTGATCTCCATGAATAAGAGGGAGGTTGTGATCAATATCGGGTTTAAATCGGAAGGTGTTGTTTCAATCAATGAGTTTCGGTATAATCCTGACCTGAAAATAGGTGATACTGTTGAGGTATACGTCGAAAGTCAGGAAGACAAAAAAGGACAACTGGTCCTTTCACACAAAAAAGCCAGGGCCATGCGTTCCTGGGACCGTGTGAACCAGGCTTTGGAGAAGGACGAAGTGATCAAAGGCTATATTAAATGCCGTACAAAAGGAGGTATGATCGTCGATGTCTTTGGCATTGAGGCGTTCCTCCCAGGTTCGCAGATCGATGTAAAACCGATCAGGGATTACGATGCTTATGTCGACAAAACCATGGAATTCAAAGTGGTCAAGATCAATCAGGAATTCAAGAATGTTGTTGTCTCGCATAAAGCATTAATAGAGGAGGAGTTGGAGCAGCAGAAGAAGGAGATCATTGCTAAACTCGAGAAAGGACAGGTACTTGAGGGTACTGTAAAAAACATTACATCCTATGGAGTATTCATTGACCTGGGGGGTGTGGACGGTCTTATCCATATCACGGACCTTTCATGGGGTCGTGTAAATCATCCTGAAGAGATACTGTCACTGGATCAAAAACTGAATGTTGTAATTCTTGACTTCGATGATGACAAGAAGCGTATTGCACTCGGATTGAAACAACTTTCACCGCACCCGTGGGATTCACTTGATGAAAACCTAAAAGTCGGAGATAAGGTAACCGGTAAGGTGGTTGTTATGGCCGATTATGGAGCATTTATTGAAATAGCTCCAGGTGTAGAGGGACTTATCCACGTATCTGAGATGAGTTGGTCACAACACCTTAAAAGCGCACAGGAGTTTATGAATGTGGGCGACCAGGTGGAGGCCGTGATACTGACCCTCGACAGAGAAGAGAGAAAGATGTCTCTGGGCATTAAGCAATTGAAGCAAGACCCATGGGAAAAGGTGAACGAAAAGTACGCTGTAGGTACTAAACATTCAGCAAAAGTTCGTAACTTTACTAACTTCGGAGTCTTTGTTGAGATCGAAGAAGGGGTCGACGGATTGATCCATATTTCGGATCTTTCCTGGACAAAAAAGGTAAAGCATCCGGCTGAATTCACTTCAATTGGTGCTGAAATTGAGGTGGTTGTATTGGAGATTGACACTGAGAACAGACGGTTAAGTCTCGGTCATAAGCAGCTTGAGGAGAATCCGTGGGATGTGTTTGAATCAGTATTTGAGGTTGATTCAATTCACGAAGGAACGATCATTGAATTAATGGATAAGGGTGCAGTTGTTGCATTACCTTACGGGGTTGAGGGCTTTGTAACTCCAAAACACCTGGTAAAAGAGGACGGTTCTGCTGCAAAACAGGATGAAAAGTTATCTTTTAAGGTCATAGAGTTTAATAAGTCCGCAAAAAAGATTATCTTGTCTCATAGCCGGATTCATGAAGATGCAAACAGGCAGCCTTCAGGTCAGCAGGATAAGAAATCTGCGACATCAGAGACCAGGAAAGTTGAGAAAAAGATCAAGAGCAATCTTGAAAAAACAACACTGGGAGATATTTCTGACCTGGCTGCTTTGAAAAATGAGATGGAAGAAAACGAAAAGAATAAGGCTGGGAAAAAGAAATAATGTATATTTAAACAAAAATTTCAGCTTATGGAGTTCAAAATTGAAAAATTTGAAAACCATACTTTGATCAAAGTATTGGAAGAAAAGTTGGACACGCATATTGCCCCGACCTTGAAATCGGAGCTGGTACTCGTTTCCGGTAACGGTGAAAAGAACATTGTGCTGGATTTGGAGAATTGCAAATACTGCGATTCTTCCGGACTTAGTGCGATTCTTGTTGCCAACCGTTTGTGCAAAAACTCTAGCGGTACCTTTGTACTGGCTGGTTTGAATGATGCAGTTGAAAGACTCATTACCATCTCTCAGCTTGATACTGTGTTGAATATTGCTGATAGCGTTGAGGAGGCAGAGAAAATGATCAGGGAAGCTGAATAAAGAACAGGGAATTTATTTGTGTCTTTTGAATTGATAATTTTGGGCAGCAGTTCTGCACTGCCGACTTCAAAACGATCAACAGCCGCTCATTTATTGAATATGAATGAGCGGTTTTTTTTGATCGATTGCGGAGAAGGTACACAGATTCAGATGCGACGATTCAAATTGAACCCCGCCCGGATCAATCACATTTTTATTTCACACCTGCATGGGGATCATGTCTTCGGTCTGTTCGGACTTTTGTCAAGCCTGGGACTCATGGGCAGAAAGGCAACACTAAACCTCTATGGCCCTGCAGCCCTGGAAGAAATGGTTGAAGCACATCGAGAATTTTTTGGACCACTTCCCTTTTCGATACATTATCAGCAATGTAAAGACGGAGTGGTCGCTTATTCGGATTCAAAAACTGAGGTAACCGCCATTCAACTGCTTCACAGGACCGAGACCTATGGGTTTGTTTTCAGGGAGAAGCCCCGGCTTTTAAATGTCGACAAGTTAAAAATTGAAAAATATAAACTGGGGGTAGAGGATATCAGGAATATTAAAGAGGGAAAAGATCATATCACAGATGATGGTATGGTCATACCAAATACTGAACTTACCCTGGCACCCTTCAGACAGCGATCTTATGCGTATGTTTCTGATACTGCAAAATTGAGCAGTGTGCCTGAACAGCTTAGGAAAGTTGACCTGCTGTTTCATGAGGCAACATTCCTTGAGAAGAACTCAGATCTTGCCCGTCAGACTTTCCACTCAACAGCCAAAGGTGCTGCAGAGTTTGCCAGAGAATCGGGTGCTGGAAAACTTCTCATCGGACATTTTTCTACCAGGTATACAAATGATGAGCTTTTTGTGCAGGAGGCAAGATCTGTGTTTCCCAATTCTTTTGCAGTGCAAGATGGTGACCGGTACTCGGTTGATCTTGTGCGAGAGAAGGGGAATTCGAATCGCTGAGGGAGTTTTTCCCTGTTGCCCGGGGTATTATATTAAACCATTTTTCGTGAAGAATTAATTTGTGCTAATTTTACGCTTTAATAACAGAATAAGACGTGACAGAGAAAATTATAATTCTTGATTTTGGTTCCCAGTATACACAGCTGATAGCAAGGAAAGTTCGTGAAAATAATGTCTATTGTGAGATTCATCCTTACAGTTCGTTTCCCGATCCTGATGAGGATGTAAAAGGGTTCATTCTATCCGGGAGTCCCTCTTCTGTGAGGGATCCAAATGCCCCTATTCCCGATTTATCACCAATTAAAGGCAGGTATCCGATACTCGGAATTTGCTATGGAGCGCAGTATCTGGCTCATTTTTATGGTGGCCGGGTGGCTGCCTCTGGTTCGCGTGAATACGGTAGAGCAAGGTTGACAGATATTGATAGCAGCGACCCCCTCTTGCAAGATGTGCCCCTTCAAACACAGGTATGGATGTCGCATGGAGACTCTATAATATCCCTTCCGGAAGGCTATACTGTGATCGCTGCTACCGCATCTATCGAGGTAGCAGCATATGCTGTAAAAGGTGAAAGGACATATGGTTTGCAGTTTCATCCGGAGGTGTATCATACCACGGAAGGCACCAGGATACTGGGAAATTTTCTTCGCAGAACCTGTGGATGTCATCAGGAGTGGACTCCGGAATCTTTCATTGAAGCTACGGTTACTGAATTGAGAAGGAAACTGGGTAACGACCATGTTGTAATCGGAATATCGGGCGGCGTTGACTCCTCTGTGGCAGCAATGTTGCTGCACCATGCAATTGGCGATCAGCTTACCTGTATTTTTGTAGATAATGGATTGTTGCGGAAAAATGAGTTTGACTCGGTGCTTGAATCATACAAAGATATGGGACTTCATGTTATCGGAATTGATGCCAAAGAGAAGTTCCTTGGTGATTTGAAGGGTGTTTTTGATCCTGAAGAAAAAAGAAAAAGCATCGGTAAGAATTTTATCGAAGTATTTGAGATAGAGGCAAATAAGCTAAAGGATATCCGGTGGCTGGCTCAAGGGACGATTTATCCGGATGTGATTGAGTCCGTCTCAGTAAACGGCCCTTCGGTTACAATAAAATCACATCACAACGTAGGCGGGCTACCTGAAAAAATGAACTTGAATGTTGTTGAGCCCCTGCGACTCCTTTTTAAGGATGAGGTAAGGAAAGTCGGGGAATCACTTGGTATTGGTCCGCATATTCTAAGGAGGCATCCTTTTCCAGGCCCCGGACTTGGTATCAGGGTGCTGGGCGAGGTAACCCCCGAGAAGGTCAGACTGGCCCAGGAAGCTGACCATATTTTCATCAGCGGGTTACATGAATATGGTTTGTATCACAGGGTCTGGCAGGCGGGAGTTATGCTGCTTCCAGTTCAATCTGTTGGGGTAATGGGTGATGAAAGGACCTATGAATATGTTGTTGCACTCAGGGCTGTAACTGCAACAGATGGAATGACAGCCGACTGGGCACATCTTCCGGACAGTTTTCTAAGTAAGGTCTCAAATGATATTATCAACAAGGTCCAGGGGATCAACAGGGTGGTATACGACATAAGCTCCAAGCCCCCGGCAACAATAGAATGGGAGTAAATACAACAATTCCGTTGTGTTAAGGTTTATACATATAAAGGAATAGAAAGGATGCATTTATGAAAGGTTTATTCAGCATAGGTTTAGTGCTTTTTTTCCTGTTTAGCCTTCAACAGGTAAACAGCCAGTTCGACCTGAACGGATTGAAATTGATGGAGGTAATGAATAAGGTGAGTAATTATTATGTGGATTCGATCAATGAGGAGGCTTTCGTTGAGACAACCATTATCAATATGCTTCATGAACTGGATCCGCATTCCTCCTATATCAGTGCGGATGAGTTAAAAGAGATGAGCGAGCAATTAAATGGCGAGTTCGAAGGTATTGGCGTATCATTTAATATACTCAACGACACTATATTTATCGTGGGGACAATTCAGGGAGGGCCCTCGGAACGTGTGGGCATTATGGCAGGTGACAGGATTATACGTGTGGACGGTGAAAATGTTGCAGGCACTGGAATTACCAATTCCGGTGTGCAGAAAAGACTAAAAGGTGACAAGGGAACCCTGGTGGATGTGACTGTTCTTAGAAGATCGTCAGGCAAAGAGATAGACTTCACCATTAAACGTGATAAAATTCCGGTCTATAGTCTGGCTGCGGCATATATGACGGGCAATGATATTGGTTACATCAAGCTCTCAAGATTTTCGCAGACAACTGCAGAAGAATTTGAATCCGCCTTTAATGAACTTCAGAAACAGGGAATGGAGAGCCTGATTCTGGATCTGAGCGGTAATGGTGGAGGATATCTGAGAATCGCTATTGAGCTCGCTGATCAGTTTCTTTCAAACGATAGACAGATTGTTTATACAGAAGGAGATAAAGTACCAAGAAGAGATTATACCGCAACCTCCAAAGGTATGTTTGAAGAAGGAAAACTGGTGATAATGATCGACGAAAATTCTGCTTCGGCAAGTGAGATCGTGAGTGGTGCTGTTCAGGAATGGGACAGGGGAGTGTTGGTTGGCAGGAGATCCTTTGGGAAAGGGCTGGTTCAACAACCATTCAGACTAAGTGATGGTTCCGAGATGCGACTGACAATTGCCCGCTATTATACTCCAAGCGGCAGGCTAATACAAAAACCCTATGATGACGGATATGCCGATTATGCCCTTGATATCATCAACAGGTTTAATAGTGGTGAATTAAACAGTTCAGACAGCATATTATTTCCCGATTCCTTGAGTTATAAAACCATGGTTAAGGGCAGAAAAATCTATGGTGGAGGTGGTATCATGCCCGACTATTTTGTTCCGATTGATACAACCGTGATTTCTGACTACTACAGAAAACTCATCAGTCGTGGGATACTTAACCGTTTTGTACTGCATTATGTCGATATGAACAGGAGATCCCTTAAAAAGAGATTCAGTGATTTTGAGGCGTTCAGGTATGATTTTGATCCTGGAGATGAGATGGAAAACCTGATTACTTTTTCTGAGCAGGAAGGAGTTGAATTTAGCGAAGAGGACTGGAAGATTTCGGGAGAAAGAATTGAAATTTTATTCAGGGCATATGTGGCCAGGGATCTTTGGGATACAGGTCATTTTTATGAAATCTATAACGAATCAGATCCGATTTTTAATAAGGCCCGGGAGATTCTTGAAAATCCGGAGTATTCTGTTGAGAAGCTATGAAACCTGTAAAGACTGATGTCGGGATGGTTAGTTGAAAACTATATTGAGCTGCTGGGCGCATTGCTAAGCATTGTTTACCTTTTCCTTAGCATACGGAAAAATATTCTGCTTTGGCCGATCGGGATCATGAGTGCGGCACTGTATATGATCGTCTTTTTTCAGACGAAATTCTATGCCGACATGGGCCTGAACAGCTACTATTTCTTTATCAGCATTTACGGATGGGTTACCTGGTCGAAGGCCGGTAAAAAGGATAGCCCTGGTATGCCTGTTGTCAGGACAGGTCTTTTCAGGGGATTCGTTTTGTTTGCCATTATGCTCCTTCTTTTTCTTGGCATGGGATATCTGCTGGAACGTTTTACAGATTCACCGATTCCTTACTGGGATGCATTTACTACTGCTGGCAGTTTTGTGGCAACATGGATGCTTACGAAGAAGATGATTGAACACTGGATCGTTTGGGTGATCATTGATCTTGTGTCACTCGGATTATATCTGTACAGAGGATTATATCCCACAGCTGTACTTTTCGCTATCTATACAACAATGGCAGTAATCGGGTATATTCAATGGAAAAAGACCTTGAAGTAGAAATGGATTTAAGGATCGTTATTACCGGTCCAGAGTCGACCGGTAAGAGTGTTCTTGCTGAAATGCTTGCTGCTTATTTCGGAGGAAAGGTTGAACCGGAATATGCCAGGAAATATGTGGCCGACCTGGGCCGGCCCTATAAAAAAAGCGATGTAATAACTATTGCATTGGAGCAGATCAGGCAGTTCAGGGAAAGTAAACAATCAGCCGGAACTGTTTTTTTTGATACAGGTCTGATTATTACCAAAGTATGGCTTGAACTGGTTTTTGAGGCTGATACAGGGTGGATTTCTCGTGAGATAATGAATGCAGGAATAGATCTTTACTTGTTATGTGCGCCGGACATTCCCTGGATTCCTGATCCCTTAAGGGAAAACGGGGGAGAAATGAGAGACAGACTATTTGAAATCTATAAAAGTAACCTGGAACTATTTCACCTTCAATACAGAATTATCACAGGAACAGGTGAAGAACGTAACAGGAACGCTATCTTTGCAGTAAAGGAATTCTTAAATAATCGGCCGTTGTGACATATCAGTTTCATGCCAAAACATTGAGAGGGTTGGAAGGCGTTCTAGCTGACGAACTTAATACCATTGGTGCATCAGGCATTACTCCGGTTAACAGGGGGGTATCGTTTTCAGGATCAATTTCAATGTTGTATAAAGCAAATCTATATTTGCGGACTGCTCTGAGAGTCCTCATGCCTGTTTCAAAATTCAGGGCTGCGAATGAAGATATACTTTACAGGAAGGTTCAGGAGATTGACTGGTCGGAGCATATGACCTATAAAAATTCGTTTGCAGTGGATGCAGTTGCCTTTTCCAGCACCTTCAGAAATAGCCACTATATCGAGTTGCGGATCAAGGATGCTGTTGTCGACCAGTTTAGGATGAAAACATCTATCCGTCCATCTGTAGATACAAAGAATGCAGAAATCAGAATTAATGTACATGTTCAGGAGAAGGAATTCATCATCTCGCTTGATAGTTCAGGTGCTTCATTGCATAGGCGGGGTTACCGAAAAGAGTTGCATCCCGCTTCTATGAATGAGGTTCTGGCTGCAGGTTTAATACAGCTTTCAGGTTGGAAGGGAGACAGGCCATTGCTCAATCCAATGTGCGGCTCAGGTACAATCGCCCTTGAGGCGGCCATGATGGCAGCAAATATTTTTCCCGGGATGATTGGCAGAGAGTATAGCTTTCAGCATTGGCCCGGATATGACGATTCGTTATTCAGGAGGATACTTGACACTATGCCAGAGAGGATAAAAACTAAACATCGGGTAGTGGCATCCGATATTGACCGGGAGGCCATACGGATCACTACACGTAATGCGCGCTTACTTGGTTTGACAGACAATATGGTGATAGAAAAGGCTGATTTCCTTGATTCCCCCAAGAATAATATCCCGGTGTTGATCATAATGAATCCTCCTTATGGAGAAAGGCTTGACCCTGGAAATATTGAAAAACTGTATAGCAGGATAGGCACCACACTGAAGCATAAATTCCCTGGTGCGGATGCCTGGCTATTTACATCCAATATGGATGCAGTGAAGTATATCGGGCTTAAACATGACAGGAAGATTACCCTTTTTAATGCGGCGCTTGAATGCAGATATCTGAAATATACCCTATTCAGCGGGACCAGGAAGCAACAGATGGAGGTTTCAGTGTAGCAATTCAGGCAGATCATCATCAAAAACCTGCCGTTCGCTAAAAAATACCCTGAATTTTTTACTAATACATACCTATCTCCTGTTTTTTATCTATATTTATTCTTGAAAATAATATGATGCAGTTTTTAACAGGCTTGTTTTATCTGTTTTGTGTAGCAATTATTTTTTTTATATTTGCTGAGCGAGAAAAGAGAGATTTCATCATCTGTAAACAAAAAAAGCTTCAATGAGCTTTGATGTAAACGAGTATTACTCTAAACTGAACGGCGATGACGTGCTGATTGCCTACAAGGGAAGCGTTTCCAGCGAGTTGATCAGCAATGTACTCGAGGTAGTTGAAGCCCGAATGGATGATTACAGTGAAGCTTCCAAAACCCGTAAAAAGGTATATAACGTTCTTGTAGAGAGTTTACAAAATCTTTATCACCACATTGAATCCTTGCCGCCCGAGCTTCAAAAAGACTTTGACGAAAAATTTGGGATTCTGGTTGTATCGCGTGTTGAATCAAAATACAAGATATCAACAGGTAATTTTATAGAGTCAGAAAAGGTGGATCAGTTGAGGAGCAGGCTTGATAAGATAAATTCTATGAGCCTGGATGAATTGAAGGATATGTACAAATTTATTCTGAATCATCAGCGTCTCTCAGAGAAAGGAGGTGGAGGGCTTGGCCTTGTGGATATTGCAAGAAAAACCGGCAATCCCCTGGAATATTCCTTTCATAAATATGATTCCCGTTATTCGTTCTTCAATCTAGATGTATACATTGATTATTAGTAAGATAGGAAAATTATAAAATACAAATTATGGAACCATTGTTAATTGACGGAACCGCAAAAACACCCATAGTTAAGTTTGATGCAAAGGAAGGTGTGATTGAAATCAAAGGAAGGTCTATTCCTGAGAACTCGATA
The DNA here is from genome assembly GCA_964539395.1 of uncultured Bacteroidaceae bacterium. Classification (GTDB taxonomy): domain Bacteria; phylum Bacteroidota; class Bacteroidia; order Bacteroidales; genus M55B112. The sequence continues at coordinate 10,244 of CAZIIU010000006.1, forward strand.
GAGTTTTATAAGCCACTTGTTGAGTGGCTTGAAGAGTATAGTGCGGCTCCATTGGAATTAACGCAGGTAAATGTTCAGCTTGAGTATTTCAATACCAGCTCTTCAAAGTGTATCCTGGATGTTTTTAAGAAGCTTGAAGCTATTCACAAGGGAAAAAATGAAGTGATCATAAACTGGCATTACGAGGAAGATGATGAAGATATGCTTGAGGCTGGTGAAGATTACGAATCAATCATCAGGGTTCCCTTTAAGATGATTGAAATCGTGGATTAATGAAGATTTGAAGATTTCCCCTGTTAAATTCTTTACAAATGAAACCATTCTATATAAAATATAGGATGGTTTTTATATAGAAACCCGTTCTGATTTCAGCTCTTACCAGTAAGGCTTTCCAGAAAATCCAGCAGCTTCTTAAGTGCCCTGTAGTAAAGTAAAACATATAACAGCAGGGTCATTATCCAGATAATCATTATATTGACCCAGAATGTGGGTAGAAAGTGACCGAATACCTGCTTCCTGGGAGCATAAAAGTGTGCTTTTACCATCTGAGACCGCGGATCAAGAAAAATCGGATCCGCTTTCTGAATTAACTTTCCATTATACTCAACGATCTTTTCAAATTCATTCTTATTTGTTACAAATTCCTCAAGATTATTATTATGGTGTTTGCGTTTTACCCTCTGAAGCCATTCAATATCAAATGTTTTCTTTATATCATTACTCTCCCTGAAGGCAATTCTGTAAATGTCGGTATATGCAAGGGATAATGACTTAATATATTCCTCTGTATACCGAAGCAGGGAATCAGTAAGTTTTTCAGGTACCAGATGTGAAATATTTGCTAATCTGTATGTAGGAACTTCATCGCAATAAGTTTTAAACACCAACCTGTCGCTGTATTCTTTTTCAAGCTCATTTCGTAAGAGTGTGAGATGATTCTCGATGAGTTCAGGATCCTCCGGGTTGAGGTAGTTTTGCATGATCACATTGACCTTGTTTTGAAGGTTTTTTAAGAGATAGTTTGACTTAAAGCCTGCTACACTTTTTTTCTTTTCTGCAAGGTAAAAATTTACATTGTAATCATTTTCCATAAACTGATAGGTAGCCAAAGCTTCATAGGCCCACCTGGCAGTGATAATCTCTCCATAAAATGGAATTCGGTCGGGGGCCGATATTTTTGGGTTCAGGTTTTCGAATTTCACAATAATACCGCTGAGTATTATTTGAGGAATTACAAGAAACGGAATCAGTATATAGATTGTAACCACAGTTTTAAAACTGTCGGAGATCAGCAATCCCATTACATTTGCAGCGGCCCATGAGGAGAATAAGACCAGCCAGTATTCAAAATACATGCCCTTTATCTCCATGATTGAGTTTCCGATCAATACAAACGTAGCTGCCTGTATGGCTGAAAGCATAAATTGTACCGCTACTTTTGATAACAGGTAGCCCGACCAGCTCAAATTAAGAAAAGCTTCTCTTTTCAGGATTTTCCGGTCCTTAATAATCTCTTCAGCACTTACGGACAATCCCATAAAAATGGCTACTATGACAGACATGAAGATATAAACCGGCAAATTACTGTTCTCTGCAAGTGTATAGTTGAATTTATTGGTGACGCTGACACTGTAATACTTGACTATAAAGGCAAGTAAAAATGCAAGAAGCGGGGCTTCAAGGAGGTTGATGACGAGGTATTGCGTGTCACCAAGCTTTTTCAGGACATCACGTTTAAGAAATACAAGAAACTGTCGGTAACGGGATGGTGTTTTGAATGATATTTCCGGAAGTTCCTCTTTAGTTGCAGTTGGCTGTTCGGTTTCCTTATACTCCTCTTTAAAATAGTTGCTCCACTGTTGTGGTGATATTTTTCGGGTATGCGTGAGTTTCCCATATTCATCCAGCACACTGGTTTCAACAATATTGAACACCTGTTCGGGGTTAACATTACCACATTCATGACATTCACTTTCATTCCAGTCGGCATGTTGTACTTTCGTCTTGAAATACTGTATGGAATCTATCGGGTTTCCGTTATATATCAGGTATCCGCCGGTATCAAGTATCAGCAGCCGGTCGAACATTTTAAATATATCGGAAGAGGGTTGATGAATGACCACAAATACAAGCTTTCCTTTTAACGAGAGTTCCTTTAACAGATCCAGAATGTTTTCACTATCCCTGCTTGAAAGTCCTGACGTGGGCTCGTCCAGGAAAAGAATTGCAGGTTCCCTGATTAATTCGAGGGCAATATTTAGTCTCTTTCTCTGTCCTCCGCTGATTTTTTTATTTAATGGTGATCCCACCTGGATATTGCGGATTTCAAACAGTCCGAGGTTTCTCAATACAACATTTACAGTAGATTCAAGTTGCTCCACCGTGAAATCGTCAAAGCAGAGTTTGGCATTGTAATACAGGTTTTGAAATACAGTAAGCTCCTCAATCAGGAGATCATCCTGGGAAACAAAACCGATGATCCCTTCAATGGCTGCATCTCCACTATGTATATCAATTCCGTTAACAGATACCTGGCCGCTGCTGGGCTTACTTGATCCATTTAGTACGTTTAGCAGTGTGGACTTACCTGCGCCACTGGCCCCCATGATACCAACAAGTCGCCCGGAAGTCTCTGTGAAGTTTATATCATGGAGTCCCACGGCTCCATTTGGAAATTTATATCCGATATGATCGGCCTGGAAGACGATTTTTGATTTGATGCGGTCCTCAACAAATAAACTAACAATATCGCTGTAATATATCGGGTTTATCTGCTGACTTCTGATTGAGGCACCTGTATTCAGCGGATAGGTTTTGTATTGTTCGAGCAGCTGACCATTAATGTACATCTCGGCCTGACCGATGTATTTGACGAAATAAAGATTTGTTGAGAGAATATGGATCACCCTCACCTGGCCGGAAAGGTTTTTACGTTGTATATGTTTTGCTCCTTCAGGAAGATTTCTGCCATTTTCTGTATTATCTACAAAAAGATAGTGTGAAGATGCAATGAGTCTTTTGTCATTCAATACGAATTCTCTGATAGAATTATATTCTTCACTGTCTATATTGAATGTGTCAGATACTGTTTGAACGAATTCCATCTCCTGACCTGACGCTACATCGGCATCTGATTTGATAAACTCCAATAGCTGAATCAGGAAAACAACTTTTTGTTGCTGCGCCAACTCCTCGTTGATATTCGTACATATTTTAAGGACCCTCACCGATCTTCTTGAAAGAACCCTGCTCGCTTTTTGTGATTTCGCCTGATCCTCTTCAGCGAATTTTTTAACAAAATCATCGTATACCTGCAGAAATTCATCTGCCAGCTCTTTATTTAGTTGCTTGATTAAAAAGGATTCAACGATGGCCCTGCGTTCATCTGCAGAACTTTCTGGTCTTGCGATTATCGCAAAAAGCTGCATAAGGGCCTTTAATATCTTCTCACTCATACCGGTTGTCTTTAGATATGTAAAAGATGGCAGATGATTAACCCAGCCGAAGATAATAAATTAATGGAAATAATGGAGTCTGTCGGGACAGGCTTCAAAATTCGGAAATATGCCTGTAATCATATCCAGAGATATATGATGAGAAACAGCAGTGGCAGCGTGAGACCAACGGTTAATAGAATAGCACTTTGCCCGCGGACACCTTTTTTTCCGAGGGCCATAAATAGTCCTGTAGTAGCCAGAACTACCAGCGAGAATGCAAATAGATCTGAAAAGTAGGTCCACAACTTTTTTGGTTTATTATAGTGAAGAAAATTAAACTCACGAAACACTTTCCTGTTACTGATTTTAGTAATCTGTGCTTCTCCCGTACCGAGATCTACCGAAATGTGCCCTTTGTTAAGATAAATAATCAATGAATGGTCATCGGGAAAATAGAATTGTTTGAAATTGTCTTTTTCTCCCGACAGGTCCAGTATCCCCCGGATATACTCTTCAGAAACTTCACTTCTGGTAATTGGAAGTATTCCCTTAATATTCTCTGTCCTTTCAATATGTGATGGTGTCCAGTGTCTGGCAATATGGTGATTGAGCGCAATTCCAGAGACACCATATATGATTGCCATCCCAAAAACCAAATAGCCTAATTTCCGGTGTATCCACCGGTTCCATTTTCTCCAATTCATAAACTTCAAACGCCTTAAAATAAGGATGTTAAATGATTTACTTGTAGGAAATAGCTTCCAAATGGTAGGTTATATTAGTAGTACATTCAACTGAGTCTGATCTCTCCTTCATTTTGGTTTCCGCTGCACATTCTTCTTCTTCAGAATGGTTGTGACCTTCAATATCTGCTGAAGTTGTTACTGTTGCAATCAGCTTGCCTGTTACCTCAAGCATGCTACCCTCCAGGGCAAGATCAAATTCAGGAATGGAGGAGGATACCTTTACAAGCAAATGTATTTCATTCGATTCATCAGTCAGAAATAGTTTCTGGCCACCGTGCCGGCATATATGTGTTACAAGTCCTGTTGTTTTTATCATGTTGTCTGCCAATTCACCGGCGGAACTTACAACATTCTCAATCGGTATCAATAATACTTCTTCTGTAGATTTCACGCCTTTCTCAGCTTGTGAATTACATGAGATCAGAATTACAGCTAAAACAAGTGCAAAAATAATTTGTTTCATGGTTGTTATTTTATCATTTTTCTACTCATTAAAACTTGCAATACAATCTTCAACTGAATGATGAATATCAAATACATGGTGCAGCTGAAGTACCTGGAACAACTCTTTAACTTCCTGGCTAAGGTTACAAATTTTGAAGATGCCACCGGTATTGTTGGCCGCTTTTAATAAGGACAGGAAAACACTGAATCCAGAGCTGTCAATAAATTTAATTCCCTCAAGGTTCAATATAAGCCTGGTATTCGGTGTGCCAAAACAGCTGATTAGCTTTTCTCTTACAGGTTCAGTTACTAAGGCATTGAAGCGATCTTCTGAAGTAAACCTTGCGATTAGCAGATCATTTTTCTCCTCGACATCAATCATCTTTTTTGTTTTTTAGGTATTCATCCAGTTCCTTCAATGCATTTGCAGAATTCTCAATAAATGTTTCAATCATTGCTTTGTAGGAACTGACTTCAACTCCGTTTTTGGCTTTTATTTCAAGATTCATTAAAAGGTCGGCTTCCCTGGTCATACCCATAACAGCTACGGAAGACTTTGCCTTATGCGCCACTTTGGAAAGATTCTCGTAATCCGATTTTGCAAGTAAATCTGGAAGCTGCGTTTTATATTCAGCAATTTGATCCTTGAAAATACTGACCATTTCAACAATAAAATTTCCATTATTGTCAGACATTGATTCCAGGTATGTTAAATCTGTTATCATCAGCTGGACTACTTAATAATAAAGTTGATAAATATCTTAAAACTCTAAAATTATTTTTTTATTTTTAGAAATAAAACGTCCAGGATAAAATAATCATGTTTTTTACTAAAATGACCGGTTTTTTGTCAGAATTAGTTTTATTTAGCCAATAAAATTGAGACAGGGATGAAACTCTTTCGCAAGTTTTGCAGTATTGTTAATGTGGGGCAGCAACCGAAACGAACCGGTGCTCCCGGGTCCGGGAAGAAAGACGGATAACTCATTTGTAGTTTGAGCGATAATTATATTATTATGCATCAAAAAGTAAACAAAGAATTTATAACTATATGAAAAAATCTTTTACAATAGTTGCCTGTTTTTTCCTGATTTCTGCAATGTTGCAGGCACAAATGCCGGTAAAGGAGAAACGGGAGATGGAGCGTTTTTACAATTCAGGCATTGAGCATCTTTTGGATCAAAATTATTTGGATGCAATTTCCTCGTTTAATCAATGTCTTGAATATGACGAATCAAATGCACATGCCTATTTGCAAAGAGGAAGAGTGAAAGCTGCGACGGGACAATACGCAGAAGCCCTGAGTGATCTCGACAGGGCAATATATTACGATCCTGAATTAGGGGAAGCATATTTTTATAAGGGATATTTTATGTTCGGCACCGATACGACAGCTGCGAGTGAAGAATTGCTGAAAACATCGCTGGAGAAGGGATTCGAACTGGCTGAGACCTATTATTATTTAGGGTTGGGCGCATTGCAAAGAAATGACGATGATAAGGCGCTTGTAAATTTTGACAGGGCGATCAGAATGCGGGATGATTATGCCCTGGCATATCATGACCGAGCCGGAATAAAAAAGAGACTTGGTGACTACAACGGCGCGCTATACGATTATAAGTCTGCTATAAATTTTATGGAACACTTCCCACAGGCTTATAATAATATGGGATCAGTAAAGATGATTCTGGGTGATTTTGACGGTGCTATAGACGACTTTACAACAGCAATAATGCAGGATTCGAAATATTATCTTGCTTTTAATAACAGGGGTTATGCTAATTATCAAATGGGTATGCTGGACAGTGCCATGAACGATTTCTCCAGGGCTTTAGAGATTTTTCCCGGGTTTATGGAGTCTCAGCTAAATCGTGCGAGTGTATATGTTCAATGGAATGAGCTTGAAACGGCAATTGAGACCCTCAGTGAAGCAATACTCGATCACCCTGAAACAGGTTTATTATATTTGAACCGCGGACTTATCAGAGAGATGACGGGAGATGTGGTTGGTGCGTGCAAGGATTGGACAGAAGCACTGGAGTTGGGAGTCGAAGAGGCTTCCGGGTATGTTGAAGAGTGTAAATAATCAAATAATACAACAATCATGAATAGTAAGAGAACGGGTCTGTTCATGCTAATCATTCTTTTTGTTTCGGCCCTTTATGCACAGGAAAATGTGGTGATAAAGAAAAAGGAGTTCAGAAACACTGAACTGAAAACGGGGTTTAAGCAGGCATGGAAAAGTATTAAGGAGGGTGATAAGTATTACAACCAGGGTCCAGGATCCATGAATCTTGCCCGTGATCATTATCTGTTTGCTCACCAGTACAATGGGTATAATGCGGAATTGAATTACAAAATCGGTATATGCTACCTGCTTGGAGATGAGAAGCGAAATGCTATCAATTACCTGTTAAGGGCCTATGAACTTAAACCGGATGTTAGTCATGAGGTCCTCCTGCAAATAGCCAGGGGGTATCACCTGGATGAAGAGTTTGACAAGGCAATTCACTATTACAGGGAATATAAGAGTAACCTGCCCGTCGGTGAAGATATCGTCACAGTTAACAAGCACATTGATCACCTCATTATTCAGTGTAATCACGGTAAGGAACTGGTAAAAAACCCAAAAAGAGTCATTATTCAAAACCTGGGCGAAGCTGTGAATACTCAGTACGATGAGTATAATGCCCGATTTGCGTTCAACGATACAGCACTGTTTTTTACAAGCCGCCGTCCGGTTGATAAAAAGTCGAAACGCAGTGAATGGGATAATAAATACTTCGAAAATATATTTGCCAGTTCAATCAATGATGGCATGTTTGGAGAGGCATACCTCATGGGGAAATCTTTCAGGGAAAAAGGCAACAACTCTCTTGTCGGAATTGCACGTGATGGGGGAACAGCATTTATGTATCTGGGAGGTGAAAATGGAGGAGAAATACAACAATTATCTTATAATCATAAAAAGGAGAAATGGAATAAACCGGTATCCTTATCGAAATATATCGGTTCTGATGGTATGGAAACTGTAGCTGCACTGGCACCAGGTGGTAAAGAACTCTATTTTATATCATCAAATCCCGACCTGACTTATGGTGGAAAAGATATTTTTATTTCACGAATGAATGCAAAAGGTAAATGGGGCGAGCCCAGGAATATCGGGAGCCTGATCAATTCAGCATATGACGAGGAGGGTATATATTTGACTGGCGACGGTAAAACTATGTATTTTGCCTCCCGGGGACATAGTTCAATGGGGGGTTATGACATCTTTAAAAGTGAAATTGGGGAAGACGGCGCATGGGGTACGCCAGAAAATCTGGGTTACCCGGTAAATACACCTGACGATGAAATCTTCTATGTTACAGATATGGATAATGTGTATGGCTACTATGCAGCCAGCCGCGAAGGCGGACTTGGAGGCAGAGATATATATAAGTTAATATATCTGGGATCAGAAAAAGAACTTGTAACGCTTACCAGCGATCATTTGATCGCTGGCCTGGATTATACTCACAGGGATCCTTTTCTGACAAAACCACAACTTTTAACTATTGATACAACTCTGATTATGTCAGGATATGTCAGGGATACAATTGGCGATGCAGATACAGTTGTCCTTGCCGCTTTGAGTTTTATGGATCCGGCAACAGGAGAGTTTACTTCAAAAACTATGACCGGAGCTGACGGTTATTACAGAATCAGGTTGCCCTCCCCCAAGGTATATGGTGTTGAAATAAATGCTACTGGGTATCTTTATTACCTGGACATCCTTGATATTTCAAAGGTGAACCCGGATGAGCCTGTTGAAAGAGATTTCTACCTGCAGAGAATAGAGGTCGGAACTAAAGTCGTACTCGATAACATCTATTTTGAGACCGGGAAATCCGTGCTTAGGGTTGATTCTTATGAGGCACTTGATCAGGTAGTCAGGTTTTTGGAGAATAATGAATCGGTTACACTTGAAATATCAGGTCATACAGATAATACTGGATCACTTCGGATAAATACAACCCTTTCAACGGCCAGGGCGAAGGCAGTAGTCGACTATCTGACCGGTAGAGGTATAGCAGCCAACCGGCTGGAGTATAAAGGCTATGCCGATTCACAACCAGTGGCAGGAAATGACACACCTGAAGGCAGGGAGATGAACAGAAGGGTCGAATTTAAAGTGTTGAGTAAGTAACCAGGATAATTTCCAGTTAATATCCTGCTTTTAAACAACTGGATTGACAACAGAAATTGCTACTTTTGTTGTTGATCGGTGTAGCTGTTAGCATTACCTGTTTAACATTATCAAAATCACATACTTAAGAATTATGATTATTGTCCCTTGTATTCTAAATCTTAATCAATCGAGCCTCTCATCATTGAAGTAGTTTGGAGTGAGTCCGCCGGGCGCAGGAAGTTAGAATACAAATTGTATTGTTACTTATCAATATTTATAAAAAAATGCAGATGAAGAAAACGGTTCTCTATGATGCACATTTAAAAATGGGCGGAAAAATGGTGCCCTTCGCTGGATTTGAGATGCCGTTGGAGTTTTCCGGAGTAAGTAACGAGCACATCCATGTAAGAAGAAAGGTTGGTGTTTTTGATGTTTCTCATATGGGAGAGATCTGGGTGAAAGGAAAATATGCCCGGTCCTTTGTTCAGTTTGTTACCAGTAATGATGTAAACAGGCTTTCACCTGGCGAAATCCAGTATTCCTGTTTTCCGAATGGGAAGGGTGGTATAGTTGATGACCTCCTGGTTTATTATTTCGATGAGGAGGAATTTCTCATGGTTGTAAATGCTTCAAATATTCAGAAGGATTGGGACTGGCTCAGAAGTAACAACAATTCGGGAGTGGAATTGATCAATGCATCCGATCAAATAAGTCAGCTTGCTGTTCAGGGACCAAATGCTTTGAACGTATTGCAGAAATTATCAGACAACGATCTTTCTACCCTTCCGCACTATCATTTTTTGAACGGCAAGTTAGCCGGATTTGATAATGTAATTATCAGTAATACCGGGTATACTGGAGCAGGAGGTTATGAGATTTATTTCAGAAATGCTAATGGTCCTGACATATATGATGCCGTCTTGACAGCAGGTGAGGAGTTTGAAATATTGCCTGTCGGATTAGCTTCCCGGGATACACTTCGGCTTGAAATGGGTTACTGTCTTTATGGTAACGACATTGATGATACAACTTCACCAATTGAGGCAGGTCTTGGATGGATCACGAAATTTGTTGAAGGAAATGATTTTATCGACAGACCCTATTTGGAGAAGCAAAAAAGGGTTGGTACTAATAGAAGATTAATAGGTTTTGAGATGAATGAAAGGGGCATACCCCGGAAAGATTATCCGATTCTAAATAGAGAGGGACAAATCGTTGGTAAGGTTACTTCCGGTACCATGTCTCCTCTTACCTCCAAGTTTTTCGGAATGGGTTATATAGAAACTTCTTTTTCAAATCCGGGAACATTGATAAGTATAGGTATAAGGAATAAGCAACTTTCTGCAACTGTTGTAAAACCACCTTTTTATAAACCAGAATAAGCAGTTTTATGATGCATAAGGTTGAGGTTTGTTTTAGTCCTGCACTTTATAAAGAATTTGAAAATAAGGATGCTATAGTTGTTGTGACCGATATTCTGAGGGCCAGTTCAGCCATAGTTACTGCATTTATGAATGGCGTTGAACGAATTATTCCTGTAGGAACATTGGATGAAGCCCGGGATATGAAAAATAAAGGTTATATCGTTGCAGCAGAGCGTGATGGAATAGTCAGGGATTTTGCAGACTTTGGTAACTCACCCTTTAATTTTACTGCCGACAATGTCAGGGGCAGAGAGATTGTCTACTCTACTACCAATGGTACACAAGCAATTCGAATGGCCTCAGGTGGTCATCTGGTTATTATCGGTGCCTACTTAAACATCACTGCAATAGCTGATTATATTGTGCAGCAGGAACATGACCTTGTAATACTTTGTGCCGGCTGGAAAAACAAATTTAATCTGGAAGATAGCCTGTTTGCAGGTGCCCTTGCTCAGAAGGTACTTCGAAGTGATCATTTTTCAACGATATGCGATTCTACACATGGTGCGATGGATCTTTATGAAGCTGCAGGAAATAATATTGTCCAATATCTTGAAAAGGCAGCACAGCGACACAGATTGAAAAAAAATGGATTGGATGATGTGTTGGAATATTGCCATGAATTGGATAAAACAACACTTTTACCCACGTATGACCAGGGTAAGATAATGGTTATTGATAATTTAAATTAAAATGTGATTTTCAACTTCTGGTCTATAATTAAAAGAACTTGTTTTTGTGATAAATTTTCGAATGTCTATCTTTACTGTTATTTTAATAACGATTTTACTAATTCAAACTATTTAAAGAAGTATTACGATGAAGAAACACAATTTTTACGCAGGACCCTCTATCCTATCAGATTACACAATAAGAAATACATCCGATGCGATCATGGATTTTGATGGAACAGGATTGTCGATTATGGAAATTTCCCACAGAAGTAAAGAGTTTATCTCAGTGATGGAGAGGGCACAGCAGATGTTCAGGGATTTGCTTCATATTCCCGGGGGCTACTCTGTACTTTTTCTCCAGGGAGGCGCCAGTATGCAATTTTGCATGGTCCCCTATAATCTTCTGTCAAAAAAGGCTGCTTATCTGGATACCGGTTCCTGGGCTTCGAAAGCGATCAAGGAGGCAAAAGTATTTGGGGAGGTCGATGTAGTTGCTTCTTCAAAAGAATCAGTGTACTCATATATCCCTAAAGATTATTCTATTCCCGGTGATGCAGATTATTTTCATATAACTACCAACAATACCATTTACGGCACAGAGATCAGGGAAGATATTGATTCGCCCGTTCCGCTTGTAGCTGATATGTCGTCTGATATTTTCAGTCGTCCCATGGATGTTTCGAAGTATGCCATAATATATGGTGGTGCCCAGAAAAACCTTGCCCCTTCAGGTGTAGCCTTTGTTATTATCCGGGATGATGTACTTGGGAAGGTCGACAGATCGATACCTACAATGCTGAACTATAAAACCCATATTGAAAATGAATCGATGTTCAATACTCCACCGGTGGTCCCTGTCTACGCTGCCTTGCAAACACTCGAATGGTATAAAAAGCAGGGAGGAATTGAAGCGATGCATAAACTGAATTTGCAAAAAGCTGGGCTGCTTTATGAAGAGATAGACCGGAATAAATTGTTCCAGCCTAATGTAAAGGATGAGGCCGATCGTTCCATTATGAACGTAACATTTATAATGGATGAAAATTATAAGGACCTTGAAGCCGAGTTTCTTACTTTTTCCATTCAAAAAGGGATGGTCGGATTAAAAGGTCATCGCTCTGTTGGTGGTTTCAGGGCCTCTATTTATAATGCAATGCCACTGTCAAGTGTTCAGGCACTTGTGGATACAATGAAGGAATTTGAACAAAACAAAAAATAAAAAAACATGACTAAGATATTAATTGCAACAGAAAAACCTTTCTCAAAACAGGCCGTCGATCAGGTAAAAAAAGTATTTGATGAAGCAGGTTACCAGGTTCGTTTGCTTGAAAAATATAGTGATAAGAAGGAGTTGCTCGGTGCAGTTGCTGATGTTAACGGAATTATCGTCAGAAGTGATATCATTGATGATGAAGTTCTCAATGCCGCCAATGAATTAAAGATTGTGGTACGCGCAGGAGCTGGCTATGATAATGTTGACCTTCAATCTGCTACAAGCAAAGGTGTTACGGTAATGAATACTCCCGGACAGAATTCGAATGCAGTGGCAGAGCTGGTCTTTGGTATGTTGATATATACGATCCGCAATCGTTTTAACGGCACTTCCGGTACTGAGTTGAGAGGAAAAAAAATCGGCATTCATGCTTATGGATATGTGGGTCGCATTGTGGCACAGATCGCCAAAGGATTTGGAATGCAGGTATATGCCTTTGATCCGTTTGTGGATAAGGTATTAATTGAAAACGACGGAGTAATGTGGTTGGGTTCAGCTGAAGAGCTCTATTCTACCTGCCAGTTTGTTTCACTGCATATACCCGCCGATGAACAAACACGCCGGTCTGTTAACGAAAAATTGTTGGCACTGATGCCTGCTGGAGCAATACTGGTTAATACAGCCAGGAAAGAGGTTATCGATGAAGCTTCACTTGTCAGTTTTATGGCAAAGCGAGAGGATTTTAGGTACCTTTCTGATATTGAACCTGATTGCAAGGATGAACTTGAAGAGAAACATCCAGGCAGAACATTCTTCACTCCTAAGAAGATGGGGGCACAGACAGCTGAGGCAAACCTGAATGCTGGTGTTGCCGCAGCCAGACAAATTGTGGCTTTCCTGGAAAAACAAGATTCGACTTTTAAAGTGAATTAGAAGTATAAAACAATACAGATACAATGGCAATATTAAAACCTTTTAAAGGTTTCCGGCCACCGGTTGAACATGTAAAAGATGTAGCGTCCAGGCCATATGATGTACTTAATTCGAATGAGGCAAGAACAGAGGTAAGAGGAAATCCCTTTTCATTTCTTCATGTGGTAAAACCTGAGGTTGACCTGGAAGAATCTGTCGATATCCATTCAGAGGAAGTTTATCTTAAAGCTAAAGAATCACTTCATCAGTTGATCGCTGACGGGTTTTTTCAGCAGGATGATAAAGAGGTGTTTTATGTCTATGCCCAAACTATGCTTGGAAAAACTCAGTACGGACTGGTGGGTTGCTCATCGGTCAATGATTATATGAATGAAGTCATAAAAAAACATGAGCTGACCAGGCCGGATAAGGAGGAGGATCGAATGAACCACATCCGCTATACCAATTTTAATGCAGAGCCTGTATTTTTTGCCTATCCCGACCACCAAGGCATTGATGCAATTGTCAGCAGGATTATTAAGGGCAATGCTCTGTATGATTTTACAACCGATGATGGAGTAGGACATCATTTCTGGATTATTGATGATGATAAAGATATTGCATCGATCATTCGGTATTTTGAACAGGATATTCCATACAAATACGTAGCCGACGGACACCATCGCACAGCAGCGGCAGCATTGGTGGGTAATGAACGCAAAGCAAACAATCCGGGACATACAGGAGAAGAGGCATATAATTTCTTTCTTTCTGTAAACTTTCCTGCATCACAACTTACGATCATTGATTATAACCGTGTTGTTACAGATTTAAATGACCTTACAACAAAGCAATTTCTGGGTGAACTTGATAAGGGCTTTGAAGTAAAGCAATTGGGTAAAGAGATATTCAAGCCCGACGAACCACATACATTCAGTATGTACCTTGAAGGGAATTGGTTTTCTTTGAAAGCAAAACCCTCGACTTATAATGATGATGATCCTATCGGATGCCTTGATGTTACTATATTGTCGGAGCAAGTGCTTGGTCCTGTCCTGAATATAACGGATCTTAGAAAATCCAAAAGGATTGACTTTGTAGGCGGGATCAGGGGACTGGAGGAACTGAAAAAACTGGTAGATCAGGGTACCATGGAAGCTGCATTTGCACTATATCCTGTTTCGATGAAACAGCTTATGGATATTGCTGATAATAATCTTATTATGCCGCCCAAGACAACATGGTTTGAACCTAAATTAAGAAGCGGTTTGGTAATTCACGATTTGGAATAGTTTTTTATGGATATAAAGCAGAATCTGCAAAATATCCGGAGTTCATTACCGGAAGATGTTGTGCTGGTCGCAGTTTCAAAAACTAAACCCCCTGAGCTTGTAAGAGAACTCATTGAAGCAGGTCAATTTGATTTTGGAGAAAACAAGGTACAGGAACTGATCGAAAAGCAACAACACTTGCCGGATGTTGTCAGGTGGCATCTGATAGGTCACCTTCAATCCAATAAAGTAAAATACATTGCACCTTTTGTTTACCTGATACATAGTGTTGACAGTCTTAAACTACTCAGGGTTATCAATAAGGAAGGTAGTAAGAATAACAGAGTGATTGATTGCCTGTTTCAGCTGCATATTGCTCAGGAGGAGAGCAAATTTGGTTTGGATGAGCGCAGTTTGAGAACTGTCCTTGCATCAGAAGAGTTCAGGGATTTGAGTTATGTTAATATCAGGGGGCTTATGGGAATGGCAACATTTACGGACGATTCTGGTGTTGTCAGGAAGGAGTTTCGGAATCTAAAACGTATTTTTGAGGAAATTAAAGCAGAGTATTTCCTTAACAAGGTTGATTTTTCAGTTTTATCGATGGGGATGTCTGATGACTATTTAATCGCAATTGAGGAGGGAAGCAATATGGTCAGGGTAGGTAGTGCAGTTTTTGGTTCGAGGGATTATACATAAAAGTTTAGCATTATGGTAGATTTATCAGTCAGGTACGCAGGCTTGGAATTAAGGAGTCCAATTATTGTTTCCAGTAGTGGTTTAACAAGTTCAGTCGGCCGAATCACGAAGATTGCTGATGCCGGTGCTGGAGCTGTTGTGCTTAAGTCCCTGTTTGAGGAACAGATTCAATTTGAGATCGGGAGTATGGATACCGCAGGTGCTTATCCGGAAGCTTCGGATTATCTTAATACCTATGCCCGTGAGAATTCTGTAAATAATTATCTGCAACTTATAGAATCTGCAAAAGAGTCAGTGAATATACCGGTCATTGCCAGCGTGAATTGCTACTCTGCCAATGAATGGGTTGATTTTACTAAGAGCATGGAAGACGCAGGAGCCGATGCGATTGAACTGAATATCTATTACCTCGCAAATAGCAGGAAAAAAGATCCGCGTGATTATGAAAAAATCTACGTGGATATTTTAAAATCAGTTAAAAAAACTGTGTCAGTTCCTGTGATTGTAAAAGTTGGAATGCACTTTTCAAATCTTTCCTGGCTGGTTGACCAGTTGGCTATCAACGGTGCATCTGGCGTTGTCCTGTTTAACCGTTTTTATGCACCTGATATTGATACTGAAGAACTGACATTAGGAGCTTCTGAGGTTTTAAGTACACCTGCTGATATAAGGCATTCTCTTCGCTGGGTGGGTATCATATCTTCAGAGGTTGAGAATATTGATATTTCTGCCTCAACCGGGGTTCATAGCGGACTTGGAGCTGTGAAACAGTTGCTTGCTGGAGCCGAAACTGTGCAGGTTTGTTCTGTATTGTATAGAAATGGAATTGATTACCTGAAGCATATTATCGGTGAATTGAAAACCTGGATGGAAAAAAAACAGTATAATTCGATTGAAGAATTCAGGGGTAAGCTGAGTTATTCAAAAATAAAGGATCCGGCTACCTATGAAAGAACCCAGTTTATCAGGTACTTTTCAAAAATGCATTGATATTTCATCGTTAATAGTTTTGGATCACTGACAAAAGCTTGATAATCAGTGCTTTTTTCTTATCATCCGCACTGGCAATGCCCGATTTAAGTTTAGCTCTAAGTTGAAGAACGTCAATGTCATCCATTGCTCCTATGCTGTTTTCAATTACAGTGAAAGCTTCAATTGCTATAGTATAGCTGTCGTTCAGTAAAATGTCTGCAAATAATTGCACATCTTTATGGTAATTCAGACCATTCTGCCAGCAGGCAGAGACGAGAATATTTCGAATAGGCTTGTATTTCTTTTCTTTTATAGCGGAAACCATGTAGTCGACCGACTCAGCCTGCTTCAGATCATTCAGTAGTGCGGCGCAGGCATTAATAACCTCTTCGCTTTCCGAATTCAGAAGCAGATCAAATATTTCAGGAAGAATCGAACTATTTCCCCTGTTTCGAACCTCACGGACAGCATCTATTATGGCAGCTGTATTTCCTGATCGCAGGATGCTAACCTGTTTTTTCTTTGCCTCCATTAGTTATTACATATTCTATGGACATATTCCATTGCCTCATTTTTTCCTAGCTGAGCTGCTTTTTTGAAGCAGAAACAAGCCATATTTCTATTCCCGAGCTCTAGTTCGGTTAACCCTTTGAAAAACCAGGTTTCTGAATTACCGGGATCCAGATCAAGTGCCATTGAGTAATCTCTCGATGCATAAACATGGGTTTTAGTTGCAGCATAGGCTTTTCCTCGGTTTAAAAAATAGGAGGACTCTCCCTGATCCATATCAAGCGCAATGTTAAAAGATTTAATTGCATCCAGATGTTTTCCATTGTGATAATGAATAAGCCCCAGCTCATTATGGGCTTTTGCTGAATCTGGAAATAGATGCAGATAGTAATTCACCGATTGAATGGATTTTTCATATTCTCCCAACATACTAGCGATACTTGCAGAAACCAGATAATACTCAAACTGATCCGGAGCTTGTCTTAAAAGCCGCTCACAATCTGATCCGGCCTTTTCATAATCACCACTGTTAAAATTGAGGTCTATTCTAAGTTTTAGCGCTTCCATATTTCTAGTGTCTGCAGATACAGATTTGTCAAGTGCTTCAGCTGCAGCTTTTTTATTACCAAGCGCGAGGTATGTTTCCGCAAGGTGTTGGTAGACAAGGGATCGTTTATACCTCTTCTGAAGCAATTCATTTAACCGGTTGACTACTTCCAGGTATTCACCCTTCGATTTCAGATAAAGAATCTCATGTAGCTCCCTGTCAGCCGGACTGTACCATTCTTTTTCCTGCCATAACCCTTTCCAGACTGCACCTGATTCGAGGGGGGCAAAATCATTGTCCAGTAAAATGTCTTTTTCAGGTATCCTGTATTGTGAGCTGAGATGCTCCCTGAGATATTTAACAGCCAGTTCTTCATGGTTCAGGCGGGCTTCTGTCTTTGCCAGCATTAAACTGGCCATACCGGTTCTTCTCTTATTAACAAAAAGGAAGTCGGATATCGCTTTGTCATATCGCTTTAAATGAAAGTTGCAGATCCCTTTGTTGTAGACAAATTCAATACTACCAGGATTTTCATCCAGGGCCTTGTGGAGATAAAATATGGCAGAATCAAAACAATTGGTATGCATCAATGATCTGGCTCTAAGGAAATATTCTGATCCTGGTTGTCCGGATATGCTTTGTAAACAAAACAGCGCTATGATGACAAGTGTAATTCTCATTAATCAATAATCACTTCGTTTTTATCACCTGAAAAAACATGTATAAAACCTGTGAGTGTATATGATTCTAAACCACCAAGCCTGGGTTCAAACACCTCACAGATATAATAATAAACACCCGGAGAAACCACTGTATCTGTTCCGAGTATTTTGCCGTCCCAATTCAGATCAGGATCATCCGTCTTAAAAACAAGCAACCCCCATCTATTAAATACTTGAAAATCAACCTTTTCAACAAATGCTGTTTTCAGTGGAATAAACAGGTCATTGGTCTTATCATTGTTGGGAGAAAAAACATTAGGGAGTATGTAATTGGAACATTCATCGAGACAAACCTTTACTGACAGCGGGGACTCATTTGCAAATGAGTCAATCGCACTTATAGAATAACAACCAGTCAGGGTTTCTTCTGTTCTGAGATCAATATAGGAGGTATCCGTTCTCTCACTCTTATACTCCTCAATCAGTTCAGGTATTCCATCCTGTGTTGGTGAATAGTATAACTTATAGCCTTCTACATCTTCCAGGCATGTATCGTTTGCAAAGCGCCATGTTAGTAAATTGTAGAAGTCATCACAAAACGATTTCCCGCTCAAAACAGGCGTACAAGGAGGTATAGAATCAACCGGACTGGTGCAATTGATATGGCTTATATTTTCATTCTCGTATAAATTTCCGTCGATACTTCGCCATCCGGTACTTATTACCTTGTAACAGTATTCCTTACCATTTTTCAGTCCCCTGTCTGTAAAAACCGGGTCGGTAGAGTAACCAATTGAATCGAACTGACCTGTCCCCTCATTTTGACGAAAGATTGTATAATCATAATTGATC
Organism: uncultured Bacteroidaceae bacterium; assembly: GCA_964539395.1. Lineage (GTDB taxonomy): Bacteria > Bacteroidota > Bacteroidia > Bacteroidales > M55B112. Next base: position 28,778 of record CAZIIU010000006.1, read on the forward strand.
CACGGAACATTCTTTACGAACCTTAATTCTATCTGGTTGTCGGTACCTTTAAGCTGGGGATAAAAGGAAGAAGCCCGCTCCAACTTTTCAGGATCAGTAATGGAAAACCTGTTGCCAGGTGGTGCGGCATTAAATAACTGAACTGTGTACGAGTATGGAAATATACTTGTATTTAAATTAAGGTCAGTAAATATGGTATCTGTAATATCCGGTGTTAGCTTAGAATATACCTCCTGCTCATTCAGATCAAATAGTCCGGAGTACCTTGTAATAATGTATTCATAAGGCCCTGTTGCAGGAATCGTATCCAGGTCGCGGGCAGCGGCCCAACGAAGCTCAATTTCACCCGACGTACCATGCTTTGTAACGCTGGTTTGCAAAAGAGCAGGCACTCCGGCAACAAGCTGTGTACACGATTCTCCACTGGGCAGACTCAAAGCACCGTCGGGATAGATCGAAGTAACGATATAGCAGTATTCAGATCCCTGGTCCAATCCTGCACCTTTATTATCATCTGAATATATTGTATCATTCCTGCTGGTAAGTAATGCAATGGGTTCATATCCGGTATAAGCAGGAACTCCGGTAACACAGGAATCGGGCGTATATCCGGAAGGACCTTTTTTTCTGTAAAGTCGGTAACCAGTTACATAGGGACAGGGGTCCTGTTTCCATCTGACCGAAATGCTGTTAGATGCAGGGATCAGTACGGGAGATTCGGGGGGCGGTCCTAATACCCTGATATTAACATTCAAAAGATCAACAAGTCGGGTTTCCTGGTTGTTATCTTCTGCCTTAATAACAACATTGTAGAATTGTTCCCTGACATGACTGCAATTTGTCTCCCAAAGAAAATCAGCCTCACTATGACCCGGCCCCGCTGCACTCAGATCAACACTGAATACTGCAGGCTTCTGGTTAACAACAAAAGGGCCTCCGGTTGCAGATAATTCTATCGAATCGTCATTAATGTCATTTGCTTTAATTCTGAATGCAATGTCGGAACCGGCTTCTACACAATAGTGCTGAATGGTGTCAATTACCGGGGGATTGTTTTCTGTTTCGAACACCTCTATCTGCATATCCCGCACAATATTGCCTATTTTGACTCCGTTTCTCCACTCCTCTATGTCTATTGCAATATTATAGATACCTTTGAATTTCGGGTTTTTCCAGTTAAGATCCCCTGTAACAGGATTAATAAAAAGTGTATCTGTGGCATCAGGAAATTCATAGTTGGCAATTGGCTTACCGTCCTCTTCTGTACATATAGTGAGTTTGTAGGATATGCTGTCACCATCCGGGTCATATGCTGCCGGATTGTGAATAAACAACTGATTAAGGGCTGCTCTGTCAATTGGCGGATTAAGCAAAACAGGGGTGGAATTCACCCCAATTGCAGGGTTAATTGAAATGGTTGTTTTAACAGAAAAAACAACATTGACTGAGTTTGGAATATTCATCACACCAAGGTTCCTGTTGGGATCCTGTACCACAATCTCATAAGTTCCCGGTCCGGGGAATGTATGTTGCGTGATGTATACGTTTTTTTGGTAGAAATTTGGTAACCGGGTGATATTTAACCGTGGTGCAAACGATATGGTATTATCTCCCCAGCTGACTTCCAGAGATGACCTGTCAGCCTGACTCAGGGTGTATGTAAAGGTCGTGATAAGAATTTCATATGTATAATCATCCAGCTGTTTGAGCGTAATTTCCCCTGCCCGGTTGTGTGTTGCATTAACCGGCATTTCCATTATTAGGAACGTAAGAAAAAATAGTATGGGGAGTAGTCTCTTCATCTCTTCTAAGGTAGCATCACCGTTTCTTCATGTTTGTAATAATCAAATCTTATGCCCTTTTCCACCCCATTTGCAGAATAGATCAGAAGATTGGTCTGATCTGCGAAAATATCTGTTAGAATTGCATTGTAAATGTACAAACTTTTAGGTTCTTTCTTTAATTCACAGTGCAATTCCATTGTCATAGACATATCATTGAAATAAACTGTATCGATCGATAGCTCAATTTGGTTGCCTTCAGTCTCATCAGCAATCCGAAAGGAACTGTGAAAATAACCGGTAAACCACGAACCATTATGGTGCTCTGGAAGTTTCAGCTGTATCCCGCGTCCATGATAATGATAGTAAGCAGTTTCCCAGTCATCGACAAATGTATTGACCATAATCCGGATCAGAGTTCCATGGATGGTTAAGTTTACAACAGAAACATGCACCGGATGTGCCGCTGTACGCGTCATTGTACAGATTAACATCAGAGGGAAAACTACTCGCTTTAACATAATGCAAATTTACATTAAACTTATGATTAAGGAAATGAGGCTGCCCGTTTTTGACACACCCTTGAAATACACGATGGTCATTCCGTTAATCTGAGAGTAGATTGCTTTTCAGGGTTCCTGTACAAAAGAAATGTCGGTTCCCTGACCGGTAAAGTATATTGTATTTTTTCTTGAGAAACCTTTCTCATCCAATGCTTACATGAACTATCGCCTTTAAACTACGATTAATAAATGCCATGCACGGTATAATCCATTGCTTTTATTGATAAATTGCAGGTGTTATGGGAATCAGTTGGGAAAATGACATAACTGCATTTAAAAACTTTCTAAAACTTGAGAAGGGGTTGTCTGATAATTCAGTAAAAGCTTACGAAAACGATTTACGTAAGCTTATCCTTTTTCTTGAAGAGAGGGAATTTGAACATGGGTTGGAAGCGGTTGACAGCAGTTTACTTAACGATTTCATCAGGTGGGTAAATGAAGCAGGATTGAATGAAAGGAGCCAGTCAAGAATTATCTCAGGGATAAGGTCTTTCTTTCACTTCATGATGACAGATGAAAGGATTTCAGCTGATCCCGCCCGGATGCTTGAAGGTCCAAGATCCGGAAGGAAACTACCCGTTGTATTATCAGTCGATGAGATTGATATGCTTCTTTCGAATATTGATTTGAGCAAACCTGAAGGCAGGAGGAATAAAGCGATGCTTGAAGTACTGTACAGTTGCGGATTAAGGGTGAGTGAATTAACACACATGAAAATCTCAGATATTTTCAGGGATCAGGGATTTGTTAGAATTATAGGAAAGGGTAATAAGGAACGTTTGGTACCTATTAGTAATATGGCCCTGGAACAAATTGATCATTACCTGCCCGATAGGAATTCGATGTTGAATATCGACAGGGGGAATACAGATATTCTCTTTCTCAACAGGAGGGGGAAGATGCTGTCAAGGGTAATGGTATTTACGGTTATCAAACAACTTGCAGAAAGATCTGGATTAAGGAAACCGATTAGTCCCCACACCTTCAGACATTCATTTGCCACCCATCTTGTTAACGGTGGAGCTGACCTTAGGGCTGTGCAGGAGATGCTCGGACATGAATCAATCGTAACTACTGAAATATATACACAACTCGATCGTGAATACCTGAGAGAAGCCATCATCAGCCATCATCCCCGGTCAGGCAAATAGTCCGGTTGATTTATTAATATCGCCCTCAGAATTTCGGAAACAGGTGCCAATTATCAGTCCGGCTAAACGAGCAATTCCGGTGCTTCCACATGCAGCGAAAGAAACGATTATTTAACTTTATTTAGAATTGTTTTATCGTTCTTTTCATTAAATTTGTATCTTCAAAAAAAAACCTATAGTTAACTGGTTTATTATTAACACTTAAAATAAAATAGGATGTCAAAAGTCAAACGTGTTTATACCTTCGGAGACAAGAAAGCTGAAGGAAAAGCCGATATGAAAAATTTGCTCGGAGGTAAAGGTGCCAATCTTGCAGAAATGAACCTTATCGGGGTTCCTGTACCTCCCGGTTTTACAATTACAACAGAAGTTTGTACGGAGTACAATAATATCGGACAGGAAGAGGTGGTAAAACTGTTGAAAGAGGAGGTTGAGGCTGCGGTTGAGAATGTTGAAAAGATCATGGGAACCAGGTTTGGCAGCAATGAAAACCCTTGTCTTATGTCGGTGCGTTCAGGAGCACGGGTTTCTATGCCAGGGATGATGGATACAGTATTGAATCTGGGTATGAATGAAAATGCAGTGGAGGGACTGATTGCCAAAACTGGTAATGAGAAATTCGCATGGGACAGTTACAGAAGGTTTGTACAAATGTATGGCGACGTTGTTCTTGGAATGAAACCTGAGAGCAAGGAAGATATTGACCCTTTTGAAGAGATTCTTGAAGAGATGAAAGAGGCGAAAGGAGTGAAAAATGATAATGAACTGGATGTTGATGATCTAAAAGAGCTTGTATCAAAGTTTAAATCAGCGGTAAAGGCAAAGACCGGACATGATTTCCCGGTAGATCCCTGGGATCAACTTTGGGGCGCTGTAATGGCGGTATTTGATAGTTGGAACACACCACGAGCAAGGTATTATCGACAGATGCATCAGATTCCGGAGGAGTGGGGGACCGCTGTAAATGTTCAGGCAATGGTATTTGGTAACATGGGAAGTAATTCCGGAACAGGGGTTGCATTTACGCGTGACGCAGCCACAGGTGAAGATATTTTCAACGGAGAGTACCTGATTGATGCCCAGGGTGAAGATGTGGTTGCAGGGGTGAGAACTCCACAGCAGATCACAAAAGAGGGATCGCTTCGCTGGGCGAAGCTTGCGGGTGTTTCCGAAGAGGAGAGAGTAGCCAGCTTTCCATCGTTGGAAGAGCTTATGCCTGCTGTTTATAAGGAACTGGATGAGACGCAAACAAAGCTTGAGAACCATTACAGGGATATGCAGGATATCGAGTTTACGATTCAGGACGGGAAACTCTGGATGCTTCAGACGAGGAATGGAAAGAGAACAGCCGCAGCAATGGTAAAAATCGCCATGGATCTTCTGCGTGATGGTATGATTGACGAAAAGACAGCCCTGCTTCGACAGGAACCAGCTAAACTGGATGAATTGCTTCATCCTGTATTCAATAGGAATGCAGTTGCAAAAGCTACTGTAATAGCGAATGGATTACCTGCTTCTCCTGGTGCTGCTACCGGACAAATCGTATTCTTCGCTGATGAGGCAGCAAAGTATCCTGATTCTATACTGGTGCGTATTGAAACATCACCTGAGGATCTTGAGGGAATGAATATCGCTCGGGGTATTCTAACCGCAAGGGGCGGAATGACCTCTCACGCTGCAGTTGTTGCCAGAGGAATGGGGAAATGCTGTATATCAGGTGCAGGATCCGTAAGGATCAATTATAAAACCCGCACAATGACCGTTGACGGAAAGATTTTTAATGAGGGCGACTGGATATCTCTCGACGGAGGTGCCGGAGACGTGTATGAAGGTAAAATCGAAACGATTGATCCTGAATTAAGTGGTGATTTTGCTGCAATCCTCGAGCTTGCTGAGAAACTGACAAAGATGGATGTAAGAACAAATGCTGATACTCCGGCTGATGCTCAGGTTGCAAGGGATTTTGGAGCCAAGGGAATTGGGCTTACAAGAACAGAACATATGTTTTTTGAGGGCGAGCGTATTATCGCAATGAGAGAGATGATACTTGCCTCAAATGAGGAAGCACGTCGTAAAGCACTGGATAAACTGTTGCCATACCAGCGTGAAGATTTTGAAGGTATACTTGAAGCAATGGCAGGATATGGAGTTACTATCAGGTTGCTTGATCCACCTTTACACGAGTTTGTGCCACATGATGAAGCGAACCAAAAGGTTATGGCCGACCAAATGGGGGTCACGGTTGAAATGATCAAATCCCTTGTCGACAATCTCCACGAATTCAATCCTATGTTGGGACACAGGGGTTGTCGTCTGGGTATCACATATCCTGAGATAACCGAAATGCAGGCGCGTGCCATACTTGAAGCGGCCGTCAACCTGAAGAAAAAGGGAGTTGATGCCAAACCTGAAATAATGGTGCCCCTGATTGGTACTATGAAGGAATTCAAACTCCAGGAGGAGATCATCAGGAAAACTGCTGAGAAGGTTTTCAGTGAGAAGGGTGAGATGTGTGATTATCTTGTAGGAACCATGATTGAGATCCCGAGGGCAGCACTTACAGCAGACTCTATTGCAGAACACGCTGAATTCTTTTCATTTGGAACAAATGATCTCACCCAAATGGGATTTGGCTATTCTCGTGATGATGCTGGAAAGTTCCTGCCTATCTATATCAGGCAGGGAATTTTGAAGACAGATCCATTTCAAACCCTCGACCAGGAAGGAATTGGACAGTTGGTTGAAATTGGTGTTTCTAAAGGACGTTCAACCAATCCAGGTTTGAAAGTGGGTATATGTGGAGAGCATGGCGGTGATCCCGATTCTGTGGAGTTCTGCTATAAGGTCGGAATGGACTATGTAAGTTGTTCCCCTTTCAGGGTGCCAATTGCCAGGTTGGCAGCTGCACAGGCTTCGGTGAAGTATGACAGGTAGTTCTAAACTCAAACAATTAAAAAGCAGTAAAAATTTGTTTTTACTGCTTTTTTTTTGACCTTTGAATATGCTGGTAGTATTAATTACCAGGTCCAACCGTGTATTAATAAGCTGATCATGATCGATTTTATTGAAAGCGTTAATCTGAACCAGTATGGTATTTCAGGAAATCTGGATATTGTACGTAATCCATCCTATGACTTGCTCTATCAGGAGGAGTTAAACGACTCCCTTGATGGGTTTGAAAGAGGTGTCTTAACTGAGCTGGGTGCCGTAAAGGTTGATACAGGGAAGTTTACCGGCAGATCACCTAAGGATAAATATGTCGTTTTAGATGATACAACACGAGATACGGTCTGGTGGAAATCTGATACAGCTAAAAGTTCTGATAACAAGCCTATCAGTCAGGAGGTCTGGCAAAAGGGTTACAGGCTGGCAGCCAATCAACTCTCAGGAAAAAGAGTGTTCGTAATGGATGCATATTGCGGGGCCAATGAGAATTCCCGTTTAAAAGTTCGTTTTATCATGGAAGTTGCATGGCAGGCACATTTTGTAAAGAATATGTTCATCCGGCCGACTGAAGAGGAGCTGAGGGATTTTGAACCGGATTTTGTAATGCTGAATGCAGCCAAAACAACAAATCCCGAATGGAGAGAACAAGGGTTGAACTCAGAGGTATTTGTCTTCTTTAACTTAACAGAGCATATGGGTGTAATAGGCGGTTCATGGTATGGTGGTGAAATGAAGAAAGGAATTTTTTCGATCATGAACTATTACCTGCCATTAAAGGGAATTGCCGCAATGCACTGCTCTGCCAATGTATGCAGGGATGGTAAAACAGCGATTTTCTTCGGTCTGTCCGGTACAGGCAAAACAACATTGTCAACCGATCCTCACCGGGCTTTGATAGGGGATGATGAACATGGCTGGGACGATGATGGGATCTTCAATTTTGAAGGAGGCTGTTATGCTAAAACCATTCGTTTGAGTAAAGAAAATGAACCAGACATCTACAAAGCCATCCGGAAAGATGCCTTGCTTGAGAACGTATCTGTCGGGTCTAACGGTAAACTGGATTTTAATGACGATAGCATTACAGAAAACACCAGGGTCTCTTACCCCATTTACCACATTGACAATATTGTTCGACCAGTATCGAAAGCCGGACACGCAAGTAAAGTGGTTTTCCTTACTGCAGATGCATTTGGCGTCATGCCTCCAATCTCGATATTATCCCCAGACCAGACTATATATCATTTCCTTTCAGGTTTTACAGCAAAACTTGCAGGAACAGAATTGGGTATTAAAGAACCTGTTCCGGCATTTTCAGCCTGTTTTGGAGCAGCATTTCTTATGCTTCACCCAACGAAATACGGGCAGGAGCTTATAAGACGAATGGAGGCGGCCGGGTCAAGGGCATACCTGGTTAACACGGGCTGGAACGGAACGGGGAAACGTATTTCCATTACAGACACACGTGCAATCATCAATGGGATTCTGAACAATGAAGTGGACAATGTTAAAACCAAGGTGATTCCTGTTTTTAATTTGGAAGTCCCTCTGTCTCTTACCGGCGTCGATGATACCATTCTTGACCCGCGGGATACATACAGTGATCCAGCCCAATGGGAGTCGAATGCCAGAAAACTGGCTGAGTTGTTTATTAATAGTTTTAAGCAGTTTACAGATACTGATGAGGGTATTAGGCTCGAAAAGGCCGGACCGATCCTGTAATTAGCAGATTGTTACCTGTTATAGCCACATGAATATGATATCCTTTACCAGCAGTCATCTTTTCCTTTTGTGGATGTTGCCATTAGCCTATTTACTTGGATCAATTCCAACTGCAGTCTGGATTGGACGTCTTTTTTACGGGATCGATGTAAGGGAACATGGTAGTGGTAACGCCGGTGCGACCAATGTGATGCGTGTTTTGGGCGTGAAAACTGGCCTTCCGGTACTGGTTTTTGATCTGATTAAGGGGTGGTTGGCGGTAAATCTCCTGCACCTGCAAAACAGTATTGACCAGCAGGAGGAATTGTTTATGGTAGTATCAATACTTCTTGGTGTTATGGCGGTAGCTGGACATGTTTTTCCGGTATTTGCCCAATTCAGGGGAGGAAAGGGCGTTGCTACCATTTCTGGCGTTTGTTTTGCACTTCATCTTCCGGCGACATTATCGGCATTGGCAATATTCATTTTGATTATGGTTCTTTTTAAATATGTCTCACTTGCTTCAATTATTGCTGGTATCTCCTTTCCGGTATGGACCATTCTCGTTTATACAACTCCTTATACATCGCTGTGGTGGTTTTCAATCGTTGCTGCAATAATTCTGATTGTTACACATCGCAGGAATATTACAAGACTTGCAAGGGGAACCGAGGGCAGGGCAACATTTCTTTTTGGAAGAAAAAAACAATAACCCTTCTGGATTATTCCCCGAATTCTTCATCCAGCTTCTGAGCCAGGAAATTTATGCCAATATTTTTCTGCAATATCCCGTTTTCAGCAATGGAAATCTGGCCTGTTTCCTCAGAAACTATAACCACCAATGAATCCGTCACTTCTGATATTCCTAAAGCAGCACGGTGTCTCAGGCCATATTCCGGGGGAAGGTTCGGTTTATCGGTCACTGGAAGAATCACTCTGGCTGCAACAATCTGGTCCCGGTCTATAACTATGGCACCATCGTGAAGGGGCCCAGTTTTATTAAAAATGCTTGTGATCAACCTGCTAGACATCTTGCTTTTTAATACCTCCGCCGGGTCTGTATACATATTCAGATTCGATCTACGCCTGATTACAATTAATGCGCCCGTTTTAGTTTGAGACATTTGCATAACTGCCTTAAGTACAGATTTTACAGGAATTCTTGCTTTTGATTCAAAACGCATATTAAAGATACGGTCCAGGCTGATCATGTTTCCGTCAATATACCTGGACCCCATGTATATTAGAAATCTTCGTATCTCCTGTTGAAATACAATTATTAATGCAATAACTCCAACTCCGATTACCTGTCCGATAATCGAACTTAATAGCTCCATCTGCAATGCCTTTACTACCCACCAAAAAATGTAAATGATCGCTATAACTATGATGATGTTCAGCGCAACGGTTCCCCTTACCAGTATGTAAAGCTGGTAAAGGAGTATCGCAACAAGAATTATGTCGATGATATCCAGTAATCTGATATGTATGAAAAGTGATATCATGAGAATTAAATAATGACTAAAAGTACAAAAAGATGTTCACTTTTAGCTTTCTCCGTGAACCTTGTTAAAGATTCTAATTGCTTCAGAAGCAGCTTTAACATCGTGTACCCTGACAATATTCACACCTCTTTCAAGCAGGATCATATGAGCAGCTGTGGTGCCATTCAGACAGTCATCCCTTGTGGTATCAAGAAGTTTGTATATCATGGATTTTCTTGAGATACCAATAACGATCGGTAGTTCAAACATATTGAATGCACTTAATTGTCTCATTATCGAATAATTATGGTCCATTGTTTTCCCAAAGCCAAAACCAGGATCAATTAAAACGTCTGAAATGCCAGTTCTGTGAAGTTGATTGATCTTTTCTGAGAAGAAACGGATTACTTCGTCTGTTACATTGCTATATTCCGGTTTATCCTGCATATTCCCGGGGATACCTTTCATATGCATAATAATGTATGGAACATTCAATTGCGCAATAGTACTAAACATCTCAGGGTCGATCTCACCTGCTGAAATATCGTTAACCATATCAGCGCCATAGCTTGAAACCATTTCAGAGGCTACAGAAGCATGATAGGTATCGATAGAGATAATGAGATCGGGGAATTCCTTACGTATTAGCGATATTACCGGTCTGAGTCTGACTATCTCTTCCTCAGCACTTGAAAGTGGTGCTCCCGGTCTTGAGGAAGCTGCTCCAATATCTAAAATGTCCATTCCCTCCGCAATCATTTTCCTGGCTTGCTGAAGAGCATTTGAAGGATCTTCATATTGCCCGCCATCATAGAAAGAATCAGGTGTAATATTCAGGATCCCCATGATCCTGGGTTGTTCAAGTCCCAAAAGTTTACCCCTGCAGTTGAGGCTTCTGTTCTTCGAAAAAAATGTATCTTTAGCCCTAATTTTTAGCATGCAAATGATCTGACAGTATAATATATTCAGTCGTTAGAATAGTTGGGAAACTCCCATGACAAATTAAGTAAAATTTATTTATATTCAACCCAAAACTACTGATGAGATTCCTTGTAATTGAAGGATTGGACGGATCAGGAAAATCGACCCAGGTTGTTCTTTTAAAATCCTATCTGGATAAGAAGAATATTGGTTACAGGTACCTGCATTTTCCTAGGCTTGAAGTGGGGGTGTATGGAAATTTAATTGCACGTTTTCTTCGGGGAGAAATGGGCGATATTGACATGGTGGATCCTTATCTCATTGCCCTGATTTTTGCTGGCGACAGGATGGAGGCCAAATCCATCATTGAATCGTGGCTTGAACAGGACTTCCTCGTGATAGTTGACCGGTATGTATATTCAAATATCGCCTTTCAGGGAGCAAAGTGCAACAGTCGCGCAGAACAAAACAAATTAGCAGAGTGGATTGTAAACCTCGAATATGCTGTGCATCAGCTTCCGGTTCCCGACATGAACATATTTCTTGATGTGCCATTCAGCTTTACTGAAAAACTGTTGTCGGGTAAACGCCAGGGCGATGACAGGCAGTATCTGAGAGGGCTGGAAGATATTCATGAAAAAGACCTGGAATTTCAATACAGGGTTCGTGAGATTTACCACACCATTTGTATGCGGTTAGGGAATCTGACTATTCTAAATTGTGCAGATAATAGCGATCAGATGAAAGCTCCCGATGAAGTATTTGAAGATCTTAGGGAGGTTATTGGAGTATAATCAGTATAGAACCATGGAATTATGAGGACATTAAGACTAGTGAGTCGGTTTATTTTAGGGATATTGTTTATTTTTAGTGGTTTTGTTAAGGCTATCGATCCCCTGGGATCAGCATATAAGTTCTCAGACTATTTTTATGCATTCGGATTGGATTTCATGGATGCAATTTCACTTCCTCTGGGAATTATTCTAGCAGCTTTTGAGTTTATGCTGGGTTGTGTTCTTATTCTGGGACTTCAGAAGCGCATGGTCTATTGGATTCTATTAATCTTTATGAGTTTTTTTACGCTACTAACCCTCGTGATCGCTATAACGGATCCGGTTACAGATTGCGGGTGTTTTGGTGATGCAATTATACTTTCAAATTGGGAAACATTTATTAAAAATCTGGTATTCATGGTATTTGCTATTGTTCTCTTCAGGTTTAGAAGAAGGGCAGTAAATGCATATCATAGCCTGATCGAACGGTCTATCATTATCTTTTTATTTGCCGTCTCTGTTGCTGTATCAATAAACGCAGTAAGACACTTACCTCCGCTTGATTTCAGACCATTCAAGGTCGGGACTTATATTCCGGCCGCGATGGAGGTACCAGAGGATGCTCCGAAGGATGAATATAATACAATACTCTACTACAAAAACACGGAGACTGGTTTGACGGAAGAATTTTCCATTGAGGACTATCCAAGGGATACAGTGAAGTATCAGTTTGTTTCAAGTGAATCTATTCTTATAAAAGCAGGTTTTGAACCACCTATTAACAATTTTGGAATATTTGATCCAAATGGATTTGATGTTACTGATGGAATCCTGTCATTTAATGGCTATACCTTGCTTATGATTAGTCATGATTTAAAGAAAGCGGATAAGTCGGCTCTTATAGATGGAAACAATTGGTCAAAGCTTGAACGGTTGGCAGGCGATTTCAGGTTTATTCCTGTAACAGCATCCATGAGCAGTACAATTGAGGAGGTATCTTTAAGTGCTGGTTTGGATTACAGTTTTTATAGCGGTGACGACATTATGCTGAAAACCATGATCCGGTCTGACCCTGGATTTATGATAATAAAAGATGGAACAATTATGGCAAAATGGGGGTATCGGGATTTTCCGGTATTCCAGTCCTGGAACAATAACTGGGTCGAACTGATTCGCCAGTATAATGAACATGCTGATCCTGAGATAATGATGCTGATTGAAGAGGGGCTGATGGAAGAATTGCAGCTGGAGATGGTCGAATTTGGTAGTACAGCAAATATGGTCATAGCACAAAATTATACAGCACGTATTGACAAGCAGTTTAAAATCCTTGCAATACTTGCCATCTTTTTGGTTTTGACCCTGCCTGGGTTGATAAAATCCATAAAAAAAACCAGACGTGTATATTAATATACTTCGTAAGTTATTTTACGGTTTAGTCGTTCTTTGGGGGGTGGTTACCCTGGTTTTTTTTCTATTTAAAGTGCTTCCCGGTGACCCGGCGAGAATGATGCTTGGTCAAAGAGCTGATTTGCAGACGGTGGAGATGATCAGAAAAGAACTAGGTCTTGACAAGAGATTAAGCATTCAATATATCAGTTATCTGAATGATCTTTCACCAGTATCTTTTCATAGTACCTCAAATACCGATAGCAATTTCTACTTTAATTCTTCCAGGTATTCCAGGTATACTAAGATTATACAATTTAAAGGCTACGTAATTGTTTTAAAGGTACCATATATGGGGGTGAGCTATCAGAACCAACGCAATGTAACAGGCATGATAGCAGACGTTTTGCCCTCCACTTTTTTACTTGCATTTACAGCCATGCTGCTTGCTTTTACAACAGGGTTATTTATGGGTATTCTTTGTGCCTTTTGGAAAGACACCTGGTTCGACAGAATATCATTGGTTGTCAGTACAATTGGAGTTTCTTTGCCGTCATTTTTTACGGCAATTCTATTTGGATGGCTCTTTGCATTTGTTTTGGCCGAATATACACATCTTAATCTTACCGGCAATATTTATGAAATAGATGACATGGGAACGGGAAAGGTTTTGCAACTTAAAAATCTGATACTTCCGGCTCTTACACTGGCAATCAGGCCATTATCAATAATACTGCAGCTGTCACGCAATGCCCTGCTGGATGTACTCGGACAGGATTATATTCGAACTGCCAGAGCAAAAGGATTGAGATTTTCCCAGATAGTACTACGTCATGCCTTGCGTAATTCTCTGAATCCAATTGTTACAGCTGTAAGCGGGTGGTTTGCCTCACTGATGGCCGGAGTGGTATTTGTCGAATATATTTTCGGCTGGAAAGGATTGGGATACCTTATCGTTAATGCCCTGAACCAATATGATATGCCCGTGGTACTTGGATCAGTAATTACAATAGCTATAGTATTTGTTGTAATAAATATCCTCGTGGACCTGGTATACGCGGTACTTGATCCGCGGGTTAGAGATGTTTGATAAGTTTAATTTATGTTCCGGTTGAACTGGTGTTGTTTTGCCGTGTGAGCGAAAAAAATGTATCTTTAAAAACAGATTATTAATTGTTAATGAATAAATTATTATGAGACAGAAAATTGTTGCCGGAAACTGGAAGATGAACACACTTTTACATGAAGGACTTGAACTTGCAAAAGCCGTTGAAGGTGCCGCACAGGAAAGTAAAAGTGATGTAAGAATTATTATTGCTCCACCCTTTACCCATCTGGCAAAAGTGAGAGAAGTAATAAGTAACGTGAAACTTGCTGCTCAGAATTGTTCAGATAAGGAAAAAGGAGCATTTACCGGTGAAATTTCTCCTGAAATGCTTAAGTCTGCCGGTGTTGAGTATGTAATTATTGGCCATTCGGAAAGAAGGTCCTATTACCATGAGGATGATTCCTTGTTAAATAGAAAAGTCAGGCTATCCATTTCGAAAGGATTATCTCCTGTTTTTTGTTGCGGTGAACTACTCGAAGAAAGGGAAGCTAAAGAGCACTTTAATGTGATCAGTAAGCAGATTGCAATCGGGCTTAAAGATGTTACGGCAGAGGAATTAGAACATGTAATAATTGCTTATGAACCTGTGTGGGCAATCGGAACTGGTGTGACAGCTTCTCCGGATCAGGCGCAGGAAATGCACCATTATATTCGGCAGCTGATATCAGAATTGTATAATGACAGCATTGCAGACTCAGTGACTATACTATATGGAGGCAGTTGCAATCCTTCAAATGCCCGCGAGCTGTTTTCAAATTCTGATGTTGATGGAGGATTAATTGGTGGTGCTTCATTAAAGGCCGATGATTTTATCAGCATTGTGAATTCTTTTTAATAGGAATCATGTATTTACCAGGCCCCGTTTTTAGTTGTTTTTAATGAATCCATTTGATCCGATAATGTGATTTTGTATTTCGATTTCACTGTTTCTCTAGATATCTTCTTGCATTAATCTGTATTTTATGAAGAAATTTTTTAGGAAACTTCTGATCCAAACTCTGTTCATACTGGCGACTTTGCATTTGAATGGACAGCATATTAAAGAGTTTACACTTGATACGGCTTCTTATATTGATGAATTGGTTGCACTTTTTGGAAGTTCTTTATCCAATGAGGAATCAGAGCTGCTTGATGCTTTGAATGTAGCCTGGAATTCGATGGAAAATCATTCCCGGCAAGATATAATGACTATCTCAGAACTGATGAGACAAAGAAGATGCCTGCCAAGACCTCATTATATAACATTTATCAAAATACTGCTGGAATTTCATGATTCCGGTAATCCTCAGCGTGGATATGATCAATGGAGAGAAGGCTATCTTGATCTTGTGGCCAACAAAAATACAGCTTTACAGGATATCGATAAAATCATCAGTACAACTTTCCTTCTTCTTGATCAGAACAAAGTTTATCATACAGTCTCTCTTTCATGGGAATTACTTGATGCGGAATACCAGTTCGTCTTTTTTAATGATAACTTATCCATCGAAACGAATGATAATACCCTGATGGCTATATCATCGGGAGATAGTATTGCAATCTTTGGTGTATCAGGTTATATTGATCCTCTTGAACAATCATTCACCGGCACCAGGGGTAAGGTGTTTTGGACCAGGGCCGGATTCGATCAGGATCAGGTATATGCTGAACTTGGAAATTTCAGAATACACTTCAGTCAAATTGGTTACAAAGCCGATTCAGTTGTTTTTCATCACAATCAATTGCTGAATGCCCCGGCTTTAGGGTCTTTTGAAGACAGAATCACCCGAATCAATAAGCCGGATCAGGCCCTGTATCCAAAGTTTTCTAGTTACCAGAGTAGTTACAGGCTAAATAATATCGTTGAAGGAATTAATTATCTGGGAGCAATTTCCATGCAAGGGGCAAATCTGGTTGGTAAGTCTACTGCGGAGCGAAAAGCTGAACTAACTGTTTATCAAAGCGATACTTTAAGAGTGAGAATAAACTCCACGCAGTTTATGTTTGGTTCAAAACTTATCCGATCTACAAATGCAGAAGTTTCAGTTTATTTGGGAGATGACAGCATCTATCATCCCGACCTGATTATGAATTATGAGATTGGCAGAGAGATGTTGCGTTTAACCAAATCTAAAGATTATAACTCTCAGGGACCTTATTCAAATTCATATCATCGTATAGATATGAGTTTTGACGAATTGAATTGGGTAAGAAAAGAGCCTTTCATCTACATGCAGGCGGCACTGGGAACTGCACTTGGAAATGGTTTATTTGAGTCGTATGACTATTTCGACCTTCGGTTTTATGAGGGTTTACAAGGTATGGAGTACCAACATCCACTGGCCGATCTTTGGGCATATTCCAATATGATCGGAGGTGACATTTTTTCTGTAGAAGGTTATGCGACCTATATGGGAAAGCCTGCTTATGTTTACAGGCACCAGTTTATGGAATTAAGTAAGCTTGGCTTTATTTATTTCGATTATGAACAGGATGAGATAACATTACGACCAAAATTGCTTGATTACATAGATGCAAGCCTGATGAAACGCGACTATGATGTGATCAGGTTTATCTCCAGAACAGAAGCGGGAAAGGAGAATGCAAAACTTGATCTTGTAACCAGAGATCTTACGATACAGGGGATTCCAACGATATTTCTGAGTGATTCACAAAACGTTCGATTGGTTCCTGATAAAAATAGTATTATCATGAAAAGGAACCGTGATTTCCAATTTGATGGAATCATTGACGCAGGGTTATTCAAATTTTATGGAAAGAATTTCTTTTTTGAGTATGATAATTTTCGTGTCAGTCTTCAGAACATCGATTCTCTTTCCATCAGCGCAAAAACAGGGGAAAGAGATGCATTTGGCAAATCCATTTTAACAACACTCGATAATAAAATACAGAACATAACAGGGGAGTTGCTTATTGACGCACCATTCAATAAATCAGGTCTTGCTTCTTTTCCCGAGTACCCGATCTTTACAAGCAGGGAAAACTCTTACGTTTATTTCGATGATAAAGAAATTCAGAATGGTGTATATGATAAAAACAGATTCTATTTTGAGTTGCTGCCTTTTTCCATTGACACGCTTAATAACTTTTCCCGGGATGCCCTGAAAATGGAAGGAACATTTTTCTCCGCAGACATTCTTCCACCGCTGGAAATGGAGATGACGCTTAGACCCGACAACTCCCTGGGTTTTTATCTGACAACTGCTGAGGAGGGAATTCCCATCTTCGGAGGCAAGGCAACCTTTTTTAACGATATAGAAATGAGTAGTTCAGGACTCAGGGGTTTTGGGTCATTGGATTATATCTCCTCTACTACATGGTCGGATAATTTCCTGTTTCACCCGGATTCAATCATGACAAAGTCCAGGAGATTTCTGGAAAGGGAGCTTCAGGGAGCTGTATCTTATCCGTTTGTTGAGAATGAGGTTGCATTAGTAAAGTATTATCCAGAGGACGATTTAATGCACATTAAGAAGGTAGAACATGTGTTTAAAATATTTGGTGACACGATATTCTTCGACGGCGATCTTACTCTTGGTCGCAGCGGATTGCGCGGAAAAGGAAAAATAGGTTTTCC
Organism: uncultured Bacteroidaceae bacterium; assembly: GCA_964539395.1. Classification (GTDB taxonomy): domain Bacteria; phylum Bacteroidota; class Bacteroidia; order Bacteroidales; genus M55B112. The sequence continues at coordinate 46,172 of CAZIIU010000006.1, forward strand.
TGATGCACGTTTCGATTCTGAAGCGTTTAAGTTTCAATCACACAGAATACTTGCCGATAGTTGTGGGGTAAAGTTTCGTAGGACAGTGGAGGATGATTTCACATGGCTTACTGATGATGTAAGTGTAGATGTAGATTTAATTCAACGTCAGGGGAAATTTGTATCAAGAAATGATTTTACGCTTGTGGATATGCCGCTGAATCTTTATGAGACACGATTGAATAACATTACATGGATCATGGACAGTGCCGAGATAAAGATGTCTCAGACAGTTTACAGGCCGGAAAACCAAGTAAACATAGGGATAGATTCGCTTAAAATGAATGGGCCTTCATACGTTTCAAAACATCCAAAACAGGATTCTCTGAATTTCACCGCGCCACTTGCATGGTTTAATTATGATAGCAATGAATTAAATGCTGAAAAAGTCAAATTTCTTGAAATAGGTGATTCGTACATATTACCAAATGAAGAAAAGGTTCAGGTTCTTGAGAAAGCAGTGATTAAACCCCTGCGACAGGCTAAGATATTAACAAATAAGATTTCCCGATATCATATCTTGCACAATGCGAATCTTGTAATTGACTCCAGACTTCATTTTCGAGGTGCGGCAGACTACGATTATATTGATGAAGCGGGGAATATATATACTTTCAGAATGAGTCATGTAGAGGTGGATACTTCAATCAATACTTTCGGAAAAGGTGAGATCAATTCTGACAGCACATTTCAATTAAGTCCGCATTTTCTTTACAAGGGATCAATAACCATGAGGGCTCAAAATCCATTGCTACACTTTCAAGGAGGAGTCAGCTTAACTCACGATTGTAATGTTGGAAAATTATGGTTGAAGTTTAGTGCTGAAATAGACCCTGATCAAGTTATTATACCAGTTGAGAGCAGAATGCAAAATCTGGACTTGAATAATATCTATGCCGGTACTTTTAAAGCGAGGGATTCAGTGCATATATATCCCTCTTTCCTTTCTGGCAGAAAGGAGTATTTTGATGAAAATGTGACTTATGCTGAGGGTCAGCTTCGTTATAATAAGGTGAAAAATGCATATGAAATTTCCAATCCGGCAAAGTTTGAGGACAGAAGTCAGGAAGGAAATTATCTTTCGCTCCAGACCGATTCATGTATCCTGTTTGGAGAAGGTGAGTTAAACCTGGCTCTTGATTATGGAAGAATAAGGCTGAAAACCCTTGGTAACGCAACACACAGGATTGTTGGTAACAGCCTGGAATTAAATCTGTTATTAGGATTGGATTTTCACTTCAGTAAAGTCGCCCTGGATATATTCGGCAGGGAACTCGATAGTATCCCCGATCTTGAACCTGTTGATCTTACGAGCGATCTTTACAAATTGGCAGTAAGAAATCTTGTAGGCGGAGCAGCAGCAGGTAAACTAGAGAATGAACTAGGTTTATATGGGACCTATACAGTTCTTCCTGACAGCATGAAGTATCCATTACTGTTTAATGAGGTTAAGTTAAGATGGAATCAGGAAAGCAGGTCATACAGGTATAATGGAAAAGTAGGTATTGGTCTTATCGGAGATATACAGTTAAATCGGAAAGTAGATGCATACATGGAATTTGTGGAGAGGGGTTCCGGTGATATATTCGATATATACCTTATGGCGGATGACAGGACATGGTATTACATGGCTTATAGTCCTGGCGGGTTTCAGGTGCTTTCTTCAAACAGGGACTTCAATGCTGTTATATTAGATACACCCGATAAAGAGAGAACCCTGAAATCGAGAGGGAGACAACAATCATATATTTATTCGCTGGCATCGACCCGGAGATTACAACTCTTTCTTGACAGATTCCTGGAGTTTGAAGAGGAGCAATCAGAATGAAACTGAGTAGTTTATTCAGATTGTTGATCTTGTTCCCAATTCAATAACCTCCAGATCTTTTGCAGTTGCATTTGAAATAGTAAACCTTATAGCTGTCCGCACTTTATGAAAACCAAAAAAACCGGCTGCACCCGGATTAATATGTAGTAATCCGCTTTTTTTATCGCGCATTACTTTCAGTATATGTGAATGCCCTGAAATGAATATATCAGGAGGATTTTTTTCTATCAGTTTCTTTATACTTTTATGATAATTACCGGGATAACCACCAATATGTGTCATCCAAATATCCAGTCCGCTTCGCTCTTCTCTCTGATGTAGTTGCGTTTGTGTGCGAATTTCAGTTCCATCAATATTTCCAAACACTGCAACCAGAGGTTTAAAGCTCCTCAGCCTATATAGTATTTCCGCTTCCCCAATATCACCTGCATGCCATATTTCGTCACATGAGTCAAAGAAATCAAAGATTTTATTATCCAGGTAACCGTGTGTATCTGATAATACTCCAATATTCATTGTCTGTTCATGTTTTGTTGTGAATTTACTATTTTTAAGTCATAGATATTAACAATGAATATATTTTATAAACCCGACATCACATCGGATAAATTGTCGCTTGACAGGCAGGAGTCACATCATTGCATTAAAGTGATGCGATACAGGAAAGGCGATGAAGTCAGAATTATTGATGGGAAAGGTGGGCTATTTATCGCACAGATAGAGAGCGAGGACCCAAAAGCTTGCGGAGTAAAAATAATATCAAAACATGAGAATTTCGAGAAGATGCCTTATGAACTTCATATTGCAATTGCTCCTACAAAAAGTATTGATCGTTTTGAGTGGTTTGTTGAAAAGGCTACGGAAATTGGAGTTACAAGCATTACACCTTTGATTTGCAAAAGATCTGAACGAAAGGCTATTAGGATGGAAAGACTTGGTAAAGTCGCTATATCGGCCATGAAACAGTCGGTTAAAGCATATCTACCAAGACTGAATGATCCGGTTGGTTTTTCGGCCTGGGTCAATTATGATCACCCTGGCTCTAAATATATTGCGCATTGTATGGATGGTCCAAAAGTCGATATACACTCAATCAGGCCATCAGATATTATTCATGTGCTTATCGGTCCTGAGGGCGATTTTACTCCGGCTGAATTGCAAGAGGCAACCAGAAACAATTTTGAACCTCTTTCACTTGGATACTACCGGTTACGTACTGAAACAGCGGGTATCATTATTTGTTCAGCTGCATACTTAAGGGTAGCTCAGGTATCATCAAGCAGTCCGTAACCTAATCAGTGTCGATCATACGTTCAATGGTGCGCATAACCATGTCTGGACCCGGGTCAACTTCAATATAATCAAAAAAGACACTTAACAATTCATCCGCTGCAGGTTGCAGTTTGTTCTCAAAAAGAAGAGATTCTGATGGGAGAGTTATGGTATCCACCAGGTAAAAAAAAGTAGAAATATTTCTCATAGGCACACGTTATTATTGCTATTTGAATGATAACGTGTTGCCTGTCCGGAATATTGTGTTATTGTGTGGATCAGGAACTGGTTAAAATCAGTTTTCGTTCATCGATCATCTTTCTGAGATTTATCAAGGCATATCTCATTCTTCCCAATGCTGTATTGATACTTACACCGGTATGGTCCGCGATCTCTTTAAAACTAAGTTTTCCGAAGTGACGCAACAAGACAACCTCTCGCTGATCATCGGGCAGTTCATTGATTATTCTTCTCAGGTCCCTACGTATTTGTTCATTAACCATCAGTTGCTCAATATTATCATCAGCAAACCGCTGGCTGTTAAAAAGGTCCAGTTCAGAATCATCATTAGAAACAGCATTCAGTTGTTTTTCTTTCCGAAAATGATCTATGATAAGATTGTGTGCTATTCGTATGACCCAGGACAAAAACCTTCCGTTGTCTCGGTACTTGTTTCTTCGAAGTGACTGAATTACTTTAATAAATGTCTCCTGAAAAAGATCTTCGGCGAGTGATTGATTCTTAATCGTTAAAAGGATATACGTATACACTTTTGAACGGTGCCGGTTGATCAATACCTCTATAGAAGATTCATCACCCTTGAGGAACGCTTGTACCAATTGCTGGTCGCTCAGTTGTTTTGTTTTCAAAACGATTGATATATTGGTTCAGCGTACAGGTGTTTCGATAGGCGATACTTTTTTGTTTATGATTAAAATTTGATGCAAATAAGTGAAAAAATTTCTTTTTGCAAAATGTGCTACATTTGTTTATCATTATTTAACATACTAATTCAAAAACTATGCCAGACACAAAGGAAGAGATGATTTCAATACGTGGGGCCAGGGTACATAATTTAAAGAATATTGATGTTTCTATTCCGAGGGATCAGTTTGTTGTAGTTACGGGAGTCTCTGGATCGGGGAAATCGTCGTTGGCATTTGATACTTTATATGCTGAAGGTCAACGCAGGTATGTTGAAAGTCTTTCTGCCTATGCAAGACAATTTCTTGGGAGAATCGACAAACCTGATGTAGATTATATTCATGGCATTCCACCGGCGGTTGCAATCGAGCAAAGGGTCAATACAAGAAATCCAAGGTCAACTGTAGGAACATCAACAGAGATCTATGATTACCTGAAATTATTATTCGCAAGGATAGGAAAAACCATCTCTCCGGTATCAGGACAGGAGGTCAGACGCCATAGCGTAACAGATGTTGTTGATCGTATTCTGGAATTCAACGAGAATAAGAGATTGGTAATATTAGCCACTGTATGTCTGAATATCAGAAGTGACTTAGCTTATCAGCTTGAGGTTTTGACGCAGCAGGGAATGACACGTGCATTGTCCCAAGGTAAGCTTTTAGCTTGTAAGGAGATGATTCATGATTCGGATTTTTTAAAACATGGGATCCTTCAGCTTGTAATCGACCGTATAATTGTTCAGCGTAATGATGAGAATGTCAGCAGACTGGGTGACAGTGTACAAACAGCCTTTCAGGTAGGTCATGGTTATTGTAGTATCTGGGATCCGGATACAGATGAAAAATTTGATTTTTCAACCCGTTTTGAAATGGATGGAATAACCTTTGAAGAACCGACAGAGCACATGTTCAGTTTTAATAATCCTTTTGGTGCATGTGAGGTTTGCGAGGGGTATGGTATGGTGATAGGAATTGATGAGGATTTGGTAGTCCCCAATAAGGAGCTATCTGTATACGATGATGCTATTGTTTGTTGGAAAGGAGAGAAAATGAAGCGATGGAAAGAGAGACTTGTTATGAATGCAGAAAAATTTGATTTCCCTGTACATATGCCATACTATAAGCTATCAGAGGATCAGCGGAGGATACTATGGAAAGGCAATCGTTTTTTTAAAGGACTTGATACATTTTTTAGACAACTGGAGGAGAAAAAATATAAAATACAAAACCGTGTATTGTTATCCAGATACAGGGGCAAAACCAAATGTGGAGAGTGTGGTGGTTCACGGTTGAGAAAGGAGGCGTTATACGTTCGGGTGAATAACAGGAGTATAGCTGATATGGTTGATATGCCTGTTAGTAACCTGCAGGAATTATTTACGAGTTTCGATCCCGAAAGACATGAAGCGGAGATTGCTGGACGGATAATTGATGAAATAAGGACACGATTGAATTATTTAATGAATGTCGGACTGGGTTATCTTACCCTTAACCGCCTCTCTTCCACCCTTTCGGGAGGAGAAAGCCAGCGTATTAATCTGGCAACCACATTGGGCAGCAGCCTTGTGGGTTCCCTGTATATACTTGACGAACCAAGCATTGGATTGCATCCCCGTGATACTGGTCGACTGATTAAAGTATTGAAAGAATTAAAGGAAATGGGGAATACAGTCGTGGTCGTTGAGCACGATGAAGAGATAATGAAATCATCCGACTTGATTATTGATATGGGACCGGGTGCCGGAAGAGTTGGAGGGGAGATTGTCTTTCATGGAACCTACAAGCAATTAATGAATAACCCTGTGGGCCTTACATCCGAATATCTTTCAGGCAGGCGTAGTATTGAGGTACCTGAAAACCGGCGAAGATGGAACAATTATTTAGAAATCATGGGTGCCCATGAGAATAATTTGAAATTCATAGATATAAAAGTTCCATTGCAGGTATTAACAGTGATATGCGGAGTAAGCGGATCTGGAAAATCTTCCCTGGTTAAGCGTATTATATATCCATTACTCACACGCAGATTGCTAGGCACCGGGAATAAACCGGGAAAATATGGTCTGTTTCGCGGGGATATACATCTGTTGGATTCAGTAGAATTTGTCGATCAGGACCCGATAGGAAGATCTTCAAGATCTAATCCTGTTACCTATCTGAAAGCATTTGACGAGATACGTAAGTTGTATGCAGATCAGCAGTCATCAAAAAACTTGGGATTTAAGGCATCACACTTTTCATTCAATACTGATGGTGGCAGGTGTGAAGAATGCAGGGGAGAGGGTGAAATAATGGTTGAGATGCAATTTATGGCAGATGTGCATCTAGTCTGTGAAAGCTGTCGTGGCAAACGTTATAAAGATGAGGTCCTGGATGTCAGATACAGGGGTAAGAATATATATGATGTTCTTGATATGACTGTTGATGAATCAATTGAATTTTTTAATGGGGGCTCTGAGAATACAGCAAAGAGAATTGTTAAGAAACTGCAACCCCTGAAGAATGTTGGATTAGGATATATAAAGCTTGGTCAATCTTCAAGCACATTAAGTGGTGGCGAGAGTCAGCGCGTGAAGCTGGCATATTTTTTAAGCAGGGAGACGGATGCATCAAAAGTAATGTTCATTTTTGATGAACCGACCACGGGATTGCATTTTCATGATATTTCACTTTTAATTCAGGCATTTAATGCACTGATAAGAAAAGGAAATTCAGTACTAATCATTGAACATAATCTGGAGATAATTAAATCGGCCGACTGGCTTATTGAACTAGGTCCTGGTGGTGGGGACGAAGGAGGTCATGTCCTGTTTCAGGGCATTCCTGACCAGATGAGTCATATCAAAGAATCACCAACGGCAAATTTTATTGAAAAGAAGCTTAATCGTCCTTAAAACCAAACATAATTGCTACACATCCTTCTGAAGGTTCAATGGCACCTGCGTCCGATACCGGGACTTTAACAACTATTTTCAATTGCTGACTTGATTCCAGCCTGAAGTCCCATTTCCATTCATAGTCATGATATTTGTTGTTATACAGGACTTTACCGTTACTGTCAACAATTCTAAATTCAATATCATTCAGGTTACCAGCTCCGCATACACCAACCCGGTAGTCGGTTTGGGAATAAAAAGTTTTATATAATTCAGCTTCTTCACCTTCAATCAAAAGGGCTGCATGGTAATTACCATCATGCTGATAAGGATTGAGTCCTACCTTACAGGTTTTCTTGGCAAACTGCTTGCATTGTGCATTGACAAATCCTGGCAATGTAACCATTACTGCTACAAGAGATACTAAAAGTATGCCTTTTCTCATCATGATATTAAATTTAGGAAATATAGCTGTTTCTTAAAATCTTAACTTTCAAAGTAAGTTCATCAAACACCTGTTTTGTCAGGTTATGGGATGAACTTGACTTTAAAGTTGTGATATTTGTTTCCGGATCATTAACCGGTGTGTTTTCTCCAAGCTTGATTTCAATCTTATCGAAAGTAGACTTTAAATCAGAGATGTCTTCAAGAATCTGCCGGGCATCATCATCATTCGCTTCTATGAGTAGGTTAATAATAAAATCTACCGAGAGTTTTTGGTCTACAATCCTTTCGACGATTTTGTTGTTTTCTATGGGTTTGTCTCCAACTAGCTGTGTTGCAATGTAAAGGCCTTCAATCCAACCACCCACAAGAATTATTGTTGCAGTTCCTTCAAGGCCGCGTTCCTTGAGAAACGAACTGGAATTCAAAAGAGTTTCTGAGATGATGTCAATGATTTCCTCCCGGTTATTAATATTATCCTCCAGGCGCTGAATGGTGGATTCATTTATTGCGTCCAAAATATTCAGGGCATCCGCAAGATTCTTAGCGGCTTCGATATAGCTCAAGGTTACCTGGGTCTGGTCAAAAAGACTTGCATAGCTGAGATCTGTGGTGTATATACCCAAATTGAGAGCCAAATCTTTAGTTGTAATGTAGAGCGATTGATTATCAACAGGATTAAGTAATTGCTCATTGTATGTAGCACCGGCATTTTGCAATATTTTTGCAGTTTCAACTGGCGATGGAAGAGAATAGAAAATCTTTTTCGCTGTTTGAAACTTCTCCTGTGCACTTTCGTCAATTGCAGTTACAAATTCTTCTGTCTGGTCAGTTTCTTTTTCCGCTTTTTTTGTTCCAGAATTGCATCCTAAAAAACTTAAGGCAAAGAAAACAGCAAGAAGCATCAAAACTTTACCGGGATAACGCATTTTTTTATTCATAAGGAAATTGTTTAATATGTCTTAGCCAGGACTACTTAATGAAGTAAAATTAACACTTTTTTTTTAATTACAAAACGTGGGGGATTGGTCTCAAAATCCAATAATTGCAATGCATTCAGTTGCAATGGAACAATTTGTACACTGGATCGGTTACCCCCTAATTAGCAGGTCGAATATAACTGACAAAGATTAATAATGCAAAAAAAAAACCACAGTTAATCCTGTGGTTTTTCATTATCAAATAGTTAGAGAATATATCGATTAGTATTCCATCGAAGATATCAGTTTTCCTTCTTCATTCCAGATACTCCATTTACCGGTCCTTTGCCCGTTTTTATAAAATAATTCAGAACGCAGAGTACCATTTGAGTCCCAGATTAACCACTTTCCATGTTTGAGGTTGTCTTTGTAATTTGCTAGTGCAATAAGATTTCCGTTTTTATCATATTGCAACCAGGTGCCATCTGGTTCACCTTTCGAAAATGCGCGAACTTCCAACACACTACCATTCTCAGCAAGGATTTTATATGCGCCATCCAACTCTTTTGCATCCAAACCCCGAAAGTTGGTTGCCAGCAGTACGTGCTCTGTTTTACCGCTGTTCAAGTTATTGTTTGCGAGCATCTCCTCCTGCAATTCTTGTGCGCCCGTGGCTATCGCCATGCAAAGCATCACTATTATTTGTATTGTTTTCATGATTACAGCTTTTATTAATTCAAAGTTAAGAAAAAGTTAATAAAATGCAAAATAAATATCACTATTTATGAATAGAAAAATGAATAATACTGTAATACAGCAATATACAACTTAACAAAAAAATAACATTGACTTTAGATCAGATGGTATTTTTGAAACCGTTGATCCGGGAAGGTTACCTCTCTATTTTGAAAATACCGTCGGTAAGAAGGATTTCGTACTTTGATTCCAGTTGATCGCTCCATCCAATCATGTATGAAGTAAAACTACCGACCTCCAGTTCCCGGAGGTTTTGGGAACTGACATCCTGCATGATGTCATTAGGAAACAATTCGTTAGCCATTTTTATTCGACGGTTACTTCTTCTTTCATGCGATTTATACAAATCTATTCCACCAAATAGTTTTATAAAATACTGGGCGATTTCTGCCGGATATTTATAACTGACAACGGCGAATTCCACATCTTCTGTATTCATTGTATTAACTGCTATGGAAATATCACTCCTGAAATAGTTATTAACAAAAAACATCAGGGCAACACTTTCAACGGAATACTCATCACGCAATTGAGCAATCAACCGCTCTTTATTTTTCGGTTTGTTTATTACCGGAATTCCATCTTTTTCAGAAATATAGAGTGATTCTCCAATTGTTTTTGCAACATAGTCGCCCCATCGGTTAAGCGAAGTAACACCCTGGCTGTAATTGGGATCGCTGATCGATTCAAGAACGGTTTTCTTTGGAAGGTTTCTGTTGATGGTGGTATACTCATTACCAATATAATAATCTGTTTTGATTTTCAGGGTGACATTAGCTTTTGCCGCCTGTTCCTCAATCCATCTTCTGGCAAATTGAATAGAATCGATGGTTGTCAGAATATCAAATTCTGTCCATGGATGGGTAGTTCTTGTATCAATGAAAGCAAAATACAGGAGCACTTCATCCTTAAGATTCTTACACACATTGTTTTTTCTCGCTGCTGTAAAGTCAATTCTTGCCGAAGGTCCCGAGGAGACCAGTGCTACCGATGTTGCAATCAGGATAAACAATCTGATGATTCTCATCTAGTTGAAGTATTTTGAATTGTAAAAATAGTAAAAACCATCTATTTCCGGGACTTATTTACCGCCCGAACTTTGAGTTCACTATTATAATACTTGCATATTTCAGTGAGTCCACATTTTATGCAATCCGGTTTTTTTGCGGTACAAATATATCTTCCGTGAAGAATCAGCCAATGGTGGGCTTTGTGCAGCAGCTCTTCCGGAATGTGCTTCACAAGTTGCATTTCTGCTTTAAGAGGGGTGTTTGCGCCAGTGATTAGCCCAATTCTTTCAGCCACCCTGAATACATGGGTGTCAACTGCCATGGCAGGTACTTTAAATGCAACCGATAATATGACATTCGCAGTTTTTCGGCCCACTCCGGGTAATTCCTGCAGATCTGCCAGATTATCAGGAACCTTGCCATTATAGTTGTTTACCAGCAACTGAGCCATTCCTACAAGGTGCCGGGCTTTATTATTGGGGTAGGAGCAGCTTCTAATATAGTGGTACACATCTCCCGGTTCACTTTTGGCCAAATCCTGAACGGTCGGAAACTTTTTGAAAAGCTCCTTTGTGATAATATTGACCCGTTTGTCCGTACACTGGGCAGAAAGTATTACAGACACGATTAATTCATAGGGATTGCGATAATGTAATTCAGTTTCTGCGACGGGCATTTTCTGTTCGAAATAGCTGATTACCTTCTTATACAGTGCATCTTTATTCATATTTGTGCTCAAGCATTGGATTCCCGGTCCCTAATGTAGTATTTTTTTCTTTCAGATTGTTGAATGATGCTTCTGCAATCCCCCCCGATATTTACCAGGCTGTTTGCCATGAAAAACCGGGTGGTTTTCATTCAATAATTCTGTCATTTTCATCGTACGGAGTCAGAATCAGCCGGTTCAGTTTAATAAATCTTTAAAATTGAGGGATAAATGCTTATAATCATTGTGTATTTCAATAATAATAGTTACGTTTGTATACTTGAAGCATGAAAACTTTTTTTGGCACATATTATTTCTTTTTTCTGGATCTCGGATAAAATGTCGGGCTTAAAGGATTGTTGTACCCGGCTTAAACGTCGGGTTTTTTTGTTTATATGTGAGTGTTTTTCTATAATAATTATTTGGATTCTTTAAACTGATCATGATGCGAATAGCTATTCAGGGTGGATATGGGGCCTTTCACGAACTGGCTGCTCATAAATATTTCATGAATGATGAGATAGAAATATTGCCCAGGGAATCGTTTTCCGACTTACTTACATCGCTCAGGGACCATAAGGCAGACTACGGGATTATGGCCATTGAGAACTCCCTTGCAGGAAGTATATTGCCCAATTACAACCTGTTAAAAGAGACACACATGCGGATTATCGGAGAGGTTTACCTGAGGATTTGTCAGAACCTTGTTGCGCTTCCAGGGGTAGAGATTGAAAGTATTAAAGAGGTCTATTCCCATCCGATGGCTATCTTGCAATGCGGCCAGTTTTTTAAGCAGTATCCCCATATACGGCTGATTGAAAGTATCGATACTGCATTAAGTGCTGAAGATATAAGCGTTAACCACCGTACAGATACCGGGGCAATTGCAAGTCGGCTTGCAGCTGAAAAATACGGCCTTCAAATCCTTGAAGAGGGAATTGAGACCAATAAAATGAATTATACCCGCTTTCTTATTCTTACAGAAAACGGTGCAGCCATTGATAAGGCTGATGTCAATAAAGCATCCATCCACTTTGCACTTGCGCATAAGATTGGTTCTCTCTCAAAAATCCTGTCAATTTTTTCTTTTCACGAGATCAACCTTGCAAAGATCCAATCAACGCCTATCATAGGTAAGGACTGGGAATATCAGTTTTACGTCGACCTGGAAGTGAATGATTACGAGATGTACCTTAATGCCCTTGAGTCGATTAAACCCTTTACAAGTGGATTAATGGTTATGGGAGAATACAAAAAAGGTGAAGTATATTTTGAATAATGAACAGATATTATGGTTGTAGATGTAGATTTAAAACCTTTAAATATTAAGGGTATTGGAAACAAAAGGCCTTTAATCATGGCCGGACCATGCAGCGCCGAATCCGAAGAGCAGGTGCTGGAGACGGCACGCAGGATTGCGTTGCTAGGAATACCAGTCTTTCGGGCAGGTATCTGGAAACCACGAACCAGGCCCAACGCTTTTGAGGGCGTTGGTTCCGTGGGATTGCCATGGCTGCAGGAGGTGAAAAAGCAAACAGGCATGCTGGTTTCAACCGAAGTGGCGAACGTAAAACATGTATACGAGGCACTCAAATATGGAATCGATATAATCTGGATAGGCGCCAGAACATCTGCCAATCCATTTGCTGTTCAGGAGATTGCCGACAGCCTGAGAGGTGTGAAGATACCGGTCTTTGTTAAAAACCCTGTAAATCCGGATGTAGATCTGTGGATCGGTGCGATTGAGAGAATTAACCAGGCTGGCATTGAGCAGATTGCTGCGATTCACCGGGGATTCTCAAGCTATGAGAAAACGATCTACAGGAATGCCCCACACTGGCAGGTGCCTATTGAGCTCAGACGACGCATTCCCGATCTTCCCATTATTACCGATCCGAGCCATATCTGCGGTACCAGAGAACTGATTTATGATATCTGCCAGAAAGCAATGGACCTCAATTTCGACGGTCTTATTATTGAAACACATCAAAACCCCGATAAGGCATGGAGCGACGCGAGTCAGCAACTGACACCTGAAGCCCTTAAAACAGTGCTTGACAGACTGATATTACGGGATCCGGATGTAGACGAGAACCAGATGCTTACACTTGCTGAGTTACGCGATAGCATCGATAAACTAGATGATAAGCTTATTGGACTGATTGAGGAGCGAATGAAGGTGGTAGAGAATATAGGAAGGTATAAGAAAGAGAATAATATAACTATCTTGCAGAATAAAAGATGGGATGATATGCTTAGAAGCAGGTTAATTCTGGGTGAGAGAAAAGGTTTAAGCGAAGATTTTATTAATAAGGTTTTCAGGGCGATACACCAGGAATCAATCAATAAACAGACCCGGATAATGAATGAGGATTAACCGAATGACCGAGATTTCCCTACATATCGAGGGTCATGTTACACCTGTTCTTATAGGCAGGAACCTGTTGGAAAATCTGTTGGAGATTACGGGTAAAAAACCCATTCTTATCGTTGATCAGAATTTGTACGATCTTAACGTTACTAAGTTCAACGATCTTAATTGTATTACTGTACCTTCCGGAGAGCAGCACAAAACACTCGGCTTTGCTGAAGAGGTGATGCGGCAGATGATCCGGATGGAGGCAGATCGCAACTCCTTTCTGGTTGGGGTAGGAGGTGGACTAGTTACCGACCTTGCAGGTTTTGTGGCATCCGTATATATGCGCGGAATAAAATTCGGATTTGTTTCATCTACTTTATTGGGACAGGTAGATGCGAGTATCGGGGGAAAGAATGGAGTAAATCTAGACGGTTATAAAAATATGATCGGAGTATTCAGGCAACCTGAATTTGTCTGGTGTGACCTCGAACTGCTTAACACGCTTCATGATAGTGAAATGAAATCGGGTTTTGCAGAGGTGATAAAATATGGTGCGATACGGGATGCGGAGCTCTTTAACTATATTGAAACTAATCTCGAAGGGATTCTGCAGCGCGAACCCGCTGTCCTGCAAAAAACTGTTGCTGTTTCAGCCGGCATTAAAGCGGATATTGTTCAGTCTGATCCGACGGAAAAGGGCGAAAGGAGGCTCCTTAATTTTGGTCATACCCTTGGTCATGCAATAGAGAAGCTCACCGGTATGATGCATGGAGAGGCAGTGGCTATCGGAATGGTTCTTGCAGCCAGGCTATCAGTGAATATGGGTTTCCTGTTGAGGAGTGAGAATGAAAGGTTGGAGCGCGTTATCCGGAATGCAGGATTACCTCTGACAACAGATGTTGCACCCGAGGCAATTTTTGATGCGTTGCTGAAGGACAAGAAAAGGAAGGGAGATCATATTTTCATGGTCCTGTTAAAAAATATAGGGGCAGGGTTTATTCATAAGATGGAACTGGATTCAATTCATAAAGCTATTCATGATTTGTATTAGCATTGGTAATATTAACCTGATCAGGGAGGTTCACTCCCTGCAGCCATCCCTGGTGGAAATTCGTTATGACCTTGTGAGAAAAAAGCCTGAACAGGTATTGGAGCTGCTGGGAGGAAGAGTCCTGCAGGTGGCAACCTGCCGGTCCGGACACTATCAGGATTCCCAGCGTCTGGATATCCTTAAAAAGGCAATCGCATGCGGAGCAGTATATATTGATGTTGAAATCGAATCATCTGTAGAATTCCTGAACGAAATAATGAATGCCGCAAAAGAGAAACGGGTTCATCTGATAATTTCATATCATAATTTCAATGAGACTCCTAAGCGGGAAGAATTGTTAAGGATTCTTAGTGAATGCTATGATGCAGGTGCTGATATTGCAAAGATATCGTGTACCGTAAATAGCCGGAATGATGCAGCACGTCTGCTATCGCTTTATGATGAGCCGGGAAGGAAGATTGTTATCGGTATGGGAGAGGCAGGAAAAATTACACGACTCGCAGCGGTTGAACTGGGTGCAGAATTTACTTTTGCTGCAGTCTCTGAAGAGGCAGTTACGGCACCCGGACAGCTGACTTACCAGGAGTTAACTGGTTTAATAAAAAAGCTGCATGGCAGATAGATCTCACGTCATTGAGGAATTATTGCATTAGCTCAGGATAGAACATGAGGCAACCGGTTGACCTTGACAGTAAATATTTTGAGGCATATAAAAGTAAACTAATATAAAGGGATTAATATTAATGAATTCATTTGGTAAGTTATTCAAGGTAAGCATATTTGGAGAATCACATGGAAAGGTAGTAGGAATTCTGATTGATGGTGTTCCCGCAGGAATCGCTGTGGATGAAAATGATCTGAATTACGATCTTGCCCGCCGGAAGAGTGGCGCGGCAGGAACAACTCCCAGAAAGGAGGATGATATCCCAATAATCAAATCGGGTGTTTTTAACGGGTATACTACCGGTGCCCCGGTGCTGATTGAGGTGGAGAATAAAAACACCAGATCAAGGGATTACAGCGAACTGAGAAAAACGCCCCGTCCTGGCCACGCAGATTTCACCGCGTTTAAAAAGTTTGGTGGTTATGAGGATTACAGGGGTGGAGGTCATTTTTCGGGAAGGCTTACTACCGGAATTGTTGCAGCCGGCACCATTGCCAAAAAGATGATCGCCCCGGTAAAAGTTGCGGCTTCAATCCTCGAGGTCGGAGGAAGCAACCAAGTTGAAGAAGCTGTTAGTAAAGCTATACAGGAGAAAGATTCTGTCGGAGGTATTATTGAATGCAGGATAAACCACATTTCACCTGGAATTGGTGAACCATTTTTCGATTCTTTTGAGGCGGTGATCAGTCATATGGTATTTTCAATTCCCGCTATCAAAGGAATAGAATTTGGTGCAGGTTTTGCCGCTGCCCGAATGAGAGGAAGTGAACATAATGATAGTTTAGTAAGCACAAGCGGTAAGACCGAAACAAACCATGCAGGAGGTGTTAATGGTGGAATTACCAATGGAAATGAAGTGTTGTTCAGGGTAGCAGTGAAACCCACTTCAAGTATACATCAGACCCAGCGTACAATAAATTTCGTTACCAGTGAAATTCAGGAACTAAGTGTTGAAGGGAGACATGATACCTGCATTGCCCTCCGTGTTCCGGTAGTACTGGAGGCAGCTGCAGCAGTTGCTACGGCTGACCTGATGATGCAGGCACAAAAAATTGACAGAGTTATTAATCCAAAGGAAACAATCGTTGATCTATGAGAATTGTAATAATTGGCGCAGGTAACATGGGATCGTGGCTCGTTGAGTCACTCTGCCTGGACTATGAGGTTGGTATTTATGACGCGGACCGGACTAAACTGAAGTATTTTTTCAATTCGAGAAAGTTTATCTACATGGAGGAGATCCATGATTTTATGCCCGATATGATCATCAACGCAGTTAACCTGGAGAAGACAATTCCAGTTTTCAGAGAAATATTACCCTATATCTCCCACGACTGTATTCTTGCCGATATTACTTCAGTGAAAAAGGGGCTGGAGGCATTCTACAATGAAGCCGGGCACAGGTTTGTCTCCTCACATCCTATGTTTGGACCTACTTTCGGGGATGTAAGAAACCTTCGCAATGAGAATGCGATTCTTATTAAAGAGTCAGATTCTGAGGGTAAAGAATTCTTCCGTCGACTCTATGAAGCACTGAATATTCACATTTACGATTACTCCTTTGAGGAGCATGACAAAACCATTGCCTATTCTCTTTCACTGCCTTTCTCGTCATCCCTGGTTTTCGCATCATGTATGAAAAAACAGGATGCACCGGGAACTACTTTTCGAAAGCATAATGAGATTGCCCGTGGTCTTCTTTCAGAAGATAATTATCTGCTCTCAGAGATACTTATGAGTCCCTACAGCCTTGAGCAGATTGAGAATGTGCGGGATAAACTGAACCAGCTGATCGAGCTGATCCGAATTGGTGACCCAGGTCCGTTTAATGAGCTTTTTGATCAGCTTCGAAAGAATATCGGAGTAAAATCATAGGTGGGTATTTGTTGTTCCGGCAGTACCCTGTTATCGATTCGGTTTTCAAAAGAAGCGTTTGGAATCTAATCATACAAGTGTAATCTCAGAATCTGTTTAGTTTTTTCCGTGATCCTGAACCTGTTATCAATTCGTTGTCCAACAATCCACACGATCTTTGTACCACTGGTAAGGATCCATGTTCTGTTTTTCACCGGCACCGGAATCTTATTGTCTATGAAAAAATCACTCACCTTTTTCATTTGCTCCATTCCCAGCGGAATGAAATAGTCTCCATGCTGCCACTTGCGCAATATCAGAGGAAAACTAAGCTTTTCAAGGTCAAGGTTTGCAATGCTCTCTGATCCTGGAAATCCTTTTAATTCAGAACGTTCCAATACTTCTATATCCATTGAGAAAGGGAGAGAAGCTTTGCTTTTAGGCGAGTCAATGTAGTAACGCTCAAATGCCGATTCTTCCACTTTGAAAACCATGAATTTTTCACGATCCCGAAAAAGCCTGTGAGTAGGTGATATAAACTGCTTTCCGGAGTCAGAAAAGAGTATCTTCTCAATGTTCAGGCACTGGTCCATCGAAAAATTGAATTCTGAAAACAGTTCATAGAGCCATGACTTTCGTGGTTGAAGTTTTTTGATGGAATCAATGGATATTTCGATATGTGTATCCTTTATGTCGAAAATCTCTTTCCTTTTGCTGATAACCTGCGCCATATAGATGGAATGTGATTCATCGAACCGCCTTATATTCTCTCCCATGGTAGAGATAAAGGATGGATTTATCTCTTCAAATAGGGGTATCATATCGTGTCTTATTTTATTCCGACGATATTTTTTACTGGCATTCGATGAATCTTCCCTGTAATAAAGGTTATTTATTTTCACATATTCCATGATCTCCATTCTTGACGCAAAGAGTAATGGACGAATGTACGATCCGTTAACAATCGGTATGCCCGTGAGCCCTTTTATACCTGTTCCCCTTGTAAGATTTAGGAGTACGGTTTCTACTGAGTCGTTCAGGGTATGGGCCGTAGCAATTACACCGCCTGTTTTATCGCGGGAGAACTCATCAAACCAGGTGTATCTTAGTTCACGGGCAGCCATTTGAATAGAAATCCCCTTTTCTCCAGCAAAATCCACCGTTGGGAATCTTCTTACAAATACGGGATAATCATACTTTGCTGCAATCGACCGGACGAAAGCTTCGTCCCCATCAGATTCCCCATCCCTTAAACCGAAATTGCAATGCAGGATCACACAGTCAAATCCGGCCTTTGAGAATAGATCAGTCATCACGACAGAATCGATTCCACCACTAACAGCAAGCATGATCTGTTGATCTTTGGTGCAGAGATGGTGACACTCAATAAACGATATAAATCTTTCGGTCATTATATCCGAAAGTTAATATTTTTTGCAAGAATAAAGGGGCGACCTGAGAAATCATATCATGGTTAAGGTGTCAGGCCTCAGCAGTGTCCGGAACAATAAAGACGAAGGTGCTGTTATGTCAGTATGCCCTTGCAAAAAGAGCCCTGCTCCTGGCCGGTCTTCCTGAGTAGATACAGGAACCTGTCACGGTATTACTCTCATTATTCATTGGAATGAGCCGGATCGTAGCCTTGGTAAGTTCCTTAATCTTCAATTCGGTTTCGGGTGTTCCGTCCCAGTCTGCATAGACAAAACCTCCCTTTTTATCGATGATCTCAACGAATTCTTCCCAGCTGCCTGCAGTATGGGTATTGGCAGTCCTGAAGTTTAGCGCTTTGATGTAAATGTTTTCCTGAATCTGCTTCAAAAGTGTTTCAATACGTTCAGCAATATCATTCTGTGGTATCACTGATTTTTCAAGCGTATCCCGGCGGGCAAGTTCAATCGTATTGTTTTCAACATCTCTTGGTCCGATGGCCAGTCTGACAGGAACACCTTTGAGTTCATATTCGGTGAATTTCCAACCTGGTTTATGGGTATCCCGGTCATCATATTTTACAGAAATTCCTTTTTCTTCAAGCTCTTTTCTTATCCGCTCTGCTGTTTCGCTTATTCCGAGGAGTTGTTCTTTTCCCTTGTAGATAGGTATAATAACAACCTGTATGGGAGCCAGCATGGGAGGAAGAACAAGTCCATGATTATCTGAATGTGCCATTACAAGGGCGCCCATGAGCCTTGTTGAAACACCCCATGAAGTTGCCCATACATACTCGAGTTTTCCCTCCTTACTGGTAAACTGAACGTCAAATGCTTTCGCAAAATTCTGACCAAGAAAATGTGAGGTGCCGGCCTGAAGTGCTTTTCCATCTTGCATTAAAGCTTCAATACAATAAGTATCCAGGGCCCCGGCAAATCTTTCTGATTCACTTTTTAGTCCAATATGGACAGGAATAGCCATATGTTTTTCTGCAAACTCTGCATATAAATGAATCATTCTTTCTGCCTCTTCAACTGCCTCCTCTTTCGTCGCATGGGCGGTATGTCCCTCCTGCCACAGGAATTCTGCGGTCCGCAGAAAAAGCCTTGTCCGCATCTCCCAGCGTACCACATTGGCCCACTGGTTAATTAGCAAAGGAAGGTCACGGTACGACTGGATCCAGTTTTTATATGTATTCCATATTATGGTTTCTGAGGTTGGCCGGATAATGAGCTCCTCCTCCAGTGCGGCATCCGTATCAACCATCACACCACCATTTATTTCATCATTTTTTAACCTGTAGTGGGTTACAACAGCACACTCCTTGGCAAATCCTTCTACATGATCGGCCTCCTTGCTAAAGAAAGATTTCGGTATGAAGAGCGGAAAATAGGCATTCTGATGACCGGTTGCCTTAAACATACGGTCGAGCTGATCCCTCATTTTTTCCCAGATGGCGTATCCATAAGGCTTTATAACCATGCATCCTCTCACTGCTGAGTTCTCAGCAAGGTCGGCTTTGATTACCAAATCATTATACCATTGAGAATAGTTCTCATCTTTGCTGGATAATACCTTTGCCATGTATTTTTGGAATTGTTTTAACAGCGTACAAAGAAAACAAAAAAAGGTGAGATGCAGCAGGGAAAAATTAAAATCTTAGACCCATGACCAGCACATCATCAATCTGATCCAGATTTCCCTTCCATTCATCGAATACCATCTGCAGGATCCTTCGCTGCTCTTCCATTGGGCGCTCATGAACCTCCAGCAACAGCTCCTTGAACGGTTTATATTTGAACTTTTTACCATCCGGACCACCAAATTGATCCGGGAAACCATCTGTAAAGAGGTAAATCCTGTCGCCCTTTTTCATTTTTATTGTATGGCGCGTAAAGTCGGTCATGTTGTCGTAATAGGCCACAGGCATATTGTTACCTTTGTATTCGATCATCCTGCCATCCCGTATGATATACATGGGATTATTGGCTCCCGAAAACTCCAGTTCTTTAGCTTCATGGTCGTAGATAAGCAGCACCATGTCCATACCATCCTTCTGCTCGCCGGGTTTTCCTTCCTGCTTAAGGGTGCGGGCAATATTTATTCTTAATTCGTTTAAGATATCATCAGAATGGCTGAAATTCTTTTCATTCACAATTTCATGCAGCATAGTGATACCCAACATACTCATGAGCGAACCGGGCACACCATGCCCGGTGCAGTCAGATGCAGTTATAAAAGTCTTGCTCTCCTTTTGTGAGATCCAGTAAAAATCTCCGCTAACAATATCTCGTGGCTTTAAAAAGATGAAATGTTCTTTAAAAAGACTCTCGAAAACATCAACCGGAGGAAGTACCTTACTCTGAATTCGTTTAGCGTAGTCGAAGCTGTACTTGATCTCTTTATTCTGGCGTTCAATTTGTTCCTTTTGCATCCTTATCTCATGAGTCCTCTCCTTTACCTTGAATTCCAGCTCACGAGTCACCTGGTCCTTAAGTGCTGCATTTTCTCTCAGTTGACTGATAATCCGGCGCTGGGCAATTTCCCTGTCACGTTTCAACAGGTTTATTTTATCTCCTAGACCTACAGAAAAAGTAACAATTTGCAAGGTTACTCCAATCTCCAGACCATGCTTACCAACAGTGTAATCATTGAAGAAAATAATAAGGATAACTCCGACAATTAAAAATACATTGGCAATCAAAAAGTATTTTGCCGGCGCAAATTTTTTCTTTCTCAGAATGAAGGCCGGCATGATTGCAAGAAAAAGAGAGGCAGCTGCTGATATTATATTTACGGAAAGCAGAATAATTGTCAGAAAATATGGAATTTTGTAGCCCCGGTTGCTGAGGGTGATCATTACCAGGTGAAGAATCAGGCCTCCGATAATAAATCCAATTGCCATTAAAAGGACTCTGTCCCACATCCGAAGATTTTTCCTTGTGTCGAGATACGCCCTTCCTAAAAACAGGAAACAGAGTAGGAATATCTCCAGTAGAAATGTATTAACAGGCTCACTGGTAAACTGGTAAATAATCTCATAGATGTACCCCTCCTTATTCACAAAAAAAGCCATAAAGGCAATTATATATAGGATATAATAGAGATAACTCACTTCGTTTACCTGTAGATATATCGTTAGGTTATAGAAGATCATGATCAACATAATGCCAAGAAAAAAACCGAAAATAACCCGCCTGGTCTTATCTTTCTTTACTACATTATCGTGTGTTGATACCGTGAAGGTAAGTTCGGAAAGAACCGACTCATCTATTACTTTGGTGAGAAGGTATAGTGTGTCAATAGAGCCGGGGGTAATATAAAACCTCAGATCATCCGAACCACTGATGTTTACATCTTTTAAGCGGGGTTCAACATCAAAACCTGAACGCCTTTGCGTAATTACATTGTTAGAAAACCGCTGGTAAAGGCGAAATTCGCCAAATGTGCTAAAAATACCGGGTTGCAAGTGAAAGCTTACATTCTGCGGCGCACGGTTGTCGAAAACAAACCTGAACCAAATACAGTCACCAGCTGCAATCTTATTAAGTCCAAGCTCTTCATTGCTGAAATCAATTCTTTTAAACCTGTCGGAATAAGTGGGTGAATAGATCGTTGTAATTTCAAATTTACAATCAGGATCATGATAAAAAAACACCTGGTAATCGGTAAGGGATTCCTGGGAAATATAATCCGTTATAATTACAGGTTTCTGAGCAAACATAATCTGCAGCAGAAACAGGCATGTAATTGTAAAAGATATACGCATAGATATATTTTCCTTACGAAAGGTAAATATATTAAAGAAAGAAGTATCCTGCTATTAAATTCTGAAATCATTTCCGGGCCGACATTACTTATCCGGCTTCTTTATATGTCAGACACTTCTTTTGTCAGACAGTATATGCCGGGGAACTCCTGATAGAGAACCATCTGAATCAACGGTAATCTAATCCAATATTAGCTTTCACAGGATGAGTAAACAAATTATAAATTGACTGGAGTTATGAAAACTTGGAATTAAGTTCAACAGGGTAGAGAAAATTGTATATTTACAGCAAAATGCATTACCGTTTCTTACATAAGCTTATTAAGTCTTTGGGTTCGGTTATACTTTTAGCATTAATATCATGCTCCGGTAATCTTTCTCAAACAGTACTTTTTTTAGATGAGTTTGATCATTTGCAACCTGGGCATATATCGAACGACAATGGTTTTTTAATGCAATATCATTATCTGCGTGGCACAGGGCAGGCAGGACCCTGGACTATTTCATCGTTTGGCCCCGGAAAGGAATACAATACGGCATGGGAGATAGTCGAAGGAGAGGAAGAAAATTACCTGAGACAGAATTCCAGTTTTCTCGATCAGGATCTTGTAACCTCCGGCAAGCATATTCATCCCATAATAATTGCAGGAGACAGTATATGGCACGATTATAAGGTCGAATTCACCTTTAGCCCGGGCCAGCTACTTGATAAATGCGGTGTTGTTTTTAAATACCATGACAGCAGGTCCTATTATTTCTATGGGATGGAAGGTAATATGCTGATGCTTAAGATGGTAAAGTATTTTACTGCCCCCCTCAGACCATATGAAAAGATCCTTGCATCTGTTCCTTTTCAATGGACAGAGGGTGAAATATATAAAGGAGAAGTTTCCATCAAACAGAACCGCATTTATACATTGTTGAATGATTCACTTAGTTTGATAGCCGAGGATAATACCTTTGCCCGGGGTAAAGTAGGATTTTTGAGTGATGTTCGCGCTGACTTTTACAGCCTCAAGGTAACCACACTGAAAGGAGAAATCCGAAAGATGAATCGGAGTATAAGCCGGCACGCAACTTCAAAGTCTCAGCGAATCAATGAAAATGTTGCTCCTGTAATCTGGAAGAGAGTATCGACTAAAGGCTTTGGAACCGGAAACAGTATGCGTTTTGGAGACCTGAACGGGGATGGTGAAATAGATGTTTTAATCGGACAGATGAAGCAAATGAAGAACAGAACCCCATCTTCTGATGTAAGTTGTCTGACTTCCATGACTTTTGACGGACAAGTTTTATGGCAAAGAGGGACTCCGGATCCTGATGATCAACTGGATTCAGGTGATATAGGAATTCAGATCCATGACCTTGATGGTGATGGTTCCAGAGAGGTGATTGCAGTTATTGATTCACACATCCAGGTTATCGAAGGCAAATCCGGTAAACTGATTCACAGGGTAAAATTGCCTATGAACAATGAATTGAGGCAGGATCTGCAGTTTTCGCCTGGATACTCAGTTCTGTTCTGCGACCTGCAGGGGAAGGGCAGGGACAGTAATATTATTATAACGGATGGCTATAAGAACATCTGGTCGTTTGATGAGCACCTGAAACTACTGTTTGTTCAAACCTTTGAACGAGGAAGATACCCATTTGCAATTGATTTCGATAATGATGGAAAAGATGAGATAATCGCAGGGTATTCACTGATCGACGATGACGGTAAGGTTTTGTGGAACAAGAGTAATTTATGGGGTGGGTATGTGAATGCTGTCATAGCAGCATCACCCGGTCCACAGGAGGATTCTGCGCTCAGTATCATAATCGGTGCTGGCGATTGGGGGATTATCGTGTTAAACCCCGATGGCAACCGGGTGCTTCATCAACCGGTTGGACATGTACAGAATGTAACCATTGCCAATCTCAGACCGGATCTGCCAGGTCTTGAAATGGTATCTGTTAATTCATGGGGAGGCCAGGGAATAATCAACCTCTATGATTCAAAAGGCACGATATATAGAACTTTTGAACCTGGTCCGCATGGAAGCTCCTGTTTACCAGTGAATTGGAGAGGTGATGGAGTGGAGTATTTTTTGCTAAATATGAGTCCGGGTGACGGGGGTTTATTAAACGGTAATGGAGAGTTGGTTGTTACTTTTCCCGACGATGGACACCCTGAACTCTGCAGTGCCGTTCTTGATGTAACTGGGGATTACCGGGATGAAATCATCGCATGGGATCAACATGAGATTTGGGTTTACACACAAATGGATAATAACAGGCAGGGAAGGATCTATTTTCCTGATCGTAACCCATTATACAATTTCTCAAAATACCAGTTAACGTTATCGCAACCAGGATGGAGCGAATAGGATTAAATGGTTTTGAATCTGGTTAAGTTTATTGGGAAATGTTTAAAAAAAGCCGGATTTTTCTTATATTACCAAACTATCAAAACATGAAAAAATGGCTGAGGATATCATAGATCAGTAACGTTTTTTTGGCACGAGATTTGAGTTATTAGTAAGTAAGTGATGTAAATTAAAACAATTGGGGGAGGACGTATCATGAAAATATTAGCGATCATAACAACAAGCACAGCATTAGTACTGGCTTCCTGTGGTTCAGCTGGTTATACAACCTACAGCGGATATGATGATGTTTATTACAATCCCGCTGAAACCCAGCCTGCAGTATCAGCATATGCTGCCGTGACACCACAGACGGCTATGGCAACAAAAGCTCTGATTCCCGAAGATACCATCAACTATGATGCGTTATCTGACTACGAGAAATACCGCCTGGAGATGGAAGGAAAACTTTCAGATACCGGATATGAACCCGAACAAAGTGAAGTGGTTTATCAGGAAGAAAACATGGACAGTGGAGCCCAGGGGCAGAACCAGGTAGTTATCAACAACAATTATTATACTGATCCGGACGATTATTACTACTCATCCAGAATCAGAAGATTTTCAGATAGTTACTATGGGTGGGATTATTACGATCCTTATTATACGAACATGTATTTTTATAACGGATCTCCATACCACTATGGACTTAGCCTGAGTTGGGGCTATCCGTCATACTATTTCTCACCCTACTGGAGATATAGCACCTATTATCCATACAGTTATCACTGGAGAAGTCCCTATTATTATTCTTTTTATGATCATTATTACGGAGGCTTTTATCCATACGGGTACTACGATTATTATTACTATCCGGGATATTACTCCTATGGTTATGGTGGCTACTACAACCGTAATTACCGATCAGCCTACAGGACGAAATACTACTCGGGTAGTGGCAGATATAGCAAATACTATAACAGCAGTTTACCCAACAGGTCAACATACGGCTATAGCAGTGGTCTGACAAGTTCTTCGCAAAGCAGGAAGTCTGATGCACTGGGTAACGATCCGCGGTACAGGAGCCGGGGAACTTCTTCAGCAGCAGGCGCAAACAGAACAACCGGATCGTCTGATGCCGCAACCAAGACTTTTGTTGATCCAAAAACTGAACGGAAAGCTGTAACAACAGCCCCTGGTGTTACCCGTACCCGGACCGAAGGATCCAGCCAGGAGAATAAAGCTGTAAGGTCCGGTGTCGAAAGAACCACGGGTTCTTCTTCAGATAATACTAGCGATAACAGCAGACGCCAATCGTCTGGCGACCGGGGAAATCATTACGGAAATGTTCGTCCGGATAATAATGACAGGGACCGTGGCAATCAAAACCCGCACGATAACATGAATCGTGGTAACAACAATGCAGTAAACAATTCACCTGCAGATCAGGGTACTGCAAAAAGCAGAGATATCCGCACGACCCGTCCGGCTTCAGAGCAGCCGACCAGAACCTATACACCTGGTTATACACAACCCAGGTCTTCCGGTTCCCGGGATGTTACGACTACAAGGCCTGCAACAAGGAGTGCCGGTACAACTGCACAACCAGGTATTTCTACAACAACCAGGAAAAGCACCAGCTCCTTCACAAGGCCAAGTACCAGTTCCAGTACCCGGACCTATACAAGACCAAGTACCAGTTCCAGCAACCGGAATACCTACTCAAGGCCAAGTACCAGCTCAAGCAGCAGGTCTTACAGTGCACCGAGCCGCAGCAGCAGTTCTTACAGTGCACCGAGCCGTAGCAGCAGGTCTTACAGTTCACCCAGCAGAAGCAGTAGTTCCAGCTCCGGCAGGAGTACTTACAGTGCCCCCAGCAGGAGTAGCAGTTCATACAGTGCCCCGAGTCGCAGCAGCAGTTCTTACAGTGCACCATCCAGAAGCAGTAGTTCCGGCAGCAGGAGTTCCTCAAGCAGCAGCCGGTCAAGTCGCAGGTAACAGCTGCGTGATGATTGATGAAACTTGCTTGCATGCATCATCTTCGGTCGACAAATTTGGTGAATTTCCATGCAGATGAGAAGGCCAGGTTATTCAAACTGTAAATAATAAAAAGGAAAAGATGAAAACACGATATATTATATTAATAATGACCCTGTATCTGTCAGCCTTTGCTGGTGCGCAGGATCAGACTCAGGCTTTCCGGTTTTCCCAGTTTTACCCGGAAGGTACAGCACGCTATACCTCCATGGGGGGCGCTTTTGGAGCTGTCGGTGGTGATTTTACATCGGCATCAAATAATCCGGCAGGTCTGGGATTGTACCTTGGATCAGAGTTTACAATAACGCCTACCTACCTTTTTGCAGGGACTACCTCAGATTACCTGGGGGTAACCAGCAGGGATCATAAAACAAACCTGGGAATCGGCAATCTGGGTCTTGTGACGTCTTATAATTCAAAAGCAACTGAAGGTCTTATTGGTATGACATTTGCATTTGGCTATAATACGTTAAATAATCTGCATAGTACAACAACAATGGAAGCCATTAACAATAATACTTCCCTACTGGATAATTTTGCATGGAATGCCAACAACAACAATGAACTAGATCCGTTTTATGAGGAGCTGGCTCACGAATTGGCACTGATGCCCCTGGATACACTTGTCAACGAGTATTGGCATTATCTTCAGCCTTATGATGCAATAGGCTACGAGGGATATGGTCAGGAACAGGTCAGAATTGTGGACAGAAGCGGATATGTTGGTGAATACCTTGTTTCTGCTGCCATGAATATCAGTCATAAGCTTTATATTGGTGGTACTTTCGGACTACATGCCGTCAGGTTTAATGAGGATGTCTTTCACAGGGAAACCGATATCGATAAAAATGAACCTGATTTTCATGCGTTCAGTTTTGGTGAATACAACTCTACAAGGGGGTATGGATATGTATTCAAAGTAGGGCTTATCTACAAGCCTCTGCATATTCTGAGATTAGGAGCATCTTTTCATGCACCGGTTGTTTATCAGCTTACGGATGATAAATTTACTGACCTGAATACTTATTGGGATACAAATTCAGGCATGAATGATGAATATATCTCCTCAGGCTTGTTCTCCAAGGAGTATACTCTTCGCACCCCATACCGGGCATCTTTGAGTACAGCGGTGCTTTTAGGAAAGCTGGGACTGATATCTGCTGAATATGAATATGTGGATTATTCAACTGCTGATCTGGACAGTCCAGGTAAAAAATTCTATGAAAAAAACAGAATAATATCAAGGGATTTTAGTGTTGTACACAATTTTAAAGCAGGTGCCGAATTGCGACTTAATTCACTCTATCTCAGAGCCGGTACCAGGTATTATATGAATCCGTTTGTTGATAAGAGGAACGGTTCAGATATTTTTGTTTACAGTGGAGGTATAGGATTCAGGTCGAGCAATACTTTTTTTGACATAGCCTACTCTTTGAGTAAAAGCACCGATCTTTACGGACTCTATCAGTACGCTCCTGAATTTGAAGAGGGTTTTGAGAAGGCTGTTAACGATTACAACCGTTCAAAATTCATGTTAACTATGGGATATAAATTCTAATATCCACGATAAAAATTCAATCCCGGTTTTGATTTATTCAGACCGGGTTTTTTTATGCGACATCGAATTTGACAGGATTACAGAAGAATTTGCACCTTCATTGAAGAGCAGATCAAGTATGCTAAGGTCGCGTTTAAATCCATGTCTTTCAGAGAAAACCTGGTAATATTCTGTTGGGTGAAATCTGAATTCGCGATGCTTAAATACGCGTTTGGGATGTATGCACTCCCTGAAATCGTATCCAGGTTCCAGCACCTTATAATCACTGGATTTGCTAACAGCTACTTCGACCTGAAGCAGGTTAAGGACAGTAAGGAACAGTTCGGTGTTCAGGTCAATAAGAAATGTATATCTTTTTGAATAGTAGCCGGAAAAGGAATCTTCTACAAACTCAAAAAATGGAGCTGATGCGTATGCTGAAACAATACTTTTCCAGTGGTTTTTATTCCAGGAGGTGCTGTAATCGATACGTATATCTTTCATTAGTACTTTCGAGCCATGAAGATTTATCACCGGTATGCTCAGAACAATAACTCCGTTGGATCCGAGGATTCTGCACCTGTTCCTGTAAGTTTGTTTGGAATAGTGGTCGAATTGCTCAATGATCACTTTATCACTGCTATGTAATACAGTGGCAAAATAGGAGACAGGAGCATTGTAAAAGGATGGAAGAATCATTGGGTTACGTGAACGAACTATCTGTTGCTTCTTACAATTTTAAAAAGACGGTCCCACCTGATGCCACCATACTCCCTGTCGATACTCAGCCAAATAACACGGGGTTTACCAATTACATGGTCCTCCGGTACAAAGCCCCAGAATCTTGAATCTGCAGAATTATGTCTGTTATCTCCCATCATAAAATAGTAGTCCATCTGAAACGTATAGCTATCTGCCGGTACATTGTTAATGAAAATTGTACTGTCTTTAACTTCCAGACTATTTCCTTCATATGCTTCAATAATGCGCCTATAAACAGGAAGATTTTTCAAAGAAAGTTTTACAGTTTTACCTTTTCCAGGAATGGCCAGGGGGCCATAAAATTCTGCGTTCCATGGATAATCCTCACTATGTGGAAAGGCATTGCGGTCGTATTCACCGGGAGAATACATCTGTAAAGGATGTACCTTAATGATGCCAGGTAATTTTGAAATGGCTTCAGCACTTTTTACAGACAGTGGAAACAGATAATTTGGGTTGTTCCTGATGTCGGCTGATTGCCTGCTAATTCCAAATTTCTCTATTGACTTGGGGTTGATAGGCGTACCATCAGTGGTAACCCTGTATAGTTTTTGTATGCCATTATATTGTTTTTGGGGCTTTCCATTTACAAAAACCATACTGGCCTTCACCTCGATAATATCTCCGGGAATAGCAACACATCGCTTGATATAGTTGTCTCTTCTGTCAACAGGTCTGGTCTCAATATCGTATAATTTATGAATCTGCTTCCGGGCATAGTTTTCATAAATCTCATATCTAAGTTGCCTGTTATTCTGTATTCTATCTCTTTCCATGAGTGCATATGCTTCGTCCCTGACAAGGTCATAGTAATCAAAATTACCATTTGCATATTGTCTGTGATCTGAAGGTTCCAGGGCAACTGTGTCTGAAGCCGGGAAATTAAACACTACAATGTCATCTCTTTCAACATCACTGAATCCCTTTAGCCTTTTATAGGGTCTTTTTATCCATTCAAGGTAGGTCTTTCTGTTCATTACAGTGTTTGGAATGAATGGAATTGCGAGTGGTGTATTTGGGGTTCTGGGACCATAGGCTGTTTTGCTTACATACAGATGGTCACCGACGAGCAAGGTTCCCTCCATGGAAGGAGTTGGGATTTTGTAGTTCTGGAACAGGAACAGGTTGATCAGTGAAACTGCAACGACTGCAAATATCAGTGCATCAAGCCATTCAATAATCACATGGTTTTTCTTATTGCGTCTTTTCCAGAAAGTCCAGTTAACCTTTTTACTCACATAAATATCAAAAACAATCGGTAAACCGAAAAGGAACCAATAATTGCCAAGCCAAACAACAAAAAGAATATAGAGACCGGATGCTATGCCAAACCGGGTGTATTTGTCTTTAAAGATTGTTTTCATCTATCCCGTTATTTTATGCGCCTAAAGATACGCTCTTTTCTCAAACCTTCAACAAAAGAATAATCCGGATTAACGGAAAGCCAAATTCCAACAGCCTTTCCAAGTAAATGGTCTTCCGGAACAAATCCCCAGTGTCTTGAATCAGCTGAATTATGACGATTGTCTCCCAGAACAAAAAAATAGTCCATCTTAAATGTATAAGATTTTATCTGTTTGTCATTTAAATAATAGTCTCCGTTGATAATCTGCAGATTATTATTTTCATACACCTTTATAGCCCTTTCATAAAGAGGAAAAACTGTATCATTCAGATGAACCGTCATATCCTTTTCAGGCACGATCAGTGGTCCGAACTGATCATTGGTCCACCTGTATTGAATATCGTGTGGAAAGATCTCAGGATTGTAAAATGTGAGCAGAGGTTCAATAAACCTCTGAATACTACTTACTTCTGGAATGTTTTTTAACTGAATCGACTGTTCGATGGTTAAATAGATAATATGTATGTGATTGGACGGATTGTATGTCAGCTCTTTTTCTATAATGCCCAAAGAATCGATCACGCTGTCACTTAACTTTCCTTGAACTGTTTTTACGTAGAATTTGAATTTTTGATCTGATAGCGGTTCAATTTCTGATGAATTCACAAAAACTCTTCCTTCTCTTATTTCGACTGTGTCACCTGGTAGTCCGATACATCTCTTGATGTAGTTTTCCCGCCGGTCAACAGGATGGGAAATAACATCAAAGTGTTCATGGATATACTGGCGACCATATTGTCGTACGAGGGAGTAATAATTCTGCCCCGGATATTGCACGATCATTGAATCCCCTTCAGGAAATGAGAAGACGATTACATCACCTCTTTTTACCCTGGAAAAACCATTTAGTCGCTGATATGGCATAACTATTCTTTCGGAGTAGGTTTTTTTACTGTTCGGCAGATATTCAGGAAGAAAAGGCAGGCTCAGCGGTGTGTTAGGAAGTTTAGGTCCGTAAGCCAGCTTACTTACAAAAATATAATCACCGGCTTTTAAACTTCCTTCCATCGAAGGGGATGGTATTTTGTATGCTTCAATAAAAAGAATCTTAATAGCAATTGATATGAAGAGAGCCAGCAAGCAAAAAGAGATCCATTCAATAGTTTTTCTGAGTTTACGCGGAATGGAAATTTTCAAGATGACTTTTCTGATCCATTGTGTATGATAAATATCAAACCACAGGAGATTCATGAGAAGGAACCAGTAAGCTTCAGTCCATATGATCAGGATAGACCAGGCAGTAACAAGAAGGATCAACCAGAAATTGTTTCTCTTTGGTTTTTTCACCCTGCTATAAATTGAGCATATCTTTCATATTATGTACTCCTTTCCTTCCTTTTAGATATTCTGCAGCAAGAATCGCCCCGGTTGCAAAGCCTTCTCTTGATTTTGCATTATGTGAAAGCTCGATGCTATCGATAACGGAATCATAAACAACCTTGTGAAAACCATTTATCTCGCCTTCACGGGATGCACTGATAAACAGAGCATCTGGCTGATCATTGCGAAGTGACCAGTTCTTTTTTGAAGAGAGCCTCTCAATGATCTGGTTGGCCAGTGTGATGGCTGTACCGCTTGGCGCATCTTTTTTATGGACATGATGTATCTCTTCAACGGAGACATCATATTGGGAAAAACCTGCCATAATCTCTGCAAGATATTCATTAACAGCAAATAATATATTCACTCCTATACTGAAATTTGATGCATAAAAAAAGCCAGTATTTGTCTCTTTGACTCGCTTTATAAGATCGTCCCACTTGTCGAGCCATCCAGTTGTACCTGAGACTACAGCTGTGTTAGCGTTCAGACATTTAATGATATTTCCATATGCAGTTTCCGGTGTTGAGAATTCGAAGGCAACATCTATTTTATCAAGATTTTCGTGGTTCAGATCATTTTGATTGTGGACATCGATAACCAGTCCAACCTGATGTCCCCGTATCTTTGCAGTGTTTTCAATCTCTTTTCCCATTCTACCATATCCGATAAGTGCTATATTCATAACATACAAGTTTTGTTTGCAAATGTAATATAATTGATCCTAACCGTGATTACTCTTTTGTGCAGTGATTGACTAGTCTTAAATAAAAAAAGGGTGTCAATTGTAACACCCCCATATCTTGATCCGGTTAAGCTAATTCCGCTACTTTATCTTCTTTACGATCGATTCAAAAGTTTCGGGATCGTTCATTGCCAAATCTGCCAGAACCTTCCTGTTGATATCGATCCTGCTGCTTTTCAATTTATGCATAAATTCTGAATAGGACATATCATATTTCCGTACAGCTGCATTGATTCGCTGGATCCAGAGTGCGCGGAATTCAGATTTTTTCTTACGACGGTCGCGATAGGCATATTGCAAACCCTTTTCATGAGCGTTTTTTGCAACGGTCCACACATTTTTTCTTCTACCCCAGTATCCCCTGGTTCTTTTGAGAATCTTTTTTCTCTTTTGTCTTGCTGCTACAGCATTTACTGATCTCGGCATTTTTCTTTATTTTTTGGATGAAAGCGTCCGCAATCACGGAACTTATGGGCCTGACATCCTGGTTAATGACTCATTACCCTTTAAATAACTTTACTTCATTGAAAGCAATTGCTTGATATTGTTTTCATCAGCCGGATGAACCTGTCCGAAATATGTCAGGTTTCTTTTCCGTTTTTTCGATTTTTTTGTCAGAATATGACTTTTATAAGCATGCTTTCTTTTTATTTTTCCTGTTCCGGTGAGCGAGAACCTCTTCTTTGCTCCCGGATTGGTTTTCATCTTTGGCATTTTAAAAAATATTATCTGTTCAAATACATTATTTCTTTTTCACCTTTGGCTTTGGTGATAAAAACATAGTCATCCTTTTTCCTTCAAGTTTTGGAAGCTGTTCGACTTTTGCCACATCTTCCAAATCCTGGGCTAGTCGCAAAAGCAGAATTTCCCCCTTCTCTTTAAAAAGAATGGTCCTTCCTTTAAAGAAAACAAACGCTTTTACTTTTGCCCCTTCCTCAAGGAACTTCATCGCGTGTTTCATCTTAAAATCGTAATCATGCTCGTCTGTATTCGGACCAAACCGTATTTCTTTGACTACGATCTTTGTTGTTTTCGCTTTGATCTCTTTCTGCTTCTTTTTTTGCTGATAAAGAAACTTTTGATAATCAACTACCCTGCAAACCGGTGGATCGGCATTTGGAGATATCTCCACAAGGTCAAGGTTCAGACTATCAGCAATTTTTAGCGCTTCCGGGAGCGAATATACCCCGGGATTTTCTAAATTTTCACCGACTACACGCACGGTGCCTGCGCGAATTCGTTCATTAACTTTATGTTGTGGTTCCGGTCTGCGGTCCCTCCTAAAATTTTTGCCAACAGGTCTGGCCATATAAAATAATCTATTTTTGAGGTTATCTCATGGTATCAATTAATGACAATTGATTTTCCACTTCAAGTGAAATAAATTCGGCAAACTCCTTTATTCCCATTGCACCTTTATCGCCTTCTCCCTGTTTCCTAACAGAAACTGTATCGCTTTCCAACTCCTTTTCACCTACAATGAGCAGATAGGGAATCCTCTTTAACTCATTATCCCTGATCTTTTTACCTATTTTTTCACTCCTCTCGTCAATCAGGGTGCGAATATCGCAATTATTTAGGAATTTTGAAACTTTTTCTGCATAATCATGGTACTTTTCGCTGATTGGTAGTATTATTACCTGGTCAGGTGTCAGCCATAGTGGGAATTTACCTCCTGTGTGTTCAATGAGTACGGCAACAAATCTTTCCATGCTGCCAAAGGGAGCACGGTGAATCATAACCGGACGGTGTTTCTGGTTGTCGGCTCCAACATATTCAAGATCAAAACGTTCAGGAAGGTTATAATCGACCTGGATGGTTCCTAGCTGCCATTTTCTTCCAATTGCATCCCTGACCATAAAATCGAGCTTGGGGCCATAGAATGCTGCTTCACCATATTCTATGATGGTTTTAAGACCTTTTTCTTCTGCTGCTTCAATGATTGCCTGCTCAGCCTTTTCCCAGTTTTCATCACTTCCGATATATTGTTCATGATTCTCTTTATCCCTGAGCGAAATCTGTGTGATATAGTCCCTGAAATCCAGTGCATTAAAAATATGGTGAATGATATCGATTACTTTAATGAACTCTTCTTTCAGCTGGTCGGGTCTGCAAAAAATATGCGCATCATCCTGTGTGAAGCCGCGGACTCTTGTAAGCCCGTGTAATTCACCACTCTGCTCATACCTGTAAACGGTACCAAATTCAGCCATTCTTATAGGAAGGTCACGGTATGAGTGGGGTTTGGAATTATAGATTTCACAATGGTGCGGACAGTTCATGGGTTTTAGAAGGAACTCTTCTCCCTCCTGGGGGGTGGATATTGGCCGAAAGCTGTCTTTGCCGTATTTTGCATAGTGCCCGGAGGTTACATACAATTCTTTTTGTCCTATATGTGGTGTTATAACCTGTTCATAACCATGTTGTTTCTGTACTTTTTTCAAAAAAATTTCAAGCCTCTCACGTAACTGGGCGCCTTTTGGAAGCCAGAGAGGAAGGCCCTGTCCGACCCTGGAGGAAAAAGTAAACAACTCCAGTTCTTTACCTACTTTCCTGTGATCCCTCTCTTTTGCTTTTTCCAGTTTATCAAGAAAATCATCAAGCATGCTTTGTTTGGGAAAGGTAATTCCATAAATCCGGGTGAGTTGCTTGCGTTTCTCGTCGCCCCTCCAGTATGCCCCTGCCACGCTGAGCATTTTTATTGCTTTAATCGGTGATGTATCAGGCAAATGGGGTCCCCGACAAAGATCAACAAAACTACCATGCTTGTAGAATGTAATTGTACCATCCTCCAAATCAGAAATCAGCTCAGTTTTATATTCATCATTTTTCTCCCCAAAATACTCCAGCGCCTTTTTTTTACTGATCTCCTCCCTCTTGTAATTGCTTTTCAGGGAGGCAAGCTCTTTCATCTTTTTTTCGATCTTCGGAAGGTCTGCATCAGTGATAGTTACATCCTCTCCTGTATCTACATCATAGTAGAAGCCGTTTTCAATGGAGGGACCGATACCAAATTTGGTTCCGGGATAAAGTGCCTCAATTGCTTCAGCCATCAGGTGTGCAGAGGAGTGCCAGAATGCATGCTTTGCTTCATCATCTTCCCATTTATGCAATCTGATCTCGGCATCTTCCTGTATTGGTCGGGTAAGATCCCATATTTCATCATTCACAGACACAGCCAGAACCTCTTTTGCCAGGCTGTTGCTCAGTGATTTTGCAATATCCAGTCCAGTCGTTCCTTCATTGAACTGACGCACCGAGTGATCCGGAAATGTTATATTGATCATATTCTCTTCTTAAGATTCAGAGCGCAAATTTAGTAAAAAATGTGCAGACACTATGATTTGTAGGAACCTTATACAACTGGCAGTTCAGGCTGCAGTTTTTTTCATCCGGCTGATATAAAATTTACTTCAAGTAGCTGCCAACAGTAATAAACAGGTTTATTGTCTATGCAGCAGTTTTTCGATCAGATCCTCTCTTCCCAGATTTACTAATTCGTTTCGTATTTGTTGCCTGTATTCTTTTTTGTACCAGAAGAAAAACATCAACTGCCTGGTTCTCTCTTTGTCTGTTTTTGCTGTGATGATCTTCCTGAAGGTGTAGGGATCAAGACCGGTATAATACATTACAGTAGCTAGTGTCATTGGGGTGGGGGTGAAATCCTGTACCTGTTCCAGTTTAAACCCCTGTTCCTTTGTAAGAACCGCGAGCTCTGCCATATCTTCCGGAGTACAGTCCGGGTGACCGGATATGAAATATGGGATAAGCTGCTGGTTTAGTCCCTCATCTGCATTGATTTTCCGGAATTCCTTGTAAAGTTTGTCGAACAGTTTGAAATCCGGCTTCCTCATTATTTTGAGAATTCCAGGTTCGGTATGTTCCGGTGCTACTTTCAATCTCCCCGAGACATGATTTTTAACCAGATTTGCAAAATATTCTCTGAAACGGTTTTTGTCTTCTTCCTCTTCCAGAAAATCATAACGGATACCACTCCCTATTGTTATTTTCTTAACCCCTTCAATTTCAGATGCTCTTTTGTAGAGTTCGATCAATGGAGTATGATCTGTATTGAGGTTTTTGCAGATGGAGGGGTGCAGGCAGGAGGGGCGTTGACATACAGTGCAAATTTTCTCATTAATACCTTTCATGCAATACATATTGGCAGATGGTCCTCCAAGATCACTGATATGTCCCTTGAAATCATCCATTTGAACCACCTTTTCCACTTCCCGGAGAATTGATTGCATGCTGCGGCTCTGAATGAACTTACCCTGGTGGGCTGAAATAGTACAGAAGCTGCATCCTCCAAAACAACCCCTGTGGGTATTGACAGAGTGTCTGATCATCTCATAGGCAGGGATAGGCGGTTTATTTCTGTAGCGTGGATGTGGCAGACGTGTATAGGAAAGATCGTATATCCGGTCAAGCTGTTTCTCGGGAAGATTCCTGAATGGTGGGTTCACGAGGATTACCTGGTCATCACAATGCTGTACCAAAGCACCGGGATTTACCACATTGGATGCAGTTTCAACTCTTGCAAAATTCCATGCAAACTTTCGCTTATCGGAAAGGCAGGATTCATGACTTTCAAGTTTTACGTACTTTCGGTTATTTAATATCTTATAAAGTTGGGTATCGTTTCTGGCAATAACGGTTTGTCTTAGTTCAGTGATCTGATTAAACGGCACCCCTTTGTCTAGTAATTTTGCCAGTTGCAGTATGGCAGTTTCGGCCATGCCATAAACGATCATGTCTGCTCCACTTTCAATCAGGAAGCTTTTCCGAAGCTTGTCCTGCCAGTAATCGTAATGGGTGAGCCGCCTCATGGAGGCTTCAACACCACCAAGGATGACTATTGATTCGGGAAAGAGTTTTTTCAATGCCTGTGTATAAATCAGGGTAGGATAGTCTGGCCGGAATCCGCTTGCATTGCCGGGAGTGTAAACATCGGTTGATCTTCTCCTCTTACGGGCAGTATAATGGTTCACCATGGAGTCCATTGCCCCGGCGGAAACGCCGAAAAACAGCCGGGGCTCACCGAGTTTCTGAAAATCTCTCAGGTCATCTTGCCAGTTGGGTTGTGGAACGATGGCTACCCTAAATCCTGCATTTTCAAGTACCCGTCCTATAACCGTGATACCAAAAGAGGGATGATCGATGTATGCATCACCGCTAAACAGGATCACATCCGGTTGATCCCATTCACGGGCTTTTACTTCCTTAACAGTTGTAGGAAGCCAGTCGGTTATGGTATATTTGTCTTTTATGTTTACTATCATTCCAGGATCCTCTGCCGGGACTAATGCAGCAGGCTCCTTGTTGTGATCCCGTGTAATATTCGGGTTACAGATTTTCTAAAACAAAGTCTGTCATCAGTGTATAGAGATGGTATGTTGTATTTCCACCACTAATCCGGTGGTCTTTGTTAGGGTAGAACAATACTGCGAACTGCTTGTTAGCTTCTATCAGTGCTGTAACGAAATCGACGCTGTTCTGGAAATGAACATTATCGTCGCCCGTTCCGTGAACAAGCAGTAACTTTCCCTGCAACCGGGCTGCATAATTGATGGGTGAATTATCGTCATATCCGGTGGTATTTTCCGCTGGCTTTCGCATAAAGCGTTCCGTATAGATCGTATCGTAATAACGCCAGTTCGTAACAGGTGCTACAGCGATCCCCATTTTAAACAGTCCGTTCCCTTTTGTCAGGCAGAGACTGGTCATGAATCCCCCATAACTCCATCCAAATATCCCGATACGATCCTTGTCGATATAAGGCAGATCGCCCAGGTAAGTGGCGGCCTCCAACTGATCTATGGTCTCCAGTTTACCAAGTTCCATATAGGTTGATTTTCTGAATGCTTCACCGCGGCCGTTGGTACCCCTGTTATCTACACAGGCAACGATATAGCCTTCCTGGACCAGCATCTGGAACCATGGGGCATGGCGGTTCCATCGCTGTACAACATTTTGTGATTCCGGACCACCGTAAACATAGATGAAAAGCGGATACTTACTTTCAGGATCAAAATCGGATGGTTTGATCATATATCCGTTCAACAGCTGACCGCTTTTGGTGGGAACCTCTATGAATTCTACTTTTGAAAAGCCGTAGTCCTTTACATTTTGTTTTAAAGTACAATTATCCTCCAGTACCCGTATCAGTTTGCCTTTCCTGTTGTATAATTCATAGATAGGCGGCATGTTGGCACTGGAATAACTAAGTATATAGTATTCAAAGGTATTGCTGAAGGAGGCGCTGTAACTGCCGGAACCTTCGGAGATTCTTTTTTTCCCGGAGCCATCGATATTCACAGAATACAGGTGAATCTCTAACGGGGATTCCTCGTAGGAAGTATAATAGACTATACCATTTCGGCCATCAACATCGATCAGGGATTTGACATCAAACTCGCCGGATGTAACGGGACGGGTCTCTCCGGAAATAAAGTTATGCAGGTAGAGATGGAACCAGCCATTCCGTTCACTGATCAGCAAAAATGAATCGTTCCCGGGTAGGTATGTAACCATATCGTCTGTTGCTTCAGAGATATATTTGTCGTTAGTCTCCTCATAAACAATTTCAGAGTTTCCATCGGCAGAGTTGCAGTGCAGCACCTTTACATGGTTTTGTAACCTGTTTAACCATATAACACTCAACACTTCAGGTTCATTGGTCCATTTGATTCTTGGAATATAATACTCTTCATCAGTTCCAATATCCATGTTGCTTATCGATCCTTTTTCGAGGTCGAAAACATGTATTGTTACGACGCTGTTTCTTTCCCCGGCTTTAGGATACTTATATTTATAGGACTCCGGATAGAGATCACCATAAGTGGTCAGAAAGAATTCCTTTACTTTCGTTTCATCAAACCTGTAGAAGGCAATTCTTTTTCCGTCGGGCGACCATTTGAACCCATCAGCAAATCCGAACTCTTCTTCATATACCCAATCCGGTGCACCATTGATGATCTCGTTCCTCTTCCCGTCGAATGTAATTTGCACCTCGCTCATGTTCTCCAGGTCGACCAGGTAAATATTGTTATCCCTTACAAAGGCGACATGCCTGTTATCGGGGGAAAGGGACGCTAGCTGCTGTTTTCCATTGGGCGAGAGGGGAAATAATTCACTGTTTGTCGTGTTGTAGATATAATAGTTGGCAGTGAAAGACCTTCGGTAAACAGGCTCAGTGTCTGTTGTAAGCATGATAAAACTTTCATCGCTGCTAAATTCATAGCTGTCGAATGATGAAATGGATTCATGGTCCTTTGTACTGAAGATCGCTGCTATCTTATCCCCATTTTTATAGGCATGCTTGTCAATTGCAATTCCCCGGTTGTTCAGTGTGTAATGCTTGCCGTCATTCATTGAATTGATGCCCATAACCGACCGGACGGAAAATGTGTTTTCACGATATATTTTTTCAAGTGTGATCTGTTTCGGTTGTGCAATAAGCAGTTGCACGGTAGCCATTATCATGATAATAATCAGATACAGGAGAGAAGGACGAGTTTTCATAACGGATCAAAAAGTTGGTTGAGGTAAAGAAAGAAAAATCCCGGCTTTTTTGCAATAATATTTTTTGGCATGCAATTTGGTTATAGTTCATTGAAGGGAATCACTTTTGAGATTGCTGCAGGAAGAAAAGTTGACCCCTGCATTTTTTAAAACTATTAAAACAAGGATCATGAAACGAATAATTACCATATCGGCGGTTCTTACCCTTCTTGTCTTAACTGGATGCGATAGAGAACCAATAGCGAATTTTGCCTATACTCCTGCGAATCCGAACACGGGCCAACTGGTGATTTTTGAAAACCTATCACTGGATGCAGCCTCTTATGAATGGGATTTCGGCGATGGGAACAGCTCAAATGCCTACAGTCCTTCACACTCTTACATGTCGGGTGGTACTTTTACTGTTCGGCTAAAAGCATTCGGACGAAGGGGAGGTATTAGTGAAGCAACTGCAGTGATAAATGTTATTTCGGTTCAGCCCAGTGCAGAATTTGAAATCTATACAGATCTGCCGGGTGATGAAGGTCCGGTAGTTTTTGAAACTGACATTGTTTTTGTGGGTGAACAGGTTGAGTTTTTTAATACTACGAATAACGGGATCGCATACCTCTGGGAATTTGGAGATGGATATACCACTGAATTAGCATCCCCCGTATATAGCTATGACGAACCGGGCACCTACACTGTGACCCTGAATGCATTTGGCCAGGGCGGAGCGAGCGACCAGGTCTCGAAAACACTCTATGTGGTTGAAGGGATCAATAGTGTGCTGCGGATCACCGTACTGGAATACTGGGATGGGTATCCTGTAGAGGGTGCATCTGTGCTGCTTTTTGGGTCTGTATCTGATTGGGAAACAGAAACCGATCCGTCTGAAGAGGTATTTACCACTTCGCTTGGTAAGTGTGTTTTTGAAGGATTAAATGATCAGGTATATTATGTGGATGTCTGGGAAGAGAACCATGACAACTACACACTGGCGGCAGACGATATTGGTTTTATTGAGACACAGATACTTGAGCCTGGATATATACATGATTTTATTGCTTATGTTGACTATTACGAGCCGGAGAAGAAAATGGCCCTTACCAGGATAGGGAAGAAGGAACTGGCCAGAAAGAATGTGTCAGTGAAGAAGTCATCTGAATTCAGGAAGATCAAGGAGAATAAATTCAGCAGCGAGCGATAAAAAATCATGAGCGGTCAATATGTTTGAACAAAAATTAATATATTTGCAACCCCGATTTCTTTCGGGGTTGTTTTTTTATTATGCCACCTGGCAAATGGAGTTTTCTGCAGGTGGAACATCAATATGTTCTTTCGAAGTTTGATGAGTATGACGCCCAGGTGGCGGAACTGGTAGACGCGCTAGGTTGAGGGCCTAGTGACCGTATTAGGTCGTGCAAGTTCGATTCTTGTCCTGGGCACACTTCTCTTTATTGTATTGTCAGATATGCCCAGGTGGCGGAATAGGTAGACGCGCTAGTTTCAGGGACTAGTGTACGCAAGTACGTGAAGGTTCGAGTCCTTTCCTGGGCACAGCTACAGAAGCCGGTGATGATAGTTACCGGCTTTTTTAATGGCACAAGATGGCGGAACCGAGGAGGAGGTACGACGACGAGCTCATGACATGCCTTTGCACAGGGTATGATACATTTCATGGTGAAATATTTTGGTTGCAATTCACAGCATGACCTGTATCCGCATGGAATAATAGGTAGACGCGCTAGTTTCAGGGACTAGTGTACGCAAGTACGTGAAGGTTCGAGTC
>CAZIIU010000007.1:0-34224 GCA_964539395.1 uncultured Bacteroidaceae bacterium
ATGCGCTTATGATGGGCTGGAGGTGCAACATGGTATACTC
The DNA here is from genome assembly GCA_964539395.1 of uncultured Bacteroidaceae bacterium. GTDB lineage: Bacteria > Bacteroidota > Bacteroidia > Bacteroidales > M55B112. The sequence continues at coordinate 41 of CAZIIU010000007.1, forward strand.
CCAGGGTCTCCCATGTGAATATTTCGGCTCCAATTACCTAAATGCAGCCACTTAAGTTATACCCAATAAACATCAACCCCACCTCTCCCAATACCTTTTGCTTCCCCTGATTTTGAACGAATCAATGGCTACTGTTTTGCCTTCTACCAGATTCCACTCTTTGAGCAAACACACGAACCTTCTAAAGAGCTCCCGAAAGGCTTTGGCGTGGTTTTTTCGGAAATCAGCAATGGTTTTATACATCGGCCTGAGACCAGCTATCAGCCACATCGCCTCAATGTTGGTTTGTGCCTCACGTTCCAGCTTCCTGCTTGTTCTGATACCATACCTGTACCCGTATAGATACAGCTTCAGTAATACCGATGGATGATAGGGCGGGCGACCCTCTTCCTGACAATCTACATGGGAAATCCCAAAACTTTTCAGGTCAATGGCATCATTTTGTTATATACAAGTTACTGAATCATTGGTTAGTAATGAATTATCAAAAAACAAGTTATGAACAATTCTGGAGGGTTTTTACAAAGGCTGACGCTTAATGGTATGGTGTCGGCTGAGGAACGTTTCAATCCACGCACCAGCGAGGGGTGCGACCGAGGAAGATGGATTGGAAAAACAGTTGCGTGAGGTTTCAATCCACGCACCCGCGAGGGGTGCGACGTTAAGGAAATCGCAAAAATAAGTAATTATAAAAGTTTCAATCCACGCACCCGCGAGGGGTGCGACCGGGAACAGCTATTACCGGCCTGTTATATCCTGTGTTTCAATCCACGCACCCGCGAGGGGTGCGACTTCTTTGATACGCACAGATCCCGCAGACTGTTTCTGTTTCAATCCACGCACCCGCGAGGGGTGCGACTGAATAATGCACCAGCAAATACCGAGAGCAGCAGTGTTTCAATCCACGCACCCGCGAGGGGTGCGACGTTTATGTATAGTAGCTTCCCCGATACCCGGAAGTTTCAATCCACGCACCCGCGAGGGGTGCGACCAATTGCATCCTGTGATGATGAGTGCTACTAATAGTTTCAATCCACGCACCCGCGAGGGGTGCGACAATTGGCAAACCGGCAAAGGGGTTACAAAGGTAGTTTCAATCCACGCACCCGCGAGGGGTGCGACAATTGGCAAACCGGCAAAGGGGTTACAAAGGTAGTTTCAATCCACGCACCCGCGAGGGGTGCGACAGAAGTAATTATTGTAAATAATTCAATATATACTGTTTCAATCCACGCACCCGCGAGGGGTGCGACTCTTGATTTAGTTGCACCTCAGTTTGTATCTGCTGTTTCAATCCACGCACCCGCGAGGGGTGCGACGTCCAAAAATATGTGGAGCAATATGGGACGTAAGTGTTTCAATCCACGCACCCGCGAGGGGTGCGACACGCAGACAGAGCAAAGATTCACTATTGGTTCATGTTTCAATCCACGCACCCGCGAGGGGTGCGACTGATATAAACGGTAATGTTCAAGCGGGAGAAAGGTTTCAATCCACGCACCCGCGAGGGGTGCGACGGATTAGCATTCAAACAGTTTCAACTAGCATCCGGTTTCAATCCACGCACCCGCGAGGGGTGCGACTTCAGAATTACAGGTTGAATGGACTGAAAGCCATGTTTCAATCCACGCACCCGCGAGGGGTGCGACGCCATAACGACCATCCATTGTCCAATAGATATGTTGTTTCAATCCACGCACCCGCGAGGGGTGCGACCTAAACATGGCTCCATGCTTAATAGGATTTAATGTTTCAATCCACGCACCCGCGAGGGGTGCGACCTACCGGACTGATGGATATTATTTGAAGTTTTGGGTTTCAATCCACGCACCCGCGAGGGGTGCGACGTGCTAATTATGAACATTGCGTGGCAAGTTACAATGTTTCAATCCACGCACCCGCGAGGGGTGCGACTGCTGCGAAGGTCAACAGCAGACCATACGCCTGGTTTCAATCCACGCACCCGCGAGGGGTGCGACCTGTCATTATCTTACCTGACCGCATCTGCATATAGTTTCAATCCACGCACCCGCGAGGGGTGCGACTGTAATAAGTAGTAGCTTGACCTATAACCGCAATGTTTCAATCCACGCACCCGCGAGGGGTGCGACTAGCCGTAGATTCCACAAGAACGGCACGACAAGGAGTTTCAATCCACGCACCCGCGAGGGGTGCGACAAAATAGCCCCCGCAGTTCGGGGTAGGAATTGTTGTTTCAATCCACGCACCCGCGAGGGGTGCGACTTGCACGATTTAAGGAGTGGGATAGCATAGAAGTGTTTCAATCCACGCACCCGCGAGGGGTGCGACATTTGTACCATCTCCAAAATCTTCGATTATATGTGTTTCAATCCACGCACCCGCGAGGGGTGCGACTGGAAAAGACTGACTGCCTTGTATCGGGTATTGAGGTTTCAATCCACGCACCCGCGAGGGGTGCGACGTCCAATTTCTAATATACCTTCTTGCTTTAATTCAGTTTCAATCCACGCACCCGCGAGGGGTGCGACATCATTAACCACTGAACTAAACACCATCAAAAATGTTTCAATCCACGCACCCGCGAGGGGTGCGACTCACCGTTCCACAAAGAAGAGCCATTGAATCCATGTTTCAATCCACGCACCCGCGAGGGGTGCGACTCCTGAAAACCGGTAAGGTTTCGGTAAGGGTGCAGGTTTCAATCCACGCACCCGCGAGGGGTGCGACATAAGTTTTTGGACTTCGGTTGAAGTTGAAACAGTTTCAATCCACGCACCCGCGAGGGGTGCGACCTTTAGGCACAGATGTGTTAGAACAGCTATGGGGTTTCAATCCACGCACCCGCGAGGGGTGCGACGAAAGTCGACCTCGTATAGCAATTGAAACAGCTGAGTTTCAATCCACGCACCCGCGAGGGGTGCGACCAACGTATCGTTCTCCTGGATTTGTTCCTCCATGGTTTCAATCCACGCACCCGCGAGGGGTGCGACTCCGAACCAATTAATTTACCTTCTTCAGTTACATGTTTCAATCCACGCACCCGCGAGGGGTGCGACGCGAGGATTAGCAAGAAATACATCATGATCAAGGTTTCAATCCACGCACCCGCGAGGGGTGCGACAATTTACGTATTTCCAGTAGATCGTTTAATTCAGGTTTCAATCCACGCACCCGCGAGGGGTGCGACCAATAGGTAACAACATAATACATACGATTAATAGTTTCAATCCACGCACCCGCGAGGGGTGCGACACCCAGCCCATTTTGAGTTTGAAGATGGTATACAGGTTTCAATCCACGCACCCGCGAGGGGTGCGACAGAAACAATCACGCTGTCTTTCGCATTACTTACAGTTTCAATCCACGCACCCGCGAGGGGTGCGACTTTTACTGCTGTCGCATTCATGATGTTAGTTTTGTTTCAATCCACGCACCCGCGAGGGGTGCGACTAAGATTAATACGATTGAATATTCGTGGCATCTGTTTCAATCCACGCACCCGCGAGGGGTGCGACTCTTAACTACATAAACAGGATGATCAACAGTCATAGTTTCAATCCACGCACCCGCGAGGGGTGCGACAACATCATTAACTGTATAGCTATGAGAGTATCAAAGTTTCAATCCACGCACCCGCGAGGGGTGCGACAAGATATTCCATGCAACCGACACTTGTACCCTTGTTTCAATCCACGCACCCGCGAGGGGTGCGACGTTACGAATAATTTGAGTGCTACAAATCTGTTGGGTTTCAATCCACGCACCCGCGAGGGGTGCGACATATAATAGCAGGGATCCCATTTAATGATGCTAATGTTTCAATCCACGCACCCGCGAGGGGTGCGACCATTTTGATAGCAGCCATACCAGCACCGGCAATAGGTTTCAATCCACGCACCCGCGAGGGGTGCGACACCTGTATTAACATCAGAAAGGCAATATTCAGAGGTTTCAATCCACGCACCCGCGAGGGGTGCGACAGTCTAATTTTATAGATGGAGACCACCATATTTCAGTTTCAATCCACGCACCCGCGAGGGGTGCGACTCTCTCATATACTGGCCTAAAGCCTTCAAAACAGAGTTTCAATCCACGCACCCGCGAGGGGTGCGACATCCGGGCAAAAGACACTTGAATCAATGCCACAGGGTTTCAATCCACGCACCCGCGAGGGGTGCGACATTTTTGAAAATATGCGTGTGCATAGAATTTCAGGTTTCAATCCACGCACCCGCGAGGGGTGCGACTCTTTAACTGATTGCCGTACGTTGTTAGTGGAGAAGTTTCAATCCACGCACCCGCGAGGGGTGCGACTTATGACTGCCGTAAGAATTGGGAGGTACCAATAGGTTTCAATCCACGCACCCGCGAGGGGTGCGACTGTATGTTGCTTTATATATTGATATCAAAGGATTTCTGATTGCTACATCGCGAAAACACAAATTTTTCAGCATGTCAAAGAACGATTTTATTAAATTGAGCCCTAACTTATTAAGTTTCAAGTGCTGCGAAAGGTATACAGTTTAGAACATCACTTTGGGTTCGCGCTGGTCGTTTCAGATTGTCAGAGGGCCTTCGGGATCATAGCTTGTTTTCACACCAATATGTTCGATTTTGGTTTTCCATTTACTTCCAAGAAGATAATAACGGACACTATCCTTTTCATGATCTATGATGCTTTCTAAACGATGTTTTAATTCTACAAATTGTACCGGATCAACCAGACATTCAAATACCGAGTTCTGGACGCGTTGGCCGAAATTCATACATTGTTTGGCTACTTTTCTCAATCTTTTTCTTCCCGATGAAGAAACTGTTTCCACATCGTATGTAATTAATATCAGCATAGCTTCATCTGTTGATGAATACCGGATAACTGTCCAAATCGCCCCGAAGATATCTTGCCATCAATAATGCCTGGCAATAGGGAAGTAATCCGATGGGGACCTTCTCTTCCAGAAAAGGATGGATAATTTCTTCTTGTTTTCTTTTTTGCCAGGCTGTAATAACCTCTTTTCGCGTGTCATCGTCCATAACTATTCCTCCGGTTGGTTGTCGAACAAACCCTTTATTGGAAATTTGTTTACGATTGATGAGTGACAATACCAAACGATCTGCTAAAAATGGCCTGAACTCTTCCATCATATCAAGTGCCAAGCTTTGCCGCCCGGGCCTGTCGACATGGAGAAAGCCCACGCAAGGATCGAGGCCAACGCTTTCAATTGCTGCTCGGACCTCATGCATTAAAAGGGTATAGGAAAATGATAACAAGGCGTTTACATTATCTGTTGGTGGACGACGGTTACGTCCCTCCATTTTGAAATCATCCTTCTGATGTAAAATAAGCTGATCAAACACTGAGAAATAAGTCATAGCCGACTCTCCTTCATATCCCCGTAGTTCATTTTGAGACACGGCATCTAATACCTGTTTTTGTTTGAATGTCAATTTGGAAATAGCCTCTTCCAATGCTGGCAGATTAATATTTTGGGGATGATCGCGCACAGCCCGCTTCAATACGGTCTTTGAATTCGAAATCTTACCTGCTATAAATATTTTCGAAATTTGAAGGCAGATTTTTATATCATCTGCTACTCTGTATTGTTTTCGTCGCAATAATACATTGCCCGATACAGGACCTGTTACCCGACCTAAAAAACGCCCCCCTGGTGAGATGAAACTTAAGGCTACTTTTCGTTCCGCGCATAATGACATTAAATTAGGGCTGGCGCCCATAAACCCCATACTGACAATACCCTCAATATTGTGAACAGGAATCCTGAAACGTTCTTTATTTTCAACTTTAACCACTACATTTTCACCATCACGACTCATATACGCTTCTGTTGTAGTTACAAACAAGGTATTTAAAAGTTTCCGCATTGCAATTCACGTATTAGGTAACCGATTACTGTCCTTCCTGGGTTGATATTTTTCGGTAAACAGATATCGATCAATGAGCACGATTTACAGTGTGATTTATAAACAGGTAGTGGAGTAATTGCATGTTCAAACAGCCGGTGCATTTCTTTGGCATAACAATATACCTGTTGTCTCAGCACTTTTGTAAACGGCACAATGGTCCGTCTGCGGGTTTCGCCATAGAACAGGGAACCTTCATTGATGGTTGTTTCAAACATCTCTTCCATACAAATCGCCTGAGCGCACAGTTGCACTTCGTCACGTTCATCGGGTTTGGGTTTGCCCCGCTTATATTCAACCGGATGAGGTTTCCACCTGCCTGTTTTTTCGGGCAGTTCAATTCCCGAATCACACTTTTTGAATTCAACAACATCGGCACGGCCGGTCAGGCCTAAACTGCGTGATATGAGGTTTACTGAACGCCACACAACCAACGTGGCGCTTGAATCCTTTAGAAAAGGATCATCGACCCGCTCGTGCAGATGTTGTCCTTCAACGGTTTTTACATTCTCGGCCCATTGCTGTTCAACATGAATTAGTGCCCATTGTCGGGGACAAAATGTTAGATGCTGAATGCCCGAAAGGAGAAGCAGTTCATCTTCTTCATAACGATTTTTCATTTTTCTATCAATAAGTAACTTTTCCGGTGATAAATTCCTTACCACCGAAAAAGGTTCCGAAACACAGGGACTATACCATTTCAATCACTTCGACACCCTGTGGAATAGATGTTTTATCAATTGTAATATTATAATCATTGAATGTCCGGGCTGGTTTTATAGGATCTTTCCTCTCTATTCTGATAGTATCAAAAAGTTGGTGGGTAGGCGCATTGCCCAATGCTGTTGAATGTTTGAATACAATTAATTTTCTGGTGCTCATCATGCCTCGTGCTGCAGAATGGTCATGGTCGAACATGTTTTTGAGTGCTTCCCAGAATAAGTCCAGATCATCTACATTGAAACCTGTCTGGGCTGCAAGGTGAGCAGAAATAAACCCCTTTGAGAAATACAATCCATAGGGTACGGTAAACTTACGACCCATAGTTCGGTTATCTCCACCCTGCTTTTCAGCTTCAGACTCTGTGGCCACGGCCATACGGGTTATACTATGCTCCAGGGCTACCACAGGATCAACTGAACGTCCAAAAGTAAATTGGATTGGACCACGTACCTGTCCACAATTAGGAGCTGATTTTAAAGAAAGAACGGCTCCAAATGTACGGATATCATAATAGTTATCACACATCCATTTTCTTCCTTTTTCAGTTTCATCTGCTTTTGGTTTTCTTGATTTTACTGACTTGGATAAATTATCAATCAGTAATTTCAGCTCTTTGTTATTAGTTATAAAAACCCTATTTTCTTTCCAAAACTCCGCAAGTAATTTTTTATCGAAATCAAAAGCTACATTTAAGAATGCTTTAAACTGGCCGTCTTCGTTTTCTTCTTCCGAAACACTTAGGCCTTCAGGTAAACTCAACTCCGAAATTATCTCTACATACTCATCAGGAATTTCTTTTTTACCCCCCTCCCCAAGCTCAATACCCAATTCTTTAAAAGCTTCAACATGGGCTCTTCCTAGTACTGCTTTTTCTTTCACATAGATATCAAAAGGCTTATCGGCACCTTTTACTATCTGCACAAAATTACGCACTTTTCGTTTTAAACAAACGTCAGTTACTAAGCCCATACCTGTTTCGGCATCAACGCGTGGCAAATTCCCGGCATCGGGGTCACCATTAGGATTGCCGTCGGTTACATCGAACAGCAATGCAAAATCGTATCGGTTTTTAATTAGTTCGCTCATAATAATATCTCCTATTTTTTAGTTGTTTTTATCTTTTTTTGTAAACAAATTCTGACGCTGATGGTAATACCCTATTGCAAAACGGCTTTGGTCGTCAAGTGACAAATGTGTGGGGAGTCCATTGCTATTCACTCCTATCATTATCTCTTGAATCATTTTTTCGTAGTAGGTTTTACTGCCTCCACCAAGTTTTGCTAAATGGTGATTTGACAGGTTGAGGAGGCGTCCAAAAACAGTTACCGGCGTGCTTGAAGCTGCGCCATAATAACGGTCTTTGATGGTAGCATTAATTCCTGGCTGTGCATCCTCCTGTATTTTTTCGAGCACAGCAAACAGACGGCCACAGAGGTAACCCTGGTTTTTGTTTTCTAAATCGAGTGACATGGTAATAAGTTTTTCGTTTGAATTATAAATTGTTTCTTTTCTATTTAAATAAGCTTTAAGAATAGCTGCACGAATACGGTTAACATGCTGTTCTGCACGGATACGCCGGATACATTGCTGCTGAAGTGTGTCGGGGTATTTTGTTCCATCGAGAATGCTTTCAATGACTTTTCCTGACAAATTGGGAGGAACATTATCAACTTTGTATTCAAATGATACATTGGAAAGTATATTAAATAGAGTGAAATACTCTCTATCATCATTTTTACTTCGAATAATAGCCAAGTCCTTAAAATGCTTTGCGATATTGATTGCAAATTCTGAAACCTTACCTGTTTTCCAGAATCGGATGGATATTCGAGCTGCGTTAGGAGCGAGGCCCAAAATAAAAAATGGTGTTTCGCCCTCTGCATTAAGTCTACCAGTATGTAAAGATTCAAATAATGCTTTGACTACTTTTGAGTTTTTGTCGGGATGATCCTTATCGGGGGCACTAAAAAAAAATGAGAATTGATTTTCAAAAACAACTTGTTTCTGTGCCCAAAAAACGACTGAGGTATCTGCAATCTTGAACTTATTTTTCGAATCTTTTGCTAATAAAACATTTAAAGCCGTGGTATAAGCATCTTCCGCTTTTTGAGATACCGGTGCATTCATACCTTGTTCTTTAAAGTATGAATCATAACCGGAGTTCTTCTGGAATCCAACCAGTTTTCCCCCGCTCTTTCCACCTGGTATTGAAGTTGCGGAATGTAGAATTGCAATCGGCGCTTTTTCCCCTGTAATCAAACAAACGCTTTTATTTACAATGTTTTGCTCTGGAATTTCAGATTCTGAACCGGTTTCAACTTCTTTTGTTAAATCCTTATGCTCGGCTACAATCGTTTCTTCACCGGAAATCCGAAAGGAAAGATTGCATCCGGGTATTTTGTAACAATCATTCCAATTTTCATGGTCAAGAACTTTTTGAATCTCATTTTTTTGTTCATAGAAATTGCAAACAGCTTTTAAAGCATCATTATCCGGGTTTTTTATTGATAGCTCTTTAACTTTTGAAAAAAAAGTGCTATTCTGTTTTTTTGCATTATTAATAGCTTTTTCGCTCTCATCTTTTGGTTGCCCTAAAACAAAACCATAATGATCCCATAATAAATTTGATTTTGTCCATGCTTTTACACCTGTTAGATGTCTATTTTTAATAACTAAAAATGTTTTTGCCCGCTTTTTTCTGCCTTCGCCAGTACGGGTATCTTCTAAATTTAGAAAATGTCCATTAGCATCAATCACAATGATAAATGTAATTTCTTTTCTTTCGAAGCCCATTGGTGCAATATTGCTTTCGGGATCGGCGGCCTTGCGCTGATAATAGTCGTATAATACCTGTAGTATCATCGCCGTACCTCCTCGCTATTGGTTGGTGGAACTTCAATTACGCCACTATTTAGTAACGGCCTGAATAACATGGGTTTGGGGTCATTCTCGTTAGTAAAATCCATTTCGAATAGCATAAAACCCAAATCCCGTGTTTCATCAATTGGCCTTTTTACTTCCAATTCCGGGTTTTCAATAAACCTAAAATTACATGAAAACTCACGGCAACCCAAGTAAGGTTGATTAAAGCACTGACCTTTTTTTGCCCTGCGCTCAAACATGGCATTGTATTTCCCGGGGTTTTCGGTACTTCGTAAAAGATGATGTTCCTCTTCAGCATCTTTCAACTCGGCAGGTGTTTCATGCGTGTGACGGTTCCTAAGCGGGATAAATTCCATTTCGGCGTGTAAGCGGTACGCCACATCACGCAAAAAAAGACCTGCACGTTGTTGCCTTTCATCCTCGATGAATATTTCTTTCGATTTTGGGCTCATCAGTTTACCCACTTCATTACGCCGGACCGAAATCCAACGGATTGGTTGTAGCACTTCTATCTTTCTAATCTGCCATTGAATGGCTGGTTTCCAAAAGATAGCTTCGAATATGGCACGTGCCGCCGACGGGGTGATTACATCGTAACTTACCCGCTCCACCTTCATTTCAGGTCGGGTAAAACATGCGTAATCGCCCCAAACTTCAATGCAAAACCGTTTGTTGTAGTATTCCATATTGGGTCTTTATATGATGTTTATTTCTTCCAGCCATCTATCCTTCAGTTGTAAACCTGAGTGCTGGTTATACAGTTTTGGATAATCCTGTACCCAGCAACCATGAAGTTCAATTACTAGTCCGGCTTTTCTTATTTCAGCAAAATCACGTTCGTTTACTGAAACCGTATATCGTTGTAATTTACGCATAAGCCATGGTTCAGGTCCTTTTCGTTTGAATATTTGAATCAGATCGTTGCCATCTTTGTAACCAATCAATATGGGTTGAGAATTTTTGTCATCAATCAACCGAAATTCTCTTGCTGCTGTGGCAAATTGAAACTTCATTTCAGACGCATCTTTCCATAACAAATTCTTAATATCGGGTTTGTCGAAGTTTTCGATTTTACTGTAGAAAAGTCTGAAATAGTCGATAAAAGTGTTGGGATCAAGCAGCGAAGCTGCTTCTTTGGTTGCAATTAACTCTTTGAATGTATCGGCGCCTTTACGCATTAAACCAATTGGTGTTCCTTTAGAAGGAACAAACACTTTCATAAATCCCAGTCGATTTTCCTTATTTAATAATCCTTCGCGATTGCATCGGCCAGCACATTGCGCTATTGAATCTAATCCAGCAATCGCACGGTAAACAACTGGAAAATCAATATCAACGCCTGCCTCAATAAGTTGCGTACTGATAACCCGGACAGTTCTTCTCTCCTTAAGCCGAATTTTGATTTCTTCTATTGTTTCTAAAATATGCGCTGTACACATAAGGCGCGAGAGGTGAATGGTACCATCGGGCATCAAATCATGCAATTCCCTGCATTGATTTCGTGTATTCACAATGCAAAGTATATGTTCGTGTTGCTTCAGTTCATCTGCTATTGACTGCCAACCAACCGTTTCATTTACATTTTCGGGTAATTTTATTTTAACCCGCTTTAAATCTTCAGCCAATTGTCCAATACCAGAAACAACCTCGCGAACAGAATCGTTTGCAATTCCTTCAAATGCATATTGCCCTTTTCCGCCAATTCTGCCAGTTAATGCTGGCTGCGTAGCCGTTGAAAACATAAGTGAAACGCCATAATTTTCAACAAGTGCTTTTAAAAGGCTTAGTATTGGCTGTAAAAATTCAGGCGGCAACATTTGTGCTTCATCGAGAATGATGATGCTATTTGCCAAATTATGTAACTTCCGGCAGCGTGATGTTCGATTGGAGTAAAGCGACTCGAACAATTGAACATTGGTTGTTACAACAATTGGCGCATCCCAATTTTCAGCTGCAAGTTTTCGCTCCTGCGAGTTTATGCTTTCATCCAAATTGCTATGATGCTCAACCACATTATTTTCTCCAAAAATCCTACGGTAAATTTGTGCTGTTTGTGCAATTATGGAAGTATATGGGATCGCGAAAACGATTCGCGACTTATTATATTTAAGCGCATGAACCAAAGCCCATCCCATTGACGACAGTGTTTTCCCACCTCCTGTTGGTACGGTTATAGAAAAGAATCCAGGCTCTAATTGCCCCGTCTCAATGCAATCGGTGAAGATCTTATTTCGGATAGTATTTACCGGAGTGTGTGGAGAACTTACCATCATTTTCTCCATGTGTTCATCAAATCGAATTTTAAGTTCAGACAAAGAATCATAATGTGCCCTAAGTTCAAAGGATTCAGGATTCATAAAACGTTCCGTATCCAAATAATCAGCATCAACCAAGCACGAAAAGAGCATTCGAATCCATAAATTAATTTGCTCGGGAGTCGCAGCTTTGCCACAAGGTTGTTCAAAATTCACTTTGTCAAGAAAATCGGAAGGTATTTTCTCTCTGATTTTTTCCAGAAAATCCTGTTTTTTGAGCCGATCGCACAAATCACCACTAATCCCGGGTTCAGGTAACCAGTTATGCAAGCCAGTATGGTGTCCTGCAATGCAATACGAAATTGGAGGCCAGTGTTGTGGAAATAATTCTTTGGCTAAAATAGCTGCGGAAGATGTGTGATCTGTTTTACCTAGCTTTTCGCCTTCCTCATAACCAGAATTCTTTTTGATGTAATCCTGAAATTCCTCTGAATACTTTCCCAAATCGTGCCACAACCCTAGCACTCTTCCCCATCCCGGGTTGTTAAATGCAGTCGCAAATTTTCCAGCAAGTTCCGCGGTTCCATAAAGATGTTCAACTAAACTGTGCATCTTAAAAGCTCTGGAATCTATGGATTTAATGTGAGCTATTGAATTCATTCTATATCGGTATTTCCTGGCTGGTATTTCTCAGTTCATACAAATATCCTTAACATGACTCCACAAAGCGTGTAGTCTTATATTAAATTTTGGCAATTATGTATTCTTTGCTTCATAAAATGCAGAAACCCTTCATCACCTACTAATTGAATGTCTTCTGCAATACCCAGAACAAAGCGCCCGGGACCCTCGTATTTGGCAACTGGTGCACGCAATAAATAATTGTTTTTCTTTGTTTCAATCAAATATTTTTGTGTTAAAGGGTACTCTTCCACGAGCAAATTTTTTGCCCTCAAGTTAAGTTGAAATTCAACATGTTTATTCATCACTCCAGTGTTACGAAAAATATCAACAGGCAATGAATGATGCAATCGGGAATTTTGCCAATCCAGTGGTGATTCCACAATATCCTCAATGCGACAGATTTTAAATTGCCGGTTTTTTTTTAGTATCACATCAAATGCCCATACCAGATTAAAATCGTCTTTGAATTCAAAAGGTTCCACTAGACGATCTTTTACTGTTTGACTATTCCCGGAAGCATAGTTGACCAACAAGATCTGCTTTTTGTTTTGCTGTGCATTTCGAAGTGCACGAACAATTACCGATTTTTCTTTGCGTATATACGCATCAATGGTCTTGTCCTGGTTTAAGAATGCTACAAGCTTTTGTTTAAGCCTGGCAGCGCTTACAGGATTTTCGTCAAGAAAATCAATGCTTTTTGAAAGCAAATAGCTTTCTTCTTCCGAGAAATGCAGGACACTTTTCAACACATGGTAATCCTCATCAGAATATGAAATCCAGTATTTCCCATTTTTTTGATGAAGGTCAAAACCAGTATCTATTAGTATGTTGCGGTAATTATAAAATGTGGAATCTTTTATCTCTAAAAATGAATTGCATTCTTCTTTCGTTTTCGGATAACTGTTCGAGAGGAAAAGTATGAACCGAAGTATCCGATGGGCTTTAGTTCGGTTTGGCATTTAATCTTCTTTAACATAAAGATGTGAAATGTACAAAAAAAAATGCTATTATCAATTGCATATTAATAAACAGTACAGTAATTCCTGCTCCACTCAACAAAGCATAACAGCTTATTGCACTTCTTTACAATATCATTTTCTGTTGGATCAAGTTTGTGGTAGTTTTGGCAGGGAAAACATCGATCCCATGAAATTGCGGGCAATTAATAATTCTGTACATTGTTACCACCTTGTGCTTTCGATTTACATAAACGACGGTTTCCCAAACTGCTTCATGTCGACCTGGTCTACGGTTTTGAGCTCCGTAACAAAGAGCGACAGCATCTCCACTCCGTTCACCATGGCAGTAACCTCCCGGGGAAAACGCGATCCCCTGAATTCCTGGTACGACCCGATCCTGTACTCCATGCTGTACCAGGCGCCGTTCTTCCGGTACTCGTAGCGGACCGCCTCTACCAGCCAGCTGGTCCTGCTGATGAAGTATTTCAGCCGCTCGTTCTCCGACGATAAGAGCATCACCTCAACAGGTTTGTCGAGCCAGGTATCCGCACCACCGTACTTCAGCACATACTTGTTGCCCTTGTTCATACTGAACGGTCCGTCGATCGCCGTCGCAGCAGCGATAAACTCCATGTCGCGCGTGTCGGTCCGCACCGGCTCCATCCCCTGCATCGGGGAGACCGACCAGGCCGTCTCGCCATCGTAGGTCTGTATCATCCTGAACCCGAAGAGCGTGGTCTCCAGCCGGAGCAGATCGGGCTTTGCCTGCAACAGCCTGAATGGGATCTTTGCATCGGTGCCGGTCATGATGGCATATCCGCTGGTCTGAAGATTTGGCAACGCTTTCCTGGCATTGAGTCCCATCGCTGCATTGGCATTCTTCAATACGGTCTGCAGGTCCTGAGAAAAACCTGTTCCGAATACCAGCAGGGCTGTTGTTATCACAAGTATCTTTTTCATCATTAATTATTTAGTATGAAGATCTGATGGCCCGCACCGTATTATTCCGGGAGCGCCGGGTGAAGAGCAGACCCCAGCCGCCTGATATAGTTCCAATCCATCGACATGACAGCTGCTATCCACATTAAAAACGGTTAAAGCTCCAGAATCGTCTTCCGGATGCGCACAAGTTTTGTCAACAGTCCCTTAAGCTCCCCCAAAGGCAACATATTGGCACCATCCGATTTGGCCGAAAAGGGATCAGGATGGGTCTCGATAAAAATCCCGTCGGCACCCGCCGCTACCCCTGCACGGGCAATCGTTTCGATCATCCCGGGCCTTCCGCCGGTAACACCCGCCGGCTGGTTGGGCTCCTGCAATGAATGCGTGATGTCGAGTAACACGGGTACTCCGAACGACTGCATCTCGGGGATCCCGCGGAAATCGACCACGAGATCGTAATATCCGAACATGGAACCACGCTCGGTGATCAGGACCTTGCTGTTGCCCGATTCGCGCACCTTCTGAAGGGCAAACTGCATGGCGCCGGGGGAGAGGAACTGTCCCTTTTTCACCGATACCGTTTTACCGGTTTGTGCCGCGGCAACCAGCAGATCGGTCTGCCGGCAGAGAAACGCGGGGATCTGCAATACATCGACATATTGCGAGGCTGTACGAGCCTCTTCCGCACTGTGAATATCGGTTACAACCGGAACTTTGCAGGTCTCCTTTACCTCTGCGAGTATCTTCAGCGCCTTTTCGTTGCCAATGCCGCTGAATGAGTCGAGACGCGACCGGTTCGCCTTGCGGTAGGAGGCTTTGAATACCACGGGGATGTCAAGGTCGCGCGCAACTTTTACAACCCTGTCGGCAGTTTTAAGTACAAGCTCCCTGCTTTCGACCACACACGGACCTGCAAAGAGGAAGAAGTTATTGAACGGGGAGCTGTCGATCCCAGGGATGAAATCTTTCAGGGAGATATTTTCTGAATTAATCGTCATATCGCTTTCGGTCTTTCCAGTTGTTTTTCAGGTTCTTCTTAATCTCATTTTCCCGGGTATTGTTGCCGGGCCGGTAGAACTGCCGGTCTTTCATGGCATCGGGGAGGAACTGGTCGGCCACGAAATTTCCGTTGTAACTGTGTGCATATTTATAGTCCCTGCCGTAACCGATCTCCTTCATCAGCTTCGTTGGTGCGTTGCGAAGGTGCAGTGGTACAGGAAGGTTGCCGCTGCCTTTAACTTCAGACAGGGCACTGTCGATGGCAGCATAGGCCGAGTTGCTCTTGGGCGAGGTAGCAAGGTAGATCGCCGTTTCCGAGAGAATGATACGCGCTTCCGGCATGCCGATGACATGGATCGACTGAAAGCAGCTGTTGGCCATAAGCAGCGCATTGGGATTTGCCAGCCCGATATCCTCCGCAGCGAGGATCACCATGCGCCGGGCGATAAACCTGATCTCTTCACCCCCGTCGAGCATCCGCGCCAGCCAGTAAACGGCCGCGTCAGGATCGCCTCCGCGGATCGATTTGATAAAGGCGGAAATGATATCGTAATGCATCTCCCCGTTCTTGTCGTAAACCGCGATGTTCTCCTGAAGGCGCTCCTTTACCTTGTCGTTCGTGATCACGATCTTTTTTGCGTCTCCGGCCAGCCCGGCCCTGACAACCAACTCGAGGGTGTTGTAGAGCTTTCTTGCATCGCCGCCCGAATACTGCAGCATCGCCTCATACTCTTCGATTACAATATCCAGCTTTTTGAGGTACGCATCCTCCCTGAGCGCCTTGTTGAGCAGGGCGATCAGCTGATCCTTCCCAAGCACATGGAGAATATAGACCTGGCAGCGCGACAGCAGGGGAGAGATTACTTCGAAGGAGGGATTCTCCGTTGTTGCCCCGATAAGGGTGATGATACCGGCCTCCACGGCACCCAGCAGGCTGTCCTGTTGCGACTTGCTGAACCGGTGGATCTCATCGATGAACAACACCGGGTTGGGTTTGTCGAAAAACTGCTGTTTCCGGGCCTTTTCAATGGTTTCACGCACATCTTTTACCCCCGAATTTACGGCGCTCAGACTGTAAAATGGCCTGTTCAGCTGGTGTGAGATGATCTTTGCCAGCGTGGTTTTACCCACACCCGGCGGTCCCCAGAGGATAAATGAACTGAGCGAACCCGACTCCACCATCGATCGGATCACCGCGTTTTTTCCAACAAGGTGCTCCTGCCCGGTGTAATCCTCCAGGTTCGTTGGCCGCATGCGATCGGCAAGCGGACGGTTAGGTAACTGAATCTGTGCTTCCACGGAAACAAATTTAGTCGATTTCCCGGTTTTCATGAAATATATAAGTATGTACTGAAAACAAAGTTCAAATAATTGGCCAGGCTGCAGGCAGCTAAAGAGGATGCCGGAAATGCAAAAACGAGCTCTTTTTTCAGGTTTAAGACACAAATTGCGATTAATCAGGCTGTAAAATGATCCCAAATGGTGCAAAATGCCTATTTTTGCACTGAAATGCAATTAACATGGAGGTTTTCCCGGGTGTTTTGGCAAACATTTTGAGGGTTATGTATTAAAAGCTGTAGTTTCTTGAGAGAACACTTACAGAGTATTGATTCCTTGAAAATATGGTAGTGATTACTGTTAATATTTTTCAATATCATAATAAATAATATCGTGAAAAAAATACTTTACTTTCTGGTAGCATCGGTACTGCTCGATTCAGTTCCGCTGCGGGCACAATTGCCATCCCTCGATTTTATTTACGGTTATACCAACGATGCGCGCTTGTTGCTGGAGAATTACCTGCGGCCCTATGCGAATATCATGGGTGCCAACCTGAACGCGGGATGGTACAATACGGCTGAACCGCATAAACTGGGCGGGTTTGACATTACAGCAACAGTGAGTGTTGCTTATGCGCCCACTTCTGCGCTTACGTATGATTTGGAAGCACTTACGGGGTTGAATGCTTTTGTGGAGGGACCAACAACTATTGCACCCACTGCGGCCGGGAGCATGGAAGCCAGGCCCGAGCTGGTGTACCGGGCCACCGTGAATAACCCGTCGACCGGGACACCGGAGACTTATGATCTGGCGAGGGTGCAGCATCCTGATGGAGCAGGTTTGGATTTTCTGCCTTTACCGATGGCACAGGCAAGCATTGGACTGTTTAAGGGTACAGATGTAACACTCAGGTATGTGCCTGAACTCCGGATCGGTGAATACGGGCGGATCGGGCTCTTTGGAATTGGGGGCAGACACTCCGTTTCACAGTGGATACCGGTGCTCAATAAGCTGAAGTTTATCAACATCGCGGTGCAGGGCGGCTACACAAAGGTAACCACTCTTGCCCAGCTGGATATGCAGCCCATTGCAGAGGTTCCCGGTCCAGGTTCGCATAACTGGGATGATCAGTTTGTCCACATGGATATATCGGGCTGGACAGTGAACCTGATCGCTTCACAGTCAATACCGGTGATCACCGTATATGAAGGGATCGGATACTCAAGCTCGCTGGTCGATTTTGCACTTACCGGTCATTACCCGATCAATGCAATCGTAGAGGAAGCGGGTGCAGATTTTGGAAAGACAACCTATAGCATTGAAGAGGATCCGATTCCTGAAGGGAGTATGCAAATCGAGAATTTCAGGAACCTGCGGCTGAATGCAGGTGTGAGGGTGAAGCTTGCACTGCTCACGATCCATTACGATTTCACACGAACACTTTACTCCACACATACAGTAGGTGTTGGAATCTCATTCAGATAACAGCAGGGGTTTGAAAAACAATTCTCAGTTAAGCGCGGTGCCATATACTGTTATGAGCGATCCTGCCGGTTAAAAACCTGTCAGTTCCATCAAAACCGTAGGCAGCAGCAACAGCCATCCGGTGACAATCAGGACTGCCATAAAGGGGAGGATCCATTTGACCCACTTTTCATACGGAATCCGTGCGATGCCCAGCACCCCTAACAGCACTGCTGATGTGGGGGTGATCAGATTGGTGAATCCGTCACCAAACTGAAAGGCCATGACGGTGGCCTGCCTTGATATACCGATAAGATCGGAGAATTGCGACATGATCGGCATGGTGAGTGCAGCCTTTGCAGAACCACTGGGGATCACAATGTTGATTCCGGTCTGGATGATATACATCACCGTTATGGATGCTGTTTTACCGAACTCCTGCATCGATTTCGACATATAGTACAGCAGGGAATCGATCACCTTTCCGTCTTCCAGTATCACCAGGATGCCGCCCGCCAGTCCGACAACGAATGCAGCGGTGAGTATATCCTTCATTCCGGCTGAAAACTGCTTTACGATCTCGTTCGCGCTGCTGTTCATGGCGATCCCGCTGGCAAGCCCGAGCACCAGGAAAAGCGTGGCGATCTCCCTGATATACCAGTTGAAGCCCATAACACCTACAATGAGGTAGATGATGGTGAATGCCAGCAGGTTGAGAATAAAAAAATGGACCGACTTTCTGAGAGCGAAAAAGCTGGTGATGATGAATATAAGTGTGAGTACAGGAAGAAAGTAACCCGAATAAGCACTATTGCCGATGTTGAGGGTGATGTTCGGGTTAAGCGCTGAGAAAAGGATCATGGCAGTGGAGAGGATGATGTAGGTGATCCAGGCAGAGAGCGGGGTGTGGTATTGCATCTCCTTCAGGTCGATTGTTTTGCGCCGGCGCCAGTATTCGTCCTCCTCGTACACGATTGAGCTCGTTGGCGATTTCCTGAGTTTTGCTGCGTAGCGAAGAATCCACGCGATGCCGATGATATTGATGACGATCCAGCAGAAGAAGCGGTACTCGATGCCGGAGAAGAGAGGCAGACCGGAGAGTCCCTGCGCGATTCCAATGGTAAAGGGATTAAGCAGTGCACCTGCGAAACCGAGTCCGGCAGCAACAAAACAGAGACTCACCCCCAAGATGGAGTCGTATCCCATCGAGATTGCCAGCGGGATAAAGATGATGGTAAATGCGATGGTCTCTTCGCTCATGCCGAACGTGGCTCCGAAAACGCTGAACACCAACATGACGAGGGTAATAACGATATTGTCAACACCGAGGAAGCGGAAGAATTTCAGGCGATCGAGTTTTCTCACCTGAAGCAGGAACGTCTGGATACCGATATCGATCGCCTTGCTTTCATTCATGATCCAGAATGCTCCCCCGATAATAATGATGAAAACGACAATATCTGCTTTATCCACAAATCCATCGAACAGCGCGGAGAATACCTGCCATGTCTGGGGATTGCTTTCAGTGAACCGGAAGGATCCCCCGACAATGATCTCCCGCTGTTGTTCTTTGACAGTGACAGTCTTCCTTTCGAATTCACCTCCCGGGACGATCCATGTGAGGAGGGCCGCAGCGACAATAAAGCCAAATACAATAACAAAAGTATGGGGGATACTGATCTTTTTCGTCATAGTTTGAAATTTGACCGGTAAATATATAAAAAATGGACTGCAAGAACTCCTGCTGTCTCCCCGGAGTTCGTTTTTGACTTTTGCCGGGGAGTTTAGACAGGTAATCCTTCAGGAATTATTATCTTTAGAAGTCAAATACCTGGTAACATTTTTGAGTATTCATGGAAAAAAACCTAAGCCTGAGCGATCGGTATGAAGAGCTTTCGGGGTTGTGTCGCGAAGAGTACGACAGCAAGGGACAGGCATTGGTGATGCGGTCCCAGGAATTCCTCAGGGAGGAGTTACAGAGGTACAAAAGTGAAACTGCCTCCAGATTGGGAGGCGTTGCATACGACCTGGCCGGTATGGTGATCCGCGAGCTGGGGATGGACCCGCTGGGAGCGTCCGCCGCATTGATCCTTCCTTTGGCAGAGGAGAATGGTGATCTGATCCCAAAGATCAGCGAATCGCTCGAACAAAGGGTTGGAATTATTCTGAAGGAATACCTGAAGATCAGTTCATTGGATACAAGATCGTCGAACAGGCAGCCTGAGAATATGAGTAACCTGATCCTCTCATTCTCGACTGATTTCAGGGTTATATTAATCAAGATTTCCGAAAGGCTCTACCAGATGCGCCGTACCGGATCGCGCGTAAGCACAAAAAGCATAACAGCTGCATGCGAAGCAAAAGCGATCTATTCGCCATTGGCTCACAGGCTGGGGCTCTATACCATGATGTCGGAGATGGATGATATCGCAATGAGCATCCTGGAGAAGGAAGTTTACATGGATATCTCGAAGCGTTTAAAGGCTTCGAAGGAACGTCGTGAAAAATTTATCAGGGATTTTATTGCACCGTTAAAGAACAGCCTTGAACGGGAAAAGCTGAAATGCGAAATTCTGGGCAGACCAAAGTCGGTCTCCTCTATCTGGCGAAAGATGCGTAAGCAGAATGTAGAATTTGATGAGGTGTACGACAAGTTTGCAATCAGGATTATCCTGGATAGTGCGCAGGCTAAGGAGAAAAGCGACTGCTGGAGGGCCTATTCTGTGGTGACAGATATCTACCAGCCCAATCCGAATCGTATGCGGGATTGGATCTCAGTACCGAAATCGAACGGGTATGAGTCCCTGCATACTACCGTGGTTATCCCCGGCGGTGAGTGGGTGGAGGTACAGATCAGGACCGTAAGGATGAATGAGATCGCGGAAAAGGGACTTGCAGCACACTGGAAGTACAAGGGGATCAGGGGACAGGCAGGGATCGATGAATGGCTGGGCAGGGTGAGGGAGGCGCTGGACCATGGCGATCCCGAGGAAACTGCCAACCTGATCGATGACATGAAACTGAGTCAGTTCAGCAAGGAGATTTTTATCTTTACACCCGGCGGCGACCTTAAAAAATTTCCTGAAGAAGCGACAGTGCTCGATTTCGCCTACGACATCCACACTGATGTTGGATCGAGCTGTACAGGGGCAAGGATCAACGGGAAAAATGTGCCGATCAGACATAAACTGCAAAATGGTGACAAAGTGGAGATCATTCGCTCAAAAAACCAGCGTGCCAAGGTCGACTGGCTCAATTTTGTGGTCACATCGAAGGCAAAAACCAAGATCAGGCAAGCGCTCAAAGAGGAGAAGCTGAAGGAGGCAGGGCACGGAAGAGAAATATTGCGGCGCAGGTTCAGGAACTGGAAGATCGAATACAACGACAGCAACGTTCGTAAGATTATTCAGCATTTTAAATACAGGGATTCTATCGATCTGCATTATGATATTTCAACGGAGAAGATTGACCTGCTTTCAATCAAGGATTTGTTTGCCCAGAAGGAGCAGCCCGTTGAGCATAAAGCGATCCCGATTGAAGAGGAGCAGGTAGATAAAATGTTAAAAAATGCCATTGGAAAGGCAGAGGACATCCTTGTTATCGATGAAAAGATTGCAAATATAGATTATAAGCTGGCGAAATGCTGCAACCCGATACACGGGGATAGTGTATTCGGGTTTGTAACACGCACGGCCGGAATCTCTATCCACCGGATGAACTGTCCGAATGCACACCAGTTACTTACAAGGTTTGGGTACCGGGTGTTAAAGGCCCGGTGGACCCAGACCACGGAGGACACAAGATTTGCAGTGTCCATTTTGATAACGGGTGAGGATGATATTGGGATCGTGAGCAATATCACCGACGTGATCTCAAAGGATCTGCAGGTGAATATGCGTTCAATCTCCATCAATTCAAAGGATGGAATGTTTGAAGGGACGATAACACTTTTTGTAAAGGATTCCCAACACCTGGAGGCGCTTATCCGGAAAATGAAGAAGGTTAGGGGGATAACGGGTGTGCGGCGGATTGATTGATTAATTAATCAATGATTTCTATTTTTTTTTAGCAAAGAAATTCGTTAAATTGCAACCATGATAAATATTTGCACATTGAAAAGCATCATATCCAATCTGATTGGCATCAAAAGCATTATTCTAAATACAGCTGCTTTATTTTTTATATTTTTTACGATATCATGCGGTGGTAATAAATCGAAACCGGAAAAGCCCAATGTTATCCTCATCTTAGCGGATGACCAGGGATATGGAGATTTCAGCTGTTATGGAAACAATATTCTGAAAACTCCCAACATAGATAAAATATATACGGAGAGCGTTCGTTTTAATAACTTTTTTGTCAGCCCGGTCTGTGCTCCAACCCGCGCTGCCATGATGACCGGCAGGTATAATCAGCGTACAGGTGTATGGGATACCTGGAAAGGCAGGATAAACATGCATGAGCAGGAGTATACAATTGCTGAAGCATTGAATAATGCCGGATATGCAACAGGATTATTCGGAAAATGGCACCTTGGCTACAATTATCCGCTTCGACCAATGGATCAGGGGTTTAATGTTACTTATGAATGGGAGGAATATGCCAGGGAGACGGGCAATAGGGTTGATCCTTTTTTCAAGAGAAACGGTCAAATTGAAAACCGGAAAGGCTTTCTCACCGACATCATTTTCGACGAAGCCATCCAATGGATTGCTGAACAATCAAGAGAAAAGAAACCATTTTTCGCATTTGTATCCTCTTTCCTGCCCCATACGCACGACAACCCGCAGGTAATGCCGGAATATGTTGAACCTTTCCTTAAGATTGACACCCTCGTAAGGCATACCGCTGAAGTATATGGCATGGTAACCAAACTGGACGAGAATGTTGGTAGGCTCATGGAAAAAGTTCATGAGCTTGACCTGGATAAGAACACGGTGATCATCTATTTATCAGATAATGGTCCTCAAATGCGAGGTCCTGGAAATGGAAGTCAGCAAAGGTATAATTTAGGGATGAGAGGTAGTAAAACAGAGGTCTTTGATGGGGGAATTCGTGTACCCTGTTTTTTCAGGTGGCCTGGATATTTTGAAGCAGGTAAGGATATTGATGGTATTGCAGCCCATATCGATCTAATGCCGACTATTCTTAATATTTGCAATGCCGATCAACAGCTTCCCAATCCCATTGACGGGATCAACCTTCTTCCTGTTATTGAAGGAAATAAACCAATCGATCCTGCAAGAAATTATTTCGTGCAATTCCAACGGGCAGCCGTACCTGAATTATGGGAAAATACGGCTATGCGGAATTCAGAGTATAAACTGGTCAATGGTAAAGAGTTATATGATATAAAAAATGATCCCCACGAAGTGCATAATATTGCCGATAAACATCCTGAGATTGTCGAAAGCATGCGATCGGAGACCGAAGCATGGTTTGCCGATGTAAGCTCCTCACGAGGATTTGTTACAAGTCCGATCACCCTTGGCGTAAAAGAACAAAACAGGCTTTCACTGCCATTTTTTAACAGAAATGATCATGGTTGGCCAATGCGAGTAGTAAATCAGGGTCCGTATACAATCACTGTACAAAGTGTACAATCACAGCTTTTCCCTGATGGTGGCAATATTTGTATTCAGTTTGGTGAGCAGACCTTTAAACAATCAATTGAACAGGAAATGAAAGAGATGATTTTTCGGGATATTAAAGTGGATACAGGATCCTATTATTTTACCATCTATACAGAAGGCTATAAAACACCGCTCAAAGGCAGATGGAATCAGGAAGACCTGGGATATCGCAATGTCATTATTGAGCTGAATTAATTCCTCTAAAAATAGTTGTAGGGTGAGGCAACCAGTCATTTAAAGTTAGAACGATATATAAATTATTTTATATCTATAAGTTAAATATAGTGTTAGTATAAATGAAGTGGAAGCTTATTCAGATAGTTTTTGTTTTGGTAATGGCTGTTACAGGTTGTTCCATTTCGAACCAATCAGAGGCTATGGAACAGCCCAATGTAATAATGATCATGACCGATGATCATGGCTACGGTGATATCGCTTCCCATGGTCATCCCTGGTTGAAAACACCAAACATGGACCAGTTGAGAGAGATGAGTGTCAGACTGACTAATTTTCATGTCGATCCTACGTGCGCACCAACGCGTGCAGCTCTGATGACTGGAAGGTATTCTGTCCGTGTTGGGGTGTGGCACACTATCATTGGCAGAAACCTGTTGCGTGAAGATGAGATAACCATTGCTGAGGTTTTCAGGGATGCCGGTTACAGGACAGGGATATTTGGCAAATGGCACCTTGGCGATTCTTATCCCTATGGTGCAAGATTCAGGGGATTTGATGATGCCATTGTTCACTATGCAGGTGGGGTCGGCCAGACTCCCGACTATTGGGGTAACGATTATTTTGAAGATCATTTTAACGATAACGGCGTTTGGAGAAGGTTCCAGGGATATTGTACCGATGTCTGGTTTGGTGAAGCGCTCAGGTTTATAAGGGAAAGCAGGGAACAGCCTTTTTTTCTTTACTTGTCCACCAATGCAGCCCACCAAACCCGGCAACACGTTCCGGAGCGCTATAAACAGATATATAAGGATGTTGACACAAATGACCGGCTCAGAATATATTGGGGAATGATCACAAATATTGATGACAACCTGGGTGTGATGATGGAGCGCCTTGAACACTGGGGGCTCCTTGCTAATACAATTATTCTCTTTATGAGCGACAATGGATCCTGCATGGGTCAAAGGATATACCCGAAAGAACAGCAGGATGAATGGTCGGAACGTTTTAATGCCGGTATGAGGGGAAATAAAGCCTCGCAATTTGAAGGTGGTCACCGTGTTTACTGTTTTGCATACTATCCACCGGCAGGGATCAAAGGTGGTCGCGACGTCAACCAACTTACAGCACATATTGATATCATGCCAACCCTGCTCGATTTATGCAATATTCCTGCTCCTGGCAATATTCAATTCGATGGAACTTCACTTGTTCCTCTTTTAAAAGGAGATGATCATAATTGGCCCGACCGGACCCTGTTTGTTCATAACCAACGTGTGCCGGATCCGATCAAATGGAAGCAAACCTCAGTGATGACCGACAGCTGGAGATTGGTGGATAACAAGGAATTGTATGATATAAGCAAGGATCCCGGGCAGAAAAAGAACCTTATTGCAGAACATCCTGAGATTGCGAACCGTTTAAGCAGTGCGTATGACCAATGGTGGGAGGATGTTAGTCAGAGGTTCAATAAAACCACACCATTATATATCGGTTCAAAACATCAGAATCCGGTTATGTTGAATGCACATGACTGGATGGTTACTGAAGACAATATTATACCGCCATGGAACCAGCCGCATATTCTTGACCGGCCGGCTACCAATGGCCCATGGCATGTCAGGATTTCAGAACCAGGAAAATACCAATTTGTACTTCGGGAAAGACCTGAGGTGGCATTTTTTCCTTTAACAGCTACTGAGGCAAGATTGTGTATAGGCGATCAGGTAGATGAGCGATTGAAAGTTCCACCAGGCACAACCGGGATTCGGTTCGAATGTAATCTTCAGGCAGGCGATACGGATGTTCATACCTGGTTGATAGATGAGGATGGTACATCACGCGGTGCCTATTTTGTAGAAGTTACACGGGTCGAATAAGATTAATATCTGGTAATTGCGGCTACCATCCTCGATCTTGCAGACATAGATATCTCATCTGTGTACGACGGAACCAGCCTGCTGCCGGTGTTAAAGAACCCTAAGCTGCAGGTTCGGGAAACCCTCCCGATTATCCAGGTATGGGGACCGGAAGCAACGCACTGTCTGTCTGTGATGGATGACCGGTATAAATATATCTGCTGGTTTTATGAGGATGCAGTGATGAATCTCTTTCCAACCGAAGAACTTTTTGATCTCCACAATGATCCCTTTGAGATGGAAAACGTGGCCGATCATCCCGAATACCAGACGCAGCTTGCTAAAATGAGAAAGATCTACGACCTGCAACTGGAACACTGGAAAACCGAAGGGGTAAAGTACAATGGTTATGAGGAATATGACGTATTATTCGACAGGGATGTTCCATGGCAGGAGAAAGAAAAGATTATAAATTAAAATCTCAGATACTTTTGAGCGGGCGGATTGATGCCGGATAATAATGGGAAGAAACCCTGATCCTAAAATATCACTCAATACCTTGGGGTCAGTTCTCAATACCTCGGATCAGCCTGCAGCGGCATCTTCTCCATCTTTTCGACGGTCATGGAAGGGAACCCCATCTCCTCGGTGATCTCCCCCAGCAGGAGGTAGATCCCGCCCCCCTTGTACGGCCACCGCCTGAGCGATCCGGGGAAATTGACCACGTCGAAAAACTCGCCGTGCCGGTCGGTAAAGGTGCCGAACTGCATCCACTCGCGTTTTACCGTTCGCACGTTCTTCGTCGTCACCAGCCGCCCGAGCATCCGCCGCTTTTCTCCCACGTGCTGCAGCATGTCGCCTGCCATCACCTCACCGCGGAAACCGGTTTTCAGCATGTCGAACATGCTCATGGTTACAGGGAATCCCAGCAGTTCTATCTCGTCGTAGGCATCCTCGATCTCCGACTGCTCGAGCGCCGGCAGTTCAAATTCCCGCCGCTGCACGGAAAAAATAGTGCCGGTTGTTTCATGCTGTTTCAGATGTCCGGTAACTACCTGCGCATCCCACAGCAGCTCTTTCTTACGTTTCCCGGTGAAGCGGAATGCATCAATGCGGATCAGGATCACCAGTTGCTCATGACCGACGGGAACACGGTTCAGGAAATCCTCCAGGCTGTTATACGGACCACCCCGCCCGCGCTCCGCCACGATCCGTTTCGCAAGTGCATACTCCAGGTTTTCCAGGTGAACCAGCCCGAGGTAGATGTCACTGCCGAATATATTTGTGTGCAGATCGCTTCTGTTCACGCAGGGAAGGTGGATGGTGCCTCCCTTTCGCTGTGCCTCGTTCACATAGACCCAGGTGCGGTAGAACCCGCCAAAATTGTTGATCACCGCCACCTGGAACTCAAGCGGAAACCAGGTCTTGAGGTAGAGCGACTGAAAGCTCTCCACCGCGAAGGAGGCTGAATGCGCCTTGGAGAAAGAGTAGCCGGCGAAGGAGCTGATCTGCCGCCACACCTCCCCGGCGAGTGCATCGGGGTACCCCTTCTCACGGCAGTTGCTGAAAAACCGGTTGGCGATCCGCTCGAACTCCTTACCTGACCGATACTTCCCGCTCATCGCCCGCCGCAGCACATCGGCATCCGCCAGGTCGAGTCCGGCAAAATGGTGACACACCTTGATCACATCCTCCTGGTACACCATAACGCCAAAAGTCTCCGACAGCTGCTCCTTCATCACCGGGTGCAGGTACTCAAACCCGTCGGGATGGTGGAACCGGTGGATATACTCGCGCATCATGCCCGATTTCGCCACACCGGGACGAATGATCGAGCTGGCCGCCACCAGGGACCTGTAGCTGTCGCACCGCAACTTCTTCAGCAGGCCGCGCATGGCCGGACTCTCAATATAAAAACATCCGTTTGTCTCCCCGATACGCAGCTGCTCCAGTACGCGTTCATCCTTTTTGAACTGCTCCACCCGGTGCACATCCACCTCCAGGCCACGGTTCCGCCGGATAATCTCCACCGATTCTTTGATGTGACCGATCCCGCGCTGACTTAAAATATCGAGCTTTTCATAGCCGATGCTCTCCGCTACGTACATGTCGAACTGCGTGGTGGGCAATCCCTTCAGGGGCATGTCGAGCGCGGTGTAACAGGTAATCGGCTCCTCCGAAACGATCACCCCGCCGGCATGGATGCTTCGCAGGTTCGGGAAATCGACCAGCTGGTTCCCGATGCGGTAGATGTTCGAGATTATTTCGTTCGTGTTCATCGGGTCGTCGGGGTACTTCACAAGCAGGTCGATCTCCTCCTTCGGCAGACCGCTTACCTTGCCCAGCTCGCGAAAGATGGAGCGGTCGCGAAACGTGGAGATCGTGCCGATCAGCGCCGTGTGCCTTCTCCCGTACCGTTTGAAAATATAGTCCAGCACCTCGTCGCGTTCCTTCCAAGAGAAATCGATGTCGAAATCGGGCGGACTCGACCGTTTCGGGTTGATGAACCGTTCAAAGTAGAGGTCCAGGTCGATCGGATCCACATCCGTGATCCTCAGGCAGTAGGCCACGATAGAGTTTGCACCGCTGCCGCGGCCGACATGGTAGAAACCGCGCGACATGGAATAGCGGATCACGTCCCAGGTGATAAGGAAGTAGGAGGAGAACCCCAGCTTGTCGATCACCCCCAGTTCGTGTCGTATCCGCCGCAGCGCCTCGCTGTTCTCCTTCCCGTAACGGTACACCATTCCTTCCATCGCCAGCTTCTCCAGCAGCACCCGGTCGTCGCGCCGTGTCCCGGTATAGGTTCGTTTGTTTTTCACCGTTGTAAAATCAAAACCGATCCCGCAGCCGGTCACCAGCATATGGGTGTTTCTTACGATCTGGGGAAACCCCTCATAGGCGCACTGCAGCAGATCGGGGGAGAGCAATGTAGCCTCCTTTCCGGCAGTCATATGCGGCTGCAGCTTGCCCAGCACGATGTTATGGTCGATTGCCCGGAGGTAACGGTGGAGCGCATGGTCTGACTGCTGCAGCATCACCACCGGGTGGAAGATCACCAGGCGGGAGTGGTCGTCGCGCCATGGTGAGGTGAGGAGCCTGTTCAGGTCGGACGGCCTCACGCCGATCAGCTCATTGTCCTTCAGTCGCCGGGTCGGGGTGTTTCCGAATGCATAGATGAACCAGGTGTCGGCGACTGAAGGTGCAGTGGCAGGGAAGGGGAGGTCCGTCTCATTGTGGTATGAAAGGAATTCGTTCAGCTCCCTGAACCCGTTTTGGTTTCTTGCGATACCGGTATAAAGGTATTTGTCGCCATTCCTGAATTCTGTTCCCGCGATGGGATGGATTCCATGTTCGCGGCAGCACTTCACGAAATCGACCATCCCTGTTGAGTTGTTAATGTCGGTAAGCGCCAGCGATGTGATGCCCAGTTTTGCTGCTGCGGATACCAGTGTTTCCGGCGCCATTGTGCCGTAACGCAGGCTATAATATGTATGACAATTCAGGTACATTATTCACTACAAATATTCTGCTCCCGGCGGGGCTGGACATGTCGTCCCTGCAGGGCTTTGGTTCCATCAGGGCTTTGGTTCCATCAGGGCTTTGGTTCCATCAGGGCTTTGGTTCCATGTGGACCACCCTTTTACTAACATCAGGCTCCCGGCGGGGCCATTATAGTCCCGTTAGGGGCAGAATGTCTGTTGCAGGAGCGTTCCAACCGAAGCAAAAAAGTCCCGTTAGGGGCGACATGTCTGTTCACCTCCAGTAACTCCATCTCCTGTTTTTAAGGTTATCCACCTGCTGCCTGGCTGTTTCCGCATCCTCCTGCTCCGTGCCTGTCTCCCGCTTCTCTTCAAGCTCATGCAACTGTATTCCGCTGGCCCTTCGCACGGAACCCTGTCCGAACCGTTTCCGTAACGAATCCATCGCCAGGTAAAGGCGCACCATTTCCGATGTATCCTCAAAAAGATTGAGCTGCTGCACCCCTCTGATAAGTCCGGAAAACCGTACCCCGATCAGTCGTATAAGCATGCGCCGTGTATAGAGGCGTTCGAACAGCTCTTTTGCTGCAGGTATCAGCACATGGTCGAACGATGTATATCCCGTGCGTTTCTGCAGTGTGTGGGTATCGAAGTTCGAATACCTTATCTTTACAGTAATGCAGGAGGTGAGTTTTTCCTCCCTGCGCAGCTGAAACGTAAGTTTCTCCACCATCGATACCAGCAGGTCCTTTAATCCTCCAATATCCATAGTATCTCTGTCGAACGTCCGTTCGGTGCCGATCGATTTCCGCTCCGAATACTGCACTACGGGGGTAGGGTCGATGCCGTTCGCCTTTTTCCAGATAACGGTTCCGTTCTTCCCCAGCAGTCCCTCCATCATCTCCCGTGGGATCATACCCAGGGTGCCGATAGTAGAGATACCCATCGACCTCAGCAAGTGATAGGTCTTGTTGCCAATCATCGGAATTTTCCTGATGGACAAAGGAGAGAGGAAGCCGTGTACCCCGGTGAACGGCACCTCGATGCCGCGATCGGGCTTTGCCTCTCCCGTAGCAATTTTTGATACGGTTTTGTTGACAGAGAGACCGAAGGAGATGGGCAGTCCCGTCTCCCGGATGATCCGTTCCCGCAGTTCAGAGGTCCATTGCATACACCCGAAAAAGCGGTCCATCCCGGTAATATCCAGGTAATGCTCATCAATCGATGCCTTCTCATACACCGGGGCCCGCTCTGCAATGATCTCCGTTACCATCTTTGAATACTTGCTGTAGCTGTCCATATCGCCGCGTATCATGATCGCCTCGCTGCAAAGGATACGCGCCATCTTCACCGGCATGGCCGAATGAACCCCATAGCGGCGCGCCTCGTAGCTGCAACCCGCCACCACCCCCCGGTCGGATGCTCCGCCAATGATCACCGGTTTGCCCACCAGGCTGCTGTTCTTCAGGCGTTCCACCGATACAAAAAAGGTATCCATGTCCATATGTACAATATTTCGCTCCATCATTCACTTTTCATTCAAAGGTCCCTGCCGCCGGATTATCCTGCAGCCCCATTCCGCACCCTGCACGTTCGGTTCGTTCCCTGCACCAACAGCCGGTCACCCGCCCTGTTACGCACGATCCATCGTTCCCTGCACCAACAGCCGGTCACCCGCCCTGTTACGCGCGATCCGTCGTTCCCCGGAAAATCCGGTATTATACAACCGGCTTCAGGCTTTCAGGCGATAGCGGACCGCTCTGCCTTATCCGGCAGTATGCCGCGGTGGATACCTGGCATTCAGCAGGTAATAAACTTTCGTGCAGCATCCGGAAATAATTATTGTTGCATTTATCAAAAACTCTTTTTATATTTGATTAGTTTTTAATCGAACTTACGATTACAAATTAATCATTAGAAAAATAATATGCAATGTTTTTTTAAAAATAATGTCATGTATTTTCATTCGAACATCAAGTTGTTGAGGAAGCGGAAGAACAAGACGCAGGATGATCTGGCCGCTATTCTCAATATGAAGCGATCCACGCTCAGTGGTTATGAGAACCGGGTGGCAGAACCAGGTATTGAAGTGCTTCTGGGGTTCTCAAAATACTTTAATATGGCGGTCGACACGCTGATAAGAACCGACCTCTCCACGCTCTCGGAGAGTCAGCTCTGTCAACTCGAAAGTGGCGATGATGTATTTTTAAAGGGAGGTAACCTGAGAATCCTGGCGTCGACGGTCGATAGTTCCAACGAGGAAAACATCGAACTGGTGAGTGAAAGGGCCCGGGCCGGTTATACCAATGGATTTGCCGATCCGGAATACATCAGCGAACTCCCGGTATTCCGGCTACCTTTTCTCTCAGCGAACAGGAAGTACCGAACCTTTCAGCTCAATGGCGACTCCATGTTTCCTATACCCGATAAAGCTTATGTGACAGGGGAGTATCTGGTTGACTGGAGCAGTATCCCTACAGGAGAGGCCTGTATAATCCTGACGATCGATGATGGAATTGTATTTAAGATTGTTGAGAATAAAATCAGCGAAGAGGGGATACTGTCACTCTATTCACTGAATCCGCTTTATGAACCCTTTGATGTAAAGGTTACCGATATTAAGGAGGTTTGGAAATTTGTCCATTTTATCAGTCAGGAACTTCCTGAACCTGTGCTGCCGGAGAATGAGCTGGTAAGGACAGTAGCCGGACTTAAACAGGATATGGAACGGTTAAAAAGCAGTTTGAACAGGAGCAATAAAAGGGAACCTGAGAAGGAGACCGGTAATTCATTGTAAGCTGCAGGATTAGTTAGCCGCTAAAGCTGCTCATCTGTTGGAATTTGCGAAACTGTTCAAGGGTAATACCTGTTGAAAGGGAGATTGCGATTGTATGAATCGGTAAATTGGAGAATTGCCGTGAGAAATGAGATTTAGTTCAACTGGAAATCATTATTCAGCTTCATCTCCTGCCGCCGGATCATCATCAGGTATTCAATTTGTTTAGCCAGGTATTTTTCACGCTGCTCATCGCATTGGCGCTCCACAAACCTGTACTTATCCTCCGATGACAGGTTGAGTGACCGCAATATATCATAGTAACAAAATGCATCTCCTTTTGCTGACTTCAAAAAATTCTTGTCAAATTTCTGTCTGTAATTCATTACCAGGTCGACCAGCTTCCTGTTTTCTACCGGTGGGGCAGGGGGGAGTGTTTCAACAATACCGCCTGGATAGAGTTTTCCTGCCATGGCTGTGGAATAATGCCCAATCCGCACCAGAGAAACAGATTCAACCGTAATAACCTTCTGTCCCTGCCTGCTTTCAGCCACAACCTGCTGTAACTGCACCTCGCAGCCATACTCCCTGATTTCATCATCCTTCGTATAGGGTATCACAAACGTGAATCCATCTTTACCGGCATCCTCAATCAATTGAAGGTATCTTGGTTCAAATATCCTCAACGGCAAATCCTCGCCAGGCAATAAAAAAACCCCTAATGGAAAAAACGGTACTATTTTCTCTTTACTTTTCAATTCTTATTATCTTGTCAAACTAATAACAAAGATTTTACAGGCTTTGTTTAATTGATCTGTTTTTCATTTTTAACACTCCTTTCATTATCATGTGTTTTACAATAAATATATATACTACACGCGATGCAATTGAAAAAAGATTTGAAGCGGATGCCTCAGTTCTGAATAATTTCGATTTCAGGTTTTTTTACAGGGCATTCGAGAACCCAATCCTGCCGGTAATTACCAGCGAAGAACCTGGTGTTGTTCAGTTGATGCAATGGGGATTGGTCCCCCATTGGGTCAGGGATATGGCACAAGCCGAGCAAATCCGGAAGGGAACCTACAATGCCAGGGCTGAAACACTTAATAAGAAGCCCTCGTTCAGAAATGCTTATGGAAAAAATCATTGTCTCATTATTGCCTGCGGGTTTTTCGAATGGCAGCATGTTGGCAATCAGAAGATTCCCTGGTATATAAGCGATAAAAACGACCAGCTGATGGCAATGGCCGGTATCTACGATTTGTGGAGTAATGGTGCTGATAATGATGCCTTTCGTGGTTTTTCCATAGTAACCACCCGCGCTAATCCACTGATGGAAAAGATCCATAATACAAAGAAAAGAATGCCTGCCATTTTAGATCAGCCATCAGAAAAATCCTGGCTCCTTAAAGTCCCGGGGATCGAATATGGTAAGCTTCTTACCCCTGTTAATGAGGAGAGACTCAATGCATATACAGTTGGCAGGAATATATCATCATATCGTGCCGATCCCCACGATAGTTCAATCCTTGATCCTTTTTAAATACCATATCGACCAGCGGTTATTCTGACCAAATCTTCCCTTTCTCTCCGTGAGCTGATTTCCCCACAAACTATCGCAGTGGTAATTTGTCTTAAGGGTTCTGGCATGTCGCCAATGCCGGAGCCGGACAAAACAATTACAGCCTTTTTCTATGGTCCGGGCAGAAATACTGCAACAGATTTCTTTTTAAACTGTTCCATGCTTCGAAGCATCATACCTTTTACATAAATTCAGTGCTTACGGAAGGTCAGTGTTTATATCAGGTCAGCGCTTAATGGAGGAAAGTCCTTACAGAAGTTCAGTCCTTGCAGAAGGTCAGTGCTTTCAGAAGGTCAGTCCTTACAGAAGTTCAGCGCTTGCAGAAGGTCAGCGCTTACGGGTGGTCATTCCTTATTTTAGGTCAGTCCTTTCAGAAGGTCTGTCCTTACAGAAGGTCAGCGCTTACGGGTGGTCATTCCTTATTTTAGGTCAGTCCTTGCAGAAGTTCAGCGCTTGCAGAAGTTCAGCGCTTACGGGTGGTCATTCCTTATTTTAGGTCAGTCCTTTCAGAAGGTCAGTCCTTACAGAAGGTCAGCGCTTACGGGTGGTCATTCCTTATTTTAGGTCAGTCCTTGCAGAAG